>NZ_JCANSX010000011.1:0-467445 GCF_059570515.1 Nocardia sp. CNS-044
AAGAACGCCAGTGCCAGCCGTGCGATCGACACGGAGTCGAACACGGGTCAGTACCTGTAGTTCGGTGGGACATCTCGGGCCGCGTCTCTCCTGGGGCGCGGCCCTTGTCGTATCTGGTGAACGGATTCCGGATCTCACTCAGTGGACTGTGACCCAGCCCACTGGACGCTTGTCTGGGAAGATAACGCCAGCTAGAGACCATGTTTTCGGTGCCAAAGCGGCGCCTCGCCGGATTTGTGGTTCGAAAACACCTCCGGCAAGCATCTGAATCATTCATGCTTCAGATTAACGGAGCGCCGACCGTGCGCACCGCATCGAGATGAGGAGCACCCCATGTCCGGATCCGCGTCGGATTTCCTGGCCGAAGTTCTGATCAAGACCATCCAGCAGCTGCTGACGGGCAGCGCGAGCTGAGCGAACTCCGCGTCGAAGGGCCGAGCCACCCTGGTGGCTCGGCCCTTTCGTCTGTGCGAGCGGGAATCGAAGCTGGCGCGGAACTTTCGGGGCGCGACGCCCCGATCCGAGCGAAGGGCTCAGTTGACCTGTCGCGCGTCGACGTCCCAATACTTCTGCCGCAGATCGCGTTTCAGAATCTTCCCGGCGCCCGACACCGGTAGCGCGTCCACGATCTCGATGCTGCGCGGCGCCTTGTATCCGGCGATCAGCTCCTTGGCGTGACCGCGGATCTCCGCCGAGGTCACCTGCTGTCCCGGCTTGCAGACGATGACCGCGTGCACCCGCTCGCCCCATTCGGCGTCCGGCACGCCGATCACCGCCACCGCGGCGACCGCCGGGTGCGCGGCGACGGCGTTCTCCACCTCGGCGGAGTACACGTTCTCGCCGCCGGAGACGATCATGTCCTTGATCCGGTCGACGATGTAGACGTAGCCGTCCTCGTCCATATAGCCGCCGTCCCCGGTGTGCATCCAGCCGTCCCGCACGGCGTCCGCGGTCTCGGCGGGCTTGTTCCAGTAGCCGAGCATCACGTGGCCGCCGCGCACCACCACCTCGCCGACGGTGCCGCGCGGCACCTCGGCGCCGTCGGAATCCACGATCCGGATCTCACTGTGCGGCGCGGCCCGTCCCGCCGAACGCAGCCGACCGGCCAGGTGATCCGCCGGACCGAGCAGGGTGGCGATCGGCGCGACCTCGGTCATGCCGTAGGCCTGGGCGAAACCGGCGTTGCCGAAGGCGGCCATCGCGCGCTCGAGCACCGCCTGCGAGATCGGCGAGGCGCCGTACATGATGTGCTCGACGCTGGACAGGTCGAACTCGCCCGCGCGCGGATGGTCGACGAGCATCTGGATCATCACCGGCACCAGCACGGTGGAACTCACCCGGTGCTGCTGGATCGCCGTCAGGGTGGCCACCGGATCGAACGCCGGGATCATCACGTGGGTGCCGCCCAGCATCAGCACACCCTGCCACCCGGCCAGATCGGCGAGGTGGAACATCGGCGCCGCGTGCAGGAAGACCGCGCCCGGGGCCATCAGATACCCGGTGGCGACGCCGCCGAGCGCGGAGGTCAGCAGATTGGCGTGGCTGAGCACCACGCCCTTGGGGAATCCGGTGGTGCCGCCGGTGTAGAAGATGCCCGCCGGCGCCTCGCCGCCGCGGCGCGCGTCGGGAATCGCCGTGGCGTCCGCGAGGATTCGCTCGTAGTCGAGCGCGCCGTCGGGGGTTGGTCCGTCGCCGCAGTGGATCTCCGCGCGTAGTTCCGGATACTGCGCCCGCAGCGCCGGAACCATCGGGGCGAAGGCGTCGTCGACGAAGAGCACCCGGCTGTCGGAATCGGCGAGGGAGTAAGCGATTTCGGCCGGACTCCACCGGATGTTCACCGGATTGAGAACCGCGTCCGCCCACGGCACCGCGAGCAGGTACTCGTGATAGCGGTCGGAGTTCAGCGACAGCATCGCCACCCGATCGCCCGGGCCGACGCCGAGGTCGCGCAGCGCGCCCGCCAATCGGGCGACCCGGTCGAGCACCTCCCGGTTGGTTCGGGTGCGGGAACCGCAGATGGTCATCAGGCCGTCGGGGTTGAGCTGGGCGGCGCGGTGCAGGCCCTGAGTCAGATACATCGTCGATTCCTCGTCGAACGGCAGTGGTCGGTCCCGACGAGTATTCGGCGGAAAGTGTGATCTGCGCCATGGAAAGCGTGTTGAACTATCAGTCGCCGGTTTGTTGATTTCTCCAAGCGCCCGCCCGTAGGCTCGCCCCACTATGAGCAGACGCCCGACCGCCGCCGAACGTTTGGTGGTGTCGCGCGTGCGGCATCGCGCACCCGAGCTCGTCGACCGCGTCGTAGCGCGAGCCAGGGCGGAGATGTCGGCCTACGCGCCGCTGCCCGCCGCGACCATCGCCACGTCCACCGCCTCGGTCGTCGACCGCCTGCTCGACGCGCTGCACGACGGTCATCCGCTCACCTCGGGCGATCTCGCCGTGCTGCGCGAGTTCGGCGAAATCCGTGCCCGCCAAGGTATTTCGCTGGCCGAGATTCAGAACGGGTGGCGCATCGCGGTCCGTGAGATCCTCGCCGAACTGACCGAGGCTGCCGCCACCAGCGGTGTCGCCGATCGCACGCTGCTCCAGTTGATCACCGCGCTGCTCGACCTCGTCGACGCCGCCGTCGTCCCGTACAGCGGCGGGCACCGCGACGTGGAGATCGCCGCCGCGCGGCACGACGAGCAGTTCCGCGCCGAGTTCACCAGGGCCGTGCTCCTCGGCACCCTCGGTCCCGGGGACCTGCGGATCCGCGCGCAGCAACTCGGCGTCGATCCCGAAGCCGAGTACCGCGCGTACCGGGCCGGGGCGGAAGATTCGCCCGATCCCGCCGCGCCGCTCCCCGCGAGCGGGTTCGTGACCACGGTGGACGGCGACGTCGCCGGGTTTGTGGAAAAGTCCAGAAGCCCGGGAGTGGGCGGCGTCGTCGGGCTCGGTCCGCCGACCCGGCTGGAGGACTTGGCGCGCTCGTTCCGCCTGGCCGGTCGGGTGCTGGTCACCGCGCGGCTGTTCGGGCGCACCGGAATTGTCGACCTGGACAGCGTCGGCGTGCTGCCCGCGATCGCCGCCGACACCGATCTCGGCGCGGAACTCGTCCGGCGCTATCTGGCGTCCCTGGGCGGCGGCGAATCCGCCCGCACGATCGTCGACACCGTCGAGGCCTACCTCGACACCGGCCTGCGCGTCGAGGCCACCGCCGAGCGGCTCGTGGTGCATCCCAACACCGTTCGCTACCGGCTGAGCCGCTTCGAGGAACTCACCGGCGCGGACCTGCGCGCCGCGCACACGGCGCTGCGAGTCTGGTGGGCGATCCAATATCGCAAGACCCAGAACCCGGGGGAGCGGCGCCCGCCGCGCGGGTGAGACTTTCGCCGCGCGGCTTTCCTTCCGTGCCTTCCCACCGATACGGTCGAATCCGGTGGATGCCGGTTCGAGAGGAGATCCGCATGGGTTCAACGGCTTTCGCCGTTTTTCTGCCGCTGGCGCTGGCCTTGGTGATGTTCGGGCTCGGCCTGACACTCACCGTCGACGATTTCGCCAGGGTGCTGCGCTATCCCGCGGCGGCGGCGATCGCGCTGGTCTGCCAGATGGTGCTGCTGCCCGCCGCGTGCTTCGGGCTCATCCTGCTGTTCGGCGTGGAGGGCGCGCTCGCGGTGGGCATGATGCTGCTCGCGGCCTCGCCGGGCGGACCGTCGGCGAACCTGTTCAGCCACATCGCCGGTGGGCACGTCGCGCTGAACATCACGCTCACGGCGGTGAATTCGGTGCTGGCGGTGTTCACGTTGCCGCTGGTCGTCGCGCTGTCCTACACGGTGTTCCTGGACGGCGAGGGTTCGATCGGATTGCGGCCGGACAAGTTCGCGCAGGTCTTCGCGATCGTGCTGGTGCCGGTCGCGGTCGGCATGTGGGTGCACCGGCGTTTCACCGACTGGGCGCGGCGGATGCGCGGGGCGGTGAAGGTGTTGTCGATCGTGGTGCTCGCGCTCGTGGTCGCGGCCGCCGTGGCGAAGAACTTCGAGACCCTCACCGAGCACCTCGGCGAACTGGCCGCGCTGTGCCTGGTGTTCGCGGTGCTCAGCCTGACGGTCGGTTACCTGGCGCCGCGGCTGTTCGGCGTCGACGAGGACCAGGCCGTCGCCTCGGCGATGGAGATCGGCATCCACAACGGCGCGATCGCCATCGCCGTCGCGGTCTCCGTGCTGCACAACGACACGATGGCCGTGCCGGGCGCGGTGTACGGCGTGCTGATGAACATCCCGGCCGCCGGCGCGGCCTACCTCCTGGCGCGCCGCCACCGGTCCGCGAAGGTGACAGCCGCGGCCTGAGCCAGGGACTACGCCTGAATGTTGATCTCGACTCGCCCCGAGGGTGGATGGGCGAGCGGGCGTTTCCCGTTAGATTCGACGCGGTCGGAGTCCGAATCGTCGAGGAGCGGCGTGATCGATACGGTAGAGCGTCAGCAGCGGAACCTCGCGGGGGCGGATCGTCCCGCGGTGGCGTCCACGGGCATCGCCGTCGTCGCGGGCGTTTCCCTCGCGGTGCTGCTGTTCTCGGCGAGCCGCTACGACTACTTCGGCGACGAGCTGTACTTCCTCGCCGCGGGCCGCCACCCGTCCTTCGGCTACGCCGATCAGGGGCCGGTGCTCCCGATGCTGGCTCGCCTGATGGACACCGTCGCCCCCGGCTCGTTCTTCGCGCTCCGGCTGCCCGCGGTCGCGCTGACCACGCTGGCCGTGGTGCTCACCGCGCTGCTCGCCAGGGAATTCGGCGGCGGCCGCCGCGCCCAGTTGCTCGCGGCCATCGCCTACGCGACGTCGCCGTTCCTGCTGTTGCAGGGCAAGATGCTCACCACCAACGCGATCGACACCGTGCTGTGGGTGATCATCACCTGGCTCGTGGTGCGCTGGGTGCGCACCCGCCGTGATTCGCTGCTGCTGTGCGCCGCGCTCGTGACGGCGGTGGACATGCAGGTGAAGTGGCTGATCCCGTTCTTCTGGATCGCGATCGCGGTGACCTCGTCGGCCCTCGGTCCGCGCGAGCTGGTGCGGCGCCCGCTGCTGTGGCTCGGCGGCGCGATCGTCGTGCTCGCCACGGTGCCGACACTGATCTGGCAGGCGGGCAACGGGTGGCCGCAGCTGCACATGGGCGAGGTGATCAGCGGCGAGCAGGGCGTTCTCGGCGGGCGGCTGATGTTCGTGCCGCTCGCGCTGCTGACCGCGGGTCTGCTCGGCGCGGTGGTGCTGGTGTACGGCGTGTGGGCGCTGCTGCGCAATCCCGCGCTGCGCCCGTACCGCTTCCTCGGCGCGACGCTGCTGTTGCTGGTCGCCATCTTCCTGGTGATGGGCGGACGCATCTACTACATGGCGGGGATGTACGGCGTGGTGCTCGCCGCGGGCGCGGTCGGGCTGGTCGAGCTGGCCGCTGGACTGCGCCCGTCGCCGCGCAGGCTGGCCACCGCGGGCGGCGCGGCGGTGGTGCTGGGTTCCACGGCGCTCGTCCTGTGGTCGACGCCGTGGCAGCACCCCGACCGCATCGCACCGCCCGCCGGCGTCGCGGAAGCCGCGATCAATATCGGCGTCTACGGCGAATTCGGCTGGCCCGAGCTGACCACCGCCGTGACCGAGGCCTATGCCGCGCTCGCCCCAGCCGAACGCGCGAACACCGTCGTGGTCACCGACACCTACTGGCAGGCCAGCGCACTCGACCAGTTCGCGCGCGACGAACTGCCGCCGATCTACAGTCCGAGCCGCGGCTACGGCTACTTCGGCAGGCCGGACGAGCAGACCGGAACCGTGCTCGCGGTCGGCGTGCCCGAGAGCTTCCTGCGCTGGAACTTCGACAGCGTGGAACCGGTCGGCAAGGTGGACAGCAGGCTCGGCTTTCCCGGCAACACCCAGGACGTCACCGTGTGGGCGTGCACCGGGTCGCGTCATCCGTGGGCCAAGACCTGGCCGGACTTGATGCATCTGTAGCCGGACGTGGTTATCTGAAGGCATGACATCAGGGCAAACCGAGATCTGGCACAACCCGCGGTGCTCGAAGAGCCGCACCGCGACGGCGCACCTGGACGAGACGGGCGTGGCCTACTCCGTGCGCCGCTACCTGGACGACCCGCCGACCGCGGACGAGTTGCGCGAGGTGCTGCGGCGGCTCGACGCGCAACCGTGGGACATCACCCGCACCGGCGAGCAGATCGCCAAGGACCTGGGCATGGCGGACTGGGGCCGCACGCCCGCCGACCGCGACCGGTGGATCGAGGCGCTGGCCGCCAACCCGCAGCTGATCCAGCGTCCGATCGTGCTCACGGCGAACGGCGGCGCGGTGGTCGCGCGCACCGAGGACGCCTTGCGCACCCTCGACTGAACTCGGCGCGCGAAACCCGGACTCCCCGGGCGGTATTCGCCGATACCTGCCGCCGCGCACAGGCGGTAGGGTCGGCACCATGAAGGTTCAACTGCGCCACAATCCCGCCTCCACCGTCGCGCGGTGCTTCCTCGCGGGCGGTGAGCCGATGCGGGTCGAGAGCGGCGCCATGGTCGCCCATTCGGCGGGAATCACGCTGCAGGCCAAGGCCGAAGGCGGCATCCTGGCCGGTCTCAAGCGCTCGGTGCTCGCCGGGGAGTCGTTCTTCGTCTCCACGTTCACCGCGCCGCAGCAGGGCGGCTGGGTCGACGTCGCACCCGCGCTGCCCGGCGACATGCTGAACCTGCAGATCACCCCGGACCGGCCGTTCTTCATCAGCCGCGGCGGCTGGATCGCCAACTCGCACGGCGTGCAGGTGGAGAGCAAGTGGGGCGGCTTCGCGAACCTGTTCGGCGGTGAGGGCGGCTTCGGCCTGCGCGCGCACGGCGAGGGCGAGATCGTGGTCGGCGTCTTCGGCGCGATCGACGTGATCGACCTGCAGCCCGGCGAACCGATCACCATCGACACCGGACACGTGGTCGCCTACGACTTGGCCATGAACTTCACCATCCGGCGCGCCGTCTCCGGCCGCTCCATCCAGTCGCTGAAATCGGGCGAAGGATTCGTCTTCGACTTCGTCGGCCCCGGCCGGGTGCTGCTGCAGACCCGCAACCCCGGCGCGTTCCTGTCCTGGGCCAGCACCGGCGCGTCGTCGAGCTGACCGAAGCGAATTCCGCACGGCGAGGATTTCCATCCGCGCCCGTCACGTCCGGATAACCTCCCGGACACCCGGGTCCGTGATGCTGGCCGCTCCACTCGATGAACTACCCGAAGGATGACATCTCATGGAGCTGCTCGAAGTCGTCGCCACCATTTTCCAGACGTTCCTGGCCCTGGGCAGCGGCAGCGCGGCGTAACGGATCAGGACAGGAGATCGCCGATCAGCACCCGGGTGTCCGGGACGAACGGCCAGTCCGGGTCGGCGAGGTGGGCGCGCAGTTCCGCGTCGGTCCACCACCAGCCGTCGGCGATCTCCTCGGGCTGATGACGGATGGGGCCGTCGTAGCGCAGCTCGTAGGCGAACAAGTGGCAGCGCATCGGCCTGCCCTCCCATTCCCCGTCCCAGGACGCGCTGGCCATCGGCAGCGGCGGCGTCGCGTCCGGGCCGAGCACGATGCCGAGCTCTTCGCCGAGCTCACGGATCGCGGTCCGCTCCGGATCCTCGCCAGGCGCGACGACACCGCCCGCGAGGCAGTCGTGCATCCCGGCGAACACCATCTTCGTGTCGGTGCGGCGGTGCACGTAGACCCGCTCGCCGTCCATCGATCGCACCAGCACCCCCGAACTGGCGTGCCACAGCCCCGCGCGATAGACCGCGGCGCGATCGGCCGCGCCGACCTCTCGCCCCTGCCGGTCGTAGACCGCGATCATCTCGTTCGGCTGCGCTGACACCGCTCGAGGGTAGCCTGAGTGGTGCACTCCACCTGGAGAGAGGACCGTCCGATGGTGCTTCCGCGCGCAGTGGCGAGATTCAACCGGCACGTGACCAATCCGGTGGCCGGACTGATCGCGGGCACGGTGCCGCCGTTCGGTGTCGTGGTGCACAAGGGGCGAAAATCCGGGCGCGGCTATCGAACTCCGGTGTGGGTGTTCGAGGACGGCGGTGTCTACCGCATCGCGCTGACCTACGGTCGCGACGCGGAGTGGGTCAAGAACGTCGTCGCCGCGGGCGGTTTCGAGCTCGAGACGAGGGGCCGCACCGTCGAGTTGGTGGATCCGGTGGTGCTGGAGGACCGGTCCGCGGGCTGGGCGCCGATCGGTATTCGGCAGGTGCTGCGGAGCATCGCCGCCAAGTACTACCTGCAGGCCGGTCCTGTCGGCTGATCGCGGGTCAGCGGCGGCGGCGGGCTTTGGCGCTGCGCGATGATCTGGTGTTGTGCGGTGCCGGCGTGCGGCCCTGAGAAGCCACGCGCTGCTCGGACCGCACGGTGCGCCCGGATGCCACGGGGTTCTCGGATGCCCCGCCGGGCCGTGGTTTCGCCGCCGGCACCGGTTTCGCGCCCGGCTTCGGTTTCGCGCCCGGACGTGGGGCGTTCGGCTCTGTGGTAGCTGATGCCGTTGGCGCGGAACGGGTTTCGGCGTCGATCCACCGGTACGTGAGGTACTGCTGGGCCAGCGTCCACGCGTTGTTCGACACCCAGTACAACAGGATCACGATCGGAAGCACCGCGCCGCCGATCAGCACGCCCGCGGGAAACACCCACAGCGTCAACGTGTTCAGCATTGGTACCTGCGCGGCGGCCGGGTCCTGGCGGGCGATCGAGGCCCGCCCCGTGAAATGCGTCGCGAGGGCAGCCAGCGCCATCAGCGTGCCGGCGACCGCGGCGATCGAAACGCTCGGCTGCCCGGCCAGGGTGGCCGACAGCGGTGTCCCGAAGAACTCGGCCCGCAGGAACGTCTGCACGTCGGCGGCGTCGAAGACGTAGTTCGGTGTCTGCGCGTTCTGTTCGGGCGTCATCGGCGCCGGCGTCGACTGGAAGGGCAGATGCCCCAGTGCGCCGGTGCGGTCGAACGAGCGCAGCACGTGGAACAGCGCGAGGAACACCAGCCCTTGGCCGAGCATCGGCAGGCAGCCCGCCAGCACACTCACACCGTGCTGCCGTTGCAGTTTCTGGATCTCGGCGACCTGACGTGGCCGGTCGTCGGAATAGCGCTTGCGCAGCGCCTCGATCTCGGGTTGCAGGCGCTTGACGACGGCCTGGGTTCGGACCTGTTTCAGGAAGAGGGGATACATGGCCGCGCGGAGAGTGGCGACGAGGAACACCACGGCCAGCACCCAGGCCAAGCCGCTGCCGGGCCCGAGCAGCGCGGCGAAGGCGGTGTGCCAGAGCCAGAGCACGGCGGAGACAGGGTAGTAGACGACATCGAGCATGGGGGAACACCTGATTCGGTGAGACGTGCGCGCACGCACGGAAACGGGAGAAGGTCACCGCGAAAGGGCCGACCACCACCGCGCGGTGACGCGGGCCGATCAGCCCGTGACCCGTCCCGGAGCTCGCGGCCGCGGACGGCCCGCCGTGTCGGGATTGCTCTGTCGCAGATATGAACCGCGCCTGCGGCGCTGCGCCGAGGGCGGCGGTCCGCAGCGCGGGACGACGACCGGCGCGACCGCCGCGCCGCGCAGCGCCACGATCGCGAACACCGCGGCGGCGAGCACGCCGAGCGCGGCCAGCGAGGCGTGCTCGGGCAGGGGCGTGGCCAGCAGCGCGAACGCGGAAGCCAGGCACGCGAATACCGCGAACGCCGTCAGCTGAACCCGCGAGAACACGGGATCGAGCGTACCGGGTGTGGGCGGGTCACGCTCCGTCGCCGAGATCCCACTGTTCGGCGCGGTGCAAGGCGGCGGGGGTCAGCCCGAAGGTGCGACGGCAGGTGCGGGTGAGCTGGGTGCTGTCGTCGAAACCGGCGGCGTGTGCGGCGGCGGCGAGGTCGTCACCGGAACGGAACCGGCCGATCGCGACCCGCAGCCGCAACCACAGCATGTACGGGCGCAACGGCATTCCGACCTGCTCGGCGAACAGATGCGAGAGCCGGGCGGGGGAGAGCCCGACCCGCTTCGCCACATCGGACCCGCGGATCGAATGATCCGGCACCAGACTCGGCAGCAGCCGCAGCGCCTCGGTCACCGCGCCGTGCCGCTGCGCGCCGTGGGCAGCCGTTGGGACGCCGCGTAATTCGCGCACGATGGCGGCCACCTGCTCGGCGATCGGCGCGCCCGCCAGCGTCGCGGGCAGCGCGTGCTGATCGTCGGCCCAGCCGCCCGCGTGCGCGCGACGGTCGGCGGCGGCGCCCGCCGCGGTCTCCGGATCGAGGTAGAGCGCGGCGCCTTCGGCGGCGGTCTCGATCCGGTGCGGCGCGTCGGCGGGCACGATGATCCTGGTGCCGCGGTGGCGGACCCCGCCCGCGTCCATCACCGTGATCGGAGTGCGGGCGGCGAGCAGTTGGACGGTGTGATGGGCGTGCAGCGCGGTCGGGCGGATCGCACCGCCGAAGGCGAGAATTCCCGGCCGCAGCAAAGCCGTTGCCCGCCGGGGGGATTCGTCGGGCGTGCGGGCGCCGCCCGAGGCTGGGGGTGTCGCGGACACCCCGTCGGTGACCAGAGCCTTCTCCATCGGACGCTCCCGGCAGGTGACGCATGGATCCGGGTTTCGGATCCATCGCCGAGACTATCCGGGTCGCACCGCGGCGGTGAGCGTTTCGGTCAGGTGATCCAGGAATTCACCCACGATCGGTCGCGCGGTCCGGTGTGCGGAAACCGGGTGCGCGACGCCGGGCCCGTCGTCGCAGCGGTCGTGGGGGCGAGCAGCTTTCGGACCTCGGGGAGTTCGGCGACCGCCGATGTGACGGGCCCTGCGGACAGGCCGAACGCCGCGCGGGTTCTCCGAGGAATCCGGCGCGGCGTTCGCGGTCGCTCTAGTCGAATGCGGTGGCGGGCGCCAGCGGGACGACCAGGCTCGACGGCCTGGTCGCGTCCCGGTGGATCTGCTGTGACGAGCCGATCAGCCTGGGCAGATCGGTGGGCACCGGGATCGTGGAAGGGAAGGTGCCGCTGGTGATCCGCACGCGCAGCGCGTGTCCCGGCTCGAGCCGATGGAACGCTGGGCGCAGCTTGATCTCCATCCGCGTCACCTCGCCGGGGACGAGCAGTTGCTCGGCCTCCTTGCGCACCACGTGCTCGGGTCCGTAGACGGTGCCATCCGCGGCCCGCCAGGTCTTCTCCTCGTCGAGGGTGCGCATGCTGGCCAGCTGCGAGCCGCCGGTGATGTTCACCGAGGTGCCGTCCGGGGCCACGTCGTCGAGCCACACCTGGAAAGCCGCGTCGGTACTGGTCGAGGACGCGTACAGGGTGAGACTGCTCGGGCCCGCCAGCACCGTCGGCTCGGTCACCGGATCCATCGTGTACGCGCGCCCCGCGGTCGGGCCCTGCACCCATTCGGTACACGGGTTGTAGGCGTTGAAGACGCGGAAGACGAAGTCGAGCAGGCCGCCGGAGTACTGGCCCAAGGTCTGCCGGTTGCAGATGTTGTCCAAGCCGCTGTAGTCGAGCCGGTCCGCGGCGTCGGGGATCGTGGGCTGCCCGGCGACGAGCCGGTCGCCGTCGAAGTAGCGGCGCTGAATCTCGGCCTGCTCGAACGGGTATCGCGCTGTCGCGACAGCGTTGTTGTTCGCGTCGATGACGTGCAGCGTGCGATCGGCCTCGTCCACGCCGTTGTCGATCCCCTTGAGGAAGCGGTCGAACCAGGCCAGCGTGATCATGTCGGTGTCCAGCCGCGAACCGGGCCCGAAGCCCAGGCCGACGTGGTACCACGGGCCCATCAGCAGCTGGAACCGCCCGTCGGTCGGCTGCCCGGGCGTCATGGGCGCGAACTGGTCGCGCCCGGCCGCCAGGTTCTGCAGCTGGGAGTAGTTGCGCCACGGCCCTTCCTGGTACAGGTCCCACAGCCCGCCGACCTGGTACATGGCGATGTCGTTGTCCACCAACGCTTCCAGCTCGGTCTCGAACCGCCGCTCCTGCCACCACGCGCCGTCGTAGGCCAGCGGGCCGCCCGCGTACGCCTCCACCAGCTTGACGATGGTGCTGTCGGTCGACACCAGCGCCGCGAGGTGATCGCCGAGCGCCTGCACGAAGGTCTGCGGTGTCACCACCGCCGTCATGAACGGGCCGATCAGACTCAGATACGGCACCATCAGCGAGATGACGGTGAGCAGCAGCGGGCTCATCAACCCGTCGTGACCGAGCACCTCGTTGAAGATGTTGTTGGGCATGGCCATCGGCACGATCGCCTTCAACGGCGAACCGGGACCGACGGATTCGGCGGTCCGCATGGCCGACAGCGCCGGGAAAGAGTACCCGTACATGCCGACCTTGCCGCTGGAACCCGGCAGCCGGGCGGCCCAGTCCACTACCTGCGCGCCGTCGAGGCCGTCTTGTTCGGACGCCGGATTCCAGGCGCCGGTGGAGCCGCCGGTGCCGCGGACGTCGGCGATCACCTCGATGTAGCCGCGCCGCACCAGCATGTCCTGGGCGCTGGTGGCCTGATTGATGATCCGGCGCGCGTCGCGCAAATGGTCCGGCAGCGGGATGCGCAGCTGATCGATTACGCCGGTGACGGCGGCGGTGAGCGCGCTGGAGATCGCGCCGTAGGTGGTGAAGTTGACGACTACTGGGAACTCGCCCTCGGCCCGTCGCCCGGTCGCCGGGTCGGTCGGATACCTGACCTCGGCCTGCAACTTGGTGCCGTCGGCAAGCGGAATCACCTGTCCCAGTTGATATTCGATGCCGTACCGCTCCGGGGTCGGCACGTAGTCCGCGGGCAGGCCGAAGTTCGCGGGCGCGGAAGGCACCGGGCCCGCGGCGGGGACGGCGCTCGCGCCGGGCGCGAGCTGAACGGTCGGCCCGAGGGCGGTGATCGCCGCGAGGGCGACCGTGGCGGCGCGGCGGCGGAACCGCGCCCGGCTCGAAATCGTCAACTATATGAACTCTCTGCTCGCGGTGCCGAGACCGGCGACCCGGGGCCTCACTGTCTGATACAGCAGACCGCATAAGTCGGGTGCCGCACCACCGGCAGTTCCCAAGACCGCCGGGCGGCGATTTGTGCGCCCGACCAAACCGGGCGGAACTACGGTGCGAACGAGGCGGCTTCGAGCCGCCTGGCCAGCCGCGCCGCCGACAGCGTCATGGCGTCGGCGGGGCGGTGCGGATCCAGCCCGGTGAGTTCGTGCACGCGCGCGAGGCGATAGGTCACCGTGTTGCGGTGCACCATCAGCTGCCGCGCTGTGGCGAGCTGGTTGAAACCGGTGTCCACGAACGTCTCCAGCGTCTCGGCGAGCATCGGCTGGGCGTCCAGCGGTGCGAGCAGCGCGGCCAGACCTGGCCGGGCCGCGTCGCTCACCGCCACGGTGTACTCGAAGTGCAGATCCGTTCGGCGACAGACGATCTCGCGTCGCGCGAGACAGCGCCCGAGCTCGGCGAGCACGCGCGCCTCGGCGGCGAGCGCGGGGACCGCGGCCCTGGTGGACGCGGCTCCCACGCCCACCCAGTACGGGGGAATTCGGCCGGGCGCGTGCGCGGGCAGGCGGGCGGTGAGCCCGGCCAGCGCGGCTGAGCCGTCGTCGCCGGAGGCCAAGGGGATCAGTGCGGTCCAGCCCCCGGTGTCCAGACGCAGGAAGACGCCGGGGATGGCCTCGACCCGATGCCGCAGGGCCGCCGCGGGACCACCGTTGCTGCCGCACAACCGGAACACCGCGACCAGGAAGGCGTCGGCCACCGGGATGACCGGGTCGTCGGCCCACTCCACCGGATCGCGCCCGGCGAGCAGCGCCTCGGCGATACCGCGGCGGCGCTCCAGCAGTTCCCATCGCGGATCGTGGGCGCGCTGGACGGCCGCGGTCGCGATGCGCGAGCCGACCAGCGCGATGTACTTCAGCAGCGCCGGGGAGGCGTCCAGCAGCAAGGTCTCGTCGGCGCCCGCCGAATCGCGCAGCCGGTCCCAGAGGAACGCCGCGCCGAGCCGATACCGTTCGAGCACATCGGCCAGCGGTGTGCCGTCGCGCAGCCGGTCCATCGCCAGTTCCACCAGCTCCCTGGTGTCGGCCTCGGACGGCTCGACGCCGCGGCGTAGGTACTGGAAGAACAGATCGACATTGAGCTTCGCGCCGCGGGCGAAATCGGTTTCGACCAGCGAGAAGGGCAGCTGCGCGTAGGGCGGCAGTGTGCCGTAGAACCCCTCCAGCAGCGCGGCCGCGGCGCGGTGCAGGTCGTCGATCCGCGCGGATCGCTGCCCGTGGCCGGGAGTTTCGCCCGGGTCGGTCATCGGCGCCTCCGTGTGCCTCAATGCCGTCCTGTGTCCCGGCTCAGGCCGAGTACAGGGCCTCGATGGTATCGGTGTAGCGGTTCGCGATCGGCGCGCGGCGAAGTTTGCCGGTTGCCGTCAGACAGTCGCCGCCCGGCTCCCACACCTCGCCGAGCACCCGATACTTCTTGATCTGCTCGACGCGGGAGAGTTTGCCGTTCGCCGCCGTCATCCCGCGCTCGATCTCGGCGAGCACCTCCGGGCTGGCGGCGAGGTCGGTGACCGAGTTCGCCGCGAGCCCGTTCCGCTTGCCGAAGGCGGCGGCCAGATCGGGGTCGAGACAGATCAGCGCGGTGTTGTACGGGCGCTGTTCGCCGATCACCACGACCGCGCCCGCCAGCGGGCAGTTCTCGGTGATCGTGTTCTCGATGTTGGCCGGGGACATGTTCTTTCCCGCGGCGTTGATGATGAGCTCCTTCTTGCGGCCGACGATCGACAGGTAGCCGTCGGCGTCGAAGGAGCCGATGTCGCCGGTGTGCAGCCAGCCGTCGGGGTCGACCGTCTCGGCGGTCTCGACGGGGTCGCCGCGATATCCGCGCATCACGATCTTTCCCCGGATCAGCACCTCGCCGTCCGCCGCGAGACGGACCTCGGCGCCCGGCAGCGGCGTGCCCACCGTGCCGATCTTGATCCGTCCCGGCCCGTTCAGCGTCGCGCCCGCGGTGCACTCGGTCATGCCGTACCCCTCGCACAACGGCAGGCCGAGGCCGAGAAAGAACTCGTGCACGTCCGGCGGGATGGCCACCGATCCGGTCACCGCGACGCGCACCTGGTCCAGGCCGAGCCTGGCGCGCAGCGGACCGAGCACCAGCCGCTCGGCGACGGCGTGCTGGACGCGACCGGTGAACCCGAGCGCGCGTCCGTCGGAGGCGGCACGCGCGCGGTCGCGCCCGACGCCGACCGCCCACCGGGCCAGCGCGCGACGCGGCGGCGGCTCCGCGGCGAACCGTTCCTCCAGCGCGCTCTTGACTTTCACCCACACCCGCGGCACGCCGAGGAACACGGTCGGCCGCACCTCGGACAGCGCGGCGGCCACCTGTGTGAAATCCGGAACCGTGGTGATCTGGCTGCCCTCCAGCATGGTCAGGTAGTGCGCGAACCACCGGTTGGCCGCGTGCGCGTCGGGCAGATAGGAGATGACTCGATCGTCCGGACCCCCGCCACCGAATTCATCGATGACGCGGGCGTTCTCGATGAAATTGGTGTGCGTGAGCTCGACGCCCTTCGGCGGGCCGGTGGTGCCCGAGGTGTAGACGATGGTGAGCAGGTCCTCGGGACGCACCGCGCGCCACGTCGCCTCGAAACCGAAACCGTCCGGTGCGGAGGCGGATTCGAGCGCGTCGAGCGCCACGGTGCCCGCGGGCGCGTCGTCCACGACGATCACGTGCTCGACGCGGTGGCCCCGCTCGGCCGCCACCGCGATCGCCGCCGCAATCCTTGGCGCGAACTGGCTTTCGCAGATGGCCGCCCGGTTCCCGGCGTTGCCGAACTGGTAGGCGAGCAGCTCGACCGGATTGGTGTTGTACACCGAGAAGGGCGTGGCGCCCGCGTGCAGCACGGCGGTGTCGCACAGGTGGAACTCCGGCCGGTTGGTCAGCATCAGCGCGACGGTGTCGCCGGGGCGCACGCCGAGCGCGGCGAGACCCGTCGCGATGGCGCGGACCCGCGCGCCGTACTCGCGCCAGGTGATCGTCTGCCCGCCGCCGAGAGTGCGCAGCGCGACCGCGTCGGCGTAGCGGGCGACGTTCGCCTGGAACGCCGCGCACAGGGTGTCCGGACGCACCCGTTCGACCGCCGGAGTTGTGGAGGGAACCAAGACCGAGACCTTCTGCTGGAGTGTGGTCGAGGCGACCCCGCGTCACCGGCGGTGGCGTCGACCTCGTCGTCCGTCCAAGCTCAGCGCATCGAGCGGACCTGTCGCCAGGGGCAAAGGACAAGACTGTAACGTCCCGATTTGTGCATCGGACCAAACGGCCGCGCACGACGGCAGCGGTGGAGCATTCCGGCGGCCCGGCCCGCGACCTGCCCGCCGCCCTCGCGGACACCGTCAGAGGACGCTGCCGGTCCGTCGAGAGTCAGTGCGCGGCCGGACGTCTAGCGCGCGGTGGGCCGGTGCAATTCCCTTGCCAGGGTGAGGAGTTCGGGTAGGTACGCGCCGTCGGTGGCGACGTGTGCGAGCGCGTCCTCGAACACGAAGGCGCGGACCTCGAGAATCTGCTCGGCGTCGGCGGGATTGCTGGGGGAGGACTCCAGCACGACGTCGGCGGCGCACCACAGCCACGCCTTGTGCGGGTGCGGCTGCCACGGCCGGTACGGTTCCGGTGCGTCACTGGTCGCGTGGTGCGCGCCGAGCCACCGCACCGGGCCGACCGGGCGCGCGCCCGCCTCCTCGCGCAGTTCGCGGCGCAGGCACTCGTCCACCGATTCGCCCGCTTCCCTCGTCCCGCCGGGCACCAGCCAGAAGTCGCGGTCGTCGCGGCACAGCACGATCCGCTCGCCGACGAAACACACCACGTGCACGTTGGTCACCAGCTCGTCGGCGGGCAGCTCGGTGGAGAAGTGGACGTCCAGGCCACCCCACTCCCAGCGGACGGGTGTATGCAGCAGCGGATAGCGCTCGGCGAGACTCACTCGCTCGAGGTTAGTTCAGGAAGCCGGAACAGCAGCACCTCCGGATCGAGGCCTTCGTCCTCCACTCGAAACGCGTTGCGGAACAAGTCCTGATCGCGATCGTTGCGCCGGATCACGGTGCCGATCTCGGGATTGACCCGGCAGGCGGCGGCGCAGCGCAGCCAGTCGCGCGCGAAGGCGGCGTCCTGGAATGCGGGGAAGCTGAACTTCGGGCCCATCGCCCAGCACATGCTGAGCATGCCGAGTTGCGCGTCGGCGGGCCAGGAGTCGAAACCGGCGAACGGCATCACGACCGCGCCGGTGCCGTGCCGCACCATTCGTCCGCGCAGCAGCGTCTCCAGCTCGTCGAGCCTGGCGAAGACGACGCGGTCGATGTGCTCGTCGGTCAGCCGCAGCTCGGTGACGTCGGCGAAACGGCGGTAGCCGCCCGCCACGAGATCCATCCGGCTCTTCACCGCGTCCCATGCCGCGTTGATCTCCGCGCAGGTGGCGGCCGAGCCGTCGGGGCGGCGCCACGGCAGCCTGCGGGCGGCGATGAGCGAGGCGGCCCGTTCGGCCGGAGTCGGAGCGCCGCGCACCCGTCCGGTGTCGTCGAGCTTGTTGCCGACACCGGTGCTCACGAAGCCTTCGGAATCCAGGTACATCCAGGGCACCCGGCCCTCCAGCGTTTCGTTGAACGGCAGCCAGACACGGCGCACCGCGGCCTTCATGGACGATTCCCCTCGTAGACAGTGCGGAAAGGTGTCGTTTCAGCATGGGACGAGGAGCGGCGGCGAACACGAGTAGCGCACTACTCGTGTTCGCCGCCGAAATTGTGTGCGATCGCGCTGACCGGGGCCGCGCCGGTCAGCGCTCGCGGGTCAGCACCCGGTAGCAGGCGTTCCACGCCCACTCGACCGGCCCGCGCTCGAAGCGCCGCAGCCACAGGTGCGCGGCCGTCACGATGATCAGCGTGACCACCAGGTAGATCGCGATCGTGAACGGGACGCGCGCGTCGGGGGAGACCCGCGCGGCCAGGCCAAGACCCCAGCCGTAGCACAGCGCCGAGGCGACCAGGTTCTGCAGGATGTAGCAGGACAGCGCGGTGCGGCCGACCTCGGTGAGCCGTCGGCCCGCGAAACCGAGCCGAGGACGGCGCAGGTAGAACTCGGCGACCAGCGCGAGGATGCCGAAGGCGACGAACGGCGCGCTGCCGTAGCGGGTGAGCAGCACCAGATCGCCGCCGAACACGCCGACCAGGAAATCGATCGGCGCGGCGATCGCGCCGATCACCATGAGCCGCTTGCGGGTTCGCGCGCCCTCCGGGCGGAACACGCCCGCGCGATACAACCGGGCGCCCGCGAGGAACAGCGCGACCGACATGGCGAAGACGAAGACGGCCTCGACCCGGAACGTCAACGCGTTGTCCAAGCGGAACACGACCAGGTCCGAGAACGAGCCGTTCGCATAGGGATTCGGGTCCAGCGGCTCGCGCGGCGCCGAATCCTGCTGCGGCGCGAACGCCATCGCCAGTGCGACGAGTGTGAGAATGGCCAGGTGGACGCTCGCCGCGATCGTCAGCCAGCGGCGTTGCGCGCGCTCGCTCGTGGCGAGCACGAAGGCGACCACCAGGCCGGTCACCGCGTAGCCCATCAGCACGTCGAACTCGGCGACCAACAGGAAGTTGAGCACGCCGTCCAGGAACAGCAGCCCGGCCCGCCACGGATACCCGCCCGGCCACGCGCGGCCGCGGCGCGCGGCGGAGGCCTGCTGGATGGCCAGACCGATGCCGAACATGATGGTCAGCAGGCCGAGGAACTTGCCCTGCGCCAGCTGTTGCAGCACCCGCTCGGTCCACATCCAGCCGCCGTCGGTCGCGGCGCCCAGTTCGTCGATGTAGCCGATCAGGCCCTCGGGGTTGGTCATGATCCAGACATTGGTGCCGAGTGTGCCGAGGATCGCGATGCCACGCAGCACGTCGAGCGCGACGAGCCGTGTGGGCCGCCCGGCACGGTCCCGTTCGGTGGCTTTCGCCCCGGTTTCGGCGATGGATTCGGTCATGAGTCGACTATCCGGCCCGGGAGCGGGGAACATGATCCTCCGGAAGTACCACCCTCGGTATGACATTGGTCGGTGTCGCCTAGGCTCGAGGTATGCAGCGCATCATCGGTATCGAGGTCGAATACGGCATTTCCACCCCCACCGAGCCGTCGGCCAACCCGATCCTCACCTCTACCCAGGCGGTCCTCGCCTACGCGGCGGCCGAAGGCGTGCCGCGGGCCAAGCGGACGCGCTGGGACTACGAGGTGGAGTCGCCGCTGCGCGACGCGCGCGGTTTCGACCTGAGCCGGATGAACGGACCGGCGCCGGTGATCGACGCCGACGAGGTCGGCGCGGCCAACATGATCCTCACCAACGGCGCCCGCCTGTACGTCGACCACGCGCACCCGGAGTACTCCGCGCCCGAGGTCACCGACCCGCTCGACGCCGTGATCTGGGACAAGGCGGGCGAGCGCGTGATGGAGGCCGCCGCGCGGCATGCCTCCAGCGTGCCGGGCGCCCCGCGGCTGCAGCTGTACAAGAACAACGTCGACGGCAAGGGCGCCTCGTACGGCACCCACGAGAACTACCTGATGAACCGGGACACTCCGTTCAACCAGATCATCGTCGGCCTGACGCCGTTCTTCGTCTCCCGCCAGGTGATCTGCGGTTCCGGCCGGGTCGGCATCGGCCAGTCCGGCGATCACGCCGGGTTCCAGCTGTCCCAGCGCTCGGACTACATCGAGGTCGAGGTCGGGCTGGAGACCACGCTCAAGCGCGGCATCATCAACACCCGCGACGAGCCGCACGCCGACGCCGACAAGTACCGCAGGCTGCACGTCATCATCGGCGACGCGAATCTGGCCGAGATGTCGACCTACCTCAAGGTCGGCACCACCGCGCTGGTGCTCGACCTGATCGAGGCGGGCGAGGACCTGTCCGACCTGCAGCTGGCCCGCCCGGTCACCGCCGTGCACCAGATCAGCCACGATCCGAGCCTGCGCGCCACCGTCGCGCTGGCCGACGGCCGCGAGCTGACCGGTCTGGCGCTACAGCGGCTCTACCACGAGCGGGTCGCCAAGTTCATGGACCGCGAGGGCAACGAGGACGCCCGCGTGCAGGACATCCTGGACAACTGGGCGATGGTCCTGGACCTGCTCGAGCGCGACCCGATGGAATGCGCGAACCTGCTCGACTGGCCCGCCAAACTGCGCCTGCTCGAAGGCATGCGCCAGCGCGAGGGCCTGAGCTGGGCCGCGCCGAAACTGCACCTGATGGACCTGCAGTACTCCGACGTGCGCCTGGACAAGGGTCTGTACAACCGCCTGGTGGCGCGCGGTTCGATGAAGCGGCTGGTCTCCGAGCAGCAGGTGCTCGACGCGATGACCAAGCCGCCCACCGACACCCGCGCCTACTTCCGCGGCGAATGCCTGCGCCGTTTCGGTGCGGACATCGCCGCGGCCAGCTGGGACTCGGTGATCTTCGACCTGGGCGGCGATTCGCTGGTGCGCATCCCGACCCTGGAACCGCGCCGCGGCACCAAATCGCATGTCGGCAAGCTGCTCGACGGCGTGGACACCGCCGCCGAGCTGGTCCAGCAACTCACCACCTGACCGCGCGGGCCAGGTCGCGAATCGGGCGCTGTCCGCGCGGCGAATTGGGCACAGATCCGACATCGTGTCGGCTCGGCTGGGTAGTGTTGTTGTACGAGCACGCACATTGCTCATGATCGGAACCGTGCTCATACTTTGGGTCCGGTCATGATGAGGACAGAGGAGGTCGGCTGCCATGGCACAAGAGCAGACCAAGCGCACCGGGGGCGGCGACGAGGACGAGGGTCCCGACGGCGTCGACGCCGCCGGTCAGGAGCGCCGCGAGAAGCTGGCGGAGGATACCGACGACCTGCTCGACGAGATCGATGACGTGCTCGAGGAGAACGCGGAAGACTTCGTCCGCGCCTATGTGCAGAAGGGCGGCCAGTGACAGCAGGTGACCCCATGCGTCTCCACCCGGGGTACGCCCTCTCCTCGTTCACCGAACACCTGCGCGCACACGCACCGGAGCTGTTGCCCGGCAACAGATTCGCCGCGATCGATGGCGCCACCGGACACTCCGGTGGCGCCGTCGCGAAGGACGTCGCTCCGCACGGCACCACCATCGTCGCGGTGACCTACCGCGGCGGCGTGCTGATCGCCGGTGACCGGCGCGCCACGCAGGGAAACCTGGTGGCGAGCAGGGACATGGAGAAGGTGTACATCACCGATACCTATTCGGCGGCGGGCATCGCGGGCACCGCGGGCATGGCCGTCGAGATGGTGCGCCTTTTCGCGGTGGAGCTGGAGTACTACGAGAAGATCGAAGGCGTTCCGCTCACCTTCGACGGCAAGGCCAACAAACTGTCGAAGATGGTGCGCGACAACCTCCCCGCCGCGCTGCAGGGCCTGGCGGTGGTGCCGGTGCTGGTCGGATACGACCAGCAGGCCACCGATCAGGACCGGGTCGGCCGCATCGTGTCGTATGACGTGGTCGGCGGTCGCAGCGAGGAGCGATTCGGTTACACCGCAGTCGGTTCCGGTTCGATGTTCGCCAAGACGTCGCTGAAGAAGTTGTACGCCAAGGGAATCGACGCCAACCGGGCGTTGCGCATCGCGGTCGAGGCGCTGTTCGACGCCTCCGACGACGACACTGCGACCGGTGGGCCGGATCTGGCGCGCGGCATCTACCCGACGATCGTCACGATCGACGAGGACGGCGCCGTGGAGGTGCCCGAGGAGCGCGTCGAGGAGATCGCCCGCGGCATCGTCGCCGACCGCGCGGCGGCACAGGAAGGGAGCGCCAACGCATGACACTGCCGTACTACGCGTCGGCCGAGCAGATCATGCGCGACAAGACCGAGCTCGCGCGCAAAGGCATCGCTCGTGGTCGCAGTGTCATCGTTCTGGCGTACGACAAGGGTGTGCTGTTCGTGGCGGAGAACCCCTCCGCGACGCTGCACAAGGTGAGTGAGCTGTACGACCGCGTCGGGTTCGCGGCCGTCGGCAAGTACAACGAGTTCGAGAACCTGCGCCGCGGCGGCATCCTGCAGGCCGACCTGCGCGGGTACCAGTTCGACCGGCGCGACGTGACCGGTCGGGCGCTGGCCAACGCCTACGCGCAGACCCTCGGCACGATCTTCACCGATCAGCTCAAGCCGTACGAGGTGGAGATCTGCGTGGCGGAGGTGGGCTATCCGGAGCAGGCGCCGCAGTCGGTGCTGTACCGGATCACCTTCGACGGCTCGATCGTGGACGAGCGCGAGTTCGTGGTGATGGGCGGCACGACCGAGCCCATCGTCTCCGCGCTGAAGGGGTCCTACCGGCCGGGTCTCGACCTGTCGGCCGCGATCGGTGTCGCGGTCAAGGCGCTGCAGGCCGGGATTCCGGAGGGCGCCGACAAGGAGAAGCGAGCGCTCGGCGTGAGTTCGCTCGAGGTGGCCACGCTGGAACAGTCGCGGCCGCGCCGGGCGTTCCGCAGGATCGCCGACACCGCCTTGGAGAAGCTGCTTCAGCCGGCGAGCGCGGCGAAGACGAAGACCACCGTGGTGGAGCTTCCCGAGGAATCCTCGGACTCGGAGTAGTCGAAGACCGATGGCCCGCGTGGGACCGCCTCGATGGCGATCCCACGCGGGCCATCCGCTGTCTCCGGGGGCGCCGCGATCGTGCCGCGCAAAGTTCCAGCGGCCGGGTGCGCGGCAGCGGCCCGTCGAAAGATCTGTCGCGACGCGGCGATCGCGCCGACGAATCTGTGCGCTCGCCGTCCGCTCGGCGCAGGGGTTTCGCTGCGGCCCTCGGGGCGAAATCCGCGTCTGACCGGCCGAGCGCGCCGGGCATACGGTGCCGAATCGTTGTGAAGACGTATGCGTCCGTGTTGTCCGCAGCGCCACGCGAGTACCTGACATGGCTGTAATGTCGATGGTGTGCAGCGACGAATTATGGGGATCGAGACCGAGTTCGGTGTGACATGCACCTTCCACGGTCACCGTCGGCTGTCCCCCGACGAGGTAGCCCGGTACTTGTTCCGCCGGGTGGTGTCCTGGGGCCGTAGCTCTAACGTGTTCCTTCGCAACGGCGCTCGGCTGTATCTCGACGTCGGTTCGCATCCGGAGTACGCCACGGCCGAATGCGACAGTCTGCACCAGTTGGTCACCCATGACAGGGCGGGCGAGCGGGTGCTCGAGGAGTTGCTGATCGATGCCGAGCAACGCTTGGCCGAAGAGGGCATCGGCGGCGACATCTACCTGTTCAAGAACAACACCGACTCCGCGGGCAACTCCTACGGCTGTCACGAGAACTTCCTCGTGGTGCGCGCGGGCGAGTTCTCCCGTATCTCCGACGTGCTGCTGCCGTTCCTGGTGACCAGGCAGCTGATCTGCGGAGCGGGCAAGGTGCTGCAGACGCCGAAGGCGGCCACGTTCTGCCTGTCGCAGCGGGCCGAGCACATCTGGGAGGGCGTCTCCTCGGCGACCACCCGGTCGCGCCCGATCATCAACACCCGCGACGAGCCGCACGCCGACGCCGAGAAGTACCGGCGCCTGCACGTGATCGTCGGCGACTCGAACATGTCCGAGACCACGACCATGCTCAAGGTCGGCACGGCGGCGCTGGTCCTGGAGATGATCGAGGCGGGCGTCTCGTTCCGCGACTTCGCGTTGGACAACCCGATCCGCGCCATCCGCGAGGTCAGCCACGATCTCACCGGTCGCCGTCCCGTGCGGCTGGCAGGCGGTCGGCAGGCCAGCGCGCTCGACATCCAGCGTGAGTACTACGCCCGCGCCGTCGAGCACCTGCGCAACCGGGACCGCGATCCGCAGATCGACCAAGTCGTCGACCTGTGGGGCCGGACACTGGACGCGGTCGAGGCGCAGGACTTCGCCAAGGTGGACACCGAGATCGACTGGGTGATCAAGCGCAAGCTGTTCCAGCGCTACCAGGACCGCTACAACATGGAGCTGTCCGATCCCAAGATCGCGCAGCTGGATCTGGCCTATCACGACATCAAGCGCGGCCGCGGCGTCTTCGACCTGCTGCAGCGCAAGGGTCTGGCCAAGCGTGTCACCGAGGACGACGCGGTGGACGCGGCGGTCGACACTCCGCCGCAGACGACTCGCGCCAAGCTGCGCGGCGATTTCATCACCGCGGCGCAGGAGGCCGGTCGCGACTTCACGGTCGACTGGGTGCACCTCAAGCTGAACGACCAGGCGCAGCGGACCGTGCTGTGCAAGGACCCGTTCCGCTCGGTCGACGAGCGCGTCGACCGGTTGATCGCCTCGATGTAGTCGGTCTTTCCGGAGAGCCGGAGCTCTTCCGGACGAGTGTCGGATGGGCAGGAGACAGCCGCGCGTCGGCTCGGCCTCGTCTGCCCATCCCGCGCCTACTGTGGAGCAATGACCGACACGGATGTGCTCGACGAGTTGCTCGACCTCGAGGGCCGCGGCTGGGACGCGCTGTGTGCGAGTACCGGCGCGGACTTCTACGGCGCGCTCATGACCGACGACGCGCTGATGATCCTGGCCAACGGCATGGTGCTGGACCGCGACGGCGTCGTCGAATCGCTGCGCCACGCCCCGCCATGGCGCACCTACGAAATCCAGAACCCCCGCCTGGTGCGCGTCGGCTCCGACGCCACCGCCCTGATCTACGTCGGCATCGCCTACCGCGAGGGCACGGACCCCGCCTTCCGCGGCGTCATGTCCAGCGTCTACACCCACACCCCCGACGGCTGGCGCCTGTCCTGCTACCAGCAGACACGCTTCCCTGAGGAGTGAGCGGCGCTGCTGCGGCGCTGGATGCGCGCCAGCGGCAGGGAAGTCAGTTCTCGGCGAGGTAGCGCTCGACCGACTCGACCTTGGCGGTCATCGCGTCGGTGACGCCGGGGCGGATGTCGGCCTTCAGGACGAGGCTGCAGCGGGGAGCGATGGACAGGATGGCGTCGGTAGCGTCCTTGACGACGCGCATGACCTCGTCCCATTCGCCCTCGAGGGTGGTGAACATGGCGTCGGTGTGGTTGGGGAGGCCGCTCGCCCGGACGACGCGCACCGCCTCGGCCACCGCGGGGCCGACGTCCACGCCCGTGCCGAGCGGGGTCACTGAGAAGGCAACGATCACCGCACCATTGTGCTCCGCGAGGTGTGTGGTCGTGCGCCGCCGCGCTCGTTCATCGCGCGCCGCCGCGCTCGATTATCGCGCGCCGCCGCGCGGTGATTCGACGGTGGCGATTACCCTCTTACGGGTGGCGATATCCAAGGTCGAGCGGCTGATGAATCTGGTCATCGCGCTGCTGTCGACCCGGCAGTTCTTGAGCGCGGAGCGGATCAGGGAAAGCGTCGCGGGCTACGAGGACTCGGCCAGCGACGAGGCGTTCAGCCGCATGTTCGAGCGGGACAAGAACGAGCTGCGCGACCTGGGCATTCCGTTGGAAGTCGGGCCGGTGAACCGGTATTCGACGCTGGAGGGGTACCGGATCAACCGCGACGCCTACGAGCTACCCGACATCGATCTGAGCGACGAGGAGGCCGCCGCGGTCGCGGTCGCGGTGCAGATGTGGGAGTCCCCCGAGCTGGCGGCGGCCGCCGAAGGCGCCTTGCTGAAGCTGCGGGCCGCGGGCATTCACGTCGAAACGGACGCGGCCGTCGCCTCGGTGCCCGCCGTGCCCGCCCGCACCCGCGGCTCGGAGCCGGTGCTCGGCAAGCTGCTCGCGGCCGTCGACGCCGGGCAGGCCGTGCGCTTCGAGCATCGCGGCGCGGTCAACGCGCCGTACCTCATGCGCGATGTCGAACCGTGGGGCGTGGTGACCCACCACGGGCGCTGGTATCTGGTAGGCCACGACCGCGACCGCGACGCGGTGCGTAGCTTCCGCCTCTCCCGCATCGGCGACGACGTGACGCCCTACGGCCCGGTCAACGCGGTGCACAAGCCCGAGGACGTCGACCTGCGCGCGATCGTCGCGACAGTCACCAGCAGCGCGCCGGTCAGCGGCTCGGCCACGGTGTGGATCGCCGACGGGCGCGGCCAGGAGATCCGCAGGCTCGGTCAGGTCGTCGAGGAACGCGCCGTCGGCGGGCGCGGCGGCATGGTGGTCGAGGTGCCGATCCGCTCGCGCGACTGGCTGGCCAGGCTGATCACCGGTCTCGGCCCGGACGCCCTCGTGCTCGCCCCCGACGACCTGCGCGCCGACGTGGTCGCCCGGCTGCGCTCAGTGTTCGACACGACGGAGGTGCGGGCGTGACGACCAGCCGGCTCTCCGTGCGGCTTTCTCGGCTGCTCAACATGATTCCGTACCTCATCGCCAACCCCGGCATCAGCGCCGCGGACGCCGCCGCCGACCTCGGCGTCACGACCAAACAGCTGATGAGCGACCTGAACCAGCTGTGGATGTGCGGCCTGCCCGGCTACGGGCCGGGCGATCTCATCGATCTGTCCTTCTCCGAGGAGAGCATCGAGGTCACCTTCTCCGCGGGCATCGACCGGCCGCTGCGGCTGACCTCCACCGAGGCCACGGCGCTGTTGGTCGCCCTGCGTTCGATCGTGGACATGCCCGGCATGGTCGACCCGACCGCGGCGCACGCGGCCATCGCCAAGATCGAGTCCGCCATCTCCGGCGGCGCGCCGCGGACGGCGGGCGACGCGCGAGCCACTCCGGTGGAGGCGCCCGCGGTGGCGACCGTGCGTTCGGGCCTGGCCCGCCAGCACGCGTTGCGCATCATCTACTACTCGGCCAGCCGCGACGTGGTGTCCGAACGGGTCGTCGATCCGATCCGGATCGTGCTCGTCGACGACAACAGCTACCTGCAGGCGTGGTGCCGGGAGGCCGAGGGCGTGCGACTGTTCCGCTTCGACCGGATCGAAGCCGCCACCGAACTCACCGAGCCCGCCCGGCCGCCCAGCCACGCCGCCACCGAGGCGGCCGCCTCGCTCGATCTGTTCCAGGACGATCCCGCGGTCCCGCTGGCGCGGCTGCGCATCCGCGGCGACTACGGCTGGGTGCTCGACCAGTACCCGATGCACCGGCAGGCCGTGCATCCGGACGGCAGCCTGGAGGCGACCATGCGTTTCGCCACCCTGGACTGGATGGCGCGGTTGCTGCTCGGCTTCGGATCGGGCGTCACGGTGCTCGGTCCGCCGGAGTTGATCGCCGCGGTGCGCGAGCGATCCAACGCGGCGCTGGCCGCGTACGGGGACGCGGGACTAGAGGAATTGGAGTGAGGTGACCGAGCTCGGCAACATGCCGCGGCGAGTCATGGTGCTCGGCGCGGGCAGCATCGGCGTCTTCGTCGGCGGAAAGCTGGCGGCGGCCGGTGCGGACGTCACGTTCGTCGGCAGGCAATGGTTGCTCGACGAGGTCGGCGCCGCGGGCCTGCGCCTGACCGACCTCGACGGCGGAGAGGTGCTCGTCTCCCCGGACCGGCTCTCGCTCGCGACCGGCCCGGAGGATGTCGGCTCGGCCGATCTGGTGCTCGTCGCGGTGAAATCCGGGGCGACCGCCGCCGCGGTGCGCGAGCTCACCGGCAAGATCCGGCCAGGAACGGTCGTGCTCAGCTTGCAGAACGGCATCGGCAACGACACGGTGATCCGGGAGATTCTGCCCACCTGTGTCGTGCTCGCCGGAATGGTGATGTTCAACGTCGTGCACCACACCGAAGGCCGCTTCCACCGCGGCACCGAGGGCGGGCTCGCGGTGCAGGACGACCCGGCGCTGGCCGACTATGTCGAGCTGTTCGCGCGGGCCGGGCTGCCGTTGCGCCGCCACTCGGACCTGCGACCCGTGCAGTGGGCCAAGCTGCTGCTCAATCTGAACAACCCGATCAACGCGCTGTCCGGCCGTCCGCTGCGCGAGGAACTCGCCGACCGGGACTACCGCCGCTGCCTCGCGCTCGCGCAGCGCGAGGCGCTCGCCGCGATGAACAAGGCGCGAATACGCCCGGCCCGGCTCACCCCGCTGCCGCCGGAGCTGATGACCCGGCTGCTGACCGTGCCCGACGGCGTGTTCCGCCGGGTCGCGGGGCAGGTGCTCGCCATCGATCCGGTGGCGCGTTCCTCGATGGCCGACGATCTCGCCGCCGGTCGCAAGACCGAAATCTCTTGGCTCTGTGGCGAAATCGTTGGTCTCGGCGCGATGGTCGGCGCGCCGACCCCGGTGAACCAGCGGCTCATCGAACTCGTCGTCGCGGCCGAGCAGGGCGATCGGCGGACCTGGACGGGGCCGGAGTTGCTCGCGCAACTGCGCGCCGCGGCCGCGCCCGAATCGCCGCGATAGCAAAAGTCGAGGTTGAACGCACGGCAAACGGGCGAAGTCGGGCGAGTTCGGGTGTCGTGAGGTCCGGTAGCATCGGAGCTACCACAGTCTTGGGAGGTACAGATGTCAGGCACGTTCAGCTGGTCGCACCTGCTGATCATCGCGCTGCTGTTCGTGGTGTTGTTCGGTGCGAAGCGGCTGCCGGACGCCGCGCGCGGCCTCGGCCGATCCTTGCGCATCTTCAAGAGCGAGGTCAGCCAGATGCAGAACGAGGCGAGCCCCGCCGCGGGCGCCGCGCCCGCTCAGCAGCCGGCGCAGCAGCTGCCGCCCGCGCAGCCCTCGAACCAGGCGATCACGCCGCAGGCCGAGAAGAAGTCGGTCTGAGTCGAATGTTCCCGCCGGGGTGAGTACGGTCTCACCCCGGTCAGTGCTGTTCGGCGGTCCGTGAAGGCGTTCGTCGGTCCCTGACACCGCACGGGACGCGATACCGCCGCGCCAGGCGCGGCACTCGAGCACAGGGGCAACCACAGATATGCGAATCCCGTTCGATCCCCGGCGCAGCAGGCGCAGGACGAATCCCGACGGCACCATGTCGTTGGTCGAGCACCTGCAGGAACTGCGCAGCCGGTTGCTGAAGTCGATCTTCGCGGTGCTGCTGACCACCGTGATCGGCTTCCTCTGGTACTCGCATTCGTTCTTCGGCCTCGAGAGCCTCGGCGAGATCCTGCGCGGACCGTACTGTTCACTGCCCCCCGAGTCCAGGGCCGCGCTGACCCCCGACGGGTCGTGCCGCTTGCTGGCGACCGCGCCGTTCGAGCAGTTCATGCTCCGGTTGAAGGTCGGTTTCACCGCGGGCGTCGTGCTGGCCGCGCCGATCTGGCTCTACCAGATCTGGGCATTCATCACCCCCGGCCTGTACGCGAAGGAACGCAAGGTCGCGGTCGGCTTCGTCACCTCGGGGACGGTGCTGTTCGGGCTCGGCGCCGTGCTCGCCTACGTCGTGGTGGCGCACGCCTTGAGCTTCCTGCTCACCATCGGCGACAACGTGCAGATCACCGCGTTGAGCGGTTCGCAGTACTTCGGCTTCATCATCCAGTTGCTGATCATCTTCGGTGTCAGCTTCGAGACGCCGCTGTTGATCATCGGCCTGAACCTCGTCGGCGTGCTGACCTACGAGAAGCTCAAGGCGTGGCGGCGCGGGATCATCTTCGGCCTGTTCGTCTTCGCGGCCATCGTCACACCGCAGGATCCGTTCTCGATGCTGGCGCTCGCGTGCGCGCTGACGGTGCTTTTCGAGTTCGCGGTGCAGGTCGCCAGGCTCAACGACAAGCGCAAGGCGCGCAGGGAGGCGCTCGAGGCGCTGGCCGACGACGAGGCCTCCGCGATCGCCGGGCCCGAGCCGATCGGGGCGGCGGAGTCGATCATGGATCCGTCGGCGAAATCCACGCGACCGGTGTCGGACTACTCCGATACCCTCTGAACGGTGACAGATCACCGGTCCCGCACCGAGCTGGCCAGGTTCTCCGCCGAGCTGAAATTCACCCTCGATCCCTTCCAGCGTGACGCTTGCCGTGCGCTCGAGGAGGGCCACGGCGTGCTGGTGTGCGCGCCGACCGGCGCGGGCAAAACCGTGGTCGGCGAGTTCGCCGTCCACCTGGCGCTGGCGTCCGGCGGCAAATGCTTCTACACCACACCGATCAAGGCGCTGTCGAACCAGAAGTTCGCCGACCTCACCGAGCGGTACGGCCGCGACAGCGTCGGCCTGCTCACCGGCGATCAGACGATCAACCCGGACGCGCCCGTGGTGGTGATGACCACCGAGGTGCTGCGCAACATGCTCTACGCGTCCTCGGACGCGCTGCGCGGGCTGTCGTACGTGGTGATGGACGAGGTGCACTACCTGGCCGACCGGTTCCGCGGCGCGGTGTGGGAGGAGGTCATCCTGCACCTGCCCGCCGACGTCCGGCTGGTCAGCCTGTCGGCCACGGTCAGCAACGCCGAGGAATTCGGCGCCTGGATGGAGACCGTGCGCGGCGACACCTCGGTGGTGGTGGACGAGACGCGCCCGGTGCCGCTGTGGCAGCACGTGATGGTCGGCAAGCGGATGTTCGATCTGTTCGACACGAAGTCCAGCGAGCAGAAGGTGCTCGTCGACGAGGACCTGGTGCGCTACATCCGTCATCGCGAGTCCGCGGACCGGATGAACAACTGGGGTGTGCCGCGCGGACGCGGCGGCATGCGCCGCGACTTCCGTCCGCTGCCGCGCCCCGAGGTGCTGGCCCGCCTGGACGAGGAGGGATTGCTGCCCGCGATCACCTTCATCTTCAGCCGCGCGGGCTGCGACGGCGCGCTGGCCCAGTGCCTGCGCTCGCGGCTGGATCTGAGCCGGGAGGGCGAGGCCGCCGAGATCGACGCGATCATCGAGAAGCACACCGGTGATCTGCCGAAACCCGATCTCGAGGTGCTCGGCTACTGGGAGTGGCGCGAGGCGCTGCACCGCGGGCTGGCCGCCCACCACGCGGGCATGCTGCCCGCCTTCCGGCACACGGTGGAAGACCTGTTCGTCCGCGGGCTGGTGCGGGCCGTCTTCGCCACCGAGACGCTCGCGCTCGGCATCAACATGCCCGCGCGCACCGTGGTGCTGGAACGTCTGGTCAAGTTCAACGGCGAGACGCACGCCGAGCTGACGCCCGGTGAGTACACGCAGCTGACCGGTCGCGCGGGCCGCCGCGGCATCGATATCGAGGGCCACGCGGTGGTGCTCTGGCAGCCGGAGGTCGACACCAGTGCGGTGGCGGGTCTGGCGTCCACCCGGACCTATCCGCTGCGCAGTTCCTTCCGGCCCGGCTACAACATGTCGATCAACCTGATCGATCGAATGGGCGCCGACGAATCGCGCGCCCTGCTGGAGCGTTCGTTCGCGCAATTCCAGGCCGACCGCTCGGTCGTCGGGCTGGTGCGCGGCATCGAGCGCAACGAGGGTGCGCTGCGCAAGCTGCGCGACCAGCTCGGCGGCGCGGAAAGCGGCTTCCTGGAATACATCTCGCTGCGCGAGCGGATCAAGCAGCGGGAACGTCAGCTGGCTCAGCAGAGCCGTACCGACCGGCGCGGCGCGGCGGTCAGCGCGTTGACGGCGCTGCGCCGCGGCGACGTGGTGGCGATTCCGTCCGGCCGCCGCGCGGGTCTCGCCGTCATCCTGGAGCCGGACACCACCCCGAACGATCCGCGTCCGCTCGTGCTCACCGCGGACAAGTGGGCGGGCCGGGTCTCGGTCGCCGACTTCCCGGTGCCCGCGGAGCCGCTCGGCCACATGCGGCTGCCCCGGCGCGTCGACCACCGCACCGCCCGCGCGCGCAGCGACCTCGCCTCGGCGCTGCGCAGCACCGGCATCAGCGCGCCGGGTCGTTCGCGCCGCGGCAAGCGCTCCGAAGCGGCCGATGACCGCGAACTGGCCACGCTGCGCCGCAGCCTGCGCGCCCACCCGGCGCACACCAGGCCCGATCGCGAGCAGATGAGCCGGATCGGCGAGCGCTACAACCGGCTGCTTCGCGAGACCGAGAGTATGCGCCAGAAGGTTGCCGCCACGACGAATTCGCTGGCGCGCACCTTCGATCGCATCGTGGGCCTGCTGGAGGAGCGCGGCTTCGTGCACGAGGGCGAGGTCACCGCGGATGGACGCAGGCTGGCCCGAATCTACGCGGAGAGCGACCTTCTGGTCGCCGAATGCCTGCGCCACGGCCTCTGGCGCGGCCTCGGTCCGGCCGAACTTGCGGGTGTGGTGTCCATGCTGGTCTACGAATCCCGCCAGGAGGGCAGCATTCTCGGTGCGACGGGTCCCACGGCGCCGATCCGGCGCGCGGTCGCCTCGACCATCGGCGTGTGGAGCGAGTTGCGTTCCGACGAGGCGCGGCACAAGCTGCCGCCGACCAGGGAACCCGACCTCGGATTCGTCACCGGCGTCTACAAATGGGCCCGCGGCGACGGATTGGCCGAGTCGTTGCTGGCCAGCGGCGACCAGGGCGCGCCACTGTCCGCGGGCGATTTCGTCCGGTGGTGCAGGCAGGTGATCGACCTGCTCGACCAGATCCACGGCACGGCCGACGACCCGGAGATCGCGGGAACGGCAGCGAAGGCGGTCCGGGCGATCCGGCGGGGTGTCGTGGCAGTGGACGCCGCGTAGCGGATTCGATTGTGATTTGATTTCTTTCGCGTACCGACCGTGGCGTAGGAGTCGCATGAGCGAGCGCAGCGAGCGAATCATGTGAGTGCGACGAGTCGCCGGCGGGGGGCTACCGTGTGAATAACGATGCGAGTGGAGGCAAGCAGATGAGCGGCCCTTACGGACCGAACGACCCCGGGGAGGGACGCAACGATCCCACCCAGCAGTGGGGCGGACAGCAGGCGCCCGGCGGCGCCGGACCGACCCAGCACTGGGGTGGCCAGCAGACTCCGTCGCAGGCGCAGCCCACCCAGCACTGGGGCGACCAGAATCAGCCGCAGCAACAGTGGGGCCAGACCCCCGGCCAGCCGCAGCAACAGTGGGGCCAGCCCCAACAGCCCCAGCAGCCGCAGCAGCAGTGGGGCCAGACGCCCGGTCAGCCGCAGCAGCAGTGGGGTCAGCCGCAGCAACAGGATTGGGGCCAGCAGCAGCAGCCGCAGCAGCAGTGGGGTCAGCAGCCGCAGCAGCAGTGGGGCCAGGGCCAGCAGCAGCCGCAGCAGAGCGGCGGCGGTGGCGGCAAGAAGGGCCTGATCATCGGTCTCGCCGCGCTGGGCGTGCTGGTGATCGGCGCGGTCGTCGCGCTGGTGCTGGTGCTCACCGCCACGGACAAGCTGGACCAGGTTGCCGTTCAGGACGGCGTCAAGAAGGTGCTCACGGATTCCTACGGCATCCAGGACGTCACCGACGTCTCCTGCCCGTCGGGCCAGAAGGTCGAGGTGGACGCCAGCTTCGAGTGCACCCTCAAGGTGAGCGGCGAGCAGAAGAAGGTCAACATCAAGATCACCAAGGACGACGGCACCTACGAGGTCGGCCGCCCGAGCTGAGCGTGATCCCGGGCCGGACGGCCCGTGCTGCGGCGCGGGCGTCCGGTGGGGTGGAGAACCGGACCGAGCCCACGAACCGATGTTCGTGGGCTCGTTGCTTTTTCAGCCCGTCCGGCCCGGCCCGCGCTGTACGGGCCGAGCTCGTGACCGCCTTCTGGCATGACCTGCCGCAACCCCTCGAGAGGATCGGCGGCACAGCCTCGCGGCACGAGATCCTGGAACGCAGCGCTGAGCCCTCCCTCGGATGGTCGGTGAACCTGGCTGCCTTCTCGCTGCGACGGACGCACAGACGCCGATGGTGCATGGTTGCATTCGACGCAAAACAGCGCCGAATGCCGTCGCGGCGGTCTCAGGAACGCGAGGCCAGGGCGGCGGTGAGCCGGGTGACCGGGCTTTCCGCGTTGTAGGCCACCGCGAGTTCCCGCAGGCGGTCCGGATCGGCCGGTGCGATCGGCAGCGCGTCCGGACGCGACAGGTCGACGTCGGCGTCGCACACCACGCGCACCACGGGAGCCGCCGCCTTCAAGTAGTCCTCCGCCGCACGCAGTTTCCCGCGCACGCCGGGGGCCAGCTCGGAGTCCGGATCGTCCACGGCGGCGACCAGCGCGTCGAGCGAACCGAAGCGGGAGATGAGCGTCGCCGCCGACTTCTCGCCGATGCCAGCGACACCCGGCAAGCCATCGGAGGCGTCACCGCGCAACGTGGCCAGGTCGGCGTAGGCGGGTCCGGCGTTGCGCACCGGCACGCCGTACTTCGCGGACACCTCGGCGGGACCGAAGAGTTCGGCCTTGGCCAACCCGCGCCCGGCGTAGAGCACCCGCACGGTCGGCGCGGGCTCGTCGCGCACCAGCTGCAACAGGTCCCGATCGCCGCTGACCACGATCACCTCGTCGGCGCGCTCGCGGCTCGCCAGCGTGCCGAGCACATCGTCGGCCTCCAGACCCGCCGCGCCGCCCGTCGCGATACCGGCGGCGTCGAGAACCTCGAGGATCATCTCGACCTGAGGGGTCAGCCGGTCGGGCACTTCCTCCTCGCCCGGCGCGGCGTCGGCCGAGGTGGCGAGCCGGTGTGTCTTGTAGGACGGCACGAGGTCGACGCGGAACCGCGGCCGCCAGTCCAGGTCCAGGCACACGACCAGCCTGCTCGGCGCGTGCTTGGTGATCAACGAGGCGACCATGTCGGTGAAGCCGCGTAGCGCGTTCACCGAACGCCCGTCCGGCGCGGTGATCTTGTCCGGAATCGCGTAGAACGCGCGGAACCACAGGCTGGCACCGTCGAGCAGCAGCAGCGGGCCTGATGTCGCAGCAGAGGTCACGCGCTGAGGCTACCCGCCCGCTCCGACAGGCCGGAGCCGATCCGAGCGGTGCCGGGGGGCTGCCAGGTGTTCGGGTTTGCTCCGAGCCGAGGACGGGTAACGTCGATCGGTATGAGTGGGCACACGGAGTCCAGGTTCGCGGCGGATGTCTACGGAGACCGGCTCGAGCGGGCGGTGGAGTCGATGCGCGCGGCGCACCTCGACGCCCTGCTCATCACGCCGGGGCCGGATCTGCGCTATCTGATCGGTTCGGCGGCGGAATCCTTCGAGCGGTTGACCTGCTTGGTGATCCCGGCCGACGGCGCGACGCCGTCGGTGATCATCCCGAAGCTCGAACTCGCCTCGCTGGCCGGATCCGCGGCGGGGGAGCTGGGTCTGCAGGTGCTGGACTGGGTCGACGGCGTCGACCCGTACCAGGTGGTGAAGTCCACGCTGCACGTCGGTTCCCGGGTCGCGGTCGCCGACGCGATGCCCGCGCTGCACCTGCTGCCGTTGGCGGTCTCGTTCAGCGGCCTTCCGGTCTCGGCCACGCCGGTGCTGCGAGAACTGCGCATGCGCAAGGACGACGCCGAGATCGACGCGCTGCGCCGGGCGGGCGCCGCGATCGACCGGGTGCACGCCAGGATGGGCGAGTTCCTCCAAGCCGGACGCACCGAGGCCGAGGTCGGCGCCGACATCGCCGCGGCGATCGTCGCGGAAGGCCACACCGAGGCCGCGTTCGTCATCGTCGGCAGTGGACCGCACGGCGCCGATCCGCACCACGGTGTGTCCGACCGGCGTATCGAGCAGGGCGACGTAGTGGTCGTCGACATCGGCGGTCCCGTCGAGCCGGGCTACTACTCCGACTGCACCCGCACCTACGTGCTCGGCGAGCCGAGTCCGGAAGTCGCCGCGCGCTACGCCGAGCTGGAACGCGCCCAGGCCGCGGCCGTCGCCGCCGTCCGCCCCGGCGTCACCGCCGCCTCCGTCGACGCCGCCGCGCGGAAACCCTTGACCGAGGCCGGTTTCGGCGAGGCGTTCGTGCACCGGACCGGTCACGGCATCGGCCTGTCCGTGCACGAGGAGCCCTACATCGTCGCGGGCAACGACCTGATCCTGCAGCCGGGCATGGCCTTCAGCATCGAACCGGGCATCTACTTCCGCGGCGAGTGGGGCGCCCGCATCGAGGACATCGTCGTGGTGACGCCCGAGGGCTGCGAGTCCATGAACGGACGTCCGCACGGCCTGACCGTGCTGTGACGGACGAAAGGCGTTGTCAGCGCAGCGTGCTCGACGAGAGCACGCGGCGCACCTCGATCGCGATCACCACGCGGGTCGGGTTCTCCCTCGGCACTCGGTAGCGGCCCGCGTAACGCTCGACCGCGTCGGCGACGCTCGCCGGGTCGTCCAGCACCCGCGCGGGTCCCTCCAGGGTCAGCCACCGGATGCCGTCCACCTGGCTGACCGCCGCGTACCCGTAGCGGCGCACGTTGCGCACCTTCACCGACCCGTCGTTGGTGATGATCCGCGCGATCCCCGCTTCCTGGTCCCAGGTGAATCCCACCGCGACCACGTGCGGCGTGCCGTTGGCGCGCAACGTGGTCAGTGTCGCCAGATGACGTTCGGTGACGAAGTCGAGTGCGGCGGGGGACAGCGGTGCGGTGGTGGTCGGCATACCTCGACGGTAGCCCCTGTGTTGCACGGTGGCTGCCACGGCACGGGCGTTTTCGCGATGTGAGGGGCTGGTCGGCGTCGTGAGCCGGGATGACAGACTGAGCGCATGGGTAAGCGAGGGATCGCCGAGGGTTCGGTTCTGGTGCTCGGCGGACGCAGCGAAATGGGTCTCGAGATCGCCGAGCGCCTGGCTCCGGGCCGGGTGGTGATCCTCGCGGCGCGACGCAGCGACGACTTGGCGGCGCAGATCGCGACCGTCGAACGGGCCGGAGCGGTCGCGGTGCACGCGGTGGAGTTCGACGCCGACGACACCGGCGGTCACGCCGTGCTGTTGGAGAAGATCGCCGCCGAGCACGGACCCATCGGCGTCGCCGTCTTGGCCTTCGGCATCCTCGGCGACCAGGCCCGCGCCGAGCGCGATCCCGAACACGCCGTCGCCGTCGTGCACACCGACTACGTCGCCCAGGTCGGCGTGCTCACCACTCTCGCGAATCTGCTTCGCGTGCAAGGCCAGGGCCAGATCGTCGTCTTCAGCTCCATCGCGGGCGCGCGCGTGCGCCGCGCCAACTACGTGTACGGCTCGGCCAAGGCCGGATTGGACGGATTCGCCAGCGGACTCGCCGACGCGCTGCACGGCAGCGGCGTCCACCTCCTGCTGGTGCGTCCGGGTTTCGTCATCGGCAGGATGACCGAGGGCATGGACCCCGCGCCGCTGTCGAGCACGCCCGGTCAGGTGGCGGACGCCGTCGTCGATGGGCTGCGCCGCCGAGCGGGCAAGATCTGGGTGCCCCGCGCCCTCGGCCCGGCCGCTGTCGTGGCGCGCATGGTTCCGCAGTTCCTCTGGCGGCGGATGCCTCGATGAGCGCGAGGTGACCGGCACTTGGCAAGGCTCCCCGATCACGGTGGTCGGGATCGGAGCCGACGGATGGGACGGGCTCGGCACCGCGGCACGGGACGCGGTGGCCGCGGCCGAGGTGATCTTCGGCTCCGAGCGACAATTGGCATTGGTGCCAACGCATCTCGATGGAGACCGGCACGCATGGCCCTCGCCGCTGCTCCCCGCGCTGCCCGGACTGCTCGCCGAGCACGCCGCGCGCCGAATCTGTGTGCTCGCCAGCGGCGACCCGATGTTCTACGGCATCGGCGTCACGCTGGCCCGCCTGTTCGGGCCCGCGTCCCTGCGGGTGCTGCCGCAACCGTCCTCCGCGTCGCTGGCGTGCGCGCGTCTCGGCTGGGCGCTGGCCGAGACGCCGGTCGTCAGCGCGGTGGGCCGCCCCGTGGCAGCGGTTCTGCCCGACTTGGTCGACGGCAGGCGGCTGCTGGTGCTCAGCGCTGACGAGACCACCCCGGCCCGACTGGCGGAACTCTTGCGAGACAACGGATTCGGTGGATCGAGCCTCACGGTGCTCGAGCAGCTCGGCGGGCCGTCGGAACGTCTGCGAACCGTCACCGCGGCATCCTGGGATCTCGACGCGGGCGACCCGCTGAACCTCGTCGCCGTCGACTGCGTCGCCGATCCGGCCCGCACCCGCGTCACCCGGTTGCCCGGCCTGCCCGACACCGTCTACGGCGGCGACGGCCAGCTCACCAAGGCCGAGGTGCGGGCGTTGACCCTGGCCGCGCTCGCCCCAGCGCCGGGGGAACTGCTGTGGGACGTCGGCGGTGGCTCGGGCAGTATCGCCATCGAATGGTGCCGAACGCATCCCGCGTGCCGCGCAGTCACTTTCGAGCGGCTGGAGCGGCGCAGGGAGCAGATCACCGCCAACGCCACCGCGCTGGGGGTCCCGCACGTGCGGGTGCGCGGCGAGGTGCTCGCCGAGCTGGCCGCCGAGCACGAAATGCCTTCGCCCGATGCCATTTTCGTCGGCGGCGGGGTCACCCAGGCTGGCCTGCTCGAGACATGCTTTGCCCATCTGCGCCAGGGCGGCAGGCTGGTCGCGAACGCCGTCACCGCCGAATCGGAAGCACTGCTGGTCGCTATGGCCGCCGCGCGGGGCGGTGAGCTGCGAAAGTTCCAGATCTATCGGGCCGAGCCGCTCGGCGGCTTCACCGCGTGGCGTCCCCAGCTACCCGTTGCGCAGTGGACGGTCGTCAAATCGGTTCAGGGTTCACCCTGAAACCTCCGATGCGAGGGTGAAACACGTGCTTGTCAGCGGGTAGGGTCGGGCGCGAGATCCACTCGTTATCGGAAAACCGATTCCATGGGGAGATACATGAAGTTCAAGAAGTTCGCCGCTACCGCTCTCCTGGCCATCGCCGCCACCGGCGTAACCGCGGGCACCACCTATGCCGCACCGGCCGAACCCCCTGTCGCCCAGGAGCAGACCGCGCTCGCGGCGCAGGGCCAGGACCAGGGCGTCGGCTATACCGCGCGACTGGCCGACGCGGGCAAGTCCATCGTCACCACCGTGACGGGCGGCGCGTTCACCCTGGACGCGGACGGCAAGTCCGTCACGCTGAAGAACGACGCGGGTGAGGTCGTCACGGCCATTCCGCTCGCCGCGCGGGAGGCCAGCAACGGCGCGCCGGTGGAGATCGCCGCCGCGATCGACGCCGACGGTCGGTCCCTGACCCTGACCCCGAAGGCCGATGTCGTCGCCGTGCAGGACATCGGCGCGCAGGAATGGTTCTTCGCCGAACTGCAGCGCGCCTCGCTCGGCGCCGCCGTCGGCGCGGTGATCGGCGGCCTGATCGGTCTGCTCGGTCTCGTGGTCGGCGTCATTCCCGGCGCCATCATCGGCGGTGTGATCGGCCTGCTCGTCGCGGGCGGCCCCTCGCTGCTGAACGCGGGCATCGCCTACTTCAGCGGTCAGCCCTGAGAACTCTGATCCTGGGCGGCACCGCCGAAGCGCGGGAGCTGGCCCACATCGCTTCCGGCGAGCGAGGATTCGACATCGTCTCCTCGCTCGCGGGTCGTGTTCGCGACCCGCGATTGCCGGAGGGATCGGTCAGAATCGGCGGCTTCGGCGGCGTCGCGGGTTTACGGGAGTGGCTGGAGGCCAACGGGATCGACGCCGTCGTCGACGCCACTCACCCCTTCGCGGGCACGATCACCGCGAATGCCGCTGCCGCCGTGCGTGGTTCGGGTGTACCGCTGGTGCATGTGCGGCGGCCGGGCTGGACCGAGGTGGCGGGCGACCGGTGGATTCGCGTGCCAGATCTCGCGGCCGCTGCTCGCGCGCTCCCGGACCTCGGCGAGCGCGTATTCCTCACCATCGGCAGGCAGGGCGTGGGCGCGTTCGCCGGACTCACGGAACAGTGGTTTCTGATCCGCGCCATCGACCCGCCGGAAACCGAGCTGCCCCCGAACCGCGAAGTACTGCTCGCCCGCGGACCTTTCACAGTGGACGAGGAATCCCGGCTGCTGGCGCGGCACCGCATCGACGTGCTGGTCACCAAGGACAGCGGCGGTGACCGCACCTACGCCAAACTGGCCGCCGCCCGGGCGGCCGAGCTGCCCGTCGTGCTGGTCGACCGGCCGCCACTGCCCGCCGGAGCGGAGGTCGTCGAGACTGTGGCCGAGGCCTGGGAATGGTTGCGGGACAAGGCATCCGGCGTGCGCTGATCAGCGCCTGAGCAACTCGGGCAGCCGATCGAACCAGGCCAGCACCGCGCGCTCGTAGCCGATGCCGAACTCCAGCGTGGCCCGCTGGTGCGGCCGCAGGGTGTCGCACTCGTCCTTCAGGTAGCGATCGAGGCGGCGCTGGTGCACCTGGCGGTTGGCGGCGATGATCCGATCGAGGTGCTCGGGGTCGACATGGTCGCCGAACGACATGGTGAGCAGCAGCGGCACCCGGATCGTTTCCGCACCGGGATCGCGGGTGACCCATTCGAGAAAGGCCTCGCGGCCCGCGTCGGTGATCCGGTAGGGCGTGCGATCCCGCGCCCCGGTCTCGCCCTTGGCGACCAGCCCGGCGGCGTCCATCGCGGCCAGCTCGCGATACACCTGGCTCTGCGTGATCGTCCAGAAATCGCCGATCCGGTCCTGGGCGAGCGTCACCAGGTCCCAGCCGGACATCGGCCCCTCGTGCAGGAAACCGAGCAGTGAGGCGGCCGTCGAATTCAGCGGTTTGCGCCGGGTCGTCGTCATCGGAGGATCCCTTCTCGACGTTCCATAGTGGAATGTTAGCGGAACGACCGCGCTGTCCGCGTTCGGGTTCTCAATCGCTTCGTCGCGCGGCGTCCGGTCCGGGTACGCGCCGGAGTAGGTGCTCGAGCAGGTCGGTCGCCGCCTCGTTGGAGTGAACGCCGGCCACCATACTCTGGGTGAGCGCGGCGGCGGCGAGCACGATGACGGTGGCGTCGAGCTCGGCGTCGGCCGAGTCGCTCGCCCGGCGCAGCTGGTCGGCGACCGCGGCGATCAACCATTGTGTGCCGCCTAGGGTTTCGTCCGCGGTCAGACCCGACCCGGCGAGCATGGCGGCTTGGAAGGCGCCGAGCACCACGGTGTCCTGGCGCCGCTGCTCGTTCATCGGCAGCAGTTCCTCGAGCATCGCGTAGATGACGTCGCGCGGAGCGGCCTGCTCGCCCAGCGCGGCGAATCGCTTGGCGAAGCGATCGCCCGCGTCCGCGCTCACCGCGAGGTGGGTGGCGCGCAGGAAGTCCTTCTTGGTGCCGAAGTAGTACTGCACCAAGCGCACCGAGATGCCTGCCTCGGCGGCCACCGATTGGAACGTGGCGGACTCCAGTCCGCCGCGCGCGATGACCCGCCGCGCGGCGTCGGTGATCTCCCGCCTGCGCTGCTCGTGGTCCACCAGCCGCGGCACAACGGTCTCCTTTCGTCCTCGCGAAGAGACTTATGGTAGGTCGTCGCGAGTCAGGGACGGTGGTAGCGCCGCGAGGTGTAGACGCGAGTGCCGTGCGCGGTCTCGACCGTCGCGGTGGTGGACGCGCCGATGATCAGCAGGGTGCGCATGTCCACGTCGGCCGGATCGAGATCGGCGAGCGACACCACCCGGACCGACTCGGTGGGCCCGCCGACGTCGCGGCCGAGTACCACCGGGGTCTCCGGTTTGCGATGCTCCAGCAGCAGGTCGCGCATCGCGCCGACCTGCCAGGTGCGCTGCGAGGACGCCGGGTTGTAGATCGCGATCGCCATGTCGGCCGCCGCGACGGCCGAAAGGCGTTGCGCCACCACCTCCCACGGCTTGAGCCGGTCGGAGAGCGAGATCATGGCGTAGTCGTGGCCGAGCGGCGCGCCGACCCGGCTGGCCACGGCATTGGCCGCGGTGAGGCCGGGGAGCACCCGCACCGGCACGTCCTGCCACTGCGGTTCGGCGGACTCTTCCAACACCGCCGCCGCCATCGCGAACACCCCGGGATCGCCGGAGGAAACCACCGCGACTCTCGCGCCACGCTTGGCCAGATCCAAAGCCATGGCGGCGCGTTCGGACTCCACGCGATTGTCGCTGGCGTGCCTGCGCTGGCCGGGACGCGGCGGGACGCGGTCGATGTAGGTGGTGTAGCCGACGAGATCGGTGGCGGCGTTCAGCGCCTCGCGCACCTCGGGGGTCGTCCAGTCCGGCGAGCCGGGGCCAAGGCCGACGACCACGACCTCGCCGATCGAATCCGCCTGCGCTGGTGGAGCATCGGAGTGCGCGTTCGCCGTAGTCGAATCCGCTCGAGCCAGCGGTGCGGCGGCGTCTTCGGCGGCCGGGTCGGAGGCGCTCGCCGAGGTCGATACGCCGGTCGAGGCGGCCGTCGCTTGGCTCACTTCGACGGCGGAGCGTGCTTCGGCGCTCGCAGCGGAACTTCTCGGCAGCGGCGTCGTCGGTCGCGGACCCGGCACCAGCGTGATCGAGAAGTAGGGCACGTCGGCGTCGTTCACCTCGGCGGCGGTGCGCACTCGCTCGCGGTCGGTGCTTGCCCGCTCCACATAGTAGGCGTCGTCGAGTCGTCCCGCGTCCGAGAGTGCCTGCCGCACACCGGGATACGTGCGGCCCAGCTTCATGATGGCGGCGGCGTCGGTATCGCGCAGGCGGCGGGTGAGTTCCTCGGTCGGCATGGTGCCGGGCAGCACCGTCAATACTTGCTCGCCCTCCACCAGCGGGGTGCCGAGCGCCGCCGACGCGGCGCTCACCGAGGTGATGCCCGGAACGATCTCGGCCTCGAAGCGATCCGCCAAACGGCGGTGCATGTGCATGTAGGAGCTGTAGAACAGCGGATCACCGGCGGCGAGCAGGGCGACGGAGCGACCCGCCGCCAGGTGCGCGGCCAGTCGTTCGGCGGCCTGTTCGTAGAACTCGTCGATCGCGCCCTGATAGCCGCCGGGGTGGTCGGTGGTCTCCGTCGTCACCGGGTAGACGAGGTGCTCCTCCAGTTGGCCCGGCCGCATGTAGGGCGCGGCGATGCCGCGCGAGATGCTGCGCCCGTGCCGCGCGCTGTGGAAGGCGATCACATCGGCCGCCGCGATGATTCGCGCCGCCTTGACGGTCACCAGTTCGGGATCGCCCGGCCCGAGTCCGATACCCCAGAGTTTGCCCGGTGTGGTCATTCCGCTTCGCTCGCAATCGCGTTCAGTGCCGACGCGGTGATGGCGCTGCCGCCGCGCCTGCCGCGCACCGTCAGGTATTCGACGCCGCCGTAGGCCGCCAGCGCGTCCTTGGACTCGGCGGCGCCGACGAAACCGACGGGGATGCCGAGGATCGCGGCCGGGCGCGGGGCGCCCGCGTCCAGCATGTCCAGCAGGTGGAACAGCGCGGTCGGCGCGTTGCCGATGGCGACGACCGCGCCGTCCAGCCGGTCACGCCACAGCTCCAGCGCCGCCGCCGAACGCGTATTGCCCAGTGCCGCGGCCAGTTCCGGCACCCGCGGGTCGGCGAGGGTGCAGATCACCTCGTTGTCGGCGGGCAGTCGCTTGCGCGTGACGCCGGAGGCGACCATCTGCGCGTCGCAGAGGATCGGCGCGCCCGCGTGCAACGCCGCCCGTGCCGCCGCGACGACACCGGGGGAGAAGGCGATGTCCTCGGTCAGATCCACCTGTCCGCAGCCGTGGATCATGCGCACGACCACCCGCGCCACGTCCGGCGGGAACGCGCTCAGGTCCGCCTCGGCTCGGATCGTCGCGAACGACTGCCGATAGATCTCGGCCCCGTCGGTGAGGTAGCTGGTGCGCACGTCGGACATGGCGTCCACCCTAGGACGCGGCCGGGGGAGTCCGCCCACAGCCCCGGGATGTCGGAGCGAGGGCGGAGGTATGGCCACGCAGGGATGTGTCGAACCGTGAGGCAGGCATGCCGCGGGTCGGCCAGATCGGCGGGGGAGTCCGCCTCGAGGTCCCGGAATGTCCGAAACGGGGACGGAGGCGCGCCCAACTCGGGGCGGGCGGACGGGGCCAGGCGAATGACCCGCCGATGGCCGGAATGGACGCGCAGGTATGCGCCGAACGGTGGAGCGGGCGTGCGGGTCGCGGGTCAGGTGCGTGGTCGTTCGAGGATGCGGGACATGACGATCGCGCTGCGGGTGCGCCCGACGCGCGCGTTCTCCCTGATTCGCTCCACCGTCGACTCGATCTCGGCCATGTCGGTGGCCATGACGTGCACCAGCGCGTCGGCCTCGCCCGCGATCGTCCACACGCCGACCACCTGCGGGATCGGCTCCAGGCTTCGGCGCAGTTCGGCCGGGGTGATGTTGTCGCGGTAGTACACCTCGACGTAGGCCTCGGTGGTCCAGCCCAGCGCGGCCGGGTTCACCAGCGCCGTGAAGCCGGTGATCTGACCGCTGGCGACCATGCGGTCCACCCGGCGCTTGACCGCGGGCGCGGAAAGCCCCACCGCGGAGCCGATCTCCTGGAACGACGCGCGCGCCGAGCGCAGCAGGTGGCCGAGAATCTTGCGATCGGTATCGTCCATCACAGCCCTTCCTCCGTGACGCAATGATTCGCCGTTCCACCGTCGATTTGCGCAACGATTCGGCGTTCCGGACGCAATGCTAGGCCCTTTACCTTCGTGGCAGCCGTATTCCTCACTCCGGGAGCCACGATGACCTCAGTAGCTACCCTCCAGACCACCGAGCCCGCCCCCGCACGCCGACCCGTGCCGCGCCGGTTCGTGATGTGTCGCCCCGACCATTTCGACGTCCGGTATTCGATCAATCCGTGGATGAATCCGGACGCGCCGGTGAATCGCGCGCTGGCGCTCGCCCAGTGGGACGACCTGCGCGCGACCTTCGAGCGCCATGGTCACCGGGTCGACGTGGTGCCCGGCGAACCGGGTCTGCCCGACATGGTGTTCGCCGCCAACGGCGGACTGGCCGTCGGCGACCGGATCATGTCCGCGCGCTTCACCCACCCCGAACGCGCCGCCGAGGGTCCCGCCTTCCACCGCTGGTTCGCCGGACGCGGCGTGGACGTCGCGGCGGCCGCGGAACTCAACGAGGGCGAGGGCGATTTCGCGTTGATCGGCGGCCGATTCCTGGCGGGCACCGGCTTCCGCAGTTCCGCGGCGGCCCACCGCGAGGTCGAGCTGCACTTCGGAATCCCGGTCGTCTCACTGGAATTGGTGGACCCGCGGTTCTATCACCTGGACACCGTCTTGATGGTTCTCGACGAGTCCACCATCGCCTACTACCCGCCCGCCTTCGACGAGACCAGCCGCACCGTGCTCGCGGGCCTGTTCCCGGACGCGGTCGAGGCGACCGACGCCGACGCCGCCGTTCTCGGCCTGAACGGGGTGTCCGACGGGTATCACGTCTTCCTCAGCCCGCACGCCACCGACCTCGCCGCCGCCCTCCGCGCCCGCGGCTACCTTCCGGTTCCGGTGGACGTCTCGGAGTTGCTGAAGGCGGGCGGCGGAATCAAGTGCTGCACGCTGGAATTGCACTGAAGGCGGGCGGCGGGATAAGTGCCGCGCGCGCGAACCGGCCTCGCCCGGTCCACCTGACGTCGGTTCGGGCGCTATCGCGTGCTCAGTCGACGCGGTAGCCGTCGGGAGTCGCCACCACATCGGTGACCTCGCCGCGCGGGCGGCCACAACGGCGGTCGCAGCCGGACCAGTGCTGACGTCCCGCGACGGTGACTTCCTCGGCGGGGATGTTGTCGCCCGCGCTGTCGGTCGACGAGCTGTGCGCCAGGACGCGGCCGGATTCGACTGCCGCGGTGACGTCGGCGCGCACGTCGGTCAGCGACTTCGCGCAGCCGGGCTGTCCGGCGCACGCGCTGACGTGCAACCACGGCGAGGCGGCGTCGAAGATCAAGCCCATCGGCGCGAGCACGCGGACCACCTGTTCGGCGGCCCACTCCTCGAGGTCCGCGACGATCAGGCTGCGCCACGGCGTGATGATCACCGGGCGTTCGATCGCCGCGACGAATTCGGCGAGTCGCGCGTCGAGCGCGCCGAGCCGGACGCCCGCGCCGAGCGCGACCGAGCCGTCGTCCTGGTCGAGCCAGCCGATCGGAACATCCTGGGCCGCAGTGATTTCCACGCGGTCCGTGCCGGGCGTCAGACCGAGCGACTCGACGATCCTCGCCGGACCGTCCGCGACCTCGTGCAGCCGCCACTGGCCCGAGCTCACCTCGAGAAAGCCCTCCGCGGCGGCCAGCACGATATCGACGGCCTCCGCTCCGGTGACGCGGATGCCGGTGTCGGCTCCCGCCAGCAGCAGCGCGAACTCGTCGGGGCCGACCGCGTGGACGCCGATGTCTCCGTCCAGACCGCTGACATCGCCGCGGCCGTCGTCGAGCGTGAACAGCACCCGTCCCGGCAGTTCCGCCAGCCGGGGCGTCGCGCACAGCCGAGCGTCGAGATCGCCGACCAGCCCGCGCACGTCCGCGAGCCCGCCGACCCGCCCGGACAGCGGCGAGGCCACGATGTTCCGCACGCGCTCGTGCGTCCGGCTCGGCAGCAATCCCGCCGCCGTCAGATGTGCGGTCAGCGCCTCCGCGTCGCGCACCTGACGCAGCTGGAGGTTGCCGCGCGAGGTCAATTCGATCGCGCCGTCGCCGAACTCGCTCGCCGCGGTCGCCAGGGCGAGCACCTGATCGGAGGTGAGCCGTCCACCGGGCACCCGGATGCGCGCGAGCGGTCCGTCGGCGGCCTGATGCAGCCGCAGCACGCCGGGGCAGGAATCGGGGGCGGTTCGAGTCATAGCTTCTTCAGCCTACGTGCGCGGGCGTGTCCGAACCCACGGGCGGGAGTTCGTCCTGCGCGCGATGCCGAGAACGCCGCGGCCAACGGCACGACCCGCAGCTTCGGCGGTAGCTACGACCTCGGCATCGAGCGCACGCCCGCGGGCTCGCGGACCGACCGGCTCCGCTCTTTCCTCGCTGCCAGCAGACGGCGACACCGACCGCTCCGGAACCGGGCGTGCGGCGGGCCACGCCATGCCGGGTACGCTCGGCGTGCTCGGCGGCGTCGAGGAAACCGGTGCAATTCCGGTGCGGTCGCGCCACTGTGAACAGCCAGACCCTCTCCGGCGAGCACCACACCCCGATGGGCGCGTCACCCGAGGAAGGTCACCCGTGATCCTGCTGCTGTCCACGTCCGACACCGATCTGCTCAGCGCGCGCGCCAGCGGCGCGGACTACCGGCTCGGCAACCCCGCCCGCCTGCTGGTCGACGACCTGCCCGCGTTGCTGGACGGGGCCGATCTCGTGGTCGTCCGCATCCTCGGCGGCAAGCGTGCCTGGGAGGACGGGCTCGCCGCGCTCCGCGACAGCGGTGTGCCGATGGTCGCGCTCGGCGGTGAGATCGCGCCGGACGCCGAGCTCATGGAATGCTCGACGGTGCCGGGCGGCGTCGCGGCCGACGCGCACAACTACCTGGCCGCGGGCGGTCCGGAGAACCTGCGCCAGCTGCACAACTTCCTGTCCGACACGGTCCTGCTCACCGGCCACGGCTTCGCGCCGCCGGTGCAGCTGCCCAGCTGGGGCGAGCTCGAGCGCGTCGCCCGCCACCCGGCGCCGGTCGCGGGCCTTCCGACCGTCGCGGTGATCTACTACCGCGCCCAGCATCTGGCCGGCAACACCGGCTACGTCGACGCACTGTGCGCGGCGATCGAGGACGCGGGCGCGCGACCGCTGCCGCTGTACTGCGCCTCGCTGCGCACCGCCGAACCCGAGCTGCTGAACACGCTGCGCCAAGCCGACGCGCTGGTCGTCACCGTGCTCGCCGCGGGCGGCACCAAGCCAGCCACCGCGTCCGCGGGCGGCGACGACGAGGCATGGGACGTCGGCGCGCTCGCCGAACTGGACGTGCCGATCCTGCAGGGCCTGTGCCTGACCAGCGGCCGCGCCCAGTGGGAGGACAACGACGACGGCCTCTCGCCGTTGGACGTGGCGACCCAGGTGGCCGTGCCGGAGTTCGACGGCCGCATCATCACGGTGCCGTTCTCGTTCAAGGAGTTCGACGCCGACGGCCTGTCCACCTACGTCCCCGACCCGGAGCGGGCCGCCCGGGTCGCGGGCATCGCGACGCGCTACGCCCGGCTGCGCCACATCCCGGCCGCCGAGAAGCGACTGGCCGTGATGCTCTCCGCCTATCCCACCAAGCACGCCCGCATCGGCAATGCCGTCGGTCTGGACACGCCCGCGAGCGCCATTCGGCTGCTCACCGAATTGCGTTCCGCCGGTTACGATCTCGGCGAGTCGGGGGGAATTCCCGGTTTCGAAGAACGGGACGGTGACGCCCTGATCCACGCGCTCATCGCGGCGGGCGGTCAGGACCCGGACTGGCTCACCGCCGAACAGCTGGAAGGCAACCCGATCCGCATCGGCGCCGCCACCTACACCGCCTGGTTCGACACCCTCCCGGAAGACCTGCGCGAGGCCGTCGTCGAGGCGTGGGGTCCGCCGCCGGGTGAGCTGTACGTCGACCGCTCGGCCGACCCGAAAGGCGAGATCGTCATCGCCGCACTGCGTTTCGGCAACGTGGTGCTGATGGTGCAGCCGCCGCGCGGCTTCGGTGAGAACCCCGTCGCCATCTACCACGATCCCGATCTGCCGCCCAGTCACCACTACCTGGCCGCCTACCGCTGGCTGGCCGCGCCGGAGACGGCGGGCGGTTTCGCCGCCGACGCCATGGTGCATCTGGGCAAGCACGGCAACCTGGAGTGGCTGCCCGGCAAGACGCTCGGCATGTCGGCCTCGTGCGGCACCGACGCGGCGCTGGGCGACCTGCCGCTGATCTACCCGTTCCTCGTCAACGATCCCGGCGAGGGCACCCAGGCCAAGCGGCGCGCGCACGCCACCCTGGTCGACCACCTGATCCCGCCGATGGCGCGCGCCGAAAGCTACGGCGACATCTCGCGATTGGAGCAGCTGCTCGACGAGCACGCCAACATCTCCGCGCTCGACCCGGCCAAGCTGCCCGCCATCCGCCAGCAGATCTGGACGCTGATGCGCGCGGCCAAGATGGACCACGACCTCGGGCTCACCGAACGCCCCGACGAGGAGTCGTTCGACGACATGCTGCTGCACGTCGACGGCTGGCTCTGTGAGATCAAGGACGTGCAGATCCGCGACGGCCTGCACGTGCTCGGCCAGGCGCCCGCGGGCGACGGCGAACTCGATCTGGTGCTCGCGATGCTGCGCGCGCGGCAGCTGTGGGGCGGCGAGGTGTCGGTGCCCGGACTCCGAGAGGCGCTGGGACTGAACGAATCCGGCGACGAGGCGCGCGAGCGGGTCGACGTGATCGAGGGTCGCGCGCGCGAGCTGCTCGGCGCGCTACAGGCCGCCGACTGGTCGGTGGACGCGATCGACGGACTGGTCGCGCGATTCGCCGACACCCTCGTGCCCTCGGGCGCGGCGGCCATCGGCGGCGCGGAACCGGGTACGGCCGGCGCGGTGCGCGCCGTACTGCGCTTCGCCGCAACGGAAGTGGTGCCGCGCCTGCGCGAGACCGGCGTCGAGATCGAGCGGGTGCTGCACGCGCTGAACGGCGGGTTCGTCCCGGCGGGCCCGAGCGGTTCGCCGCTGCGCGGCCTGATCAACGTGCTGCCGACCGGCCGCAACTTCTACTCGGTCGACCCGAAGGCGGTGCCGTCGCGGCTGGCCTGGGAGACCGGTCAGGCCATGGCCGAATCGCTGGTCGAACGCTATCGCGCCGACCACGGCGAATACCCGCGCTCGGTGGGCCTTTCGGTGTGGGGCACCTCGGCCATGCGCACCTCCGGTGACGACATCGCGGAGGTCTTCGCGCTGCTCGGTGTGCGGCCGGTGTGGGACGAGGCCAGCCGCCGCGTCACGACTCTCGAAGCGATCCCGCTCGCCGAACTCGGCAGGCCGCGTATCGACGTGACCGTGCGCATCAGCGGGTTCTTCCGCGACGCCTTCCCGCACGTGCTCGCCCTGCTCGACGACGCGGTCCGGCTGGTGGCCGAGCTCGACGAGCCCGCGGAGTCGAATTACGTTCGCGCGCACGCGGAGTCGGATCTGGCCGAACACGGCGACGCCCGCCGCGCCACCACCCGCATCTTCGGTTCCAAGCCGGGCACGTACGGCGCCGGTCTGCTCCAGCTCATCGATTCCAAGAGCTGGCGCACCGACGACGATCTCGCGCAGGTCTACACCGCGTGGGGCGGTTACGCCTACGGCCGCGATCTCGACGGCGCACCGGCCGCCGACGACATGCGCTCGGCCTATCGCCGAATCGCGGTGGCGGCCAAGAACACCGACACCCGCGAGCACGATATCGCCGACTCCGACGACTACTTCCAGTACCACGGCGGCATGGTCGCCACCGTGCGCGCGCTCACCGGCAAGAATCCGGAAGCCTATATCGGCGACAGCACCCGGCCCGACGCGGTGCGCACCAGGACCCTCTCCGAGGAGACCTCGCGCGTGTTCCGTGCCCGCGTGGTGAACCCGCGCTGGCTGGAGGCGATGCGCAGGCACGGCTACAAGGGCGCGTTCGAGATGGCCGCCACCGTGGACTACCTGTTCGGCTACGACGCCACCACCGATGTGGTCGCCGACTGGATGTACGAGAAGCTCACCGAGAGTTACGTTTTCGATGACGTGAACCGCAAGTTCATGGAACAGTCCAACCCGTGGGCGCTGCACGGCATCACCGAACGGCTGCTGGAGGCGGCCGAGCGCGGCATGTGGTCCGCCCCCGAGGCCGAGACGCTGGATCGGTTGCGCCAGGTGTACCTGGAGACCGAAGGGGAACTCGAGTAGTATCGCGGCGCGGACCCGGTCGTGCTCGGGTCCGCCCCGCCCCCAATTCGTTCGGAATGGCTCCGCAAAACGACGCCTCGGTTTTTATTGCGGCGCATGTCGTTTCATTTCCCGCCGTCGCCGTATTCGTCCGCGAAAAGTCGAAGGGCCGGTGCTGGCAACCCCCCAATTCCTGGGCCGATTCGCTGATCTTGCAACGTAATTCGGTTTCGTCATTCTGTCGACATCGAGAGTGTGGAAGGCGCATCATATCGATGTCCTGAAAGCCGATTCTCGGGGCACACACTATTCGGATCGGCCGGATGATGGGAATTCATCATGATCAAAAAGTTGATAGCGGCAGCGGTGCTGACCATTGCCGCGACCACCGGAATCGCCACCGCGACCGCCAACGGCTCGCCGGGGGGCGTGGTGGCGGGGGCGGACCGCGGCGTCGAGTACACCGCTTCGGTGGCGCCGGATCGCTCGGGGGCGACGCTCACCTTGGCCGCCGGGACCTTCGAGGTCGCGCCGGACGCGGTGTTGGTGCACGCGCCCGACGGCACGGTGATCGGCAGCGTGCCGACCACACTGCACTCCGTGACGGGTCAGCTGGTGCGCGTCGCGCCGGTAATCGACGCGAGCGCAACGGAATTGACGCTGACCCCGGTGAGCGCTCCGGCCCAGCCGGAACTGGGGTTCATCGGCGATGCGGGAACGACGATCGCGGGTATCGCGATCGGCTGTGTGATCGGCGCATTGATCGGCGCGATCTTCTTCATCCTCCCGGCCATTCCCGGCTGTATCATCGGAGCGGTGATCGGCGGGATCATCGGCGCGAACGCCTGAGGCGAGCAATCGAGGGGTGAACACTCCTCGCGAACCCGTGGCCCGTCCGGAAAACAACCGGACGGGCCGCATTCGTGCGCCGAGAAATTCCGGACACGGTGCATTTCAATTTCTCGAAATGCGCCTCGCGGCCCTTTCGCACGCTGCGCAGGAGAAAAGGACCGCGGCCAAGCGTCCAAGATGGTGTGAGGAGACCGCGTCGCCGGGGAGGGGCGGCTCGGGCCTGGTTTCTCCGCGCGCATTCCCGCCTTGTACCGGTGCGACAGGCCGTGCGATGGCAGTGGTCGCCCGGGATGCCGTCCGCTGCGGGGGCCGTCTGCCGCAGGTTCGCCGGGGGTCCCGCAGCCGGGTGTCGACGTCGCGGTGAGCAGGCGAAATACCTCGAAATTGGGGGTCTCCAGGTATTGACTAGCGGCGAAAACCGAGGACACTAGATGTACACCGGAACACCGAAGAGTGCCACACAATCGGCGGAGACGTCCAAAGAAAGTACTGGTAACTCGCACAGGATCCGGCTAGGCCCCCGGCAAGCCAGTCGAAGACCAGGGTAATCAGCGACGACTGAAACCCAAGGATTCGATGGAGACTACCGGGGACTGTTCTGTTCGGGGGTAGTTCTCCCTCGCACGACCCTCCGACCTGCGGTATCGCCTCACTCGGCCTTCGGGACGAGCGTGTTGTGCCGCGCCGCCGTCCACCAGCGCCCGCCCTCCTTCACCAGGACGTACAGCGCGACCATCGCCGGATCCACATCGATGGGATCGCCTTCCGCCGTGATCGCCCGCGCGGCCTTGTGCGCGACGGCCACATCCGGCCGCAGGAAGACGATGTCGGTCACCTCGTAGCGCGCGTACTCGTCCTTCAGGAATCCCGCCAGCCCCTTGCGGCCCGCCTCCAGCAGCGCATCCCGCCCGGTGATCACCATGCCCACCGCGTTCCCCGCCGACGCGTTCGCGGTGAAGCCGCTGACCATCAGCTCCGCGTCCTTGTTGTTGAAGCCCTCCTCCACATCGGCCACCAATCGCTTGATCGCGGCGATGTCCTCGGTGTGGTCCACGGTCGTATCCTCGACCACCGGCGATTCGTCTGTCGTTGCGTTCATGATCGACAGCTTGGTACCTGAACAAAGGTTGAGGTCAAGTCCGGCGGGTCGACCGGGTTCGCGGAGGCGCTGACGAAGGTGCCGACCGCGCTGTCGGCGACGTCCGCCTGGTCGGCGATCTCCTGCACGCGGGCCAGGGTGTAGCTCCGGCCCGCGAAGACCGTGAAGCGCTCCGAACGGTGTCCGGAGTTCTTCCAGGCGCAACCCCGGCGCGGGAGACGGCCGCGTGGGCTAGGCCGACCGGCGGGATGGAGCGCGGGTCGAGCGTGCCGAGGATGTGGTGGACTGGAGCGGTGCTGGAGGACCTGGATCGGGTGGAGACGGGCGTGCGGGAACGGTTGCGCGGGGTGGCCGACGCGCTCGGTTCTCGCGGGCTCGTGCTGCTGTGCGGATTTCCCGCCTCCGGGAAGTCCACGGCCGCGGCGTATGTGCACGAGCTGACCGGCGCCGTCGTGTTGGACAAGGACCGCTTCGTGCCGCGCCTGGAGGAAGCGGTGATCGAGGCGTTGACCGGCGATCGGCACGACCGCGATTCCGACACCTATCGCGCGCTGATCGCCCCTGGCCTGTACGAGGGTCTCATCCGCACGGGGCTGACCGTCGCCGCCGCGGCCCCGGTCGTACTCGACGCGCCGTTCCTGTCCGTCATCCGTGCCGCGCACGCCGCGGGACGCACGCTGGGCGAGCACGTGCGCACCTATCCGGAATCGGCGCCGTCGAGCCCGATCGTCACGGTCTGGCTGGATACGCCCGCCGAGCGGATTCGAGCCCGGATGGTCGCGCGCGGCGCCGACCGCGACGCATCCAAGCTCGGCCGGTGGGAGGCTTATCAGTCCTCGGTACTCGAGTCCGGGACGCGCGAGAAGGCTTATGCTGCCTGCGATTTCGTCATTCCCAGCTGAGAGTTGGGCCACCGGGGCTTGACCCGGATATGTGGTACCCGCTCAGCTGGCAGGGTCGGTGAGCCAGGCACGCGTGGGCAGTAGTTCCGCGACGAGTTCCGTGACCCGGCGACCAATCTCGTCCCGGATCGGCCGCACGGCCTCCACTCCCTTGCCCGCCGGGTCGTCGAGAACCCAGTCGCGGTAACTCACGCCGGGAAATACCGGGCAGGTGTCGCCGCAGCCCATGGTGACGACCACGGTCGAGGTCTCCACCGCGTCGAAGGTGAGGATCTTCGGCCGCTGATCGGAGATGTCGATGCCGAGCTCGGCCATCGCCTCGACCGCGGCGGGGTTGATCGATCCGGCGGGCGCGCTGCCCGCCGAGCGGACCTCGATGTCGGCGCCGGCAAGGTGCGTCAGGAACCCGGCCGCCATCTGGGAGCGTCCGGCGTTGTGGACGCAGACGAACAGGACACTGGGCTTGGAAGCCATGGGGAAGTGGGCCTTTCGGGTCGACGCGGATCAGGCGAGCGGGGTCTGCGCCGCGGTGCTGAACGGGAAGCGGTCGCGCAGGGCCAGCGACACATAGACGAGTCCGACGAGTACCGGAACTTCGATCAGCGGGCCGACGACCCCGGCGAGTGCCTGCCCGGAGGTCGCGCCGTAGGTGGCGATCGCGACGGCGATGGCGAGTTCGAAGTTGTTGCCCGCGGCGGTGAACGCGAGGGTCGTTGTCCGTTCGTAGCCCAGGCCCATCGCTGGGCCGAGCAGGTAGCCGCCGCCCCACATGATCGCGAAGTAGGCCAGCAGCGGAATCGCGATGCGCACGACGTCGAGGGGCTGGGAGGTGATCTGCTTGCCCTGTAGGGCGAACAGGATCACGATCGTGAACAGCAACCCGTACAGCGCCCACGGGCCGATCCTGGGCAGCAGTGTCGACTCGTACCAAGCGCGGCCCTTCGCGCGTTCGCCGAAGCGGCGGGTGAGATACCCCGCGAGCAAGGGAATGCCCAGGAAGATCAGCACCGATTTCGCGATCTGCCACGGCGAGGTGTCGATGGTGGTCTGTTCCAGGCCGAGCCAGCCGGGCAGCACGGACAGGTAGAACCAACCGAGCGCGGCGAACATGATCACCTGGAAGGTCGAGTTCAACGCCACCAGCACTGCGGCGGCTTCGCGGTCGCCGCAGGCCAGGTCGTTCCAGATGATGACCATCGCGATGCAGCGCGCCAGCCCGACGATGATCAACCCGGTCCGGTACTGGGGCAGATCCGGCAACAACAGCCAGGCCAGTGCGAACATCAGTGCCGGGCCCAAGACCCAGTTCAACACCAGCGAACCGATCAACAGCTTGCGGTCACCGGTGACGGTGTCGAGGCGGTCGTAGCGGACCTTCGCAAGCACCGGATACATCATGATCAACAAGCCGATCGCGATCGGCAGCGAGATCCCGTCGACTTCCACGGCGCTCAACGCGTCCCCGAGCCTCGGAATCATTCGCCCGAGCAGCAGCCCGGCGGCCATCGCGACACCGATCCACACCGGCAGGTACCGGTCCAGCGTGGACAGTTTCGCCACGACTTCGTTCTGCGGGGTTCGGGTCTCGGCGCTCAAGGGTTCACCCCGGCGGCGCCGCTCTCGACCAGTAGCACCTCCGAAAGCCTGTGCAGCGCTTCGGGAATCACCCGGTAGTACACCCACGACGCGCGGCGTTCGCTGGTGAGCAGCCCCGCCTCGCGCAGCACCTTGAGGTGATGGGAGATCGTCGGCTGGGTCAGATCGATGCCTTCGGACAACTCGCAGACGCACGCCTCCTGCCCCGCGCGGGCGGCGATGGAACTGAGCAGCCGCAGCCGAATCGGATCCGACAACGCCTTGAACACGCCCGCCAACTCGGCCGCCGCCTCGCCGGACAGCGGTTCGCGGACGATCGGCGCGGCCGAGCACGGCGGCACCGGCAGCAAGGGAAGTTCCGACTTCGACATACGCCTATATTGATGGTTGTCTAAATCGGGCGCAAGCAAACATCTGGTGAATGAGGCGCTCCGCACCCTTGTCCGCGCACGGCCGAGTGTTCTCGACCGCGTTGACCGGATTCGGGCTCGCCTCGGCGACCACGCTCGGCCCGCCAAGGTGCGCGACGGTGTGCGGTTGCGGTGGCGGACCGGCACTGCGACCTTCCTGGACGATGACGACGCGACCGCGCGCCACCGCCTGCTGGGCAAGGGGCGGCCGTCCTATCGGCTCGACGGAATCCTGCTCCGGCGACTCGCACGCGGCGGGCCGATGCTCACCATCCGCATCGACCTGGACTAGCGGCCGCCGCGTAATGGCAGCGCGAGTCGTGGGCGGAGTTCGGCGATGCGACGGCGGCGAGCGTCGCGCGGTTCAGGCCGGATAGCTCCTGACCTCGGTCGCCTTCACCGCCGCCCACAATTCCATCCCGGGCCGCAGCCGGAGTTCGGCGACCGTGGCCGGGGTGATGTCGGCGAGGACCGGTGGGTGGCCGTCGAGGCGGACGCGCGTGGTGTGGGCGTGTTGTTCGATGCCGGTGATGGTGACCGGCCATGCGTTGCGCGGGCTGCCCGCGGGGTGTTCCAGGTGCAGGCCGACCGCGTTCGGCGGAAAGGCGACGTGCACTCGACCGTCGGCGGGTTCGGCGATGGTGAGGACGCCGCCCTCGTCGAGATCGACGACGCCGCCGCGGGCGGTGCCGCGATACAGGTTGAGCCCCACCAGGTTCGCCACATAATCCGAACGGGGTTGCCTGGCGACCTCCGCGGGCGCACCCTGCTGTACGACGCGGCCGTGTTCCAGGATGACGAGCCGGTCGGCGAGCACCATCGCGTCGAGCGGATCGTGGGTGACGAGCACCGTGTGGCCCGGATAGTCGCGCAGATGGTGGGCCAGATCGGAGCGCACCTGGAGCCGGGTGCTCGCGTCGAGCGCGGCGAGCGGTTCGTCGAGCAGCAACAGCCGCGGCTCGGTGACCAGCGCGCGGGCCAGCGCGACCCGCTGGGCTTGCCCGCCGGACAACGCGCGGGGTTTGCGGTGCGCGTACTCGGAAAGGCCGACGCGATCGAGCCATTCGGCGGCGCGCTCACGGGCCGCGGCGCGCCGATGGCCGCGGGCGCGCAAACCGAACGCGACGTTGTCCAGCGCGGAGAGGTGCGCGAAGAGCAGATAGTCCTGGAAGACCACGCCGACCTCGCGGTGCTCGGCGGGCACGAACACCGAAGGCGGTGCGTCCCAGATGTGTTCGCCGAGCCGCACGCGTCCCTCGGTCACCGCGAGCAGGCCAGCCAGCGCCCGCAACACCGTGCTCTTACCCGCGCCGTTCGGGCCGAGCAGCGCCACCACCTCGCCCGGTTTCGCCGTCAGTGCGAGGTCGAGGGTGAATGTGCCGCGGGTGACGCGGATCTCGGCGTCCAGCGTCACATCGCACCTCGAATCCACCGCTCCCGCAAGGCGGCCAACACGCCCACCGAGACGAGCAGCAGCACCAGGCTCAGCACGATCGCCGCGTCCGGATCGGTCTCCAGCGCCAGATACACCGCGAGCGGCATGGTGGTGGTCTTGCCGGGAAAGCTGCCCGCGAACGTGATGGTCGCGCCGAACTCGCCGAGTGCGCGGGCCCAGCAGAGCACCGCGCCCGCGACGACGCCGGGCAGCACGGACGGCAAGGTGACGCGGCGAAACGCGTACCAGCGGGACGCGCCGAGGGTGGCGGCGGCCTCCTCGAACCGGGGGTCCGCGGCCCGCAGCGCGCCCTCCACCGAGATGACCAGGAACGGCATCGCCACGAAGGCCTCGGCCACCACCACACCCGCCGTGGTGAACGGCAACGAGACGCCGAACCAGTCGTACAGGTACTGGCCGATCAATCCGCGCCGACCCAGCACCAGCAGCAGCGCGACACCGCCGACCACCGGCGGCAACACCAGCGGCACGGTGACCAGCGCCCGCGCCAGACCGCGGCCCGGCACGTCGCCGCGCGCCAGCAGCCAGGCCAGCGGAATGCCGAGCGCCAGGCAGACGAGGGTGGCCAGGCTCGCGCACACCAGCGAAAGACGAAGCGCCTCGGCGACTTCCGCGCTGAACAGGCGCTCCGGCATGGTGGCCCACGGCGCTCGAACCGCGAGCCCGAGCAACGGCGCGACCAAGAAGATCAACCCGCACACCGCGGGCAGCACAAGGATCAGCGGCCGCCGCCCGCGCACCGCCCGTCGCCGCGCGGCGATGGTCACGTCTCCGGAATTTCCACGACGACGTGCGTGGACTTCACCGACGCGACGGCGACGCTGCCGACCTCGAGGCCGAGTTCGTCCACCGATTCGCGGCTGAGCAGCGACACCAGCCGGAACGGTCCGGCCTGCATCTCGACCTGGGCCATCACCGTGTCCTTGACGATGCGGGTCACGATGCCGCGCATGCGGTTGCGCGCGGACGCCGCCACCGTCACCCCCGGCGCGGGCGCCTCGGCGTTGGCGCGCAGGAACTGCGCCAGATCGCGGCCGTCGACGCCCTTGCGGCCGTTGTCGAGTTGGATCGCGGGCAGCTTGCCCTGGTCGATCCACCGTCGCACGGTGTCGTCGCTGACGCCCATCAGGGCGGCCGCTTCACTGATCCGCAGATTCGTCACGAATTGGAGTTTATTGACGTATTCGCGGGAAGGGAAACCCGGGCGGTAGCGATCAGGCGGATTCGGCGAGCCCAGCGGAGCGCCAGGTGTCGGCCAGTTCCTGGAGCGGGAGGTCGAGCGCCTGGCTCAGTGCCACGACCGTGCCGAAGGCGGGCGACGGCAGGCGACCGGTCTCGATCTTGCGCAGCGTCTCCGGCGAGATCCCCGCAGCGGTGGCGACCTCGGTGAGTTCGCGCTCGCCACGCGCCGCGCGCAGCCGAGCGCCCAGGCGGCGGCCCGCCTCGATCTGGGCGGGTGTCAGCGGCAGGCGAACCATGCGCCCCAGGGTAGGGGCGGTATTTAAATACCGCAAGTGGGCGCGGTCGACGGGTCAGGCCTCGAACAACAGGTACAGCCCGGTGAAGGTGTAGCCGACCATGGTCAGCATCAGCGCGAGCTGGCCGGTCAGTCGGTGCGCGGGCGGGAGCAGCCGAAGACAGCGGTCGTGTGCCGCGGCGACGCCGAGGATGTGACCGGTGAGGACGGCCAGCACCTTGATGCTGGCCAGTACGGCGGGATGGGTGGACAGGATGTACTGCACGTCGAAATCGCCCAGCCACAGGATGTTCCAGCCGCGCTGGAACGGGTCGGCGCACAGGATCAGCGTCGCCTGCCCCTTCTCGACCAGGAAGCTGAGGTAGTGCGCGACAAGGTAGCCCGCCACGATCGGGGTGAGACTGTGCGCGAGCCGAATCGGCAGCAGCGCCCGCTCCGCCCTGGTGACGCCGCCGGTCGCGCGGGTGGCCAGCCGGAAGACGCCGCCGACAACGGCGATGAACCCGAGCAACCCCGCGGTGCGCAGCAAGGTGGTCAGCAGGGTGGAGTCGCCGCCCGCGCGATCGAGGAAGTCGCGCCAACTCGCGAACATCGAAAAGCTGTCGAACGCGGTCGATCCCAGCAGTGTCGCCGCCACCGCGACCGAGCCGGTGAGCGCGGGCGTGCCCGCGAGATTGTTCAGCGGCCACCGCAGCACCGGGACCCCGGTGTCGCGCCGCGCGTACGGGCTCAGACGCGCCAGCAGACTGCTGTACACCTCCAGCGGGTCGCCGCGCTCGGCCCACGTTGTCCCGAACACCACGAGGCCGACCGTCCCCACGACGAGGTAGCCGAGAAACCACATCGTCACGGCGAGCACCGAACCCGGTTCGGGATAAGCCAATTCCAGCCACACGAACGAGAACAGCCCCAGCGCCGCGGGCAGGCAGCCCCACGATTCCGGGTAGGGCAGCAGCCCGCGCCCCGGCGGCCGCCCCGCCACCCGGCAGGCCAGGCGGTGCAGCGCGCGCACCGGCGAGACGATCTTCCACACCGGCCCCAACACCAGTGAGGCCACCATCACCCCGACCCACAGATAGATATAGACAATCCCCGGCACGGGATTGTCCGCCGACTCGGCCGCGCCGAAGAAGCCGACCGCGAGGACCGCGATCGCCCCGAGCAGCCCGAGCCCCGCGAGCACCGTCCGCACCGCCGCGGAATCGACCATGGCGCGCGCGAACGCGGGCAGCGCGACGCCCGGCGCATCCGGATCGAGTCGCGGCTCGCGCCACGCGAAGGCCAGTACGGCGAAGGAGAACGTCAGGGCCCACGCGGCGCCGATCAACGCGTAGGACAACGGAATCGGCAGATCGGTCGCACCGGAGATCCCGTGCGCGAGGACCTCGTTCACGACTCCACCCCGCTGGCGCTCGGCTCCGTCGTGCGCGAGTGCGCGCTGTGCCTATGGTTCGCTCGCTGGCGCTCGTTCACGGGCGCACGACTACCGTGGCGACGGTCTTGTGCGCGCGGTGCAGTTCGATCTCGACCCGCCCCGGCACCTCCACCGTGAACCGGAAGCGCTGCCCGGCCTCGGGGCGGACCTCGAAGGTGTGCTCCGGCGTGGCGTGCACGTGCAGTTCGTCCTCGGCGTCGCTGTCGACCACCAGCTCGATCGGCTGCCCGATCTCGGCCTCCCTGCGCTCGTTCACCGGACTCACCGACCCGTTCGCGATACGGAAACGCACGACGACGGCGTCGGCTTCGGCGGGCGAACTCGCGCTGGGCCGCGGCGTGCTCGGGGCGTCCTCGGTGGCGCAACCCAGCGCGGCGGCGGCTACCGCGCAGGCGAGCGCGGCGTAGCGCCACGTGCGGGTCATCGGGTCTCCTCGTCGCTGTTCGAAGGGGTTCGGTCGTTCCGCTCGCTCTCGCGCCGCTCGGCGCGGCGGTCGCGCACCGCGATGAGCACGATGATGCCCACCACGGCGAACGCGGGAAGGAAGGCGGGGATGGCCAGCAGGACGGAATGGTCCGCGAGCAGCTCCACGCCGTCGGCGGCGCCGGTCATCCGGCCGCGACGGGCTCGGTCGCGTCCGTCCGCGCGGTGGTGGGGTAGCGGTCGTTGATCCGCGCCGCGCCCCAGGACAGCGCGCCGATCAGGATCAGGCTGCACACCAGAACGACCAGCGAGGCGGCGCCGAACAGCCAGGCCGGATGGTCGAACGAGCGCTCCCGCTGCAACACCGTGATCTCGGCGACGAACGGGCGGGTGAACTCCGGTGGCGCGGCGACCTCCGCGGCGCCGATGCCCGGGTCGTCGGGCATGAAGATCGGCAGCGCGGTCTGCATGCGGCCGTCCTGCAGGCGCAGCACGGTCTTCCAGGTGCCGTGCGCCGGAACGGGTTTGGTCGAGACGTAGTGGCCGTCGCCGACGCGCCGCAGCTGGTCGACGACCAGGCCGCGGCCGGGGCTGTCCGATCCGACGCCGCCCTGCCAGGCCAGGATCTGCACCCATTCGGGATCGGAGCCGACCAGGTCGGCCGGTTCGAGCCGCACGTCGGCGGTCACCATGCGGCCGCCGTCGACGGGCTCGGCCTCGCGCAGCGCGACGGTCGCTCTCGCTTGATCCGGGAGGCGAATGAGCAGGCCGTTGGTGGTGGTAGCGGCGACGACGAGCACCGCGGCGACGACCATGGTGCGGCGCACGGGCGGGCGCGGCAACGGCTCACCGCGCAGCACCATGCCGAGCAGCGCGCCGACGACACCACCCGCGATGCCCGTCGGCACCGTCATCGCCAGCAGTTCCGGCCACATCGAAGCGGGCCACGGATCGACGAACATCGCGGCGACCCAGAGGGATTCGAGCCAGACACCGACGGTCGCCACCGCGAAACCGGCCACCGCACCCCACCACAGCGGCTTGCGCGCCAAGGGGAGCAGGGCGAGCAGTTCGACGACCACGGCGGCGCCGAGGTAGAGCGGGAAGACGTTGCGCGGCGCGTCGATGATCGGCCCGCCGACCAGGAACGCCACGATCCCGCGCACCACCGCCGCGAAGCCGACCACCACGAAGGTGCTGAACGCGCCGAGCGTCGCCCGCGCGGCGACCAGCGTGACGGTGGCCGCCGCGACGATCAGCATCGGCTGCAGGACGAGCCGGAACTGCTCGACGCCGAAATCGAATTCCACTTGGAACACCGACAGGCCGATGATCAGACCGCCGAAGGCGAACGCGCGCAGCGTCCAGATCAGCCAGCCGTCTTCCCGGTCCGGATCGGGCCGGTTGCGGCCGCCCTCGAATTCCAGCAGCAGCACGCCGACCAGGGAGAGTCCGGCGCCGCCGATGAGCATCAGGTGCGTCGGTCCCCAGAGCGTCACATCTTGGCCGAACATCCGGTGCCAGATGTCGTCGAGCGGAAAGCCGATGAGCGCGTAGAGGCCCGCCCCGGCGATGAGAATGCCGCCGACGGGCGCGTACCAGGTGCGGGTGATCCGCACCGCCGCCTCGCCCGGCTTCTCGTCCAGTGGTAGCACGATCGCCAGCATTCCGGCCGTGAACAGGAAGAACAGTCCGGCCAAGATGAAGTAGTGCGCCGGATTGGCGAGCGGGCCTTCGTCGCGGCCGTTGCCCACGTGCAGGCTGACGTCCCAGATGAAGCCGAGCAGCGCGGTCAGGATGGTGGCCAGGAACATCACGATGGGCAGTGCCACCCACCCAGGCCGGTTGAAGACGGCGCCGATCCGGTCGGCCGTGGCGCCGAGCCACGTGATGCGCCGCGTCCGGTGCAGATAACCGACCCACAGCAGCACCAGCGCGATCAGGCCCGCCGAGCCGGTCATGATCGCCACCTGGTCCAGCGCCGCGCCGCCGCCCTCGGTGCCCTGCGCGGCGATCTCTCCTATCGCTTCGTGGATCGTGCCGGACACGAAAACCTCCAACGCCAGTGAGTTTACACTCGTCGCCTATTAATGTTACGAAACGTAGCACACACTGTCGAGCAGGTGGTGCTATTGCTTCGCGACCGCGATGAGGGGCAGCTTGGGAGCCCTTTCCGTCGGTACGGGAGTGGAGCGTCGCGCACGTTGGGAGGGGTGCGCGCGCGACACCGTCCATCCCTGTCAGAGTACGACTGTTCACCCACACGATGTGGCGCCACTCACGGGACGATTACCCGGTCGTGCCCGGAAATCTCGCATCCGGGCAAGGGTTTCCGTCCGGCGAAACCGGACACCCCATGGATGGAATGACAACGCCGCGAGAGCGAGAGGGAGGATTCATGGTTTCCCGCGACACGATCGCCCAGCTTCGTCAGGACATCACCACGGCCGAGGACTGCAACGATCGGCAGGCGGCCGAACGGCTGCGCGCCGAATTGGCGGAGGCCCTGCGCGCCAGGGAGCAAGGCGAGGACGACGCGGAGTAGGGCTGCCGCCGGAGCGATCCGGCATGTGCGTCTCCTGAGTTCCGCCGCGTCCGGGGATCGCCGGGCGCGGCGAGTTCTCGCGTGTGGCTGGTATTTAAATACCGCCGTAGCTAGGCTGGTATAAAAATACCGGCCGGGCGCGTGCTCGCCGGTGGGATTCGGCGCAGTGGAGGTCGGGAATGGTGGAGTTGAAGTCGCCCGCGGAGATCGCTCGGATGCGGGTGGCGGGGGAGTTCGTCGCGGACGTGCTCGCCGAGCTGCGCACCAGGGCGCGGGTCGGGGTCAACCTGCTCGACCTGAAAGCCTATGTGCGCGAACGCATCCGGGAGCGCGGAGCGGTCTCGTGCTATTGGGATTACGCGCCGTCCTTCGGGCGCGGTCCGTTCCGCAACACGGTGTGCCTGTCGGTGAACGACGCTGTGCTGCACGGTCTTCCGTTCGACTACGCCCTACGCGACGGTGACGTGCTGAGCATCGACCTCGCGGTCGGCGTCGACGGCTGGGTGGCCGATTCGGCCATCACCGTCATCGTCGGCACGGCAGCGGAGGCGGACCGGAAGCTGGTGCGCGCCACCGAGGAGGCGCTCGCCGCCGCCATCGCGGTCGCGGTGCCCGGCAACCACATCGGCGATCTCTCCGCGGCCATCGAAGAGGTGGCCCGCTCCTACGGCTTTCCGGTCAACACCGAGTTCGGCGGGCACGGTCTCGGGCGCACCATGCACGAGGACCCGCACGTGCCGAACGCGGGCCGCGCCGGTCGCGGGTATCGGCTGCGGCCCGGGCTCACCCTCGCCATCGAGCCGTGGTTCGCCCGCACCACCGACCGCATCTACACCGACGCCGACGGCTGGACCATCCGCTCCGCCGACGGCTCGCGCACCGCGCACTCCGAGCACACTATCGCGATCACCGCCGACGGACCGCAGGTGCTCACCCGAGCCTCCTGACGAGACCCTCTCCGGCTCAGCGCGTTTCGGTCAGCCACCGCTCCAGATCGGTGCCCGCCCCGAGATCGACGGCCACCGCCGCGCGATCCTCGTCCGAGAGGTTCAGCGCGCGCACCTCGCCGCGGTACCGGGCGGCGCGCTCGGGGTCTTCCGCGGCGACGGCTATCTCGGCGAGCATGGCCAGCGCCCGCGCGCGCTCCACCGGTGCGGCCGTGGCGGCGAAGCGGCCGAGGCCGACTTCGAGCACCCGCGCGGCGGCCTCGTCGTCGTTCTTGAAATCGCGCAGAATCCGCGCGTTGTCGAGCACCTTCGCCAGATCCGCCAGCTCGGACGAACCGCCGTACTCGAGTTCGCTGGGTTCGTCGCGCTGGATGAACAGCAGGGTGTTGCCGTCGGGGTCGACGAGGGTGAAACGGCTCTGTCCCGGCCGGAAGCGGGTGATGCGCGGGCGGCCCTTGGCGGGCACCTTGCCGAAGGCGGCGCGCAACGCGCCGGTGAGTTCACGGTGGCGCGCGGCCACGTCGTCGACCATCACCAGACAGCCGACCCGCTCGGCCGGTATCGCGAAGTCCTTGGGCGGCGAGTTGAAATGCACTGGGCAGCCGTGCGCTTCGAGCGCGAGATAGACGTAGGGGCGGGTCTGTTCGTGGGTCACCGTGTATCCGATGGCCCGGTAGAAGTCGAGGGTGGCGGTCGGCGACGCGGTCCACAGCACCGGAACCGGGAAGTCGTCCATGAGGCGTTCCTCCGAAGTGCACTAGTCAAACTTGATTACTGCGAGGCTAGGGGCGTTCGTTCGCGGAAGTCAAATTTGAGTAGCATGAGTCGTTCGTCGCACGGAGAAAGGAGTCACGCGTGGCGGCCGTCCGTCTGCTCGTCCTCGGGGTCATCCGCACCCGGCAACCCGCCCACGGTTACGCCGTGCGGCGCGAGTTGCTGGCCTGGCGCGCCGAAACCTGGACGAACGTCAAGCCCGGCTCGATCTACCACGCGCTCAAACAGCTGACGCAGGAAGGAAAACTGCGCGCGCTCGGCACCGAGAGCAGCGATCAGGGACCCGGCCGGATGCTGTACGAGCTCACCGAGGCGGGCGAGACCGAGTTCCGCAGGCTCATGGACGCCGCGCTGGTCAGCATCGACATGGAAGAGCTCGGCGCCGCCATCGCCTTCATGGACGCGCTGCCACGCGCGCACGTCATCGCGAAGCTGGGGGAGCAGCGGCGCAACGCGGCCGCTGTTCGCGACGAGCTGATCGCCATGATCCCGACCTACCCCGGTCGCTACGAGTCGCCGCACATGCCCGACCTGCTGGAGCTCTGGAGCGGCGTCTTCGACAACCTGACCCGGTGGACCGACGGTCTGCTCGCCCGTCTGGATTCGGGCGAGTACCGCATGCCCGAGTGACCGCGTTGCGGATACGCTGCGATCATGACGAACTCGCTCGGGGACGCAGGCTCCGCCGACTACGTGCAGCTGACCACCTACCGTAAGGACGGCACGCCCGTCGCCACGCCGGTGTGGGCGGTCGCCGAGGGCGACAAGCTGTATGTCTGGACGGTCACCGACAGCTGGAAAGTCAAGCGGCTGCGCCGGAATCCCGCCTGCACCGTGCAGGCGTGCGACTACAGCGGCAAGCGGCTGCACGGCGCCGTCGTCGCGGGCACGGGCCGGGTGCTGGACGCCGAGGGCACCGAGCGCGTGCGCAAGTTGCTGCGCAGGAAGTACTGGCTGCTCGGGCCGCTCGTCATCCTCGGCAGCAACCTGCGCAGGGGCAAAGCGGGCACGATCGGCATCGAGTTCACCCCGGACGCGTAGCCCGGGCCGAGCGCCCGGAAAGTCCGGAATAGGCAAGGCGGACACGGAGTTTCCGGGGGACCGGCGGTGCGGCGATCACGGCTCGGCTATTGTTCGTCGGGCATACCGGGGTAGTCCCCAGGCGGACACGATGTCTCGACCCTGCCCCGGGGGGAGGGATCGTTCATGACAGCACCGACTCGGCCGCCGCGGGCCTCACAGCCCTACCCGGTCGCCGAACATCCGGACACCGGCGAATTCACCGACAGCGGCTGGCTTCCCGTGCTCGTCGCCGGCTTGGTCGCCGCCGTCGCCATCGCGATCGCCGGTGTCATCGCCGGACTGGTGGTGGTCAACATCCGCGAGAGCGCGGTGGCCGACAACCCCGTTCGGACGCCGGCCGCCTCGGCGCCGATGGCGCAGTCCCCGGCGCCCGTCGCGCCGGTCCGCGCCGTCGAGCCCGCGCCCCAGCTGCTGGACCAGGTGGACCTCCAGCGCGGCGTGCAACTCGTCCTCATCGACTCCTACGGCATCGACGACGTCCGCGACGTCCGCTGCCCCGCCGGCCAGACCGTGACGGTCGACGCGAGCTTCGACTGCCTCGTGAAGGTCGGCAGCACACAGAAGTCCGTGTCGGTCACCATCACCGACACCGACGGCACCTACGAGGTCGGCCGCCCGTACTGAGGCCGGTCACCGCAACGATCCCACCCCGCACGGGCCGCCGCGAGAACGCGAGCGGCCCGGCGTCGTGTCTCAGGTGGCCTGACTGACCGAGGACATGTGGAAGTCCGGAATCCGCAACGGCGGCATGGCGGTTCGGGTGAACCAGTCCTTCCACTCCCTGGGCAGCGCGGTCTGGGTGGCGCCCGCCTCGGTGGTCCTGCGCAACAGATCGATCGGGCTCTCGTTGAAACGGAAGTTGTTCACCGCCGCGGTGACCGCTCCGTTCTCCACCAGATACACGCCATCCCTGGTGAGACCGGTCAGCAGCAGGCTCGCCGGATCCACCTCGCGGATGTACCAGAGCGTCGTGAGCAGCAGACCGCGTTCGGTACGCGCGATCATCTCGTCCAGACCCGCCCCGGAACCGCCGGTGAGCAAAAGATTCTCGCCGGGCACGGTCGCGGTGGCGTCGAATTCCGCCGCCGTGGCGCGCGGATAGACGAGCGATTCCACGACACCCTCGCGCAACCAGTCCACCCGCTCGGCGGACAGGCCGTTGTCGAAGACCGACAGCGCTTCCGACGAGGCGGGCGTTGCGACGAAGGGCCGATACTCCAGTCCCGTGGCGACGGGATCGGAGTACAGCGTGAGCGGAATGTCGGTGAGCCGCTCGCCGATTCGAGTACCACCCGCGCGGGCGAAGGCGTTGTGGCCCTCGTGCGCGCCGCGGCCCTCCATCGACCACGCCAGATAGATCATCAGGTCGGCGACCGCCGAGGGCGGCAGCAGCGTCTCGTAGCGGCCCGCGGGCAGCTCGACGCGGCGGCCCGCCCAATCCAGGCGGCGGTTCAGCTCGACGAGCAAGCCCGGTGTGTCGACATCGGTGAAATCGGCGGTGCCGACGCCGACCCAGGCGCTCGCCAGCTCCGCGCCCGCGCCGCGTTTTCCGTTGATCTCCACCGAACCGGTCGGCTGCACGAAGCGGCGGCGGATGCCGGTGGAGGTGCCGAGCCAGGTGGTGTGCATCTGGTGGTGGGCGAAGCCGTAGAGCTGGTCGGCGCCGTCGAAACCGGCCGACAGGTCACGCGCCAGATCCGCGAACACCTCGATACCCGTGCTGCCGGGCGACTCTGCCCAATCCGCGGCGCGTGCGTCCGATTCCAGCAGTGGCATGGCGTCTTTCGCGGGTTCGGCGGTGCGCGCCGCCGCCTCACTGGCCCGCACGATCGCCTCGATCTCTGACGAATCGACGCTCGTCGAGCTGACGCTGCCGACCCGGGCCGCGTGCGGTCCGTCGCGGAAGATCGAGACCACCGCCCAGCCCCGCGACACCGAGGAGCCGTTGGTCGTCATGGAATTGCCCGCCCAGCGCAGCGAGGCCTCGTGCGCGTCGGTGACGATCACCATCGCCTCGTCGGCGCGGGAGAGGGCCAGCGCCCGCTCGACGACCTCGCCCGCGGGCGCCACGCCGCGCGCGTCCACCGTGTCGATGCCCGGCTCGCTCACTGACCCGCCTCCGTCCTGGTGTTGAGAACGTTGATGCCGCGCACCAGGATCGACGGACAGCCGTGGCTGACCGCGGCCACCTGACCGGGCTGTGCCTTACCGCAGTTGAACGCGCCGCCCAGCTGCCAGGTCGACGGGCCGCCGACGGCCTCCATCGCGCCCCAGAAGTCGGTGGTGGTGGCCTGGTAGGCGACGTCGCGCACCTGCCCGTCCAGCGCGCCGTTGCGGATACGGAAGAAGCGCTGCCCGGTGAACTGGAAGTTGTAGCGCTGCATGTCGATCGACCAGGATTTGTCGCCGACGATGTACAGCCCGTCCTCGACCCGCGAGATCAGCTCCTCGGTGCTGGTGTCGCGCTCCGGATCGGGTCGCAGCGAGACGTTGGCCATCCGCTGGATCGGCACGTGGTGCGCGGAATCGGCGTAGGAGCAGCCGTTGGAGCGCGTCAGCCCGAGCCGCGGTGCGAACACCCGGTCCAGCTGGTAGCCGACGAGCACGCCGTCGCGCACCAGATCCCAGCGCTGCCCCGCAACGCCCTCGTCGTCGTAGCCGACGGTGGCAAGGCCGTGCCGCTCGGTGCGGTCGCCGGTGACGTGCATGATCGGCGTGCCGTAGCGCAACGTGCCGAGCTTGTCCGGTGTCGCGAACGAGGTGCCCGCGTAAGCGGATTCGTAGCCGATGGCGCGATCGTATTCGGTGGCGTGCCCGATGGATTCGTGGATGGTCAGCCACAAATTGCTGGGATCGATGACCAGATCGGTCGGGCCCGCGGTGACGCTCGGCGCCTTCACCTTCTCGGCGAGCCAGCCGGGGATCCGCGCGAGTTCGTCGTCCCAGTCCCAGATTCCGTCCGCGCCGGTGACGTACTCCCAGCCGCGCCCCGCCGGTGCGGCGAGGGTGCGCATGGTCTCGAAGACGCCCGCGGCCGAGTCGACGGTGATCGCCTCCAACTGCGGGTGCAGCCGGACCCGCTGCTGGGCGATCGACGAGCCCGCGGTGTCGGCGTAATACGTCTGCTCCTTGACCTGCAACACCGAGGCGGTGACGTGGTCGACGCCGTCGGCGGCGGCCAGCCTGCCCGAATAGTCTTGCAGCAGCGCGACCTTCTCGGCGGTCGGCACGGTGAACGGGTCGAGATCGTAGGCCGAGACCCAGTGCGCGCCGTCGTAGCGCGGCTCGTCGGCCAGCTCGACGTGCTCCCGGTTCAGCTCGCGCAACGCTTTCGCCACGGTGACCGCGCGGCGCGCCACCTCGGCGGCGGTGTCGGCGGTGAGCGCGGCATGCGAGGCGAAACCCCAGGTGCCGTCGACGATCACGCGGACGGCGAAGCCGAGATCGGTGGCGTTGCTGATCGCCTCGACCCGCCCGTCCCGCAGCCGGATCGACTGGGTGACCAAACGGTGCACTCGTAGGTCGGCGTGTTCGGCGCCCGCCGCGGTGGCCGCGGCGAGCGCGGCGTCGGTCAGCGCGGACAGTGGTAGCGCGCGGAATTCGGCGTCGATCGCCGAGCCCGACGTGTCCTCGGAAGTCGCGATGCTCACCCCGGCAACGCTACCGGGTTCTCGCCGACCGGTCCGCGCGCCGTTCCGCGGCGGTGCGCGTCTCGCGCGAAAAGCCCAGCGGCACAGCGACGATCCGTCCAACGCCAGGCCTGACGTGCGCTATCGTTCCGACGCGAACGGCGCGCGCGAGACCCGGGTTACCGCATCGGCGCTGCGGAATGCCGTACTGTGCCCGCGTGCCGCCATCCGCCCTCCGTGACCGCAAACGTGAACGTACCCGCCGCGCTCTGCTCGAGGCCGCCGTCGAGCTCTTCGAGACCAGAGGCTACGACGACACCACGGTGGCCGACATCGCCGCCGCGGCGGAGGTGGGCACGCGCACCTTCTTCAACTACTTCGCCAGCAAGGAAGAACTGCTCTTCCCCGAGCCGGACGAGCGGGTCCGGCTCGCGGTGGCCGCGATCGCCAGCCGCCGCGTCGGCGAGCGTCCGGTCGAGGTGCTGCTGCGCGCGCTACGGGCGGCGGGCGACAACCCGGGCGAACATCTCGTCGACGATCTGGGCGCCCGCATCGCCGCGGTGCGCGCCCAGGTCTCGCGGACCGTGCCCGCGGTGAGCGGACGCGCCGCACACGCCCAGCTGGTGGCGCAGCGCGAGATCGGCAGGCAGCTGCACGCCGCGTTCCCGGACGAACTCGACGAGGTCGGCGCCGCGGCGCTGGTCGGCGCGGTGGTCGGCGCGGTCTCCGGCGCGCTCACCGTGCTCTTCCAGCAGCCGCATTCCGGACCCGAGGACGGCGAGCGGCTGCACCGGAAGATCCACGAGACCACCTCCAAAGTCTTGCGGCCCTGGCTCGCCTCCACCTGCACGGCCCACGCCGAACCGGTCGGCTGAGCACGGCTCAGCCGAACTGCTGCCAGCCCAGGCGAATCACCATCGCCACCACGACGACGAGCAGCACGATGCGGACGAATTCCGCGCCGCGGCTCAGCGCCATCCGTGATCCGGCGATCGCGCCCGCGACGTTGGCCACCGCCATGGTCGCGCCGAGCGCGAACAGGATGTGCCCGGTGAGACCGAAGAAGATCAGCGCGCCGACGTTGGACCCGCAGTTGATCACCTTCGCCATGGCCGCGGCCCGCACGAACTCGGTGCCGAGCAGGGTGGCGAAGGTGATGATCAGGAAGGTGCCGGTACCCGGACCCAGCAAGCCGTCGTAGAGCCCGATCAGTCCGGCGGCCAGCGCCACCACGAGCACCACCTTGCGGCGGGTCGGCGGATGGGTCGCCATGGTGACGCCGATGGATGGGCGCAGCGTCACGAAGATCGCGACCGACACCAGCACCACCATGACGATCGGGATGAACAGGTCGCGGTCGATCAGCGAGACCGCCGCGGCGCCGACAGCCGCGGCCACGGCGGCGATGCAGGCCGCGGGCAGCAGCACTCGCCACTGCATCGGCACCTTCTTGGCGAACGTCAGCACCGACGCGGTGGTCCCCGCGACCGCCGCCAGCTTGTTGGTGCCCAACGCGGTCTGCGGCGCGATGCCCGGCGCTACCAGGAACAGCGTCGGCAGGATGATCAGGCCGCCGCCGCCGACCACGGCGTCGACCCATCCTGCGGCGGTCGCGGCCGCCACCAGCGCCGCCCAATCTGCGAGATCCACGCTGCAAGACAACCAGACGTCCCATGTTTCCCCGCTGCCTGGGACGGTCCGGCACCGCCGGTGCGGCCACGGACAGCCGCATGCCCGCGGCGAACGCGGAGGTACGCCTTAGTCTGGCCGTCATGCGCCGGTTCAGTCTGTGGCTTCGCGGCAAGCCCCTCGTTGCGGATTCCATCCTGGCGTTCGGGCTGCTGCTGCTGGACCTCACGGCCATCGGCGACACCGATCAGAAGGCCGTATATCTGGTGGTCGGCGGGCTGCTGCCGATCCCGGTCGCGTTCCGCCGGGTCTACCCGAGGGCCATGGCCGCCACCCTGCTCGGCCTCGCCCTGTGCACCACACTGCTGAGCTACGTGCTCGACGACAAGGCCGTGCACCCGGCGCTGCTCGCCCTCGGGATCATGCTGTACACGCTGGTCGCCTATGTCGGCAGGCGCGAGGGACTATTGCTGCTCGCCGGTCTGGTGCTCGACACCGCGTCGTCCACCCTGCTGCTCGATCAGCCGGTCTGGTCGACGCTCGCGTTCATCGCGCTGTACTACGCGCTGTGCTGGACCCTGGCCGAGTTCAACGGCGCGCGGCACGCCTACGACGCTGAGGTCGCGGCCCGGCTCGCGGTCGCCGACTACGACAGGGAGCGGCGCACCCACGAGGCGGTCGCGCTGGAACGCACCCGCATCGCGCGCGAACTGCACGATGTCGTCGCGCACGCGGTCAGCGTCATCATCGTGCAGGCCGACGGCGCGAAGTACGCACTGCGCCGTGACCCGGACAGCGCCGAACAGGCCGTCACCACTATTGCCAGCACCGGCCGTGAGGCGCTGCGCGAGCTGCGTCGCACCGTCGCGCTGCTGCGCACCGAGCACGCGCCGGATCAGCTGCCGCAGCACGGCACGGCGGGCATAGCCCGGGTGGTGGAGATGATGCGCGGCACTGGCCTCGCCGTCGAGCTCGAGCTGACCGGCGACATCGACGACGTCGCCCCCGAGGTGAGCCTCGGCGTGCACCGCATAGTGCAGGAGTCGCTGACGAACACGCTGCGCCACGCGGGCGCCCACCCGAAGGCGTGGGTGCGGGTGCAGCGCCGCGACAGCGACGTCCTTGTCGAGGTCACCGATTCCGGCGGCGTTCCGGTGCACGGGCCCGAGGCCAACCCGATCAAGGGCAGCGGTCTCGGGCTGGTCGGCATGCGCGAACGCATCGCGGTGCTCGGCGGGACCTTGGACGTCGGGCGCGCCGCCGACGGCGCCTGGCGGGTGCGCGCGACCATCCCGCTCGAGCCCGACGGGACGGATTGCTGACCTAGTCGAAGACCGCCGCGAGTTCGCGAAGCACCTCGCTCGCGGTGATCGGATCCAGCGCGCCGAAGGCCGTGTCGCCGCACCGGCGCCACCACGACGACACCGGCGGCGAACTCAGCTCGACCGCCTCGATCACCCGCTCGCCCTCCGGTGCGGGGTCCTCGACGGCGATGCCGTCGTCCAAGTGCAGCAGCACCTGGAGATCGCCCTCGACCGGCCGGTAGAAGTGATCGTGCACACCGTCGACCGGAGCGCCGCGACGCCAGCCGAAATCCTCCAGCCGCAGCAGCGCGTGCGTGGGCACCATGCGGTGCGCGAAACGTTCCAGCGAGGTCGCCGTGCGCTCCCGCTCGGTCAGTGCATGCACCTCCCGCGCGAGTTGCGGAAAGGGTTGGCGCAGTTCGTGATCGGTGAACTGGCTGACCCAGTACGGCAGCTCCTCGGCGAGCTGTAGCGGATGGGCGACGGCGATGCGCGCCGAGTCGACGCCGATCGTTCGCCCGTCACGGTCGGTGGCGGCGCCGTCCGCCCCGATTCGAAAGGAAATCTCCGGGTTGGCCCGCTCGTCGAAGCCCAGCCACACCAACCGTCGCGCCGGGTGGCGCAGGGACGGATGGTCCAGGACGGCGACGCGGTGCTGGCCGCCGGTCCACGTGCGCTGCTGAATCATCGCGAGCTCCAGAAGTTGAATCTGTTCGCACATCTCTCCACCACGAGAGTCGATTACAGGGAACGCAAGAGAATAGCGACGCGCGCCGACAATCCCGTGAGACGCGCGGGAGGGTAACCGAATCGTCGCCGGGCACCGCTAGATTGGAGCCGTGCCGATCACCGTTCTCGTAGTCGACGACCAAGAATTGATGCGCATGGGCCTGAAGATGGTGCTCGGCGCGCATCCCGACATCGAGGTGATCGGGGAAGCCGAGAACGGAGCCGCCGCCGTCGGCAAGGCCAAGGAACTGCGCCCCGACGTGGTGCTGATGGACGTCCGGATGCCCGTGGTCGACGGCGTGACGGCGACCGGCCGCATCGTGGAGGCGGGCGACGGCTGCCGCGTCCTGGTGATGACCACCTTCGACCTCGACGAACACGCACTCGGCGCGCTGCGCGCGGGCGCCAGCGGCTTCCTGCTCAAGGACACCCCGCCCGAGGACCTGGTCTCGGCCATCCGCAGTGTGGCCGCGGGCGACGCGGTGGTCTCGCCGAAGGTCACCAAGCGGCTGCTCGACCGGCTCATCGCCGACGATCCCGCGGGCATGCGCGACCCGTCGGTGCTCGACGTGCTCACCGCGCGCGAGCGCGAGGTGCTCGAGCAGATCGCCGCTGGCCGCTCCAACGCCGAGATCGCCGAACAGCTCTACCTCTCCGAGGCCACCGTGAAGACGCACGTCGGCCGGGTGCTCACCAAACTCGGCCTGCGCGACCGGGTGCAGGCCGTGGTGCTCGCCTACGAGACCGGGTTGGTGCGGCCCGGCGGCTGAATCTCAGCGAGCTATCAGCCGCGCCCGGGAGAAAAACTCCGCGGGCGGGCGTTGGTAGGGGTAGATCGTCCGGAAGGAACGCCATGCCCGCTCTGCTGTTCGTGCTCTACGTGGTCGTAGAGATCGCCGCGCTGTTCGCCGTCGGTCAGCTGATCGGCGTAGTGCCCACCATCCTGCTGCTCATCGCGGGCTCCGCCGTGGGCATGCTGCTGATCGGCTCGCAGGGGCGGCGGGTGATCGAACAATTCCGTCGCGCCGGACGCGGTGAGATCACCCCGGGCACCGCCGTCGCCGACGGCGCGCTGGTCGCGACGGGCGGCGTCCTCATGTTCGTGCCCGGCCTGGTGACCTCGCTGTTCGGCCTGCTGTTGCTGCTGCCGCCGACCAGGACGCTGGTGCGTCCGGTCGTCGCCGCGGTGGCCGCGCGTCGCTTCGGCCGCTTGGTGCGCAACGCGCCGTACCGCGGCGTCGTCATCGACGGTGACGAGGTAGTAGACGGCGTGGTGGTGCAGCAGTATTCGTCCACCCCGTCGGCTCCGCCGACTGCCGTCCCCCAGTGGTACGACGACGGTCAGGGCAACGCCCGCCGCGCGGTCGGCCCGGCCTGACCCGCCCGTCCACGGTGATCGACCGAATCCGGGATACGGCAGACTGGTGACCCGTGGGTACCCAGTTGCTGCTCGGCGGTCGTTTCTACAGCTCTAGTTCACCGGACGCGACCGCGATGGCGGTCACCGACGGCACAGTGGTGTGGCTCGGCGCCGAACAACCCGGCCGGGCGCTGCATCCGGACGCCGAGATCATCGACTTGGCCGGCGCCTTCGTGGCGCCCGCGTTCGTCGAGCCGCACGTGCACGTGACGGCGCTCGGCCTGAAACTCACCGGACTCGACCTGTCCGGAACACGCTCGCTCGCCGACTGTCTCGCGGCGCTGCGCGACCATGCCGCGGCCCAGCCCGGCGGCGCGATCCTCGGTGACGGCTGGGACGAGACACGCTGGCCGGAGGGCCGCCCGCCGACGGTCGAGGAGATCGACGCCGCCGCGGGACCCGGCCGTCGGGTGTACCTGACCCGAGTCGACGCGCATTCGGCCGCGGTGTCCTCGGCCCTGCTGGACACCGTCCCCGAGGTGACCTCGACGGCCGGGTTCACCAGGGGCGAGCCGCTACGCGGCGCGGCGCACCACCTCGTGCGTTCCGCGGTGCTCGGCGGCCTGGACCGCGCCAGGCGCGACGAGGCCCGCCGCGCCGCGTTGGACGCGGCGGCGGCGCGGGGCATCGTGGCCGTCCACGAATGCTCGGGACCCGACATCGCGGGTCGCGACGACGTGCGCGAACTGCTGGCATTCGAGCACGGTGTGGAGGTCCGCGCCTACTGGGGCGAGGCCGTGACCAGCGCCGAGGAGGCCAAGGCCCTGGTCACCGAACTCGGCGTGCACGCGCTCGGCGGCGACCTGTTCGTGGACGGCTCGCTCGGTTCGCACACCGCGTGGCTGCGCGAACCCTATGCCGACACGCCCGGGACGGGAAATGGATATCTGGACGCCGAGGCCATCGCCGCGCACCTGCGAGCGTGCACCGCGGCGGGCATTCAGGCGGGCTTCCACGTGATCGGCGACGCCGCCATGGACGCGGTGGTCGCGGGCTTCCAGCGGGTCGTGGACGAGTTCGGCGGCCCGGCCGTCGCGGCGCGGGGGCACCGCGTCGAGCACGCGGAGATGCTCGACGCCGAGCAGATCGGCAAGCTCGCCGCCTGGGGCGTGATCGCCAGTGTGCAACCGGTTTTCGACGCGACATGGGGCGGCACGGACGGCATGTACGCGGCCCGGCTCGGCGCCGAGCGCGCGGCCACGCTGAATCCGTTCGCGGCCATGGCCGCCGCGGGTGTGTCGCTGGCCATCGGCTCGGACGCGCCGGTCACCGAACTGAATCCGTGGCTGGCCGTGCGCGCCGCGGCGAATCACCGCACGCCGGGCCACGGCATCTCGCCGCGCGCGGCGTTCGCGGCCGCCACGCGCGGGGCCTGGCGCGCGGGCGGCGTGCGCGACGGCATCGCGGGCACCCTCGTGCCCGGCGCGCCCGCCTCGTACGCCGTATGGGAGGCAGGCGATCTCGTCGTCGCGGCGGCCGCCGACTCGGTGCAGCGCTGGTCCACCGATCCGCGGTCCCGCGTGCCGGGACTGCCGCCGCTGGAACCGGATTCGGCGCCGCCGCGATGCCTGCGCACCGTGCACCGCGGCGTCACCCTGTTCGAGGCATGACGATGCCCGGCCCGACGCGCACCTCCCGCGCACCGGAGCGGCTGCGCGGCGTGGCCGCGCGTTCGCTGGCCGCGCTGATCGCGGGACTGCTGCTGTTCGGCAGCTTTCCGCCGCGCCCGTTCTGGTTCCTCGCGCCGGTCGGCATCGCCGTGCTCACGGCGACGGTGCGCGGCGCGGGCGGCCTGCGCGGCGGCTTCGGCTACGGAATGCTCGCGGGCTTGGGCTTTTTCGTGCCGCTGCTGCCGTGGACCGGAATCTACGTGGGGCCGCTGCCTTGGCTGGCGCTCTCCACCACGTGCGCGGTGTATATCGGGCTGTTCGGCCTGCTGGCCAACCTGATCGGGCGGCTGCCCGGATGGCCGCTGTGGGTGGCGCTGGCCTGGGTGACCACCGAATGGGTTCGATCGAGCTTCCCGTTCGGCGGATTCCCTTGGGGTCGGCTGGCTTTCGGTCAGGCGGATGGCTGGTTCCTGTCGCTGGCCGCGGTGGGCGGCGCGCCGCTGATCGGCTTCGCGGTGGCGTTGACGGGCACTGGACTCGCGGCGTTGATCGAACGGCTGCCGACGCTGCGCGCGCCCGCCGCGCCGGGCGAGGCCGCAGCCGCCGAGGAGTCGAAGGACGCTGCGGGCGTACCGAACTCGGCGGACGAGCTGTCCGGGAGCGGCCCGGCCGTCACGACGAAACCCCGGCTCGGCACCGCGTCGCGGACCGGGATCGTCACCGCGGCAGCGACTCTGGCTGTCATGCCGCTCGCCGGAGTGATCCTCCGGACCGCGCTGCCCGCCCCTGACGACGGTGACCGGACGATCACAGTCGCCGCGATTCAGGGCAGCGTGCCGCGCCTCGGTCTCGACTTCAACGCGCAGCGACGCGCGGTGCTGGACAACCACGTCCGGCGCACCGAGCAGCTGGCCGAGGACGTCGCCGCGGGCCGGGCGCGCAAGCCGGATGTGGTGATCTGGCCCGAGAACTCCTCCGACATCGATCCGCTGCGCAATGCCGACGCGGCGGCGCTGATCACGCGGGCCTCCGAGGCGATCCAGGCGCCGATCCTGGTGGGCGCCGTGCTCGTGAACGGCGATCGCACCACGACGAATTCCGTGATGGTGTGGAACGGCGCGGAAGGTCCGGCGGACCGGCACGACAAGAAGATCATCCAACCGTTCGGCGAATACTTGCCGATGCGTTCCTTCTTCCGGCTCTTCTCCGAATACGCCGACCGCGCAGGCTATTTCGTGCCGGGTGACGGTGACGGCACAGTACGCGCCGCCGGCGTGGACATCGGCGTGGCGACCTGCTACGAGGTCGCGTTCGACCGGGCGTTTCGCGATTCGCTGCGGGCCGGCGCGGAATTGCTCACCGTGCCGACCAACAACGCGACCTTCGGCGACAGCGAGATGACCTATCAGCAGCTGGCGATGTCGCGGGTGCGCGCGGTGGAGCACGGCAGGGCACTGGTGGTCGCGGCCACTTCGGGTGTCAGCGCGATCGTCACCGCCGACGGAGCGGTGCCGCAGCAGACCGAGTTGTTCGTGCCCGCGGCCCTCGTCGCGGACCTGCCGTTGCGCACCAGCACCACTTTGGCTACTCGAATCGGCGCCGCACCCGAATGGGTCTCGGCTATCCTGACCGCTGCCGCCGTCGTTGTTGCGTTGTCCCACCGGCGGAGGTCGCGGTCTGTTCACGCGACCTGGCAGGGCTTTTCGGCCGACCAATCGGTCGGCTGACCTGGATCACGATCTCCTCGACAACCGAACATCCGGTCTCTTCCGGGACGGGCGAGGCCTCCGTAGCCTGTTTGTTATGTTGCCAAGTGTTTGCTGGCATGGGCGTCGGGGGTTGATTCCGTCCGCGGCGTAAGCCGTCGGACCTCGGTGTTTGTGGTCCGCGACGCCGCTCGACGCGAAAGTTTGCGGAAATGTAGCTGGCCAAAAGGACGTTCTGCCAACGTCGTTCGATGTGAAACAAATCCAATACGTCGGCCATCCGGCATCTGGGGTGCTCCGAATCATAGGGCGTGGATCACACGTCCTACGGCTCGCGCATGCGTGGCCGCCGTAGGGGGGTCGGGGAGTTGCGTCAGTTGCGGCAGAACGGAGTGATGAATGAGTTCATTGGCCACCGATCGCGTCGACCAATGCACTTCGGGTGAGTTTTCGGCACAACCCTTCGCTCTCTCCCCAGCGCAGACGGCCCTGTGGTACGCCCAGCGGATTCGGCCCGACGTACCCTTGACGATCGCCCAATACGTCGAGATCCACGGAGATCTGGACGTCGGGTGTCTGCTCTACGCGATCGAGCGTTTCGGTGCCGAGACCGAGGTCGGGCACGTCCGAATGGCGGAGATCGACGGTATTCCCCATCAGATGGTCGACTGGTCCCGCCGCCCCGGCTGGGGCCGCTTCGATCTGCGCGACGAACCCGACCCGCGCGGCGCCGCGCTGCGCTGGATGACCGAGCACGCCAGCTCTCCCATCGATCTGGAACACGATCCACTCACAACCAACGTGGTGCTGCGCGTCGGTGACTACGAGTATTTCTGGTACTCGCGCGGCCACCACATCGTGATCGACGGCTACGGCGCGATGAACGCGCTGACCCGCACGGCCGAGATCTACACCGCGGTCCAGAACCAGACGGAGCCGTCGGTCTCGCGCGCGACCGGGCTGGCGCAGATCTACGCCGACGAGTCGGCCTACCGCGAGTCCAACCGGTTCCGCACCGACCGCGAGTACTGGCTCGAACAGCTCTCGGGCGCGGGCGGACCGCTCAGCCTGTCCACCGTCGCGGTCACCTCCTCGACCCCGGATCCGGGCAGGCATCTGGCCATGGGCATGCTCGACGACCGCGCCGACGCCGCCATGACCGCGGCGATGGCGGCGTTCGACACGAACAACTCGACGCTGTTCGTGGCGGCGCTCGCCTGCTACGTGCGCTCGGTGACCGGCGATTCGGATGTGGTGCTGAGCCTGCCCGTCGCGGCGCGGACCACCGTCGCGCTGCGTCGTTCGGCGGGCGTGCTGTCGAACGTGGTGCCGATTCGCCTGCGCTTCGACGCGGACACCACCGTGGGCGACGTGGTGCGCTCGACGGAACTGCAGATCACCGGCGCCCTGCGGCATCAGCGCTACCGGCACGACGACATCCGGCGCGATTGCGGCTACTCCAGGGACGCGCGCGGATTCTTCGGGCCGATGGTCAACATCATGCTGTTCCACAACGAGCTGAAGTTCGGCGAGTCGACCGGCTCGCTGCACGTGCTCGCCACCGGACCGGTGGAAGACCTCTCGATCAACCTCTACAACGGCGAAGCCGGCCACATCCACGTCGACTTCGAGGCCAACCCGAGGCTGTACGCCGACCGCGAGGTCGCCATGCACCACGGTCGTTTCCTCGACTTCCTCGGCGAGTTCCTGGAATCCGAGCCGGAGACCGCGGCGGCGTCGCTGTGCGCGATCACCGACGCCGAGCGCGAACTGGTGTTGGGCGAATGGAACGACACAGAGACGCCCGTCCGGGAAGGCACGCTGGCCGAGCTGTTCGCCGAGCGTGTGGAGATCTGCCCGGAGGCGACCGCGCTCGAGTTCGAGGGACGCGCGCTGACCTACCGTGAGCTCGACGAGCGGGCCAATCGGTTGGCGCGCTTGCTCATCGCGCGCGGCGCGGGCCCGGACACGGTCGTCGGTCTCTGCCTGCGGCGCGGCATCGAACTGGTCGTCGGCATGTACGCGATCGTCAAGGCGGGCGCGGCCTACCTGCCGCTGGACCCCGATCACCCGGCCGATCGCATCGACGGCATCCTCGGCCAGGCCGCTCCGGTGTGCCTGCTCGGCGCCGAGCGCGACGGGCTGGCGCTTCCGGTGCGCGCCCCGGTGCTGATGCTCGACACCTTGGACACGTCCGGCTATGACGCCGCGCCGATCACCGACGCCGACCGGTGGGCGCCGCTGCGTCCCGAGCACCTCGCCTACGTCATCTTCACCTCGGGCTCCACCGGAAAACCCAAGGGCGTCGGCGTATCTCACGAGTCCATCGTGAACCGGCTGCACTGGATGCAGCACGAGTACCCGCTCGACCGCACCGACGCGGTTTTGCAGAAGACCCCGGCCACCTTCGACGTCTCGGTCTGGGAGTTCTTCTGGCCCTTGCAGATCGGCGCGCGTCTGGTGATCGCGGCGCCCGACGGCCACCGCGATCCCGCCTACCTCGCGCGCGTCATCGCCGAGAAGCGCATCACCACGGCGCATTTCGTGCCGTCCATGCTGTCGGTGTTCGTCACCGACACCGATGTGCGCGGGTGCGTCGGCCTGCGCAGGGTGTTCTGCAGCGGCGAGGCGTTGCCCGCCGCCACCGTTCGCGATTTCCACGCGGTGCTGCGCGGCACCGAGCTGCACAACTTGTACGGGCCCACCGAGGCCGCCGTCGACGTCACCTACTGGCCGTGCCCGAGTTCGCCGGAGACCGTGCCGATCGGCTCGCCGGTCTGGAACACCCAGACCTACGTGCTCGACGAGCGGCTGCGACCGGTGCCACCCGGCGTCGTCGGCGAGTTGTACCTGGCCGGTGTGCAGCTGGCCCGCGGTTATCTCGGCCAGCCGCGGCTGACCGCCGACCGATTCGTGGCCAACCCGTTCACTCCCGGCGCGCGCATGTACCGCACCGGCGATCTCGCCCGCTGGCAGCTCGAGCCGACGGCCGAGGGCCGCGGTGTGCTGGAGTACCTGGGCCGCACCGACTTCCAGGTGAAGATCCGCGGCCTGCGCATCGAGCTCGGCGAGATCGAGGCCGCGCTGCTGGACGACGAGCGCGTCACCAGGGCGGTCTGTGTGGCGCACACCGGGCGCACCGGCGACGAGCTGGTGGCCTACGTGGTCGCCGCACCGGGCGCGGACGACGAGCGCATGGACACCCAGACCCTGCTGGCCGCGCTGCGCCGCACGCTGCCCGCCTACATGGTCCCCGCGGCGGTCATCGAACTCGACGAACTACCGCTCAGCGCCAACGGCAAGATCGACCGCAAGGCGCTGCCGGTGCCGACGCTGGTCGCGAGGACGATGCCGGTGACCGCTGCGCCGCGCACCGAGGTGGAGCGCGCGCTCGCGGCGATATTCAGCGAAGTGCTCGGCATCGACGCGATCGGGCTCGAGGACAGCTTCTTCGATCTCGGCGGCAACTCGCTGATCGCCGCCCGCGCCGTCGCGCGGATCAACGTCGCGCTGGGCACCGCGCTGACCATCCGCGACCTGTTCGAGGCGTCCACGGTGGCCGCCCTCACCCAGCGCTTCGCCTCGCACATCCCCGACACCACCTCGCCGCGGTTGCTGCCCGCCGAACGGCCGGAACGGATTCCGCTGTCGCTGGCCCAGCAGCGGTTGTGGATCCTGAACCGCTTCGCCGAGCATGCCGCCGCGTACAACATGCCGCTGGCCGTCCGCCTCGACGGACCGCTCGACCATGCGGCACTGCGCGCCGGTCTCGTCGACGTGATCGATCGCCACGAGAGCCTGCGCACCACCTTCCCGGAAGCCGCCGACGGCCCCTACCAGCTGATCCACCAGGCCGCCGACATCCCGCTGACCCTGGATCCGATCGACGCCATCGGCGCCGACGTGGCCGCGCTGGCCACCGAGTTCGCCGGGTACGGCTTCGATCTGCGCGGTCAGGCGCCGATCCGGGTCGCCCTGTGGCAGACCGGTCCGCAGCAGCACGTGTTCCTGATCGTGCTGCACCACATCTGTGGTGACGGCTGGTCGGTGACGCCGCTGGCCAAGGACCTGATGGCGGCGGTGGCCGCGCGCGCGGAGGGCGCCGCGCCGCGGTGGACGCCGCTGCCGGTGCAGTACGCCGATTTCGCCCTCTGGCAGCGCGAACTGCTCGGCGACGAGAACGATCCGGCCAGCGCGCTGAGCCGCCAGCTGACCTACTGGCGTTCGGCGCTGGCCGGCCTGCCCGACCAGCTCGACCTGCCGCTGGATCGCCCGCGCCCGATGCGCCGCTCCACCACCGGCGGCCGGGTCGCGTTCACCATCTCGGCCGAAACTCGCCGCGCCGCGGCCGAACTCGCCGCCAGCCGCGGTGTCAGCATGTTCATGGTGCTGCACGCGGCACTGGCCACCCTGCTGGCCCGGCTGTGCGCGAGCTCCGACATCGCGGTCGGCACCCCGATCGCCGGCCGCTCCGATCCGGCGCTCGACGACCTGGTCGGCATGTTCGTCAACACGCTGGTGCTGCGCACCGAGGTCGACGCGGCGGCCGGTTTCGACCGGATGCTCGACGTTGCCCGCGAGACCGACCTGAACGCGTTCGCCAACGCGGACGTGCCGTTCGAGCGGCTGGTCGAGGTGGTCAACCCGGAGCGGTCGGCCGCGCGACACCCGCTGTTCCAGGTGATGCTGTCCTACGACCGCGCGCCGGAACTCGGCGTCGAACTGCCGAACGTGACGGCCCAGGTGGTGCCGCTCGCGGCCGACGTAGCCAAGTTCGATCTGCAGCTCGAGGTGCACGACAGCTTCGGCGACGGTCCGCTCACCGCCGAATTCGGCTACGCCAAGGATGTTTTCGACGAGCGGACCGTCGAATCGTTCGCACGCCGTTTCGTCGCCCTGCTCACCGCGGCGGTCGCGGCGCCGGAGATGCCGGTCGGCGACATAGCCATCCTCGACCGCAGGGAAGCCGACAACCTGGTCCCCATCGCGGCCGCACCCGCCGAGCCGTCGATCTCGCTGGCCCGCCTGCTCACCGCCACCGCCGAGCGGCTGCCCGACGCCGTCGCGGTGCGCTACCTCGGACAGGCCACCACCTATCGCGAACTCGACGAGATGTCGAACCGCCTGGCGCGCGTGCTGATCGAGCACGGCGCGGGGCCCGAGGTGGTGGTGGCCATCGCGCTGCCGCGCAGCCTCGACTCGATCGCCGCGGTCTGGGCCGTCGCGAAAACCGGTGCGGCGTATGTGCCGATCGATCCCGGCTACCCGGCCGAGCGGATCGGGCACATGATCGCCGACTCCGGCGCGTTTCTCGGCCTGACCATTCCGGAGTGCTTGGCCGCCATACCCGAATGGCCCGCACCGCGTGGGCGGCACCGCAAGTCCTACGTGGACTGGCTGGTGCTCGGGTCGACCGAACTGGCGGCCGAGTGCGACCATCACTCCACCGCGCCGATCACCGACGCCGACCGGCACCACCCGCTGCGGACCAGCCACCCCGCCTACCTGATCTACACCTCGGGCTCGACCGGAATTCCCAAGGCCGTCGTGGTGACCCACGCCGGCATCGCGTCGCTGGCCAGCGAGCAGATGCACAAGTTCGGCGTCACGGATTCCGCACGCACGCTGCACTTCTCGTCGCCGAGCTTCGACGCGTCGGTACTCGAACTGCTGCTCGGTTTCGCGGCGGGCGCGACCATCGTGATCGCTCCGGCCGGGATGTACGGCGGTGCGGAGCTGGCGGAACTGTTGCGCGACGAGCACGTCACGCACGCGTTCATCACCCCCGCCGCGCTGGCCACCGTGCCGGACGAGGGTCTCGACGAGCTCGAGGCCGTGATCGTCGGCGGCGAGGCGTGCTCCGAGGAGCTCGTGGCGACCTGGTCGGCGCGGCACCGCATGCACAACATGTACGGGCCGTCCGAGGCCACCGTCGCCGCGACGGCGTCGGGACCGATGGCGGCGGGACATCCGGTGCCGCTCGGCATGCCGGTGCGCGGCATGCGCCTGTTCGTGCTCGACCGGCGCCTGCACCCGGTGCCGCCGGGCACGCCGGGCGAGCTGTACCTGTCCGGCCCCGGCCTGGCCCGCGGCTACCTCGGCCGTTACAGCCTGACGGCGCAACGCTTCCCGGCGAATCCGCACGGCAGGCGAGGCGAAAGGATGTACCGCACCGGCGATCTGGTGGTCGCCGATCCGGCCGGGCGGCTGCGCTTCCTCGGCAGGGCCGACGACCAGATCAAGATCCGCGGCTTCCGCGTCGAACTCAGCGAGATCGACCACGCGCTGCGCACGCACCCCGGCGTGCGTTCCGCGCTGACGATCGTGCACGCCGGCAACCACGGCGACCCGCGGCTGGTATCCTACGTGACGGCGGAGAAGGACGCGGAGGGCGTGACGCCCGCCGCGATCCTGGAGACAGCGCGACAGCAGCTGCCCGGCTACATGGTGCCCGCCTCGGTGATGATGCTCGATCGGCTGCCCGTCGCCCCGTCCGGCAAGCTGGACCGAAAGGCCTTGCCGCAGCCGGTGTTCGCGGCCGCAGGTCCGTCGCGCGCGCCGCGCACCGAGACCGAGATCCGGGTGGCGGGCGTGTTCGGCGCCGTGCTCGGACACCCGGTCGAGGGCGCCGAGGACAGCTTCTTCGACATCGGCGGCACCTCGCTGCTCGCCACCAGGTTGGCGGCCGCGCTGCACGCCGAGTTCGGTGTGGATCTGCCGGTGCGGACGCTGTTCGAGGAGCCGACGGTCGCCGCCGTCGCCGAGCGATTGGCGGAAGCGCCCCGGACGCGACGGGTGGCGCTGGCTGTGCACACTCCGCGTCCGGGACGCATCCCGCTGTCGCTGCCGCAGCAGCGACTGTGGTTCCTCAATCGATTCTCGCCCGAATCCAGCGCCTACAACATCGCTTTCGTCATTCGAATCGACGGCGATCTGGATGTGCCCGCGCTGCGCGCCGCGCTCACCGATCTGGTGGAGCGGCACGAGGTGCTGCGCACCGTGTACCCGGAGGACAGCGCGGGCGCCCAGCAGCTGGTCCTGCCGATCGGCCGGGCGCTGCCCTCGGTGGAGCCGATCATGGTCGACGAGGCGGGGGCGACGGACGCGCTGCGCGTAGTCGCGCGCGGCGGCTTCGACCTGACCAGGGACACGCCGCTGCGAATCGCGTTGCTGCGCACCGCTACTCAGCGCTACCAACTCGGTATCGTGGTGCACCACATCGCGGCCGACGGCTGGTCGCTCGGCCCGCTGACCCGCGACCTCGCGGTGGCCTACGCGGCGCGCCGCGAAGGTCGCGCGCCGGTGTGGACGCCACTTCCGGTGCAGTACGCCGACTTCGGGCTCTGGCAGCGGGCCTGCCTCGGCGACGAGAGCGATCCGGAGAGCGTCGCGGGCGCGCAGCTCGCCTACTGGCGCACCGAACTGGCCAACCTGCCCACCGAGCTGCCACTGCCGTACGACCGCCCGCGGCCGCTCGACCCGACCCAGCAGGCGGGCACCGTGCGGTTCGCCGTGCCGGAGCCGGTCCAGCGGGCGCTCGCCGAACTCGCGCGTGAGCAGGGCGTCAGCCTGTTCATGGTGCTGCGCTCGGCACTGGCCGTGCTGCTGCGGTTCGTCACCGGCGGGCGCGACATCGTGATCGGCACGCCGGTCGCGGGCCGCACGGACACCAAGCTCGACGAACTGGTCGGCATGTTCGTGAACACCATGATGCTGCGCTCCGACGTGGATCCGGACCGGCCGTTCAGCGACCAGTTGCGCGCCGACCGCGACACCGAGCTGACCGCCATGGCCAACGCCGACGTGCCGTTCGAGCGCGTCGTCGAGGAGCTGGGCCGGGTCGCGGGCGCCGGGGCGAACCGGCCGCTGTTCCAGGTGGCGCTGACCGTTCAGGACGGGCCCACGCCGACTCTCGAACTGCCGGAGCTGGCGCTGAGCGCCGAGGAACTGGACATCGCGCGCGCCAAGTTCGATCTGGAGCTGCGGGTCGCGGCCCGTGACGCCGGCGCACGTGACTTCGAATTCGTCTACGCGGCAGAGCTTTTCGACGCCGAGACGGTCGAGACGCTGGCCGATCGGTTCTTGCGCGTGCTGACCGCGGTCACCGCCGACCCGCGTGCGCTGGTCCGTGAGATCGATGCTCGCACCGAGAACGAGCGCAGGCTGCTGAGCCCGGCGACCGGCGGGCAGACCACGTCGCAGCTCACCTTGGCGGCGTACTTCACCGTCACGGCGCGGCGGCACGCGCGGCGCGACGCGGTGCGGTCCGGCGGCGCCTCGATGACCTACGCCGAACTCGACCGGCGTTCGAACCGCTTGGCCCGTGCCCTCGTCGGGCGCGGCATCGGCGTCGGCGATCGGGTCGCGCTCGGCCTGACCCGCTCCATCGACTCGGTGCTGACCGTGCTCGCGGTCGCCAAATCCGGTGCGGCCTTCGTGCCGGTGGACCCGAACTACCCGGCCGATCGCGTCCGCCACATGCTGACCGACTCCGGCTGCCGGTTCGGCGTCAGCGTGTCCGGGCACGCCGGGCGGCTGCGCGCCGCGGGCGACGAAGCGTCGACCGACTGGCTGCTGCTCGACGAGCCGGCCATGACGGCGGAGCTGGACGGGCTGGACGACGGACCGATCGATGACGCGGAGCTGTCGCGGCCCGTGCGGATCGCCGACCTGGCCTACATCATCTACACCTCGGGCTCGACCGGTAGGCCGAAGGGCGTCGCGGTCACCCACAGCGGACTGTCGAACTTCGCCGACGAGATCCGCGACCGGATGCGGGTCGACGCGGACGCGCGGACGCTGCACTTCTCCTCGCCGAGCTTCGACGCCGCCGTGTTCGACCTGCTGCTCGCGGTGGGTGCGGGCGGGACCATGGTGATCTGCCCGCCGGACATCTACGGCGGCGACGAGCTGGCCGCGCTGATGGACCGCGAGCGGGTCACCCACACGTTCATGACGCCCGCGGCGCTGTCCACCATCGACAACGAACGCTGGCCGCTGCCGCACCTGCGTTCGCTCATGATCGGCGGCGAGGCGTGGGGGCCGGAGCTGGTGGCCCGCTGGGCGCCGGGGCGGCTGATGTTGAACGGGTACGGCCCGACCGAGACGACGGTCGTCGTCACGGCGGCCGAGGTGACCGTCGGCGCGCCGATCACGATCGGCACGCTGGTGCGCGGTGCGCGGGCCATGGTGCTCGACGACCGGCTGCGGCCGGTGCCCGTCGGCGTGCCCGGCGACCTGTATCTGGGCGGATTCGGGGTGGCGCGTGGCTATTTCGACCGACTCGGCCTCACCGCCGCGCGGTTCGTCGCCGACCCGTTCGGACCGGCGGGCGCCCGCATGTACCGCACGGGCGACGTGGTGCGCTGGAACGCCGCGAACGAGCTGGTCTACCTCGGCCGCAGCGACCACCAGGTGAAGGTGCGCGGGTTCCGCATCGAGCTCGGCGAGATCACCGCCGCGCTCGGCGGGCACCCGAGCGTGCGGTTCGCGCACACCGACGTCCGCCACATCGCGGGCGCCGATCGGATCGTCGCCTTCGTCCAGCCGATCGATGTGCGCGCGGGCGTGAACACCGAGGCCTTGCGCGCGCACGTCGCGGAACAGCTTCCGGCGCACATGGTTCCGGTGAGCATCACGGTGCTCGACCGGATTCCGCTCACCCCGGTGGGCAAGCTGGATACCGCGGCGCTGCCAGAGCCGCAGTTCGCGGCCGTATCCGTCGGCCGGGCGCCGGAGACCGAACTGGAGAAGCTGGTCGCCTCCGTGATGGCCGATCTGGTCGGCGCGGAGACGGTCGGCGCCAGCGACAGCTTCTTCGACATCGGCGGAAACTCGCTGCTGGCCACCCAGCTCGTCGCGCGACTGGAGGCGGCGACCAACACCCGGCTCGAGGTGCGCAGCGTCTTCACCGCGCCGACCGTCGCCGAGCTGGCCGCCATGCTCGAGTCCGGGCCGTCCGGCGCGGAGGCGCGCCCCGGGCCGGTGCCGCGCGAGCGGCCCGACCGGATTCCGTTGTCCGCCGCGCAGCACCGGCTGTGGTTCCTCAACCGGTTCAACGAAGTCGGCCCGGTCGCCGACGCGGCGGACCGCAGCGCGGGCGCCTACAACATTCCGGTCGTGCTGCGGATGCGCGGCGAACTGGATGTCGACGCGCTGGTGTGGGCGCTGCACGAGGTGCAGGCCAGGCACGAGTCGCTGCGCACGGTGTTCCCGGAGCTGGACGGCGAACCTGCCCAGGTGGTCCTGGATCCCGCCGACGCGGCGGTGACGCTGTTCGTCGCGACGGTCACCCCCGACGGCGTCGCCGACGCGGTCCGGAGTTTCGCCGAACCGGGCTTCGACCTCGGCGAGTCCGTGCCGCTGCGCGCGGCGCTGATCACCGTGTCCGACGAACCCGATCCGGACGGCACGGCCCGGCCCGCCGCCTCGACCGACAACGTCCTCGTGCTCGTCGTGCACCACATCGCGATGGACGGCTGGTCGCTGGAGCCGCTGGCCGTCGACGTGGCCGTGGCCTACCGCGCCGCCTGCGCCGGACAGCGGCCGGAATGGGACGAGCTGACCCTGCAGTACGCGGATTACACACTGTGGCAGCGGGATACGCTCGGCGCCGAAGACGATCCCGACTCGGTGCTTCGCCGCCAGCTCGACTACTGGCGAGCCACCCTCGACGGTGTTCCCGAACTGCTGAACGTGCCCGCGGACCGGCCGCGGCCGCCCGTGCCCTCCTATCGTGGCGGCACGGTGGAATGCGCGATCGACGCGGTCACCCACCGCGAGCTGCAGGCGGTGGCCACCAGCAACAACGTCAGCATGTTCATGGTGCTGCACGCCGCCCTCGCGGTGCTGCTGCACCGGATGACCGCCACCGACGACATCGCGGTCGGCACCGCGATCGCGGGCCGCGGCCACCCGGCGCTGGACCGGATGATCGGCATGTTCGTCAACACGCTGGTACTGCGCACCCGGCTCGATCCGGACGCGCGGTTCACCGACCTGCTGCACAGCGTGCGGGACACCGATCTGGACGCGTTCGCGCACGCCGACCTGCCGTTCGAACGCCTCGTCGAGGTGCTCAACCCGGCCCGCTCGCAGGCGCACCATCCGCTGTTCCAGGTGATGCTCTCGGTGCGAAATCGTCCGCTGCGGAGCCTGGAACTGCCGGGTCTGCGCATCGAGGCCGAGGACGGCGACACCGGGATCGCCAAGTTCGACCTGCAGTTCACCCTCACCGAGGAGCAGACCGCGCAGCGCGAGCCAGGCGGTATCTCTCTCGCGGTGAACTACGCGAGCGATCTGTTCGACGAGCGGACCGCGCACGGACTCGGCAAGCGCCTGGTCCGCCTGCTCGGGGCGATCGCGGCGACGCCGACCGCCGCCGTCGGCGATCTGGAACTGCTCGACCCCGAGGAGTGGACCGGGCTGGCTCCGGTGCGCGGCATCGAGGCCGACCGCCCGATCGTCTTCTCCGACGTGTTCGAGGCCGCGGCGAACGTCGACCGCACCGCGGTGGCGCTGATCTCGGACGGCACACAGGTGACCTACGACGCGCTGGATCGCTGGACCAACCGGCTGGCCCGGGTGCTCATCGGCCACGGCGTCGGTCCGGAAACCCTGGTGGCGCTGGGTATTCCGCGTTCGATCGAGTCGGTCGCCTCGGTCCTCGCGGTCGCCAAGGCGGGTGCGGCGTTCGTGCCGGTCGACCCGCTGTACCCGGCCGGGCGCATCTCCCACATGCTCACCGATTCCGGTACGGCGCTGGGTATCACGCTCGCCGAGTACCGCGACGAGCTGCCCGACGGCGTCGAGTGGATCGTGCTGGACGACGCGCAGTTCCGCGCGGGCGTGCTCGCGGCGTCGGACAAGGCGATCGTGCAACGGGAGCGGGTGCGCCCGCTGCGGGTCGACAACCCGGCGTACGTGATCTACACCTCCGGTTCGACGGGCACCCCGAAGGGCGTGATGGTCACACACGGCGGCTTGTCCAACTTCGCCGCCGAGACCGCGGAGCGCTTCGACGTCCAACCCGGTTGCCGCGTGCTGCATTTCGCGACGCCGAGCTTCGACGCCGCGATGCTGGACCTGCTGCTCGCCCTGGGCGGCGCGGCGACGCTGGTGATCACCCCGCCCGGAGTGGTCGGCGGCGCGGAGCTGGCAGAGGTGTTCATCGAGGAACGGATCACCCACGCGTTCATCACGACCTCCGCGCTCGGCACGGTCGACCCGACCGGTGTCACCGATCTGGCGCACGTACTGGTCGGCGGCGAGGCGCTGCCGCCCGATCTGGTCGCCCGGTGGGCGCCCGGTCGCAACCTGTACAACGCGTACGGGCCCACCGAGACCACCATCGTCACGGTGATCTCCCAGCCCATGGAGCCCGACGGGCCGATCACCATCGGCGGCCCGATCCGCGGCGTCGCCGCCACCGTGCTGGACGCCAGGCTGCATCCGGCGCCGGTCGGCGTCACCGGTGAGCTGCACCTGGCGGGCAGCGCGCTGGCCCGCGGCTACCTGAACCGGCCGGGACTGACCGCGCTGCGGTTCGTCGCGAACCCGTACGGCAAGCCGGGTGAGCGCATGTACCGCACCGGCGACCTGGTGCGCTGGTGGTCCGGCGCGGCGGAAGGCGAACACGAGATCGAGTACGTCGGCCGCACCGACCACCAGGTCAAGATCCGCGGCTTCCGCATCGAGCTCGGCGAGATCGACACCGCGCTGACTCGCCACCGCGCGGTCGAGTTCGCCACCACCATCGGCTATCGCACGCCCGCGGGCAGCACGGCGCTGGTGTCGTATGTGAAGCCGCGCAAAGGAACCGAGGTCGGCGCCGCCGAGTTGACCGAGCACGTGGCCGGGCTGGTGCCGAATTACATGGTGCCGCAATCGATCATGCTCATCGATGAGGTCCCGCTGAGCCCGGTCGGCAAACTCGACCGCAAGGCGCTGCCGGAACCGGTGTTCAGCGCGTCCGGCGGCTACCGGGCGCCGAGCAACCCGGTCGAGGCGGTGCTGTGCGCGGCCTTCGAATCGGTGCTCGGGGTGGAAAGGGTCGGCGCCGACGACGCCTTCTTCGAACTCGGCGGCAACTCGCTGCTGGCCACGAAGGTTGTCGCCCAGGTGCGGGCCGAGGGCATCGACCTGCCGGTGCAGGTGATGTTCGGCGAGGCGACACCCGCCGCCATCGCCGCGCGGCTGGCAGGTTCCGACGGCGCGGCCACCGCGATGGCCGGTGCGCTCGGCGCGGTGCTGCCGATCCGGCCGACCGCTCCGGGACGCCGGGCTCCGCTGTTCTGCGTCCACCCGGCGATCGGGCTGTCCTGGTGCTACTCGGGTCTGCTCGCGCACCTGTCGCCGGACCGGCCGCTGTACGGGCTGCAATCACCGCACGTCGCGGGGGAGGAGGGTTTCGCCACCATCGGCGAGGCCGCGGATTACTACGTGGCGCACATCAAGTCGGTGCAGGCCGAAGGTCCGTACCACCTGCTCGGCTGGTCGCTCGGCGGTCTCATCGCGCACGAGATCGCGGTGCGGCTGCAGGAGTCCGGCGACGAGGTGGCGCTGCTGGCGATGATGGACAGCTACCAGCTCTCCGACGAATTGCTCGAACACGCCATCCCGGGCGTCGCCGACATCATCGCGGAGTTCGGCAGCGACCTCGGCGACGACGTCGAACTCGATCCCACGATGAGCCTGCTCGACGCGGCGGAACTGCTGCGCTCGCGCCCCGGCGCGTTCGCGGCGCTCACCGTCGAGCACCTGGAAAGGCTGTACACCGGCTACACCAACGGCACGGAGCTGGCGCACGGCTTCCAGCCGCGCACCTTCGATGGCGACGTGCTGTTCTTCACCGCCGCGGCCGACGAGATCAACCAGGCCGATCCGGCACGGTGCGCGGCGGCGTGGGAGCCGTTCGTCACCGGAACCGTCCACGACCACGAACTGCTCTGCCGCCATTCGGCCATGACCGCACCCGAGTCGCTCGCCGTGATCGGACCGGTGCTGAACCGGCAGCTCGACGGCGGCGCGGGCACAACGAAGGAGGATGCCTAGTGAGTGAGGTGCGGTCATGACTCTCGCGGTGGAGGTGCGCGGTCTCGTCAAGAACTACGGCAAGATTCGAGTGCTCGACGACATCGACCTGGAGATTCCGGCGGGCACGGTGATGGGACTGCTCGGGCCCAACGGCGCGGGCAAGACCACCACCGTCCGGATCGTCACGACCCTGCTGAAGCCGTGCGCGGGTTCGGTGCGGGTGGCCGGTATCGACGTGCTCCGCGACCCGGCGGACGCGCGGCGGCGGATCGGTCTCTCCGGTCAGTACGCGGCGGTCGACGCCAACCTCTCGGGCTACGAGAACCTCCGCATGGTGGCCCGGCTCTACGGCATGACACCGCGCCAAGCCACCACCCGCGCCGCCGAACTGCTCGGCGCGCTCGGCCTCGACCACGCCGCGCACCGCCGCGCGGGCACCTACTCCGGCGGCATGGCGCGCCGCCTCGACCTGGCGGGCGCGCTCGTCGCCCGGCCCGCGGTGGTGGTGCTCGACGAGCCGACCACCGGTCTGGATCCGCGCGGCAGGCTCGACATGTGGCGGGTCATCGGCGATCTCGTCGACGACGGCACCACCGTGCTGCTCACCACCCAGTACCTGGAAGAGGCCGATCTGCTCGCCGACCGCATCACCGTCATCGACCGCGGGCGGGTCATCGCGCGCGGTTCGGCCGACGAGCTGAAGACCTCCATCGGCGGCGACCGGCTCACCGTCACCCTGGCGCCCGGCCAGGAGGCCAAGCCCGCGATGACGGTGCTCGCCCAGATCGGCGTCGGCGAGCCGAGCCACGAGACCGGCACCGACGAGGTGACGGTGGTGGTCGGCGACGGCTCGCGCACCATGGTCGAGGCGTTGCGCAGGCTCGACGACGCCGGGGTGTGCGTGGTCGACGCGAGCGTGCACCGACCCAGTCTCGACGACGTATTCCTGTCCCTCACCGGCACATCGGCGGCGACGCCGAGCGCCGAATCGGAAACCGACGACGTACCCGAGGAGATCATGTCGTGAGTCAGCGACGCGAACCGACAACTACGACAGCGGCATCGCCCCGCGCGAGCGAGGTGGCCCCGTGACGAGTGCCTCCACCGTGGTACGCGACGAGCTCGACAAGGCCGAGGAGACCGCGCAGACGAAACCGAAAGAGCCGGTGCCCCAAGAGATCACGCCACCGAAGCTGCGGATCTTCCGGGACAGCGCGATCGTCGCCTGGCGCAATCTGCTGACCATCCTGCGGGTGCCGACGCTGCTGGTGACCGCGACCATCCAGCCGTTGATGTTCGTGTTCCTCTTCGCCTACATCTTCGGCGCCTCGCTGGGCGGCAGCCAGTACCGCGAGTTCCTGCTGGCCGGAATCTTCGCCCAGACGGTCGCTTTCAATGCGGCGTTCACCACCGTCGGCCTGGCGGGCGACCTGCACAAGGGCATCATCGATCGGATGCGCACGCTGCCCATGTCGCGGCTCGCGGTGCTCATGGGCCGCACGCTCTCGGACCTGGCCGTGAACATCCTGAGCTTGGTGGTCATGGTGGTCTGCGGCTACATCGTCGGCTGGCGGATCAACGGCGGAATCGCCGACGCCGTCCTGGCCTTCGGGATCATCCTGCTGTTCGCGTTCGCGATGTCGTGGGTCGGCGCGGTCACCGGTCTGTTCTCGCCGACCGTCGAGGTCGCCCAGTCCGCGGGCCTGATCTGGTTGTTCCCGCTCAGCTTCATCTCGTCGGCGTTCATTTCCGCCGAGACGCTGCCGGGGCCGCTGCGCACCATGGCGGAGTGGAATCCGATCACCGCGGTCTCGGCGTCCGGACGCAAGTTGTTCGAGAACGATTCCCCGCCCTCGTTCGTGCCGCCCTCGGGCTGGGCCGCCGAGCACTGTGTCGAGTACGCCATCATCTGCTCGGTCGCGATCCTGGCCGTGGCGATGCCGTTGGCGCTGCTGCGCTACCGCAAGGTCGCCAGCCACTGAGTCGCGGACACGACGAAAGGCCGCCTCCCGATCGGGAGGCGGCCTTTTCAGTCGGCTGCGTCAGGCGCGGCGGCGGGTCTTGAGCAGTTCGAGGCGCTCCTTGAGCAGCTCCTCGAGCTCTTCCTTGCTGCGACGCTCCAGCAGCATGTCCCAGTGGGTGCGCGGCGGCTTGACCTTCTTGGTCTCCTGCGTGGTGCCCTCGACCAGGATGCCCTCCTGGCCGTTGCGACACAGCCAGGTCGGGGGGATCTCGGCGTCGTCGGCGAAGGGCACGTCGAACTCTTCGCCGTTGTCGGTGCGGTACCGGGCGATCCGACGCGGGGCCAGGTCGTGGTCGCGATCGGTCTCGTAGCTCACCGCTCCGAGCCGACTGCCCCGGAGTACGCGATCTGCCATGGTGTGCCTCTCCCTGTGTGCTCGAGTCTTGTTGCGCTGCGACCGTGCCCGGCGAACGCGTCCTGCGCTCGCTGGACCTCTAGTGCAACGAACGGGCCTGCGTCAATAGTTCCCGACACGGCGACGGTGAACCGTTCCATTGTAGTCGGTGGCGATGTCGTGCTTCGCGACGCGGGCGTCCTGCGGTTTCCCATGTTGCGGTCCGGCGACGGCGGGGGGTCTGCGGGCGAACTCGCCGGGCGACACACTAGTGTTCTGCCTCATGTCGCGCCGCTTGCTGTCCTGCCTGTGGTGTGGGCGGGAGATCGTGGAGTCGGAGGCCGGACGTCGTCGCCGGTACTGCCGCCAGTCCTGCCGCCAACGGGCCTACGAACACCGCAACAGCCTCAAAGGCACCGGTATCCCGGAAGACTCCGTGGTGCTCAGCGCCCAGGAGGCCGCCGACCTCGCCGACCGCTGGTTCGCGGCCCGCTGCGCCGCCGAGGACATCGCCACCGCGATCGGCGAAGGCGCCGACGCCACCGAACTCGCCTCCCTCAGCGCCACCCTCGTCACCTTGGCCAGAGAAGCCGAACGCCTGCGCTAGCCCCGACGCCCGATTCCGCGTCTTATGGCAGCTCCTGTAGTCCAGCACCGGATGGTGAGGCACTACCTACGCCGCGAGACGGCGGGCGCGGTAGTAGAGGACGAAGGTTGCGGTTGTGGTGAAGGTGAGGAGGGCGGCGTAGGCGGTGAGGGTGTGGGGGTCGGGGTGGAGGAGGGATTGGGCGCGCATGGCTTGCCAGAAGGTGATGGCGAGTACGCCGGTGTAGGTGAGGGCGAGGACGGTCATGAGGGCGGCGCGGGTGGGTTCGGGGCGCAGCCAGCGGTGGCGGCGGGCCAGGTAGGTGAGCAGGAAGGTGGCCAGGAGCAGGGCTTGGATGCTGTGCAGGCCGATGAAGTGGGGGACGCGGAGGTCGCCGCCGATGGTGCTCCAGTGGGTGAGCGGCATGCCTTCGGCGGTGTCGCGGATCGCGAGTTCGACGGCGGGCGCATCTTCCGGCAACACGGTGTGGCCAGCGACCAGCTCCACGACTTGTCCGTTGGCGTCACGGACGAGCTGTTCGCCGGTGAAGCCCATCATGTACCCGAGCGCCATGCCCGCCACGGCCAGCGCCAGTCCGGCGTGGATGGCCCGGGCGGTGGGCCGGTCGACCAGCCGCTGCCAGGACAGGATCAGCACGATGAGCAGGTTCGCGAAGAACAGGCCCGGCACGCCGGTGGCGAACACCATCTGGCCGATGGAGTTGACCGGGTCGTCGGACGAGTTGAAATGGCTGAAGGTGCCGCGCGCGGCCTGGACCACGATGAAGCCCACGTCGAGCGCCCCGGTCACCGCGAACGTCGTGCCGAGCCACCAGGTGGCGCGAGATCCCTTGTGCGGCACGGACAACAGCCATGCGAGCGTGATCTCGTATACCGCGAACGCCACCCCGAACTTGAAGGTCTTCAACCACACGGACTCCCCGAGCAGCGTGCGGTCGTCGACGATCATCCCGCCCAGCGAGAACAGGACGAGCGCGGCCATAGCGACCGATGACCAGAGCAGGGGACGGTGCAGGCGCCGGGTATCGCGCGGGAGATCGGGCTGATCGTATCCGCTGACGGTGGCGAGTTCGGTCGTCGACATGTCCCGAACGTAGGAATCGCGGACGCCGGAACACGTCCCGCCACAGCACTATTCGCGCCCCGTACCGGAGTATCAGACGACTCCGCCGCTCACCCTGGGGCGGGGGAGCGGCGGAAGAACGCACATGCCCGCGAACGGCGCTGTTCGCGGGCATGGCTGCCGGGAGTGACGACCGGCGGGGATTCGCGAGCCCCTCATCGGGCTCGCGAACCCGGGTGCGGATCACTCCCCGGCGAAACCTACGTGGACGCCACGGGCGGCGAGCCACGGCATCGGGTCGATCGGGCCGTAGGTGGGATCGTGCACTTCGTAGTGCAGGTGCGGACCGGTGGACTGGCCACGGTTACCGACGGTCGCGATCACGTCGCCTGCCAGGACCGGCTGACCGACCTCCGCGAGGATATCGTTGACGTGTCCGTAGACTCCGACGGTGCCGTCGTCCTGCTGGACTCGCACCCACAGGCCGAAGCCGGAAGCGGGGCCTGCCTCGATCACGACGCCGTCGGTGACGGCGAAGATCGGAGCGCCGATCGGGTCGCCGAAGTCGAGGCCGTTGTGCTGCGAGCCCCAGCGGGAACCGAAGTTGGAGGTGAGTCGGCCCGCGACGGGACGCACGGTGTGCGGACGGGCGGGTTCCGCGATGGGTTCCGCGACGGGCGCCGGGGCGGCTTCCTGAGCGGCGCGGTGCTCGTCCCAGGCCTCGGGAGCGGACGGCTGGGTCGGGTCGAACGCCGCGTACTGGATGGCGCTGGAGTTCGCGGCGGTTTCGGCGGCCGCGGGAGCCGGGTTGTCGGGGTTGGCGAAAGCCAGGACGCCGAGGGAGGCGCCAACGGCGGCGGAGACGGCCACCGCACGGGTGGCGACACGGTGCCGGCGAGAGCGAGTCGCGCCGGGCCGAAGGGCTGATAACAGATCGGTCACGGGCATGACTCGAAGCTAACGGACCGTGATAGTCGAATTGTTATCTTGTGGCTACCATCACAGAACGGTAAAAGCCCAGCTCGAGTATCACGAACAGATAACGGAGGAGCGCGTCCGTGTTACCGACCTGGGGAAATTGGGTAGTAAGCGATCTTGACCAGCTAATTGCTAGTTGATCACAATGTTTAAGTGGCGACTAACGGAGTTCGGGCACTCGAGGCGCTGGCCGAGCCGACCAGGCGGGCGATTTTCGAGGCGCTGCCGCATGCGCCGAGATCGGTGGGGGAGCTGGCCGACCTGGTCGGCGTGAGCAGCTCGGCGGTCTCCCAGCACCTGAAAGTGCTGCGGGCGGCGCGGCTGGTCATGGTGCGCGCGGAAGGCACCCGGCGGGTGTACACGCTCGATCCGCGCGGACTCGGCGACGCGCGCGACTACCTCGAACAGTTCTGGCCGAGCGCGCTGGCGGCCTACGCGGCCGCGCTGAGCGAGGCGCGCGCCGAGCAATAAGGAGTCAGCCCACCCTGCGGTAGGTCGGGCGCCGCGCCGCGGCGGAGTTTCGCTGGTCGAGTTGCTTCTCGACCGCGCCGACGACCTCGCCCACTCCGATACGCAGCAACCCGGGATCGGGCGTATCGGCATGCCGATCACCCGTCTGACCCGCCCACAACACGATGTGCCTGGCAAGCAGATGCGGTGGCGGTCCGCCCCAGTGCGGCGGCGTCGGGCCGAACAACAGAACGGTGCGGGTGCCGAAAGCCGTGGCCAGCCGCGCGACGCCCGTATCACCGCTGATCACCAACGCGGCCTCGGCGACCGTGGCGGCGAGGTCGATGAGGTTCTGCTCGCCCGCGAGCACGTTCGCCTGGGAAAGTCCGGCGCGCGCGGCGACGTTCAGCGCGATGTCCCGCTCGAACTCGTCGCCGGTGAGCACCACCTCGCGGCCGAGCACCAGCAGGTGCCGGACGACCGCGGCGAACCGGTCCGGCGGCCAGCGCCGCGCGGGAGCGCCCGCCCCGACGTGCACGACGACGCAGTCGCGGCGGCTGTTGGTGGAGACGGGCGGCACCAAGCCCAGGTTGCGGCGGTCGGCCACGAGGCCGTCGGACTCGAGCAGGTGACACCACCGCTCCACGTCGTGCATGTCCGGCTGCCAGATCGGGCCCGCCAGCTCGGGGAAGGCCGGGTTGCGGTAGGTCAGGATCCGTGCCGGATCGGTCTTCACCAGCTCGACGACGCTCTCGGCGCTCGGCCCGTGCAGGTTCACCGCCAGCTTCGGCGACGGTCCGTCCCAGCGCAGCGCGCTCACGTCGGCGGTGGGGACCATGGTGTCCACCGAGGTGATCAGGTCCACGATCGGCTTGAGCCGGTGCGGCGCGGCGAGGACGATCTGGTCGCTCGGCTTGGCTCGTCGCAGCGCACGGAGCGCCGGGACCGCGGTGAGCAGATCACCGAGTCCGCGTGCCTGTAGCACGAGTACAACCGCCACCCTCTTCTCCTAGCAACCCGAGACTCACGAAATGCGACCCCCACCCCGCAGGTGTTCAAACGACGAGAGCCACTTACGGATGACTTCCCATGGCGCTCGGGCGGTAAACGTGGAGCCCGTCGAGCGTTATCCACGCCACTCTCCGCGGCGCGGCAGTACCCTCGCACCTGGCGGCAACTACAGCTAAGGAGCATTCCATGGTCTCCAAGCTCAACCCGTACCTCGGCTTCGGCGACAACGCGCGCCCGGCACTCGAGTTCTATCGCGATGTATTCGGCGGCACCCTGGCCGTGAACACCTTCGGCGAGTTCGGCGACAAGGAATCGCCCGGCGCCGAGCTGGTCATGCACGGCCAGCTGGAGACGCCGAGCGGGTTCACGCTGATGGCGGCGGACACCCCGCCCGGCATGGAATATCAGCCGGGCAGCAGCATCTCGATCAGCCTCAGCGGCGACGACGCGGACGAGCTGCGCGGCTACTGGGACAAGCTGATCGCGGGCGGCGTGGTCACTGTGCCGCTGGAGAAGCAGATGTGGGGCGACGAATTCGGCATGTGTCGCGACAAGTTCGGCATCGCGTGGATGGTGAACATCGTCGGGCCCGAGGAGTGACCCACGCTGTATAGCAAATGTCCAGAAAACTTATGTCGCGCGGCATAACATCTGGTCATGACGACAAACAGTGTGGTCGAGGGACCTGTTCAGGCGCTCGCGAGGAGCGCCTGGCAAACCGTTCTGGTCACCGGCGTCCTCTCGGTGATCCTCGGTGTGGTGATTCTGGTGTGGCCGGGCAAGACCCTGGTGGTCGCGGGCATCCTGTTCGGCATCTACCTGGTGATCGCCGGTGTGCTGCAGCTGGTGGCCGCGTTCGGCGCGACCAAGAGCGCGGGCATGCGGGTGCTCTACTTCCTCAGCGGCGTGCTGTCGATCATCATCGGCGTGTTCTGCTTCCGTGACGAGCTCGCCTCGATCCTGCTGCTCGGGCTGTGGATCGGTATCGGCTGGCTGTTCCGCGGCGTGGCCGTGCTCGTGGCCGCCGCCTCCGATCCCGGCCTGCCCGGACGCGGCTGGCAGGCCTTCTTCGGCGTGATCACCGCGATCGCGGGTGTCGTCCTGATCATCTGGCCGGTCAGCTCGGTGGCCACCCTGACCCTCGTCGCGGGCATCTGGCTGATCGTGCTCGGCATCATGGAGATCATCACCGCCTTCGGCGTCCGCAAGGACTTCAGGCGGTTGACCGAAACCGCTGCCTGATCAGCGAGCGTCGGGGCCGGGCAGGTCGCGCATCGCATCGATCGGCAGACGAACGAGCCCCGCTTCGTCGCACCTCGCCGCCGCGGCGGCCAGCTCCCGTTCCGCCTCCTCCGCCCGGCCCGCGCGGCGCAGCGCCGTGCCGAGCAGCAAGCGGGCGCGCACCGCGGCGAGCGGGCGAGGTGCGGACTCGATGCTCGTCAGCAGGGCGCGCGCCCGCTCGCACGCCTCGTCGTACCGGTCCGGCGGGTACGCGGTGAGCAGCAGCCGAATCGCCGAGTCCTCGTCGATTTCGGCGATGAGCGTGGCGATCCCGTCGTCGTGCCGGAGGTCTCGCCGACCGACGAGGCGCTCGATCTCGGCGGGCGCGAGGTCGAGTCCCAACCGGATTCGCTCGTTGCGCAACCGGGCCGCCAGCCGCGGCAGCGCCATCCGCTCGGCGCTCGCCATGCCGTCGTTCAACCGCTTCGCGGCCGCCCGGAGATCGCCCCTGACGGCTTCGACACGCGCTCCCGCCGCATAGGTGGCGATCATGAAATCGACGCCGCCCCCGCCTTCGTCCGCCAATCCGAGACTCTCCAACAGCAGTTCCGCCGCGGTGTCCACATCGCCTGTCTCGTAACGCAATTCGCCGAGCAGTGCGCTCGCGAGCCGCGCCGCGTGCGAGTGCGGGCCCATGGTCGCCGTCGCGAACTCCACCGCGTCGCGGAAGGCCTCGTCGGCCGCCGGGATCAGAAGTTGCTCTCGCTCGGCGATGCCCGCGAAGCAGCGGCCGTACACCCTGAGGAAGGGCCCCGTCGCATCGTGATAAGGCACGGCCCGCTGCTGCCACCGGCGCGCGGCGTCGAAATCGAAGCGGTGGATCGCGGCGATCGCGGCGATGTTGGTCGCCACTCCGGCCACTCGCGCGGAGAAGTCGCCGGGGCGCGACAGCACGGCGCGGATCAGCCTGTCTCCGTGATCGATTCGATCGGCGAACATCTCCCTGGTGCCCGCGAGCACATCGGCCTCGGCGCGTAGGTCCGCTCGTTCGGCGTCCGTCAGCTCGGCTTCGTCGAGCGCGGCCGTGAAGCGAGCCAGCGCGGCGGCGGCGGGTTCCGGCCTGCGCAGAACGAGATACACCCAGGAAAGGAACAGTTGGATACGGGGCCGCGACAGGATCGACCGCGGCGGCAGCTTGGCCACGATGCCCAGCAGTGTCGTCATCTTGGACCGCTCCAGCAGGTATCCGCCGCCTTGCTCGATGAGATCGACGGCGCGGTCCGGGTTTTCGGCGGCCAACGCGTGATCGACCGCTTCGTTGAGCAACTCGTGCCGCGCGAACCACTCCGATGCTCGATAGTGCAGCGCTTCGATCTCCTCGGGACGATCCCGCTCCAGTCGGCGGCGCAGATATCCCGCGAAAAGCTGGTGATAGCGGAACCATTCGCGATTCGGGTCGATGCGTTGCAGGAACAACCCGCGGTCCTCGACGTCCTCCAGCATCGCGCGCCCATGCTCGTCGCCGGTGACGGCGGTCGCGAGCGCACCGCAGATTCGCCCGCATATCGAAGTCCTGGTGAGGAATTCGAGGATGTCCGGTTCCAGCGCGTCGAGCACGTTCTCCGCCAGGAACTCACCGATGTCGGCGTGTGCGGACAGGCTGTCGACCAGGTGCGCCGGGTCATCGCCCTTGCGCAGCGACAACACCGCCAATTGCAGCGCCGCGGCCCAGCCGTCCGTGGTCTCCGTCAGGGCTTCGACATCGGCGTCCGGCAAGTGCAGCCCGCCCGCCTCCGCCAAGAAGTGCCGCACCTCGTCGACATCGAAACGCAGTGCGCCCGAATCGATCTCCTCCAGCTCGCCGTCGATGCGCAGCCGGCTCAGCGGAAGTCCCGAGCGAGACGTGCTCGTCACGATGATCGGCAGGTGGTGGCAGCCGTGCTCGACCAGGAAACGGACGGCCGCCAGCGAGGATTCGTCGGTCACCCGCTGCCAGTCGTCCAGCACGATGGTGACCCGGTCGTCGTGCGAGTGCAGATCATCGATCAGCGCGGTGAGCACGTACCGCTCGGCCTTGGCGGGACGGACCTCGAGAACGCGGTCGAGTTCGTCGGCGAGGTGAGGGCGCGGACCGCGAATGGCCTCCACCAGGTGCGCGAGGAACCAGGCGAGGTTGTTGTCGTCCTCGTCGACGGTCAGCCAGGCGACCGGCGTGCCCGCGTTCGCGAGTTCGTCGCGCCATTGTGCGGCGAGCGTGGTCTTGCCGAAGCCGCTGGGCGCGTGAATGAACGTCAACCGCTTGCGCGCGCCCGAGCGAAGCAGATCGAGCAGGCGCTTCCTGGTGATGGGCGTCCGGGACGGGGTCGGCGGGCGGTACTTCGTCGCTGGGGTCGGGGGAGCGGTCGGGCGTTCGCGCTGGCGAACCGTCGCGGCGGGCGGCGTCTTCCGCGGGCCGGGCGGGATCGGCAACACCATGACGTCGACCGGCACTCCGCGATGCTGCTGCACCGCGCGCAACTCGTCGCCCAGGGCGAGCGCCGATTCCGGCCGCTGCGCCGAGTCGCCCGCCATGGCGTGCTCGATGACGGCGCAGACATCGTCGGGCATACCCTCGGCGCGCAGGTCGGGGATCGGTTGCGCGGCGACCCGGAGGAAATGGGCGAGCACCTGTTCGCCGGTGTGGCGCTCGTAGGCGACGTGCCCTGTGAGCGCGCAGAACAACGTGGCGCCAAGGCTGTACACGTCGGACGCGGGTGTCGACGGCTCACCGCGCAGCACTTCCGGCGCGGTGAAAGCCGGTGAGCCCGTGATGATTCCGGTTGTCGTCCGAAAACCGCCCACGGTGCGCGCGATGCCGAAGTCGGTCAGCTGCGGCTCGCCGTAGTCGGTGATCAGGATGTTGCCGGGTTTCACGTCGCGGTGCAGGGTGCCGACCCGGTGCGCGGCCTCCAGTGCCCCGGCCATCTTGACGCCGAGTCGTAGCGTCGCGGTCCAATCGAGCGGGCCGAAGTTCCTGATCCGCTGCTCCAGCGAGCCGCGCGCGTGATACGGCATGACCAGATACGGGTGCCCGCCGCCGGTGGTGCCGACCTGGAAGACATCAGCGATGTGCGGGTGGCCGGACAGCCGTCCCATGGCCTGCTGCTCCCGGATGAACCGCTGCATGCTCTCCGCGTCGAGATCCGAGGTCAGGACCTTGACGGCCACGATCCGGTCCAGGTCGGGTTGCTTGCAGCGGTACACGACGCCGAAGCCGCCGCGTCCGATCTCTTCCGCCTCCTCGAACCCTTCGGCGTTCAAGTCCCCGACCACGCCGGAGGAGGAACTGCGCTGTGTCGGCAGCATGTCGGCCATCGTGGCCTCGATTCCGGGCGAACTCGTGGTGACCCGGCCCTACGGGTCGGTTCCTGCTTCCCGAGGATAACTCCGAGAACCGACCCCGCCACCGCCCCGGACCGACGCCCGCTCAGACCCGCCGGATACGCGCAAGCCAGGCCACCACGTCGACCGGGCCCTCGGTGGGCAGGTCGAGGCGGGCCGCGTCCTCGGCCACCACTTCGGTGACCCGCCCGCGATAGGTGGAGGGGACGAGTTCTTCGAGTTCCCAGCCCTCGCCCGCGAACGATTCCCGGATCAGCGAATCGCTGATGCGCGGCCCGAAACCCTCCTCGGTGTCCGACAGCGCGAGGACGTGCACGAGTCCGCCGGGCGTGCACACCCGGAGCAATCCGCGCACATAGGCGGCCCGCGCGTCGGGCTCGGTGCCGAAGACATGGAAAAGGGCGCTGTCGACCACGGTGTCGAAGACACCGAGCCGGTCGTCGTCCGCGTCGGCGAGCGTGAGCACGTCGGCCACCTCGAACCGGGCGTTCGGGACGCCCTTGTCCGCGGCGTTGCGCCGGGCGTAGGCGATCGCGCTCGGTGACAGATCCACGCCGAGCACGTCGTAGCCCAGTTTCGTCAGCGCGATGGTGTGCTCACCCGCGCCGGTGCCGGGATCGAGCACCCGGCCGCTGATCCAGCCGTCCCGTTCGAGGGCGAGGATCGCCGGTTGCGGTTCCCCGATCACCCAGGGGGCGGTGTCGTTGTCGTAGACGGTGTTCCAGAATTCCGGAGCCTGAGTCATGCTTCCAGCGTGCACCCTGAACCTGGGTTCAGGTCAAGGGTCCGGTGCGGTGGCGGCTACCGCGTCGGACCCGTACGCCCACAGCGTAATGACTAGCCGAACACCGCGGGGCGAAACGTACGCTTCGTCCATGACCGAGCATCCGAGACTGCACTCGATCCCCGGTGGCCGTGACGACCGAACGCGCCGACCCGAGCCGTCCGCTCCGGAACCGCTGTGGCGGGAGGCGCTCGGCGAACGGTTGCGCGCGCTGCGGCGGGAACAGCGCGAGACGCTCGTGGAAACCGCGGGCCGGGCGGGCATCTCGCCGCAGTACCTCTCGGAGGTCGAGCGCGGGCGCAAGGAGCCGTCCAGCGAGATGATCGCGGCGTTGGCCGGTGCGCTCGGCACCACCCTCGGCGGGCTGACCGAGCAGGTCGCCGAGGAGTTGCGCGGGCGGCGGCACGCCTACCAGCGGCGGTCCGGGGCCGCGCCGACCCTGCTGGTCCGCGCGGCCTGAGCCGGTCATCCCCGCGGCTGCAACACGGTGTCGACCAGTCCGTAGTCGATGGCCGCCTGCGCGGTGAAGACGCGGTCCCGATCGGTGTCGTGGCGCAGCCGCTCCACCGACTGCCCCGTGTGCCTGGCCAGAATCGACTCGATCTCCGCCCGCATCCGCACGAGTTCGTCGGCCTGCAGGATCAGGTCCGGAATCGCGCCCTGGCCGCGCGCCGCGGGCTGATGTAGCACCACCCTGGCGTGCGGGAGCATCGCGCGGTGCCCCGGCGCGCCGCCCGCGAGCAGCACCGCGCCGACGGCGATGGCCTGGCCGACGCAGGTGGTATGCACGGGCGCGCCGATGTGCTGGATGGTGTCGTAGATCGCGAGCATGGAGGTCAGGTCGCCGCCCTCGCAGTTGATGTAGAACTGGATCTCCTGTTCGGGACTCTCCGATTCCAGGTGCAGCAGCTGGGCGATCAGCGCGTTGGCGACGCCGGAGTCGATCGGTGTGCCCAGATAGACGATGCGTTCCGCGAGCAGGTGCGAGTAGATGTCGGTGATGCGCTCGCCGCCGCGCGGATGCTGGGCGATGACGTTGGGGATGGTGTAGGTAGTCATGCCGAGATCCCGATTCGCTGGCGTTGGGGGACGACCTGTCCGAAGCTTTCGACGATGTGGTCGACGAATCCGTACTCCTTGGCCTGCGTCGCGGTGAACCACCGGTCGTGCAGGGAGTCCTCGTAGATCCGTTCGAAGGGCTGGCCGGTGTCGGCGGCGATCAGCCCGAGCACCGTTTCCACGGTGTGGCGCAGGTCGTCGGCCTGGACCTCCACGTCGACGGCCGTACCCGCGATGCCCGCCGAGCCCTGGTGCATCAGGATCCTGGCGTGCGGCAGCGCGAAGCGCTTGCCTCTGCTGCCCGCCGAGAGCAGGAATTGCCCTGCACTGCACGCCAATCCTAGAGCGAGCGTGGACACCTCGCACGGCACGAGCCGCATGACGTCGCGGATCGCGAGCATGGCGGGAACAGAGCCGCCCGGCGAGTGGATCCAGAGCGAGATGCCCGCTTCGTCGTTCTCGGCGGCGAGGGTTAGCAACTGTGTAGCAAGCAGCGTGCCGTTGTCGTCGTCGAGGGGGCCGTCGAGCACCAGGACGCGGCGGCCGAGCAGTTGCTCTCTGGCGCGCCAGCTGAACAGTGGGGTCTTGTCGTCGTGAGCCATGCGTCCACCGTGCCCCAGCCGGACGGTGGAAATGTGCCGATGCTGCCCTCGGCAGATCTGCTCACAGCAGCGCCGAAAGCGGGGTATCCGGACGATGCGCCAAACATGTGTTCTCGGCGCGATTGTCGGCGCCGGGACGGGGAAATCGGCGCTCGGAACCGTCTTTCACGGAAATACGATGCGCGTTGTGGCTGCCTAATCGCCGCAGTACGGATAATCTCGATATCCGATTCTCGATGTCATGGCTCTTCCCAATCGAAGGAAGGATCGGATCGTGAGGAGTCGATTACTCAGCTTGGCCGCAGTTTTGACGGGAACCCTCACCGTGGTCGGCGGCGGGGCGATTTCCGCAGCACCAGCATGGACGGATCCGGCGGCCGAAGCCGTCGCCGATTTCTACGTTCCGCCGCCCGTGGGCGGTGCACCGGGCAACATCCTGCGCGCGGAACCGTCGGTGGTGGCGCTGTCGGCTCCCGGACAACCCGGAATGGTCCCGGCGCGCGCGACCCGATTGATGTACGTCAGCAACGATGCCCAAGACGCGCCGACCGCCGTGGTCGGCACGTACCTCGAGCCCGCCATGCCGTGGATCGGTCCCGGCGAGCGTCCGCTGGTCGCGTACGCGGGCGGTACCAAGGGGCAGGGCGATCAGTGCGCGCCTTCGAAGCTGCTGTCGCAGGTCGTCTCCTACCAGCCACCCGGCGACGTGATCTTCGAATACGACCTGCTCGCACTCACCACGCTGCTGTCGCGCGGCATGTCGGTGGTGATCACCGATTACCACGGCCTCGGCACGCCCGCGGTGCACGACTACCTCAACCGCAAGTCGCAAGCGCACGCGTTGCTGGACTCCGCGCGCGCGGCGTTGCAGCTGCCGGGCAGCGGCCTCGGCCCGAACGCGCCGGTCATCCTGTACGGATACTCCCAGGGCGGCATGGCTTCCGCGGGCGCGGCCGAACTCCAGCCGAGCTACGCGCCTGAGCTGAACGTCCGCGGCGCCTACGTCGGCGGCCCGGTCGTGGACGACCAGTTCTTCATCGGGTACAACGACGGCCGGGCCAGCATGGGGGCCACCTACGCCTGGATCCTCAACGGCATGGCCGCCAACTACCCGTCGGTCGGTCCGGTGCTCGACGCCGAACTCAACGACACCGGCAAGGCGATTCTGAACGAATCGCTCGGCAAGTGCGCCGTCCCCATGGGTCTGGCCCAGATGCATGGGCACACGTCCCAGTGGACCACGAGTGGGCAGCCGCTGACCGCCGTGATCGACCAGTCCCCGGCGTTGAAGCAAGCATTCGACGAGCAGATCGTCGGCGGACTCACTCCGAATGTGCCCGTGCTCGTCGCCTCGGCGCCGAACGACGAGGGCGCGCCGTTCCCGCCCATCCACGCCATGGCGGCCAGCTGGTGCAGCCGCGGCGTGCCGGTTCAGCTGGAGGCGAACGGTCAGATTCCCAGCATGTCCGGGGTTGTCGGCACCCATGTGCTGGCGTTCTTCCCGGCGCTGATCGCCTCTCAGCAGTGGATGATGGATCGGCTCTCGGATGCTCCGGCGCCCACCAACTGCGGGGCGCTGCCGTAGCAGCGGATGCGCGGCACATTCGGACACCGGACGTATCGCCATGGGGCGGACGATGTCCTGTTTGTGCCGCGCATTCGTTCGTGATGGGGGTGTTCGGCCGGGGCTGAGGGGCTGTGATTCGGCGCGAATCGCGCTTCGCGGCATGGTTGCCGCACTTTCGCGCGGGGGAGAGTATCGCGTTCGACGGAAAGCCGCCATTTCGTTGCGATATTGCGACCATTGCGCGGTCGGCATCTCCCGGTGGCCATGGACAGCGGCTCGAGCTCGGTGGAGTTCGCCGATTCCGTACCCGAGTGTGCCCGTCTGCGGCGATATTCCACGACGTCGAAGGTGCGCGGGGCGAGAACTGGTCCCGGCGCACCGATCTCGGGCTCGTCCGGGCCGACCGATCGCCGGTGTGCGATATCGGCGGCGAAGTCGCCCGGTCAGAAGACTATTTTCGCGGTTTGCTGGAATGCTGCCGGGAAACAGTTATCCTGGAGCGACCGATTTAGCGTAACCGTTTTCGGCGGCACACTCTGTCCGGGTTGTGTTCTGTTGGATCAGCGGGATGGCTATGACTGTCTTGAAAAATACGCAAGCACGCGACCCCAAGCGGTATCTCTGGGTATTCGGATTGATCGCGCCGGGGTGCGCACTACTTCCCTCACAACTGGTGGCTCATACTGGGCTGGAACTGTTTTGGTGGATCGGTCCGATCATCGTGTTCGTGGTCATCCCGCTGCTCGACTGGGCGGTGGGTGACGACGGAAGCAATCCACGCGACGAGGACTACGAGGCATTGTCCAACGATCGTTATTATCGTTGGTGCACATACCTTTTCCTGCCGATGCAGTTCATCGGACTGATGATCGCGGGATTCCTGTGGTCCAGAACGGAATTGAGCCTCGCGGACAAGCTCGGGCTTGCCGTGACCCTCGGTGTGGTGTCCGGTATCGGCATCAACGCCGCGCACGAGCTCGGTCACCGGGTCGAACACCTGGAACGGTGGCTGGCGAAGATCGCTCTCGCGCAATCCGGTTACGGTCATTTCTTCGTCGAGCACAACCGCGGCCACCATGTGCGCGTCGCGACGCCGGAGGACCCGGCGAGCGGCCGCTACGGCGAGACGCTGTGGGAGTTCCTGCCGCGCAGCATGTTCGGCGGGTTCCGCTCGGCGCTGGCCTTGGAGCGGGAACGCCTGTCCCGCAAGGGCAAGCGCTGGTTCACCCTGGAGAACCATCTGCTGCAGGCGTGGTCGATGAGCATCGCGCTGTTCGGCTCGATGATCGTGCTCTTCGGCCCGAAGGTGATCCCCTTCCTGGCGCTGCAGGCGCTGATCGGCGCAGGCTTGCTGGAGACGGTGAATTACGTCGAGCACTACGGCCTGCTGCGGGGCCGCCGCCCGAACGGCAACTACGTGCGCTGCTCGCCGCGCGACAGCTGGAACAGCGACCGCCTGGTCACCAATATCTTCCTGTTCCATTTGCAACGCCACAGCGACCACCACGCGAACCCGGGTCGCCGCTACCAAACCCTGCGTAGTTCACAGGAGGCCCCCCAGCTACCTGCTGGCTACGCCACCATGGTCGTCCTCGCCGCCATCCCCCCACTCTGGCGCGCCGTCATGGACCACCGCGTCCTCGCCCACTACAACGGCGACATGACCCTCGTGAACCGCAAATCCCCCGCCAAATCCAAAGGCAAACCCCCCTCCAAGCGCACTCCCACCCCCGGGCCCCGCGGCTACGCCACCCGCTGATCCTGGTCTGCCTCTTCTCACGGTCGGCGCCGTACCGGGCCCCTACGCGGGCATGCTGTGAAAGCGGTGCCGAGCCGAAGGGGGCACCGAGCCCCTCAACCGGTGCTGAGCCGAGCGGGTCAGCCGAGCTGGACGGTGCCGAGCGGGCTCTTGGGCTCCCACGCTGGCCGATCCAAGCTCCAGGTGTTGACCGATCACCGGCAGGGCGCGATCCATCGATGCCGGACGGCCGAGTTGCGTTGGGCTGGATCCGTGTAGTCGACAATCGGCGGGTGAGAAATGGCGGTTGTCGAAGTGCGAAGAGCCGCCTTATGACTACCGTCGAAACCATTTCTCTATCGACGGTAGTCATAAGGCGGTCTGTGGTTGGTTCGGGTTCGTGCCGCGGCTTCGGCCGGTGGGTGCGCGGCGGCGGGTGCCGTCGAGTAGAAGCGTGCTCTGCGGAGTCACGTGAACTCGCAGCACCTCGGGCGAAAGTCAGGAAACGCGAATCGAGTTGGTGGGTCGGCGGGGTGGGCGGCCGATCGCGGGCACCAGCACGATCATGCCGATGCAGACGGCGGCGAAAGAGCCGAGGGCGGCCGATAGGGACCCGGTGATGACCGCTACTCCGCAGCCGAGAGCCAGCGCGATGATGCCGCCGAGCACGGCGGTTCCGCGTTCGATGCCGACGATCTGTGCAGGTCGCTCGTTCATCGGAGTCATGCCGGTTGTGGTACCCGTCCTGTCCGTGATCAAAACGTGACTGGCACTTCTCGTTCGGTATCACAAGGGTGGCGGCCGGTTAAGCCCGTTGGTGGGCGGGTATCACGAGGACCGTCGCTGTGGAACGAACGGGCGCAACATGTCCGGCGGATCGGCCGGAAGGCGGGAGGTGTACCGGTGATCGATCGCCTGGGTGAGGTGATTGCCAAACGAATGGTCGCCGACGGGGATCGGTCGGTTCTGATCGAAGTCGGCAGGCCGCGACCGGCGGCGGGCGCCGGAGGTGACGTGTGCGGCTTCCGAATTCAGGGCTGGGGCGAGTCGAGGGCAAGCGGGGTGGACGCGTTGGCGGCTCTGTATCGCGCGCTGGTGGAGATCGGCGCGCAGCTGACCCAAGCGAACGAGGCCGGCGCGCAATTCACGGTCGCGGGACCCGCCGAGCTCGGCTTCCCCGCCCCACCCACCCGCGACGACATAGCGCACGACCCTGGAATGGAATACGAGCTCGGTGATCTGCTCGCGATCCGCACCTTGATCGCCGCCGACGGCCCGCACACCATCACCATCGGCCGCCCGATCTCCTCCTCCGACAACCAGTTCTACGTGTGCCCGTTCCGCATCGACGGCAGCCGCCACGCCGTGGCGTCCGGCCTCGACGAAATCCAGGCGCTGCTCACCGCCATCCGCATGATCGGCGCCTGGCTCGACCTACCGGGCGACTGGCCGATCAGCCGTCTCTCGTAGCGCGCCGATATGGCTGGTAATCAGCGTGTTTTCGGCCCAGCGAGCGAACTCCGCCCAGTTTGCTAGCGGAGCGCTGTCCGGTCGCATTCGGCTCGCTCGCCGAGGACGGATTGCCCGCACATGTGCGATCTACTCGGCGGTGACGAACCCGTGTCCGACAAGCCAATCGCGAGCGACCTCGGCGGGTTCGCGACCGTCCACGTCGACCTGCCGGTTCAGCTCGGTGATCACCTCGTTGGTGAGCAACGCGGAAATCGGTGTCATGATCTCGGCGATCCGCGGATGCGCTTCGTGGAAGTCGGCGCGCAGCACCAACGCCGCGTTGTACTTCGGAAAGAAGGCCCGATCATCCCGCAGGAGCACGAGATTCAGCGCGGGTATGCGTCCGTCGGTCGCGGCGACCGAGCCGAAGCGGCACTGCGCCGCGTCGGCCGTCGCCTGGTAGACGAGGGCGTCCTGCATGATCTGCTTGCGCACCTTGCCGACGTCGATGTCATATTTGCGCGCCATTCCCGGATAACCGTCCTGCCGGACGTTGAATTCGGTGCCGACGCAGGTGGCGGCGGCCGCGGGGTCGGCCTCGATCAGCCGCGCGTAGTCCGACAGCGTCCGGACGCCGGTCCGCTCGGCGGTGCGGCTGCTCGTCACCAGGGCGTAGGTGTTGTTCATCGGCGCCATCGCCGTCCACACCATCCCGTGTTCCGCGCGGTCGGCGTCGCGGACCGCCTCGAACTGCCCGAGTTCGCTCGGCACCGGGGTCTCGTTGCCGAGGTAGTTGATCCAGCCGGTGCCGGTGTAGTCGTAGGCCACGTCGACCTGGCCGTGCAATTGCGCGTCGCGCAGGCTGTTGGAGCCTTGGATGTTGGTCAGATCGCGGACGTTGGCGCCCGCCGCTGTCATGGCGAACTCGATGAGATAGCCGAGGATGTTCTGCTCGGTGAAGTCCTTGGAGCCGACGGTGATCGTGACCCCGTCGAGTTCCGGCACCGGCTGGATGCTGCCGGGTCCGACGCGCAGCGGCACGGCGCCACCCGACTCCAAACCGCACCCGGCGAGCGTCAGTATCGCCACCGCGAGCACGATCAGCCACCTCATCGCAGGCCTCTCGGTCCGAGAAAGCGTTCCGCCAACGCCCCGAGCCAGTCGACGAGCAGGGCCAACGCCACCGCGAGCACCGCGCCGACCACCAGGGTGACGTTGTCGCGCAACTTGTACCCGGTGTCGATGAGAATCCCCAGCCCGCCCGCGCTGACCAGGAACGACAGCGTGACGGTGCCGACCGCCAACACGAGCGAAGTACGCAGTCCCGCAAGGATGTACGGCACCGCCAGCGGAAACTCGATGCGCCGCAACACCGTCGCCGCCGACATGCCCTGACCGCGTCCCGCGTCGACCAGCGTGCGATCCACCTGCTGATAGCCGAGGATCGTATTGCGCAGCACCGGAAGCAGGGTGTAGAAGGCGATCGGCGCGACCCCGATCCAGAACCCGGTGGTCCGCGTCACCAGGTAGCACAGCACGATCAACCCGATGGCGGGCGCGGCCGCGCCGACGTTGGCGATGCCGATGAAAACCGGTGCGAGACCGCGATATCCGGGTCTGGTGAGCAGCGTGCCGAGCGGCACCGCCACCGCCACCACGATCAGCACCACCGTCGCGGTGAGCAGCACGTGCTGCCAGGTGACGGTGGCGATGTTGCTCGCGTTGATACTCGCGCGTTGAGTGGCGGTGAGATCCCGGCGGAATGCCCACACCAGCACGCCGACGGTCAGCACCGAGACCAGAGCAGGCTGCACGAGAAGCCGCAGACTCTCAGCTCGGCGTGCGGCGGCGGGGGCGGACGCGGCGGTGCGGGGCGCGGTCACGGCGTCGCCTCGGCCGCGGACCGATCCCCGCCGTGGCGCGCCCGCAGCGTGGACAGGTGCCCGACCAGTGTGTCGATCGTGATCAATCCCGCGTACTCGCCGCGCGCATCGGTGACGACTGCGGTCGCGGTCTGCTCGGCGAGCAGCGCCTCCAGCGCGTCCTGCAGGGTCGATCGCAGCGACAGCGTCTGACCGATCGGGCTGCCCACCTCGCCCAGCGTCCGCGCGCTCGTCACCTGCTCGGCCGACACCCAGCGTAGGGGCCGTCGGCGATCGTCGAGAATCAGCGCCCAGTCCCGGTCGGCGAGTGCCGCGCGCAGCGTCTCCACCGGTTCGTCCTGCCCCGCCGTCGGGCAGTCGCCCAGTTCCACGTCACCGACTCGGGTCAACGTCAACTGCTTGAGCGAGGCGTCGGCGCCGACGAACCCCGCCACGGTCTCGTCCGCGGGATCGGCGAGGATCGCGGCCGGGGTGTCGTACTGGAGAATCCGGGACCGGTCGCCGAGCACCGCGATCCGGTCGCCCAGCTTCACCGCCTCGGTGAAATCGTGGGTGACGAAGACGATGGTCTTGCCGAGTTCCGCCTGCAGACGCAGCAATTCGTCCTGCAGCAGCCCGCGGGTGATCGGGTCGACCGCGCCGAACGGTTCGTCCATGAGCAGCACCGGCGGATCGGCGGCCAGCGCGCGCGCCACCCCGACGCGCTGCTGCTGTCCGCCGGAGAGCTGGCGCGGGTAGCGCCCGCGGAAGGTGTCCGGGTCCAAGCCGACGAGGTCGAGCATCGCGTCGACCCGCGCGGTGATCCGCGCGCGGTCCCAGCCGAGCAGGCCGGGCACGGTCGCGATGTTCTTGGCCACCGTCATGTGCGGGAAGAGCCCGGCCTGTTGGATCGAGTACCCGATGCCTCGGCGCAGCTGATCGGGATTCATGTCCGCGGCATCGCGTCCGCCGATGGTGATGGTGCCGGAGGTCGGCTCGATCAGTCGGTTGATCATCCGCATGGTCGTGGTCTTGCCGCAGCCCGACGGTCCGACGAGGACGACGATCTCACCGGCCGGAATGGTCAGCGACACCGCGTCCACGGCTGGATCACGCTGTCCCGGATACTGTTTGGTGACCGTGTCGAGCACGATCTGCACGCCGGATACCGCGCCGGTCTCGGTGTCAGTCACGAATCCCCCTCGGGGTGGTCAGTCGTCCCACGACGACGAAGAGACCGTCCAGGAGCAGCGCGAGCACGATGATCAGCACCGTGCCGCTCAACGCTTGCGGCACGGCGTTGGGGCTGCCGAGCCGGGACAGCCCGGAGAAGATCAGATTGCCGAGCCCGGGCCCTTTGGCGTACGCGGCGAGCGCGAGGATGCCCATGATCAGCTGCGTGCTGACCCGCATCCCGGTCAGGATGGAAGGCCAGGCCAGCGGCAGCTCGATGGCGGCGAGGACGCGCATCCGGTTCATCCCGACTCCGCGCGCCGCGTCGACCACCGACGGATCCACCGCGGCCAGGCCGACGATGGTGTTGCGCAAGATGGGCAGCAGCGCGTAGAGCACGAGCGCGGTGATCGTCGGACCGACGCCGAGTCCGAGCACCGGGATCAGCAAGCCGAGCAGCGCGAACGAGGGCACCGTGAGGATCGCGCTCGCCGCGGCCGTCGCCGCCGCCGAACCGAACGGACTGCGGTAGACGAGCACGCCGACGATCACGGCGATCAGCGCCGCGACCAGCAACGACTGGATCACCGCCGAGACATGCAGATACGAGTCGACGAGCAGCTGGTGTCGCCGATCGATGACGAACGTCCACAGTGCGTCCAGGGCCGAACCTCCCGTACAGCGTTGTGCCGGAGTCTATCTCGCACCCCACACGGCGCGGGGCGGTGCGCCCGAAATGGCCGTCTATGGGGAGTTGGATGGGCCAGTGGCCGCCCGGTCTCGTCCGCTGTCCGTTCCGGGGTCGGTCGAGGAGCCGCCTGACGCGGACAGGGCGTCGGCGAGCAGCGTGGCGACCTCGTGCACCGCGGGGCCGAAGGCGAGCGCGTTGTTGACGAAACCGTGCATGTAGCCGTCGAATCGGCGCAGTGCGACGGGCACACCGTCGGTTCGCAGCCGGTTCGCGTACGCTTCGCCTTCGTCGCGCAGCGGATCGAAACCCGCCGTGATCACGACGGCTCGGGGAAGTCCGGCCGTGGTCTCGGCGCGCAGGGGAGACACATCCGGTCGGGCGCGGTCGAGGTCGGGTGGCAGGAAGCAGCGGTCGAAGAAATCGATGTCGGTGCGAGTGAGCGCGAACCCTTCGGCGAATGTTCTGCGGGACTCGGCTTTTCCGGTCAAGTCGGTGGGCGGGTAGATCAGCAGCTGGAGCAGGGGAGCGGGTCCGCCGTCGCGACGCATCCGCTGACACAGCACCGCCGCCAGATGGCCGCCCGCACTGTCGCCGCCCACCGCGACGCGTTCCGGCGCGACGCCGAATTCGTCCGCGCGACCGACGATGTCGCGGAACGCGGCCGCCGCGTCGTCGATCGCCGCGGGATAGGGATGCTCGGGCGCCAGCCGGTAGTCGACCGCGACGACTCGTATTCCGGCCGTGTATGCCAATGTCCGGCACAGCGCGTCGTGGGTGTCGAGATCGCCGATGACCCAGCCGCCGCCGTGAAAGTAGACCAGCAGGGCGTTCGCCGCGCCGGGGTCGTACAGCCGCGCCCGCATCGGTCCCGCGGCGCCGGCGACGGTGCAGTCGTCGACGCGGACGGGCGCGCGTCGCCCCGCGCCGATCGCCGCCATCCGGCGCGCTTGGGTCCGCAGGGTCACCGGGTTCGGCTCGGGCCTCGGCAGCGTCCGGGTGATTCGCAGGAGCAGCTGCGCGTCGAGGTCGAGCTCGTTGCCGTCGCGGTGAACCGCCGGACCGGCGAGTGCGCGCTTGGTGCGACGCGGCAATCGGAGCAAACCGCGAACCGCCGCCGCGGCCATCCGCGTGGCCGGCGGCGCGGCGGGTACCGGGTTGACGGGATCGACCGGCACGGGAATACCTCTTTCGCGTGGTTCTGGTCCGCGGCGACGGCCTCGTCGCGGCGGTCCGGTGCTGGCCGACCCAAGAGGCCGGGACCTGCCTCATCGATGCTGCCACTTGGATCGGGGAACGGTGGCGATTGTCCGTGAATGCGCGCCACGTGCGGCGACCGGCCCGCATCGCGCCGACGCGTTCCGCCGCCCGACTGTCCCACCGCCCGACCTCACCGCGTGTTCTGGGTGACGAATTCCGTGATGGCGTCGTGCATTTGGCGCAAACCGGGTTCTTCGAGCGGGTAGTGCCCGGCGTTGTCGAGCACGACGGTGGTGACAGGCGCCTTGGTGATCGCGCTGGTGACCGGCTTGCTGAGCTCGAGCGGAGTCCAGTGGTCTTCGGCGGGCTGGGTGTGCAGGACGGGGCACACGTCGAAATCGGCGGGCTCGATATCGGGAGAGTAGGCGCCGAACTCGCTGAAGAACCTGGCCGAGACCCAGCTCCCCGCCGAAGTCTTGTCGCGCAGAAAGACTTTCATCGCGTCCGTGTTGTTGCACAGCGCGCTCATCTTCGATGCCGCCGACATCGGGTAGCGGACGCCACGCAGCGGAGTGCGGGCCAGGAAGTTGAAGACCGCGGTGCCGAAAGTGGCATGGAAGGGGTCGTGGGAGACCGCCCGCCAGACGGTCTTGTCGCGCGGGTCGAGGAAGGTCGTGCCGATGATGCCGCGCAGCGTGCCGCGCGGTGCGTGCGCCGCCACGTGGTAGGTGAGCATGCCGCCCGCGCTGAGGCCGTACAGCACGATCGGACGGTCGTCGCGGGTGCTTTCGTAGGCGAGGAAGTCGGTGGTGAGCTGGATCCAGTCGTGATAGCCGGGCGCGGCGCCGTCGGCGACCTGGGTCAGGCCGTAGCCGAGGTTGTCGAGCGCGACGGTCTCGAAGCCGCGCTGGGCCAGCGTCGCGCCCGCGACCAAGCTCATCTGCCTGCCGTTGGTGCCGACCCCGTGGTGCAGCACGACCTTGGCGGGAGCGTCGGGCAGGGGATACCGGTCCAGGTGCACGTGATGGCCACGCCAGTCCCAGTACTCCTCGGCGGGCTCGTTGTCGCCGGTCAGTCGGAGGCGTTCGGGCAGGAACTGCTGTAGGTCGCGCCACGCCTGTTGATCGCGATACCACCGCGGACGCTCGCTCATGGCAACTCCTCGCTCACTCAGCTAAATTTTGGCTAACGACTGAGTTGGAGTGTATTCCAGCGGGCGATCTGGATCTTCACGCCGGGACGGCCGGATCCCAGGTGTATTCGTACTCCGGCAACTCGAACCCGGCCTCGAACCGCCCGATCCGCGCGTCCGTCCGTCGTCCGCCGCGCCGTTCGTAGAAGGCGATCGCGGCGGTGTTGTCGCGCAACACCTCCAGATACACAGCGCGGCGGGGGAATTCGGTCGCCGCCCACTTCAGACCGTGCTCGAGCAGGCGGCTGCCGATCCCGCGGCCACGACTGTCGGGCCGGGCGTGCAGGTTGTCCAGCAGCACCCGGCCGTCCGCCGTGGGAACGAGATAAGCGAAGCCGAGCAACGCCGCGGCATCCTCGGCGACGAACAGTCCCGGCGTCACCGCCTCGGTCAGGCGTCGACTCCAGAGCTCGGCCCGATCCGTCTCGAGCGGCCCGCTCAGGTACTCGTCCGGCATGATGCCCGCATAGGCCGTCCGCCAGCTCGCGGTGTGCAGCTCCGCGATCGCCTCCACGTCCCCGGCGCCGCCGCTCCTGATCGACATGCGGCCAGCATCATCGTCGCCGCCCGCTTTGTCACGTCGATTTCCGACCGCTCCCGCCGCGCCAACCGACCCGACTCATGATCACTCCGCGTGCGCGTCAGCGGGCACGGACGGGCGGACGGCGTCGAACGCGTACATCAATACCGCGCCCAGCGCCGCGCCGACGGGCCACGACAGCGCCGTCACCTCCTGGGAATCCGGAGCCAGCGCGACGATCACCGCCACCGTCCCCGAAATACCCAGCGCCGCCAGGGCTTTCGGGTTGAACCCGCGGGAGAAGTAGTAGCGCCCCTCCGCGGTGTCGGAGTACAGCTCGGCGACCGCCGTGCGCTGCCGCCGCACCAGGTAGTAGTCGACGATCAGGATGCCGAACACCGGGCCCATCAGCGCGCCGACCCCGCCGAGGAAGTAGATGATGAAATCCTGGTTCTCCCAGAGCTTCCACGGCATCACCAGGATGGACAGCACGGCGGTGACGATGCCGCCGGTGCGGAACGAGATGTATCGCGGTGCGGCATTGGAGATGTCGTAGGCCGGGGACACGAAGTTGAGAACCACGTTGATGCCGACAGTCGCCGTCGCGAACAACACCGCGGCCACGACCACCACGACATCGCTGTCGATGTCGGCGACCAGCTGCACCGGGTCGGTCAGCACCTTCCCGTACACCTTCAGCGTGGCCAGCGAGATGACGATCGACAGCACGACGAACGCGGTCTCGTTGAACGGGATGCCCCAGGCGTTGCCGCGCAGCACCGCCTTCCTGCTGGGCGAGAACCGCGCGAAGTCGGCGTAGTTGACGAGCGGACCCGCCATGAACGACACCATCAGGAAGGCGACGCCCACGAACGCGGCCACCGTCGCACCGCCCGACAGCGGCGCACCGGCACGGGCGTTGAAGTCGATGCTCCACTCGGCCTTGCCGAGAATCCAGATCGCCAGCGCGATCATGCCGATCCACACCGCGGGACCCGCGAAGTCCGAGGCCTTGCGCACCACTTCCATGCCGTAGTTGATGATCGCCAGCTGCACCGTCCACAGCACGAGGAACGCGATCCAGCCCAGCGTCGACAAGCCGAGGAAACTGGATTCGGTCCACGACGCCAACCCCGGCGACACCCGCAGCAGCAGCACCATCAGCGCGGTGGACGCCAGATAGGTCTGGATCCCGTACCAGAACACCGCGACGATCGCCCGCAGCAGCGCGGGAACGTTGGCGCCGAACACGCCGAACGCGGCGCGGGCGAAGACCGGGAACGGCACCCCGACCTTCTGTCCCGCGACGCCGACCAGATTGCTGCCCAACCACAGCACGAGCACGCCGGTGAACAGGGCGAGCATGGTCTGCCACCCGGTCATGCCGAGCGCGAGCATGCCGACGGCGAACCCGTAGCTGGCGATGCTGTGCGCCGAGGTCATCCAGAGACAGAAGATGTCCCAGGTACGCCAGGTCGCCGTCGCCTCGGTGGTGGGGGCCAAGTCGTCGTTGACCAGCGTGGAACTGCCCGGCGCGCCGTCCAGCGGCCGTACCCGAGTGTCTGTCATCGAGTGTCCTTCGTGCTTCGGTGGTGCTAACTGTTCCGCGGAAAACCGAGGTCTATGCCGCCGTGGCTGGGGTCGAGCCAGCGGGAGGTGATCGCCTTCTCCCTGGTGAAGAACGCGAATCCGTTGGGGCCGTATGCTTTCGCGTCGCCGAAGAGCGACGCCTTCCAGCCGCCGAAACTGTGGTAGGCCACCGGGACCGGGATCGGCACGTTCACTCCGATCATGCCGACGTGCACCTGTCGCTGGAAGCGCCGCGCCGCGCCGCCGTCGTTGGTGAAGATCGCGACGCCGTTGCCGTAGGGCGAGGCGTTGACGATCTCGACGCCCTGCTCGAAGCCCTCGACCCGCACCACCGAGAGCACGGGTCCGAAGATCTCGTCGCGATAGACCGCCGAGGTCACCGGCACCCGATCGATCAGGCTCGGTCCGAGCCAGAACCCGTTGGGGTCGCCGTCGACGGCGCTGTCGCGGCCGTCGACCACGACCCGCGCCTGGTCGGCGACGGCGGTGTCGAGGTAGGCGGCGACACGGTCGCGGTGCTCGCGGGTGATCAGCGGCCCCATGTCGCAGCCTCGGCGGCCGTCTCCAGTGCGCAGGCCGGTCATCCGTGCCGCGACGCGTTCCACCAGGTCGTCGGCGATGGTGTCGACCGCGAGCACCACGCTCACCGCCATGCACCGTTCGCCCGCCGATCCGAAGCCCGCGTTGACCGCCGCGTCGGCGGCCAAGTCCAGGTCGGCGTCCGGCAGAACGAGCATGTGGTTCTTGGCGCCGCCGAGCGCTTGCACCCGTTTGCCGTGCGCGCCCGCGGTCCGGTAGACGTAGTCGGCGATCGGGGTGGAGCCGACGAACGAGATCGCCGCGACCCGCGGATGGGTGAGCAGCGCGTCGACGGCCTCCTTGTCCCCGTGCACGACATTCAGCACGCCCGCGGGCAGACCGGCGTCGGCCGCGAGTTCGGCGAGCCAGTTCGCCGCCGACGGATCCTTCTCGCTGGGCTTGAGCACCACCGTGTTTCCCGCGGCGATCGCGATCGGGAAGAACCACAGCGGCACCATGGCCGGGAAGTTGAACGGACTGATGATGCCGACGACGCCGACCGGTTCGCGCACCGAGTACACGTCGATCCCGGTCGAGGCGTTCTGGCTGAACTCGCCTTTGAGCAGATGCGGCATGGACAGCGCGAACTCGACGACCTCGAGCCCGCGGGCGACCTCGCCCGCCGCGTCGGCGAGCACCTTGCCGTGCTCGGCGGTCAGGATGCTCGCCAGTTCGTCCTTGCGTGAGTTGAGCAGTTCCCGGAAGTTCAGCAGGAACCGGTGCCGGGTGGCGATGGAGGAGTCGGCCCAGCCGGGCAGCGCCGCCGCGGCGGCGGCGACGGCGGCGCCCACGTCCTCGGCGGTGGCCATCCGGACGCTGCGCTGCGCGACGCCGAGCGCCGGATCGAAAACCGGTGCGGTGCGTTCGGATTCGCCGGTCCACGGCTTGCCGTGGACCCAGTGGTCGACGATGTCGGTGGTCGCGGGATTCGTCATCGGATCTCCTCGGCTGGCAGGGCGGTCAGTACGTCACGCAGGATGGCGGCGCCCTCGGCGATCTCGGCCTCGGTCACCACGCAGGGCGGCGTGACGTGAATGCGGTTGTCGGCCAGGAACGGCAGGTAGCCCCTGGCGATCAGGTCGGATTTCACCCGCGCCATGGTGGCGGCCGACACGGGTTCGCGGGTGGCGCGATCGGCGACGAGTTCGACGGCCCAGAACACGCCTTCGCCGCGTACCTCGCCGATCACCGGGCAGTCGTCGGCCAGTCGCGCGAGCGCGGGGCCGAGCACGGTGCGGCCGATGCGTTCGGCATGGGCGACGATGCCCTCGTCGGCCATCACGTCCAGCGCGGCCACGATCGACGCCGCGGCCAGCGGATGCCCGCTGTAGGTGAGGCCGCCGGGGAAGACGGTGTCGTCGAAGGTGCGAGCGATCGCGTCGGAGATGACGACGCCGCCCACGGGGACGTAACCGGAGTTGACGCCCTTGGCGAAGGTGATCAGATCGGGCGTCACGTCGTAGCCGTCGAACGCGAACCACCGTCCGGTGCGGCCGAATCCGCACATCACCTCGTCGAGGATCAGCACAATGCCGTACCGGTCGGCGATGGCACGGACGCCGGCGAGGTAGCCGGGCGGCGGCACCAGGATGCCCGCGGTGCCCGGCACGGTCTCCAGCAGGATCGCGGCGATGGTCGCGGGTCCTTCGCACTGCACGACCCGCTCCAGGTGCCGCAGCGCGCGTTCGCTCTCCTCCTCGGGGGTGCTCGCCCAGAACTCGCTGCGATACAGGTAGGGGCCGAAGAAATGCACGTGGCCGCGCGCGTATTCGTTCGGCATCCGCCGCCAATCGCCGGTCGCGACGATGGCGGCGCCGGTATTGCCGTGGTAGGAGCGGTAGGTGGAGAGCACCTTGTCGCGGCCGGTGTGCAGCCGTGCCATCCGGATGGCGTTCTCGTTGGCGTCCGCGCCGCCGTTGGTGAAGAACACCTTGTCCAGACCGTCCGGCGCGAGGGCCGTGATCCGCTGGGCCGCTTCGCCGCGTCGCAGGTTGGCGGTGGCCGGTCCGATGGTGGCCAGGCGCGCGGCCTGGTCGGCGATCGCGGCCGTGACCACCGGATGCTGGTGGCCGATGTTCACATTGACCATCTGACTGGCGAAATCGAGGTATTCGCGGCCCGCGTGGTCCCACACCCGGCAGCCGCGACCGCCCGCGAGCACCACCGGCTGCAGCGCGGCCTGCGCCGACCACGAGTGGAACACATGGCTGCGGTCGAGTTCGTAGGCGCGCGCGTCCAAGTCGACGCGCACGGCGGTCATGCCGTGACCTTCGTCGCCGTAATAGCTTGCCGCAGTTGCGGAATGATGGTTTCGCCGTAGACGCGCATGGTTTCCTCTTTGTTGTCGTGTTGCAGGTAGCCCGCGAACTGATCGACGCCGAGGTCGGCGAGCCGTCGGAGTTTGGCGATGTGCTCGTCGGCGGTGCCGAGCAGGCAGAACCGTTCGACGATGTCGTCGGAGACGAAGTCGGCGTGCACGTTTCCCGCCCGGCCGTGCTGGTTGTAGTCGTAACCCGTTCGGTCCGCGATGTATTCGGTGAACGCGGGCGGCACCGCACCGCTGGCGCCGTAGCGCGCGACGATGTCGGCGACGTGGTTGCCGACCATCCCGCCGAACCAGCGGCACTGGTCGCGCATGTGCTTGCGGTCGGTGCCGATGTACATCGGTGCGGCCACGCAGATCTCGAGCGAACCGGGGTCGCGGCCCGCCGCCTCCGCCGCCTTCCGCACGGCGCCGATCATCCACTCGGCGATGTCGAGGTCGGCGAGTTGCAGGATGTAGCCGTCGGCCACCTCGCCGGTCAACGCCAGCGCTTTCGGTCCGTAGGCGGCCACCCAGACGTCCAGCGTCGAGCCGACGCTCCAGGGGAACTGCACGGTGCTGCCGCCGTATTCGACGGGTCGCGAGTTGGCCAGTTCCCTGATCACGTGGATGGATTCGCGCAGCGTGTTCAGTGTGGTGGGCTTGCCGCCGCCGACGCGTACCGCCGAATCGCCGCGCCCGATGCCGCAGATGGTCCGGTTGCCGTAGGCCTCGTTGAGTGTGGCGTACAGCGACGCCGTGACCGTCCAGTCCCGGGTCGCCGGGTTGGTCACCATGGGCCCCACCATGATTCGCTTCGTCTCGTGCAGGATCTGGCTGTAGAGCACATAAGGCTCCTGCCACAGCAGGTGCGAGTCGAAGGTCCACAGATGGCTGAACCCATGCGCCTCGGCCAGTTTCGCCAATTGGACGGTGCGCGCCGCCGGGGGATCGCACTGTAGTACCGCTCCGAATTGCATGGCGTCTCCTCAGATCAAGTACTGGCACGGATCGCGGCGCACGAACTGCCCGTCACCCTTGCGGCCGCGATACTCGCCGTCCGCGACCACGACCTTGCCGCGCGAGAGCACGGTGTCGACGCGGCCGTCGATCTCGTAGCCCTCCCACGCCGAGTGGTCCATGTTCATGTGATGGGTCTTGCCGAGGCCGATGGAGGTGTGGCCGTCCGGGTCGTAGACCAGGATGTCGGCGTCCGCGCCCGGTGCGAGCACGCCCTTGCGCCCGTAGAGGCCGAACATCCGGGCCGGGGTGGTCGAGGTGATCTCCACCCAGCGCTCCAGGGTGATGCGGCCCTCGACGACGCCCTGGTACATCAGGTCCATACGGTGCTCGACGGTGCCGATGCCGTTGGGAATCTTGGAGAAATCGCCGATACCCATGTCCTTCTGTCCCTTCATGCAGAAGGGGCAGTGGTCGGTGGACACCATCTGAAGGTCGTTGGTGCGCAACGCCTGCCACACCTGGTCCTGATGCTCTTCGCGCCGCGAGCGCAGCGGGGTCGAGCACACCCACTTCGCGCCTTCGAAACCGGGCGCGCCGAGGTTGTCCTCCAAGGACAGGTACAGGTACTGCGGGCAGGTCTCACCGAAGACGTTGCTGCCCCGGTCCCGAGCCGCGGCCAACTGGGCCACGGCCTGCTTCGCCGACACGTGCACCACGTACAGCGGTGCGCCGGTGAGATCGGCGAGCATGATCGCGCGGTGCGTCGCCTCCTCCTCCAGCTGCCAGGCGCGTGCGATGCCGTGGTAATAGGGGTCGGTCTTGCCCTCGGCCAGCAGTTGCTCGACGAGAACGTCGATGGCGGGGCCGTTCTCGGCGTGCATCATGGTGAGCAAACCGGTGTTCGCGCCGATCTGCATGGCGCGCAGGATCTGCGCGTCGTCGCTGTAGAAGACTCCCGGGTAGGCCATGAAAAGCTTGAAGCTGGTGATGCCCTCGTCCGGCATCCTGCGCAGCGCGGCCAGGGATTCGTTGTCGACGTCGCCGATGATCTGGTGGAACGAATAGTCGATCGCGCACTGGCCCGACGCCATCTTGTGCCAGGTGTCCAAGGAATCCTGCACGCGCTCACCGAACTTCTGCACCGCGAAGTCGATGATCGTGGTGGTTCCGCCCCAGGCGGCGGCCCTGGTGCCGCTCTCGAAATCGTCGGAAGCCGTTGTGCCGCCGAACGGCATCGACATGTGGGTGTGCGCGTCGATGCCGCCCGGGACGACGTACTTGCCGGTCGCGTCGATGACGGTGTCCACCGTTTCGGCCAGGTTCGCGCCGAGCGCCGTCGTGCCCGGCTCCAGCAGCGCGACGATGCGTTCGCCGTCGACCAGGATGTCGGCCGCGCCGCGCCCGGTCGCCGAGACGACCGTTCCTCCGGTGATCAGTGTGGTACCCATGGTCCCTCCTGGTTCAGGGCGCCACGATGGCGTCGTAGGAATCCGGTCGCCGGTCGCGATAGAACTGCCAGTCGCCGCGGACTTCGCGCACCAGGTCCAGATCGAGTTCGCGTACCACCAGTTCGTCGGTGTCGGTGGAGGCCCGCTCGCCGACGTAGCAGCCGCGCGGGTCGACGAAATACGAAGTGCCGTAGAAGGTCACGGCGTCGTCGCCGAACTCCTCCGTCTCCGTACCGATGCGGTTGTTCGCGCCGATGAAGTACTGGTTGGCGGCCGCCGCGGCGGGTTGCTCCAGCTCCCACAGTCGTTCGGACAAACCGGGTTTGGTCGCGGACGGATTGAAAACGAGTTCCGCGCCCGCCAATCCGTAGGCGCGCCAGCCCTCCGGGAAGTGGCGGTCATAGCAGATGTAGACACCGACCTTGCCCACGGCGGTGTCGAAGACGGGGTAGCCCAGGTTGCCCGGCCGGAAATAGAACTTCTCCCAGAAGCCGGACAGCTGCGGAATGTGGTGCTTGCGGTACTTGCCCAGGTAGGTGCCGTCGGCGTCGATCACCGCGGCGGTGTTGTAGAGCACGCCGGGCTGGTCTTCCTCGTACACCGGAAGCACCATCACCATCCGGTGCTCCCTGGCCAGTTCCGCGAACCGCTCCGTCGTCGGACCCGGCACGGATTCGGCGTACTCGTAGTACTTCTTGTCCTGCACGTTGCCGAAATACGGTCCGTAGAACAGTTCTTGGAAGCAGATGATCTGCACGCCCGCGGCGGCGGCCTGCTCGACGAAACCTTCGTGCTTGGCCAGCATCGACTTCTTGTCGCCGGTCCACGTCGCCTGGGTGATGGCGGCTTTGATTGTCGTCACCTGTCGATCTCCCTACCGAAGTTGGTTATGTTATCTTCGAAGGTAAACATTTCCTGAATATTTCAGTCGGTGCCGAAAGTGTAAATCTCGCGAGGTGATCGAGGCATGGAAACGAACGACCGAATCCAGATCGATGACCCCACTCCCGCGGGTATCGCGGGCGCCATCGCCCGGCTGATCACCAGCGGCGAGCTACGCGCCGGTGACCGGCTGCCCACGGTGCGGGAGCTGTCGAGCCGTCTCGGGGTCAGTCCGGCGACCGTGAGTCACGGCTGGCGGGCACTGGCGCAGGCGGGGCTGGTGGTGTCCCGCGGTCGGAGCGGGACGTTCGTCGCCGACGGCGGGGCCAGGGCGGGGTCCTCCCGGACCGACAGCATGACACGCGGCGCGAGCTCCGCCCGGCTGGACCTCTCGCTCGGCACGCCCGATCCGGCGCTGCTGCCCGAGATCGGATCGATCCTGTCCCGGCTGGCCCTGAACGCCGAGACCACCGACTACCACCAGGCGCCGGTGGTTCCCGAGCTCGGGCGGTTGTTGCAGGCGGACTGGCCCACCGGGTCCGGCGCGCTGACCGTCGTCGACGGCGCCATGGACGCGGTCGCCCGCAGCCTGCAGGCCGTCGTTCGATTCGGTGATCGGGTGATCGTCGAGGATCCCACCTTCCCGCACATTCTCGACTACCTGGAATCCATTGGCGCACAGATCGTTCCGGTGCGCATGGACGCGGAAGGGGTGCTGCCCGACGAGTTCGCGCGGGCGGTGGCCACCGGCGCGACCGCGGCGGTTCTGCAACCACGCGCGCAGAATCCCACCGGCGCGTCGATGAGCACCGAGCGCGCCGAGGAGCTCGTCGCGATCCTGCGCCGCGGCGATCACCGCTGCATGATCATCGAGGACGATCACTCCGGAGCCGTCGTCCCCGCCGAGGACATCAGCCTCGGCCGCTGGCTGCCCGACCGGGTGCTACACGTCCGCAGCTACTCCAAATCGCACGGTCCCGACCTGCGGATCGCGGCCCTGTCCGGTCCCGAGGAGATCATCGACCGGATCGTCGCCACTCGGGTCCTCGGGCCGGGTTGGACGCCGCGCATCCTGCAGCGCCTGCTGCACGAGATGCTTCGCGACGACACCGTCACCCGCACCGTCGACCACGCGCGCGAGCAATATCAGGTCCGCCGCCGCGCCCTCGCCGACGCGCTTCGGCATCACGGCGCCCGGCTCGCCGAAGGGCAGGGCCTCAACGCCTGGCTACCGGTCGCCGACGAGCGCACCGCCCTGATCCACTTGGCGGCCAACGGAATCCGCGTAGCCCCCGGCGGCCCCTTCTTCGTGGCCGATCGCGGTCATCCGGAAGCGGTGCGCGTGACCATCGCGCCGCTGTCGGGCGGCATCGACGAGGTCGCCGCCGCCCTCGCCTTGGCCGCCCGCCCGCGGCAGTCGGAGTACTTCTCGCTCGACCCGGGGTCTCGGGACGGTCGATAGCCTCCTCGCCACCGCCCGGCCGTGACGCTACCGGGCGACGTCAGGCCGGGTCCATCGTCCGCTCTCGTGCCGTGACCGACCGATCGCCCTGTCGCGCCGCCAAGACGACCAGGACTCCGGCGACTGTGCCGGCGAAGTACGGGGAGGGCACGAGAAGCACGCCGCCCACGGCACACCACACTGCCAAAGCCCAGCCGACCCAGGCGGGCACTGGCACGCCGCGCCGCGCGAGATGCCAAGTGAGACAGCCCAACAGAATCAACGGCACGGCGAAGCTGCCGGGACCGCTCCAGAAGGTCAGCGCGTTCTGCGTGGACGCGACCGTCTCCTCCTCGTCGGTGAGGCCGAGCGGGACGGCCGCCCACACTCCGCGATCCACCCAGTCGGTGATGTCGCTCCACGCGAAGAGTGCCAACAGGATGAGATGGCCGGTGCCGAGGACGATCATGATCCCGCTCGCCCAGCGCAGCAACGACTTTCCGGCGTTCATCGGTTCGCCTTCCCTTTTATACGGTACCGTACAGTTCGTTTGTACGGTACCGTATAAACGAGAGGCGATCAATGGAGGTGACCCCGATTCCCGCTGTGGCCCGCACGACACGCGCCCGCTGGATAGCGGCGGGTCTCGACGCGCTCGCCGGGGGAGGCCCCGACGCGGTCCGTGTCGAAACGCTCGCCGCCGCACTCGGAGTGACGAAGGGCGGGTTCTACGGGCACTTCGACGGCCGCGCCGCGTTTCTGGCGGAGATGCTCGACGAGTGGGAACGCCGCTGCACCACAGAGGTCATCGCCCAAGCCGACGCCGAGGGCGGCGACGCCGCCGAGCGCATCCGGCGCGTCGGCCAACTGACCTTCTCCGAGGACCTGCACCGGATTGATCTCGCGATCCGGGCCTGGGCCAACCGCGACGAATCCGTCGCGGCGCGGCTGCGGCGCATCGACAACAAGCGAATGGACTTCCTGCGCAAGATGTTCGGCGCCTTCCTCGACGATCCCGACGAGATCGAGGCGCGATGCATGCTGACCTTCGCGCTGGCCATCGGCCGCCACTTCATCGTCGCGGACCATCCCGGGTACACCAAACTCGAAGCGATTCACCTTGCCGGAGAACATCTTTTGCGTCCGTAGTGCCGCGCTGGTCTGCCGGGTTTCTTTTGGTGGACCCGCCTCGATGTAGCGGCGGTGGGCTGCGCCGCCGTCGCGGTACCCTCGTCCAGCTTCGGATCAGAATGGAAACTCGGCGTAGGCTCCTCCCGCGAACCACGACCTGGCGTGCTGACGCAACCGCCTGCTGTAAGCAGCGTGATCGAAAAGCGCTGTGTAAGTAGGAAATTCGGTACGGATGAGTCCCGCCCGGTCGGCCAGGTAGACATCGATGCCGGGATACATCAAACCGACGAACGGCAGGTCGTCGACGTCCAGGGCGAGGACGGGATACTCGCCCTCCGAATCCGTTTCGCCGACGGCGAGGATCCGGCGCGAGTCCGAGCCGCCCGGGAGAAGGAAGCACTCCTCGAAACGCTCGGCGAGCGAGGCATAACACTCGGCCCATGGCTCGCCGAGTTCGTCGCGGACCAGCTCGTCGAGCCGCCGGGGTGCGAAGCCGCCGTCCGTTCCGAACCAGTCGCAGCGCTCCAGCAGGCCGATGTCGAAGGCCAGCCACGCCCGCAGACTCGGCGACAACGGATGCCCGGAGGGAAAGACGGTCTCGGCCAACACATCCGCCGCCATCGGCCGCGGGGCTCCCGTCACCCACGGCACGTGCCGGTGTGGGAGCATGGAAGCTCCCGGGTCTTGCCGCACCGCCTCGATCACGCGCTCCACCAGAGGCGCTCCGTGCGCGGAGCTTCCGTCGATCACCATGCCGCGGAAGGTAGCAGGTCGCGCCGACATCGGTGGGTCAGTCGTCCTCGAAGTGGCACACCGCCGAGACGCGATCGCGCAACCACCGGTGCGCCGGGTCCGCGCCGAGCCGGACGTGCCACAGCAGAGAGATCGTCACTTCCGGGGCACGGAAAGGCAATTCGAACGAGCGCAGTCCCGCACGCAGGTTCGCCGTGTGCCGCCGCGGCACCGTGGCGACGAGGTCGGTGGCTCGCGCGAGCGCCAGCGCCGCGCCGAAGCCGTCCACGACGGTCACGACGTCGCGGCGGTGGCCGGTCGGTTCCAGCGCCTCGTCCACGAGTCCGGCGGTCAGTCCGCGACGGGAGACGTGCACGTGGCGCGCCGCGGCGTACCGTGCGGCGGTCACCTTCCCGGTGCCGAGGGGATGCTCGGCGCGGACCACGCCGATGAAGCGGTCGGTGAACAGTGGTTTGCTGAGCACATCCGGGGGCAGCGCGTTCTCGACGACGCCGGTTTCCAGGTCGACGACGCCCTCGCGTAAGGGCGCGGTGTCTTTCTTGGTCTTCTGAAGGAACCGCAAGCGCACGCCCGGCGCCGCCTCGGCGACCTCGGCAACCAGCGCGGGCCCGAATCGCTCGACGAACCCATCGCTGCCGCGCAGCGCGAAAGTCCTTCGCAGCGTGGCCAAATCGAGAGTTTCGACCGGCCGCAACACCGCTTCGGCTTCCTGGACGAGCCCGCGCACCCGTTCGCGCAACTCGACGGCACGGGGAGTGGGGACCAGGCCGCGTCCCGCCCGCACCAGCAACGGGTCTCCGGTGGCGCGCCGGAGCCGGGCGAGCGCGCGGCTCATCGCGGACGGACTCAGTGCGAGCCGTTCGCCCGCCCGCGTCACGCTGCCCTCCTCGAGCAGAACGTCCAGGGTGACGAGCAAGTTCAGATCGGGCCGCGCCATGCGGACAGGATCGCACACCTGGCGTCCGGTGCACAGTTGGCTTTACTTCTTTGCGTCTTCCGCCAGTTCGGAACGGAACCTACGTTCGAGGCACACCGTCGAAGCCAGGAGGAAGACCTTCATGTCCAGATCAGCAACACCTCCCGGCGTCGGGCACGAGCCGGTGGGCCTTCGCGCACCGAGCTGGGTGCTCACCGCACTCTCGCTGTCGATGCTGCTGCCGTCGCTGAGCATCAGCATCGCCAACGTGGGCCTGCCGTCGATGGCGGTGGCGCTGGACGCGTCCTTCCACGAGGTCCAGTGGATCGTGATCGCCTACCTGTTGGCCATCACGACGCTGATCGTCGGGGTCGGTCGGCTCGGCGACCTGGTCGGCCGCCGTCGGTTACTGGTGCTCGGTATCGCGGTGTTCACCGTCGCGACGCTGCTGTGCGGTCTCGCTCCGAATCTGGCGCTCCTGATCGCCGCGCGGGCGCTGCAAGGGATTGGTGCGGCGTGCATGATGGCGCTGACGATGGCCTCGGTCGGCGCGGTCGTGCCCGAACATCGCACGGGTAGCGCGATGGGGCTGCTTGGCACGATGTCGGCCGTCGGCACGGCGCTCGGGCCGTCCCTCGGCGGTGCGCTGATCGATGTATTCGGTTGGCGAGCGATCTTTTTGGCTGTCGTGCCGGTCGGGGCGCTCGCGCTGGCGCTCACCCTCCGGTTGCCTGCGGACAGTGCGTCGGGAACCTCGGCCCGGCGTTTCGACACCATGGGCACCGTACTGCTGGCCGTGACGCTGGGGGCTTATGCGCTGGCCGTGACCGCCGGGTCGTTCGGGCCGCTCTCGCTCGGCTTGCTCGGCGTCGCCGGTGCGGGTCTCGCGCTGTTCGCGGTCGTCGAGAGCAAGGTGTCGTTCCCGCTGCTGACCCTCGGGATGTTGCGCGATCCGGCGCTCGCCGTCGGGTTGACGACGAGTGCCCTGGTCTCGGCCGTCATGATGACGACCCTGGTCGTCGGCCCGTTCCACCTGGGCGGTGCGCTCGGTCTCGGCACCGCCGCGGTGGGGCTCGTGATGTCGGCGGGTCCGGCGGTCTCGGCGCTCACCGGCGTGCCTGCCGGGCGCGCCACCGACCGCTTCGGGTCGGGAACGATGGTGATCGTCGGGCTCGTCGGCATCATCGTCGCCACGCTGACGCTGTCGGTGATGCCCGTGGCGGCGGGCGTCCTCGGCTACGTGCTGCCGTTGGTCGTCTGCACCGCGAGTTACGCGACGTTCCAAGCGGCCAACAACACCGCGGTGATGAAAGATGTTGCCGCGCAACAGCGTGGCTTGGTGTCCGGGATGCTGAACCTCTCCCGCAACCTCGGTCTGATGACCGGTGCGTCGGTCATGGGCGCGGTCTTCGCGCGCGCCGCCGGAACGCGGGACATCACGACGGGTACACCGGCGGAGATAGCGCGGGGAACGCACTGGACTTTCGCGGTCGCGGCACTGCTGGTCGGTGCCGGTTCGGTGTTGGTTCTGATGCTGCGCAGGCCTCGGGCTATGTCGCGCTGAGTCTTTCGAGCCACGGGTGCCCGGGATGAATCCGCGACAGCCATTCGGCAAGCCGAGACTTCTGCGCTGGGTTCATCGCGGGGAGCACTCGCTGGAAGTCGGCTTCGTCCTTGTCGCGCTGCGCTTTCGCCTTGAAGAGCAGCGCGGCTTCGGGCGTCGAGTACGGGATGCCCTCGGCGGTGCGCAGAATCAGGTCTGCGTACGGCAGCGTGATCGCCGGGTCGCGGCGGCACACCCAGCGATCACCGATATGCGGTTCGCGAAACACGTCGAGGTGATAGCGCCCGGTCGCCGGATTCCGCAGCCAGGTCTGATGCTGATTCTCGGCTTCCGCGGGAAACGGCCACACCCGTCCGTCGCCGACGACATCCCACTCGAAACCGGGAAAAGCGGCGACAACCTCGCCGAATCGCTCTCGCGGAATACCGATTTCGAGATCGCTGTGTTCGCGAGCATCACCTCCGGTGAACAGATCGAGCGCCCACCCGGCGGCCACGTACCACGGCGCCGAGACGCCCGCCATACATTCCGCGACTTCGGTGGGAGTCCACGCCGCCCACAGTTCGGCGGCCTCCTCGGCCGAAAGCGGATATCCGGTCACCTCGAGCAGCCTACCGTTCCTTCGAGTAGTGGCGTGGCTCGAAGTCTGCCGACGACGACCCGTACGAGCCTCGCTCTCGAGAGCGCCCCCGTCTTGCGCCGCGCGGTTCGATTGGCCAACCGGCGGCTTCGCGTGCCCGGCTGGTGAACTCGCTCAGGTTGGGATGTCGAGAACCGAGAGGAACGCAGTCGCCGCCGGGGTGCGGGTGGACTGGCCCCAGATGGCGTACTCGACGCGGGCGGGAGCGTCGGTGATCTCGAGGGTGACGACGCCGGTGAGCCGTGGCGCGTAGGACGAGGCGAGCAGGGCGATGCCGAGCCCCTGCTCGACGAGCCGCGACATCAGCGAGTCCGCGGTGCTCACTTCGAAGGCGACGTCCCGGGCGAGACCGGCCGCGGCGAAGGCTTGGTCGGACTGGGCGCGTCCGGCTGTCCCGGCCGGCAGGTCCACGAACACTTCGGAAGACAGCCTGCGTAGGTCGACCGCGGGTTCGCCCGCGAGCGGATGGTCTGGCGCGACCACGGCGACGAGCCGGTCGCGGGCGAGTTCGTGGGCGGCGACACCCCGCGGTTGCGTCGTGGTCGGCAGTCCTAGGAAGGCCACATCGATAGCTCCCCGCTCGACCTGCTCGGTCAGCTCCTCGCTCGCACCGACCCGCAGGTTGACGCGCACGTGCGGGTACCGCCCGCGAAATTCGCGCAGCGCCGCGGGGAGATCGACCGCGGCGACAGTCGGAATCAGCCCTACGGCGAGTCGTCCGCGCACCTCGCCGACGGCGGCGGCGACTTCGGCGGCCGCGCGTTCGGCGGCGTCCAGACACTGACGCGCGGCCGGGAGGAACGCAGCGCCCGCCGGTGTCAGCCGCACCCGGCGGCTGGTGCGCTCGAACAGCCGCGCACCGAGTTCCCTTTCCAGACGGGCGATTTGGTGACTGAGCGCGGACTGGACGACCAGACACCGTTCGGCGGCGCGGGTGAAGCTGGTCGTCTCGGCGACGGCGACCACGTAGCGCATCTGCTGAAGCTCCATGAATCAATCGTGGATCACGATCGATGAAGTGACAAACATGTGTTGGACTCATTGATTGCCGCCGGGTGAGACTGCGAACGTGAAAAGTCCAGCAGTACAGGAGGTTTCCCTGGGAGGTGCACCGCGGGGAAATCTGCGGCGGACCGCCCTGACGGCGCTCGCCCCCGCGGCATGGGGCACGACGTATGTCGTCATCACCGAGCTTCTGCCACCGGGACACCCGCTGTTCGCGGGTCTCCTTCGCGCGTTGCCCGCCGGTGTGATCGCGCTGGCCATCACCCGGACGCTGCCGCGCGGCGCGTGGTGGTGGAAAGCCGCGGCACTCGGCGTGCTGAACATCGGCCTGCTCACCGCGCTGCTGTTCGTCTCGGCCGAACGCCTGCCGGGCGGCGTTGCCGCCACCTTGGCCGCGGCTCAGCCGCTCATCGTCGCCCTACTGGCCGTGGCTGTGCTGCACGAGCGTCCGTCCGCTTGGCGCCTCGCGTGGGGAGTGACCGGCGTGGTCGGCGTCAGCTTGGTGGTGCTCGGTCCGAGTGCGGCACTCGACTTCACCGGGATCGTGGCGGGTCTGGGCAGCGCGGCCTCGATGGCGTTCGGGCTGACCCTCACCAAGCGCTGGGGACGCCCCGCCGAAGTCGGCGCCACCGCATTCGCCGCGTGGCAGCTCACCGCGGGTGGCCTCTTCCTGCTTCCCGTCACCCTTCTCGTCGAGGGCCCGCCTTCGGCGATCGACCCGACCGCCGCGCTCGGCTACCTCTGGCTGGGTCTGGTCGGCGGTCTGATCGCCTACGTGCTCTGGTTCCGCGGCCTCGGCACCTTGCCCGTCTCCTCGGTCGCGGTTCTCGTCCTGCTCTCGCCGCTTGTCGCCGCAGTGCTCGGCGCGGTCCTGCTCGGCCAGACACTCGGTCCGATTCAACTCGTGGGGTTCGGGCTCGCGCTCGCCGCGATCGTCGCTGGACAGCTGCCCGAACCAACAACCGATAGGACACCCGAATGAAGATCGCCGTCGTCGGAGCCACCGGCATGGTCGGCTCGCGCGTCGTCGCCGAAGCCGCGCGCCGGGGCCACGACCAGATCGCGGTATTCCGGTCCCGGCAGCCCACCGCCCTGCCGCCTGGCGTGCCGGCGGGTACCTCCCGATTCGTCACGGGACGGTCGGTCGGTTCGATGAGCATGAAAGATGTTGCCGCGCAACAGCGTGGCTTGGTTTCCGGGATGCTGAACCTCTCCCGAACGTCGGTCTGATGACCGGTGCGTCGGTCATGGGCGCGGTCTGGTCGCGAATACCTCGTGTATTTCGGTTCCGACCAAGCGTGGATCCTGCTGGGCTTGCACCGACATGCCGTGCTGATCGAACAGTTCGCGGACTTCTCGCAGGCGATCCTCGATGTCGTGGATCTCGGCGACGACGGCGTGAATACGTCGCCAGTCCGTGTCGGTGATGCCGCGCAAGACATCCAACTCCGCGCGCTCGACATCGACTTTGAGCAAGCCGATCTCCCGGTCGCGGCAGTGTTCGTCGAGGATCGCCGAGACGGTGGTGACCTCGACCTGCAAAGGCACGCCTTCGTGCAGCCCGTTGGTGATGAGCCCGATGGCTTTGTCGTCCAGGCCACAGTTGCGCAAATAGATCCGGGTGGCTTGATCGTCCGCCTCGCGGTCGGCGAAGAAACCGGAGTTCGCCGAAGCGCGCGGGTACCAGGTGAATGCTTGGGTACCCGGGCTGGCGCCGACCGCGAGTTCCAGGGAGAGCCCGGCCGGGACATGCGCCGCGATGTTGCGGTCCAGGCAGCGATAGGTCATCGGCGCGGGCTCGACGGCGATGACCTGGATTCCGGGGCAGATATCGGCGAACATCATCGCGGTCAGGCCGATGTTCGCGCCGATGTCCAGGGCGATATCGCCGGGTCGAAGGTGTTCGGCTGCCCGCCGGTAGAACCCGTGTGCCGAGGTCGTCTCACCCCACAACATGCGGGCCTCGGCCGGACTGGTGCAGGTCACCGTTCTGCCGTCGTCGAGCCGCAGTTGCTGCAAAGCTGTGGTCAGCATTGTTCCATGAACCTCTCCAGGACGGGGCCGATCACGGCCAGGGCATGCGGATGGCTCAGCTCGAGGTGACGGGCGTCCACGACGACGTTGTGCACCTCTCCGCTGACGTAGGGCCGCCACGTGTGGACGAGCCCGTCGTGGTCCGGGTGGTCTTTCCCGGCGGTGAAGAACACCACATCGCCGTCGAACACCTCGGGCCGGTGCGCGGCGGATATCTGGCTCGCTGTCTGGAAGCTCTCCATCACCCGATCGGTCTGCTCGGCGCTGAACAGGCCGGTCGCGACCACCTGATCGCGGATGATGTGCCAAGCCTGTTCATGACTGCCCGCCTGCACGTCGTCGTCGAGGCCGAACAACTCTCGCCAGCCACCGAGCAGATCGGCCATCAGCTGTCCCGGTGCGGGTTGGTCGGTTGGCGCCGATTGCGGCGGCGCGTCGGCCGCGCAGTCGAGCAGGGCCAGCATGCCGACCAGGTCGCCGTCGCGTCGTAGCCGGACCGCCATGGCGTGCGCGATCTGACCACCCAACGACCAGCCGAGCAGGTGGTACGGACCCGCCGGTCGCACGCGGCGAATCTCGGCCACATACCGGTCGGCCAACTCGTCGACCGACCGCGCATCCGGCTCGCCGGATACGACGTGGGGATCCTGCAACCCGAACACCGGCCGATCCGGATGCAAATGTTCGACGAGGCCGCCGTAGAACCACGCCAGACCGCCCGCCGGGTGCACGGCGAAGACCGCAGGTTCTGTTCCGCTCCCACGCAGCGCGAGCAGCACCTTCATCCCGGAGTGGCCGTCCGCGTCGTCGGCCCGGCGCGCCAAGGTTCTCGGCGTGGCATCCTCGAACATCCAGGGCAACTCGATGGTCACTCCGCGCGCACTCGACTCGGTCACCGCCATGGTGGCCAGCAGGGAATTGCCGCCCAAGTCGAAGAACCCATCGGTCGCCCCGACCCGCGGCACGCCCAGGACCCGCGCGTACACCTCGGTGAGCACCTTCTCGGTGTGCGTGCGCGGCGCGACGTACCGCTGGACCGATCCCTCGAAATCGGGCGCGGGCAACGCTTTCCGATCCAGCTTGCCGTTGACCGTCAGCGGCAGATCGGGCAGGACCATGACCACCGAGGGCACCATGTAACTGGTCAGCACTTCGGCGGCGCCCGCGCGGACCTGCCCCGGATCGAGCCGCTGCCCATTGCTGCTGACGACGTAGCCGACCAGCTGGTCCACGTCGCGCTCGTGGCGGTGCACCGCCACGGCGGCCCGCGACACCGCAGGATGGCGCAGCAGCGCCGACTCCACCTCGCCCAGTTCGATCCGGTACCCGCGTAACTGCACCTGCGCGTCGGCTCGGCCGAGGTAGGTCAATTCGAGCCCCTCGGTGGTCTCGTGCCAGCGCCCGACATCGCCGGTGCGATACAACCGCCCGCCGTGTGGATCGAACGGGTTCGCCACGAAGCGGCTCGCCGTCGACGCGGGCGCTCGCAGGTAGCCGCGCGCGAGTTGCCCTCCGGCAACATAGATTTCGCCACGAACACCGACCGGCACCGCTTGCAGTCGGTCGTCGAGCACGTAAACCCGCAGCCCCGGTAGCGGCGTGCCGATCCCGGCGGCGTCCGGACTGTCGACCTCGGCGAAGGTCACGTGCACGGTCGTCTCGGTGATCCCGTACATGTTGACCAATCGCGGCGATCCGGGCTGATGTGCGGCCAACCATCCGGTCAACCGCGCCGCATCCAGCGCCTCGCCTCCGAAGACCACATACCGCAGCGCGAGATCGCCGCAGCCGCACCCGGATTCGCGGTATCGACGCTCGGCGTCGACGAATCCGTAGAACGCCGACGGTGTTTGGCTCAACACCGTGACACGCTCCCGCGCAACCAGTTCCACGAATGCCTCCGGCGACCGGGAGGTGGCGTAGTCGACGACGACCACGCGGCCCCCGCTCAGCAGCGCGCCCCACATCTCCCACACCGCGAAATCGAAGGCGTAGGAATGGAACAACGTCCACACGTCGTCGGGGCGCAGGTCGAATCGCTCGGTGGCGTGGGTGAAGAGCGTGACAGCTTCGCGATGGCTGACGGCCACTCCCTTCGGCGTACCGGTCGACCCCGAGGTGTAGATCACGTAGGCGAGGTTGTCCGGCCGCGCGGCCGCGGGTAGCGGGCGGTCCGCGACCAGGTCCGGGGCCGCTTCGATCAGGACCGTCGGCGCCGCGTATTCCGGTATGCCCGTCGCCGACTCGGCCGATGTCAATACCGCTGCGGGACGCGCGTCATCGAGGATGAACCGCAAACGCTGCGGAGGGTTGGCCATATCCAGCGGCAGATATCCCGCCCCCGCGCGCACCACCGCGAGCAGCCCGACGACCAGATCGAGGGAGCGCGGCAATGCCACCGCCACCAGGGTTTCCGGACCCACACCGTGTTCGGCGAGCCGAACCGCGAGCCGGGTCGCGCGCCGGTCCAACTCCGCATAACTCAGCTGCGACACGCCGTCGGTGACCGCGATCGCATCGGGCTGGGCCGCGACCTGGGCGGTGAACAGCTCGGCCAGAGTCACTTCCGCGACCGGACCGCCGTCGACTCCGGCGGCCGCGAGCACTTCGTGCCGCTGGTCGGGGTCCACGATGTCGATATCGCCCACCGCGACAGCGGGATTCGCGGTCGCCTGCTCGAGGATTCGGCTGAACGCGCGCGCGAAACGAGACATCGTCTGCTCGACGAACAGATCGGCGGCGAAGGTCAAGCGGCAGGCCATGCCGCTCGGTGCGCCCCCGGCGTCGAACTGTTCGACGAGTTTCACGTTCAGATCCGCGCGGGCCTGGTCGAAGCCTGCTTCGATCGGCTCGACGGTGAGCCCCGGCAGTTCCAACGTGGCCGCGCTGAGATCCTGGACGTCGAGGGTCACCTGATACAGCGGCATGTGCGCGGTCGACCTGCGCGGATTCACCACCTCCACGACCTGCTCGAACGGCACATCGGCGTGCGCGAACGCGGCCAGGTCCGTCTCGCGAGTGGCGGCGAGCAACTCCTCGAACGGCTGCCGGGCCGACACCCGTGACCGCAACACCAGCGTGTTGACGAACATGCCGATCAGCTCGTCGAGTTCGCGATCGCCACGACCGGCCACCGGGGTGCCGATCGCCACATCGTCCACACCGGCCAGCCGTGCCAGCAGTACGTTCAACGCGGTGTGCAGGACCATGAACACCGTGGCGTTGGCCGCGCGTGCGAGTGCCTCGATGCGGACATGCAACTCGGCGGACAGCTCGAAGTCGACCGTGCTGGCGCGCATGGACGCGACCGGCGGCCGCGGCAGATCGGTCGGCAGCTCGAGCAGCTCGGGCACACCGGCGAGGTTGTCGGTCCAGAATCGCAGCTGCCGGGAGACCAGCGAATCCGGATCGGTCTCGGCGCCGAGCACCTCGCGCTGCCACAACGCGTAGTCGGCGTACTGGATACGCAAGGGCGGCCAGTCCGGTTGCCTCCCTTGCCGACTCGCCTCGTAGGCCACTGCCACATCCCGTGCCAGCGGCATCATCGACTGACCGTCGGAGCAGATGTGGTGCACGCAGATCACCAGCACATGATCGCGTTCGTCGAGGGCGAACAATTCGGCTCGCACCGGTGGCGCCTTGGTCACATCGAAGCCCGCGGAGACCACCGCCGCCGCTCGTTCGAGCACCTGCCGTTCGTCGACCCGGATCGGGCTCAGCGCCGGCGCCACCTCGGCGGTGTCGACCATGACCTGCCCGGGCATTCCGTCGATCAGTGGGAACTTGGTGCGCAGCGACTCGTGCCGGTCGATGACCAGCGCGCACGCCTGCCCCAACGCATCGATGTCGAGTTCGCCGCGCAACCGGATCACCAGCGGAATGTTGTAGCCGCCGACCGAGGTGTCGAACTGGTTGAGGAACCACATGCGCTGCTGGGCCGGGGACAGCGGCACCCGCGCCGGGCGGGGGCGCGGTGTCAGCGGCACGGCGAGCCGGCGCTCGGCTTCGCCGAGACGCGCGGCCAGCTCGGCGACGGTCGGTGCGTCGAAGAGGTCTCGGATACCGAGGTTCACCTCGAGTGCCGTGCGCAATCGCGCGACCGCCCGCGTCGCGGAGAGCGAATTGCCACCGAGGTCGAAGAAGCTGTCCGTCGCGCCGACCGCGCCGATACCGAGGACTTCGCCGAAGACATCCGCGATGCGCTGTTCGGTCTCGGTGCGCGGGGCGATCCGTTCCCGTTCGTCGGGGAACCGCGGTGCCGGTAGTCCCGCCCGATCGAGCTTGCCGGTCGCGGTGAGCGGGAGTTCGGTCAAGGGCACGAGCAGATCGGGCACCATGTGCGCGGGCAGGCGCCGCCGGGCCGCGGCCTTGATGGCGTTCACATCGATGTGGCTGTCGCCGACCAGATAGCCGACGAGCCGATCGGTGCCGCTCACATCGGCGCGCGGCACGACCGCCGCGTGGTCGACGCCGGGACAGTCGGACAGTACGGTTTCGATCTCGCCGAGTTCGATGCGTTGACCGCGGATCTTGACCTGGAAATCGCGGCGACCGAGATACTCCACGGTGCGGTCGGTGCGCCAGCGGGCCAGATCGCCGGTGCGGTACATGCGCGAGCCCGGCGCGCCGAACGGATTCGCCACGAACGACCCGGCGGTGGCGCCGGGGCGGTTCAGATACCCGCGGGCCAACTGGATGCCCGCGAGATACAACTCGCCCACCACCCCGATGGGCACCGGCCGCAGCCACCGATCGAGGACGACGGCCTCGACGCCACGAATCGGCCCGCCGATCGTCACCACATCACCGGGAAGCAACGCGTCGTTGATCCCGGCCAGCATCGTGGTCTCGGTCGGTCCGTATCCGTTCGACAACCGCCTGCCCGGCGCCCACACCGAGATCAACTCCGGTGTCACCGCCTCGCCGCCCGCCATCAGCACACGCAACGAATCCATCCCGGCCGGCGTCATGGTAGCCAGCACACTCGGAGTGAGGAACGCGTGCGAAACCTTTTGCGTGCGAATGAGTTCGGCCAACTCGTCCCCGGCGAACGCGTCCGGCTCCGCGACTACCAGCACTGCGCCGCTGGTGTGCGCGAGCAGAACTTCCAGGAACATCGCGTCGAAACCGACGCTCGCGGCGTGCAGCACACGCGACCGGGTATCCACACCGAAGCGATCACGCAGGACGGCGGCGAAATTCGCCAGCCCCGCATGGGGGAGTTCGACGCCCTTCGGAATCCCGGTGGATCCCGAGGTGTAGATGACATACGCCGTGTCCTGGATCCGTGGCGTCCGCGAGCGCTCGGTGTCGGTGACGGCCGCCGCGGACTTCGCCGCGATGGCGGCCTCGGTGTCCGGATCGTCGAGGACCAGCGGGCGCACCACGTCGGGAAGCAGATCCCGGGACGCCGTGGCGGTGAGCGCGACCCGCACGCGGGAATCCGTGATCAGATGCGCGACACGCTCTGCCGGATTGCGCGGATCGATCGGCAGGAACGCCGCACCGGTTTTGGTCACCGCCCACAGGCTGGTGACGAACTCGATCGACCGCCCCAGCGCCAGCGCGACCTGATCGCCAGGGCCGACGCCCCACTCGATCAATTGCCGCGCCAGCTGGTTCGAGCGGGCGTCCAATTCGGCGTAGGACATCGTGCGCGGACCCGAAAGCAGCGCCGCCGCATCGGGATTCACTCGCACGCCCGCGGCGAACAACTCGGCAGCGAGCTGCGGCGTTTCCGGACTGCCGCCCGTCGCGGGCACCAGCTCGCGTCGCTCGGCTGCCGACAGCAGATCCACCGAATCCAGCCGCGCGAACGGATCGGTCGCGATCGCGCGCAGCACGATGTCGAACCGGGCGGCGAGACCGGACGCCGTCTCGTCGTCGATGTGATCCGGCTGATAACGCAGGCGAACCCGCAGGAGGTCGGTGTGGTGTGCCTGCACGGTGATCGGATAGTGCGCGGCGTCGCGGCCGTCCGCCGCGATCACTCGCATCCCGTCGACGTCGGCATCGCCGAGTCCGCTGCTGTCGACCGGGTAGGACTCGAACACGACGAGGGTGTCGAACAGGGCGACGGCATCCGCAGCCGCCAGGATCTGCGGCAGTTCGAGATAGTGGTGGTCGAGCAGTCGGGTGTTGTCGGCCTGCAGTCGGGTCAGCGTTTCGGCGATGGTCCGGTCCCGGCGGACGTCGGCGGCGACCGGAATCGTGTTGATGAAAAGACCGATCATCGACTCGATCCCGGGCACGTCGGCGGGGCGGCCGGACACCGTGCTGCCGAACACCACGGTGTCGGTGCCGAGCAAGTCGCCCACCACCACTGCCCACGCGAACTGCACGATCGTCGCCATCGTGACCGAGTGTGCGCGGGCGAAGTCCGCCAACTCCGCTGTCGTATCGTGATCGAGATCGATCGTCAGATCGATCGGGATGGTCGCGGACGTCTCGGTGTGCGCACCGGCGATCAATGTCGGCTCGGTGACGTGGCGTAGCGCGTCTCGCCAGACCTCGATGCTCGCGGTGCGATCACGGCGCCCGAGCCATTCCAGGTAGTCGCGGTAGGACGCGGCAGCGGGCAGCGACTGCTGCTGGGCGTCCGCGGCGTACAACCCGATGAGCTCACGCCACAGCAGTGGCAGCGACCAGCCGTCGAGCAGCAGGTGATGCGCGGTCACCAGCAGCCGGAACTCGTTCGGGCGCACCGTGATCAGCAGGAACCGCAGCAGTGGGGGATCGGCCGGATCGAATCCGGTGGCCCGCTCCGCGTCGATCACCTCGTTCAGGCCCACCGCGTCCCCGGACAGCGTGATGCTGCGCCACGACACCGCCGTATCGGTAGGAATCACCTGCACCGCAACGCCTTCCGCGGTGCGAGTGAAGGCGGCCCGTAGGTTGGGGTGGCGGGCGAGCAGGGCTCGCGCGGCGCGCTCGAGCCGGTTCTCGTCGACCGCGCCGGTCAGGGTGAGCGCCGATTGCGCGAGGTAGACGTCGATCCCGCCCGCGGCGATCTCGGCGTGGAACAGCAGCCCCGCCTGCAGCGGCGCCAATGGCCACACCTCGCTCAGCGGTCCGTACCGGTCGGCGAACTCGTCCAGTTCGCGCTGGGTGAGGTCCACGAGCGGAACATCGGTCCGCGACAGCCCCCAATCCTCGGTCGCCAGCGCCGCGATCGCGGTCATGGCATCGACCCATTCGCCGGTGAGTTCGGCGACGTCGTCGTGGTCGAGCAGCCGCGAGGCGTAGCCGACGTAGGCCGAAAGCCGCGGCCCGGCAGCGCCGTCGATGACGTTCACATCGAACGTGAGCACCGCCGCCGCCGGCATATCCGGATCGAAGGCGGCTCGGCGGTCGAAGGACTCGTCGGTGGGTACCCACGGCAGATCCGACAGTGTCGCGAGGTCGACGCCGACCCGGCCGAGATAGTTGAGACTGATCTGCGGTTCGGGCAGCGCGGCGAGCCGGTCGGCCGTGCCGGGATTCGAATAGCGCAGCAGGCCGTAGCCGATGCCCTTGTCCGGGATGGCGCGCAGCTGGTCCTTGACCGATTTCACCGCCGCGCGCAGGTCCGCTGGATCGGTGTCGCTCAGGTCGAACGCGACCGGATAGCGGGTGGTGAACCAGCCGACGGTTCGCGAGAGGTCGGCGCCCGCGGCGAGCTGCTCTTCGCGACCGTGGCCTTCCAGCAGGACCTTCATGCCCGCGTGCGCGTCGCCGCGACGGCTACGCCAGCGAGTCAGCGCCACGGTGAGCGCGGCCAGTATCACCTCTTCGACGCTGCCGCGCACGGCGCGGGGCACCTCGTCGAGCAACGGCGAGCTCACCTCGACCGGGAGCGACACCGTCAGCCCACGCACGGTCGCCTGCGTATCTCGCGTGGGATCCAGCTCCGCACGCCCGAGGAGCGGATCCGATGCCGAAGCGATCCGCTGCCAGAGTTCGACTTCCCCGGTTCGCTCGGCCGCCGCGGCGGTCAAGGCGTGCGCCCACCGACGCATGGAGGTCCCCGGAGCCGCCAGTTCGACCGCCCGGCCCTGAACGACTTGCTGCCAGGCGGACACGAAGTCGGGCAGCAGGATTCGCCACGACACCGCGTCGACGGCCAAGTGATGGATGACGATCAGTGCCCGGCCCTCGGCGTCCACACCGGACTCGGGCAGCAGGCACACGACGTGTACCAGCCTGCCCGCCACCACATCGAGCCGGTCGTACGCCGCGGCGGCCGCCGCTTCCACCACGGCGGTGAAACCGGCGCTGCCCGGAGCCTCGTCGGCGCCGAAGGTTCCCATCGAGACCGAATCGGCGGCCTCGGCGGCGCTCGGTGGCGGCACCTCCCAGCGTTGCCCATCGACCCGCGACCGCAGCACGTCATGGTGTTCGATGATCACCCGTACGGTCGAGACCACGTCATCGATACGCGCGTCACGCGGCAGACGTACCAGCATCGACTGCGCGAACCGAGCCGGCGCCCCTAGGCACTCGACGAACCAGGACACGATCGGCGTCCACGGAAGATCGCCCACCGCACCGCCGGGCAGCTCGACAAGGCTCGCCCGTTCGGCGGTCTGCGCGACCCGCGCCAGCCCACGAACCGTCTTGTGCTCGAGAATATCCCGGGCCGTCACGGTGATCCCCGCCGCCTTCAGGCGCGCGGCCAGCTGAATCGACATGATGGAGTCGCCGCCGAGCGCGAAGAAGGAGGTCGTCGCCCCCACCGTGGACACACCGGTGACGTCGGCGAAGGCCTCGGCGATGGTGTGTTCCAGAGGGTTCGACGCGGCGACGGCGACGTCTTCGGTGGTCTGGAAAACCGGCTCGGGCAATGCTTCCCGATCCACCTTGCCGGACGAGGTGAGCGGCAGGTGGTCGAGCACGGCGATCGTCGCCGGCACCATGTGTGCGGGCAGGGCGGCGGCCAAGTGATCGAGCACCGCGCTCGGTTCGACGACCGTCGCGGGTTCGGCCGTGACGTACGCGGCCAGCACCGGGCGCCCACCGGGGCCTTCTCGACTCACGGTGACCGCGGTGGCGACCGCCGGATGGGTCAGCAGCGCGGCGTCGATCTCGCCCAGCTCCACGCGCTGGCCGCGAATCTTGATCTGGAAATCGAGGCGGCCGACGTACTGTAGCGTGCCCTGCGCGGTCCAGCGGACGATGTCGCCGGTCCGGTACATCCGCGAACCCGGCGCACCGTGCGGGTTCGCCACGAACGAACCTGCCGTTGTCCCCGGCCGATTCAGATAACCGCGAGCCAGTGCGGCTCCGGAGAAGTACAGTTCCCCGGGCACTCCGATCGGCACCGGCCGCAGCCTCGCGTCCAGTACCACCGCCTCGGCACCGCGAATCGGTCCGCCGATGGTGAGCACCTCTCCCGGCTGCACCGGGTCGCTGATCGTGATCACGATCGTCGTCTCGGTCGGGCCGTAGATGTGGTGCAGCCGCCGCCCGGCCGCCCAGGCGGCGATCAGATCCCGTGCCACCTTCTCGCCGCCGACCGCAAGCATCCGCACCGAATCCACCTCGCCGGGCGACATCGTCGCCAGCACACTCGGTGTCAGGAACGCATGCGTCACCTGATGGGCCCGGATCAGTTCGGCCATGGCCGGGCCGCCGAGCACCTCCGGCGGCGACACCACCAACGCCGCACCGGCCGCATGCGCCATCAAGGCTTCGAGCAGTACCGCGTCGAACGCGGGCGCCGCGGCTTGCAGCACGCGCGAGGTGGCCGCTACCTGATAACGCTCACGTTGCTCGGCCGCGAAGGCCGCCAGCCCCTCGTGGGTGACCATCACACCCTTCGGTGTCCCGGTCGACCCCGACGTGTAGATCACGTATGCCGTATCCCTGATCCGAAGAGGGCGAGGGCGATTCGCGTCCGACACGGCATGGCCGGGCCGCGCGGTGATCTCGGAGGCGGTGCCCAGGTCGTCGAGTATCAACCAGCGGACGCCATCCGGCAGGGACGGCCGCGCGGCCGCGACGGTGACGCCGACCTCGGCACCGGAATCATCCAGCAGATATGCGATCCGCTCCGGCGGATAACGCAGGTCCACCGGCACGAACGTGGCGCCGGTCTTCGTGATCGCCCACATCGCGACGTGGTAGTCGGCCGAGCGCGGCACGACCAGTGCGGCGCACGTCCCCGGACCCACGCCCCAGGAAAGCAGCTGCGCCGCGAGCTGGTTGGCGCAGTGGTCGAGCTCGCCGTAGCTGAGCGTGCGGGTGCCGTCGATCAGGGCGATCGCCCCGGGAGTCGTCGCCACGGCCGAGGCGAGCAGATCGGGTAGCAGACGCGGCGCTGGGGCGTCACCGCCGCGCGCGGGGAGCAGCCGTTCGGCCTCCTCGTCATCGATCAGTGACACCTCGCCTATCGGGCGGGCCGGATCGGCGACGACCGCGTCCAAGACAGACACGAACCGCTCGGCCAGCGCTGCTGCCGAAGGTTCCACGAAAAGATCTGTCGCATAGACGATTTCACCATCGAGACCGGCCGGTCTGGTACCGTCGAGGCGTTCGTTCAGCAACACCGTGAGGTCGGTCTTGGCTTGGGCGACATGGGGATCGAGCACTTCGACATCGACGTCGGACAGCTGGAAACCGGCAGCCGCGGTGTTCTGCAACCCGAACAGCACCTGATACAGCGGCGTGTAAGCCGTCGACCGTGGCCGGTCGAGCACATCGACCAATCGCTCGTAGGGGAGATCCGCGTGCGCGAGCGCCTCGAGGTCGATGTCGCGCAACTCGGCCACGAATTGCCGGAACGACCGGTCGTCGCGGACCGGCGTGCGCAGCACCACCGTGTTGACGAACATGCCGACCAGGTCCTCGAGCGCCGGGATGCCACGGCCCGCGACCGGTGTGCCGACCGACACGTCGTCGGTATGCGCGGTGCGCGCCAGCACGATCGCGAGCGCGGCGTGCAGAACCATGAAGACGGTCACGCCCTCGCGACGGGCCAGCCGCACGACCTCCTCGTGCAGCCGCTGCGGGATGTCGAAGCGGACACTGCCGCCGACCATCGACATGGTCGCGGGCCGAGGGTGGTCGGTCGGCAGGTCGAGCAACTCGGGGGCGTCGCCGAGAGTATCGATCCAATAGGGGATCTGCCGCGCGATCATCGATGCGGGATCGTCCTCGGCGCCGAGGATCTCCCGCTGCCACAACGCGTAGTCGGCGTACTGAACCGGCAGGGGTTTCCAGTGCGGCGCAGAGCCTTGCACGCGCGCGTGGTAGGCGGCGAAGATATCGCGCGCCAACGGCGCCATCGACGCGCCGTCGGCGGCGATGTGATGGACGACCAGCACGAGGACATGCGCGTCGGGGCCTGTCCGATACAGCCGTGCTCGCAGGGGCACCATGTGCGCGACGTCGAAGCCCATCTCGACGGTCTGCCGTATCCGCTCGGCCAGCACGGTCTCGTCGGCGACCGGCTCCGGGTCCAGCGCCGAGCCGTCGACCACCTGCGCCACATCCCGCACGACCTGACATGGCTCGCCGCCGATTGGGGGATACACCGTCCGCAACGGTTCGTGCCGAGCCACCACATCGCCGAATGCCGCGCGCAGCGCCTCGACGTCGAGCGCGCCGGTCAACCGGGCCGTGAAACTGATGTTGTAGGCCGCCGAGGCGGTGTCGAACTGGTTGATGAACCACAACCGGCGTTGCGCCGTGGCCAGCGGGACAGTCGCCGGGCGTGGCCGCGCTGCGAGCGGAATCAGCGCCGCCCGCGGCCGCTGCGCCAGCCGTGCCGCCAAACCGGCGATCGTCGGTTCCGCGAAGATGTCCCGGATGCCGACTTCGACGCCGAGCGCTGTCTCGGACCGTGCGGCGATCCGAACGGCCGACAGGGAGTCCACACCGATTTCGAAAAGGTTCGCCCGCACGCTCACTTGCCTGGCACCGGTGACCGCGGCGACGATATCGACGAGTGCCGCTTCGCTTTCGGTGCGTGCCGGGACGAATTCCTCGCCGTCGTCGAAGGTAGGCGCCGGCAAGGCGGCGCGGTCGAGTTTTCCGTTCGAGCTGAGCGGCATGGCGTCGAGCACCTCGACGCTGGCCGGTACCAGATACGACGGCAGCAGTCGCGAAAGCCGCTCGCGGATCGTGCGCCCATCGGTCACCGCCGCGGGCGCTAGCGTCACATAGGCGACGATGCGTTCGGAGGTCGCGACGATCGCGGCGCGGGCCACCTCCGGCAGCGCGCACGCCGCCGCTTCGATATCGCCCGGTTCCACCCGCTGACCGCGCACCTTCACTTGGAAATCGCTGCGGCCCAGGTATTCCAGCTCACCGCTGCGCGTCCACCGCACCAGGTCGCCCGTGCGATACATCCGCTCCCCGGGCGCCCCGAACGGGTGCGCGAGAAAGGCTGCGCAGGTGAGGTCGGCTCGCGCGTGATATCCGCGCGCCACCTGCACACCCGAGACGTACAGCTCACCGACGACCCCGACGGGCGCCGGTCGCAGCCGCTTGTCGAGGACGTAGACCCGCATCCCCGCCACGGGCGCGCCGATCGGGACCGTCGCCGAGGTCCGCGCACCCGGCAGGCAGCGCGCGGCCGTGACCACCTCCGCCTCGGCGGGGCCGTACCAGTTCACCACCTCGGCCTCGGGGAATACGCGCAGCGCGGCGTCGACGGTGTGCTGTGCCAGCGCCTCACCGGCGACGAAAATCCGTCGGACGGAGCGCAATTCGGTATCGCCCTCGGATTCGAGCAAGACCTCGAGCATCGACGGCACGAAGTGCACCGTGCTGACGTCACGACTCGCGATCAGGTCGGCGAGGTAGGCCGGGTCCCGGTGCCCGCCGGGTTCGGCCACCACGATCTGCGCGCCGACCTGCAACGGCCAGAACAACTCCCACACGGCGATGTCGAAGGTGATCGGCGTCTTGTGCAGGACCGTATCGGACGCCGTGTGCGGCCACTGCTGCTGCGCCCACGCCAATTGACTCGTGGTCGCGGCGTGGGTCAGGGATACGCCTTTGGGAACCCCGGTCGAGCCGGAGGTGAACAACACGTAGGCCACGTTCTCCGGCCGCAGCGGCGCGAGCCGTTCCGCGTTTGTGATCGGGAGGCCGGACACTTCGGCGAGTTCGAGTCGATCGATGCGAACGGAGTCGAAACCGGCGGGCAGACCATAGTCGTCTGCCGAGGTGGTGAGCACCAGCAGCGGACGTGCCGTGCCGAGCACACTGGCGATGCGCGCACTTGGTTGGTCCGGGTCTATCGGTAGGAAGGCGGCACCCGCCTCGACCACCGCATACAGTGCGGTGACCAGCTCGATCGAACGCCGAACACAGACCGCCACAATACTTTCCGGCCTTGCGCCGCAGGAGATGAGCCGCCTCGCCAACCGGTTGACGCGGTCGGCGAACTCGCGGTAGGACAGCGCCTCGCCGTCCGCGAGCCGAATCGCCGGGGCCTCAGGGGTGCGTTCGACCTGGTCGGTGAAGGCGTCGACCAGGGTCCGGCCGACCGAGGCGGGGTCGCCGGTGTCGTTCCAGTGGTCGAGCACCAGCTGCCGCTCTCCGGCATCGAGCAGATCGATAGCGCCGATCGGCGAATCGGCGTCGGTCGCGAGACCGTCCAGCACGCGCACGAACCGATCGGCGAAACGCTGCGCGGAGTCGGCGTCGAACAGGTCGGTGGCGTAGGTCAGGCGCAGCGTCATGCCGCTCGGCTCGTTGTCGGGCCCGTGCTCCTCGGTCATCATCAGCAGCAGGTCGTAGATCGCGGCGCTGTCCCCGGGATCGATGGTCTCGATGGTGAGGCCAGGAAGTTCCACGTGCGCCCGCACCATGTTCTGGTAGGCGAGCATCACCTGGAACAACGGCGCGTGTGCCGTCGATCGTGCCGGATTCAGCACCTCCACCAGTTGCTCGAACGGCACGGCGGCGTGATCGAAATCCTCGATGTCGTTGTGCCGCACCGCGTCCAGCAGGTCGATGCCGGTCTGCTCGAGCCCGACGCGGGTGCGCAGCACCAAGGTGTTGACCAACATTCCGACGAGATGGTCGAGTGCCCGGTGCCCGCGACCAGCGTGCGGTACGCCGATCGTGATGTCGTCGCTGCCGGACAGCCGCGACAGCAGCACCGCGAGTGCGGTGTGCACCACCATGAACGTCGTGGCTTTGGCTCGCTGGGCCAACGCCTCCACCCGGCCTTGCAACTCGGCCGAAATCTCGACCCGCAGCACCGCGCCGCGGTGGGACTGCTCGACCGGGCGCGGCCGATCGGTCGGCAGTTCGAGCAGTTCGGGGATACCCGCCAGTCGGGTTCGCCAGTAGGCGATATCGCGGAACAGGGGCGAGTCCGGGGTGTCGGGCGAACCGAGCACCTCGCGCTGCCACAGGGCGTAATCGGCGAATTGAACGGTGAGTGGCGCCCAATCCGGGAGATTTCCCCTGGTCCGTGCCCGATACGCGGTCACGATATCGGCGGCGAGCGGTGCCACCGAATAGCCGTCACAACTGATGTGGTGCACGGCCACCGCGACCACCCAGGCCGTATCCGACAGCTGATACAGCGCGACCCGAAGCGGCACGCCCTTCGAGACATCGAACCCGGTGCTCGAGAACGCGGCCAGCCGGGGGACCAGCTCGCGCTCCGCGATCCGCCGCGGGGTCGGATCCAAGCCCGCGACGACGTCGGCCGCGTCCAGCACCACCTGCGTGGGCATGCCGTCGACGGGCGGATACATGGTCCGCAAGCTCTCGTGACGGGCGACGACATCCCCGACGGCCGCGGCGAGCGCATCGACATCGAGCGCGCCCTCGAGCCGAATCGCCAGCGGCACGACGTAACCGGGCAAGGCCGGATCGAACTGGTTGAGGAACCACATTCGGGCCTGCGCCGTCGACAACGGCAGGCGCGGCGGTCTCGGTCTCGGCGTCGGGTCGGGCAGCGCGGGCACCCCACGCAGCTGTGCGATCCGTTCGGCCAACTCGGCGACGGTGGGCGCCTCGAAGATCATCCGGACCGGCACGGTCGCATCGACGACGGCCCCGATCCGGCTCAGCGCGCGCGTGGCCACCAGCGAATTCCCGCCCAGGTCGAAGAAGTCGTCGTCCGCGCCGACCGCGGGCAGACCGAGCAACTCGGCGAAGACCTCGGCCACGACTTGCTCCACCAGCGAACGCGGTGCCCGGTAGCCGGCCTCGTGGTCGCTCGGCTCCGGTTCGGGCAAGGCCCGATAGTCGACCTTGCCGTTGGCCGTCAGTGGCACGGTGTCGATCCGGACGATCGCCGAAGGCACCATGTACGCCGGCAGCCGCTCCAGCAGGAAGCGTCGAATCTTTTTGGTGTCCAGAGCTTCCGGGGAGACAACATAGGCGACCAAGCGGTGCTCGTCACGGCCGGGACGCACCCGGGCGACGGCCGCGCTCACCTGCTCGTGCGCGAGCAGGGCGGCCTCGACATCGCCCAACTCGATTCGCAGTCCGCGGATCTTGACCTGGTTGTCGGCGCGGCCGACATAGTGCAGGGCGCCGTCCTTACCCCAGTGAACCAGGTCGCCGGTGCGGTAGAGGCGGGTTCCGCGGGCACGGTCGAACGGATCGGCGACGAACGTCGCCGCCGTCAGCCCTGGGCGCTGGTGGTATCCGCGGGCCAGCTGGATGCCGCCCAGATACAGCTCGCCGGTCACGCCCGCCGGTACCGGATGCAGTCGCGAATCCAGCACGTGAACGATCACATTCGGCTCGGGAACACCGATCGGAACGGCGGCGCCGTTCATCCCGTCGACCCCGTCGACGTGGTACGCGGTGACGCTGACCGCGGCCTCGGTCGGCCCGTACAGATTATCGATGCCCGCGTCGCTGACTTCCCGCAATCGCCTGACGGTTTCGGTGGGCAGCGGTTCGCCGATGCACAGCACTCGCCGCAGATCCGGGAAGTCGCGGCCGGTGGCCGTCTCCTGGAACACCGAGAGCAGCGACGGCACGAAATCGGCTGTCGTCACATGATGTTCGGCGATCAGCCGGGCCACCGCATGCGGATCACCGCTTCCGTCGGGGCCTGCGATAACCACTGTCGCGCCGGATACCAAGGGGCAGAACAACTCCCACACCGACAGATCGAAGGTGACGGGCGTGCGCAACAGCATGACGTCGTCGCCGAGGTGGTAGTGCTCACGCAGCCAGCGCAGCTGATTGACCACCGCGGCATGCGCTATCGCCACCCCCTTCGGTACCCCGGTCGAACCGGAGGTATAGATGACATAGGCCAGATTCTCCGGTCGCAGCGGCTCGAGCCGATCGGCGTCGGTCAACGGCGAGGGATCCTCGTGCGCGGCGCCGAGATCCGCGAGCGTCCATACCGGAACGTGGCCGGGCAGATTCGCGTCGTCGCCGGGACGGGTGAGCGCCGCCCTCGGCCGCGCTGCGGTCAGCACGGCGCGCACGCGCTCGCGCGGATGGTCCTGGTCCAAGGGCAGGTACGCCGCGCCGGCCGCGTGGATGGCATACAGCGTGATCAGAAGGTCGACCGAGCGCCGCATGGCCACGGCCACAGTGGTTTCCGGGCCCACACCGCGTGCGATCAACGCGCGGGCCAGCGCGTTCACCCGTCCCGCGAACTCGCGATAGCTGAGCCGCGCGCCGGTCTCGGCGTCGAGCACGGCGGTGTTGTCCGGCGTCGCCGCGGCCTGGGCGGCGAACAGGTCCGCGACTGTCGTCGACGGCAGTGGGGTCCTCCGCCCGGTCTCTCGCGCGACGAGCTCGCGCGCTTCCCGGGCGGTCAGCAGCTCGACGTCGCCGACCGGCTGGGCGGGATCGGCGACCATCGCCCGCAGCAACAGCACGAAGCGTTCGAACATGGAGGTGATCGTCGCCTCGTCGAAAAGATCCGTCGCGTAACCGAATTCGACGGCCATCTCGCCCGGTTCACCGGCGCGCGCCGTGGTGTCGACGAGGTTGAGATGCAGATCGTACTTGGCCACACTCGGATCGGCGGCCCGCGCCGACACCGTCATGCCCTCGAACTCCACGGTGGGTATCTCGATGTTGTGGAACGAGAATCCGACCTGTGTCAACGGCGCGTGCGCCGTCGTGCGAGGCGGATTCAGCACCTCCACGATCCGCTCGAACGGGATGTCGGCGTGGTCGAAAGCGGCCAGATCCCTCGCTCGCACCTGCTCCAGGACTTGCAGGAAGGACGCGCCGGGCTCGATGCGGGTGCGCAGCACCAGAGTGTTGACGAACATGCCGATCAGGCGCTCGAGTCCCGGCTCGGCCCGACCGGCTATCGGTGTGCCGACCGCGATGTCGCCGGTTCCGCCCAGCCGGGCCAGCAGTACGGCATACGCGGCGTGCAGCACCATGAAGACTGTCACGTCGTGGCTGCGGGCCAGCGCGACTATGTCGCGACCGAGGTCGGCGGGCAGCGTCGCCGACACCGTCGCGCCGCGGAACGATTGCCGGGCCGGGCGCGGCCGGTCGGTGGGCAGGTCGAGCACTTCGGGCAGATCGGCCAGTGCCGTGCGCCAATACTCGATCTGGGTGGCGGCCGGGGAGTTCGGCTCGTCCTCGGCGCCGAGCCATTCACGTTGCCACAGCGCGTAATCGACGTACTGCACGGGTAACGGTGGCCACTGTGGCGGCCGCTGCCGGACGCGGGCGTTGTAGGCGGTCACCAGGTCCGCGGCCAGCGGTGCGAGCGATGATCCATCGAAGCTGATGTGATGGACGATGAGGACCAGGGTGTGCTGCTCGCAGTCCTTGCGCAGCAACGTGATTCGGAACGGCACGTCGCGGGTGACGTCGAATCCGGCCGCGGCGGCCGCGGCGATGTGCGCCGCTATGTCGTCGGCCGCCACCTCGATCGGCTCGAGCATGGACATCTCGGCTCGAACCGGCACGATCAGCTGGTGTGGTCCGTCGTCACTGTCCGGATAGATGGTGCGCAGCGTTTCATGGCGGCTGAGCACATCGGCGATCGCCGCGCGCAGGGCGCGCACGTCGAGTGGTCCCGCCATGTCCACGACCAGCGCGATGTTGTACAGCGCCGAGCTCGTGTCGAACTGATTGAGGAACCACATCCGAGCCTGGGCGGGCGCGAGCGGAATCCGCGTCGGCCGCTCCCGCGCGACCAGCGCTTCTCGCCCGGGTGCCTCGATGGCCTTCAGAGTTTGCGCGAATGCCGCGAGGGTCGACGCGTCGAAGACGGTGTGCAGCGGAACGTCGACGCCGAATACGGCGCTCAGCCGCGCCGCCAGCCGCGTCGCCGACAGCGAGTTGCCGCCGAGGTCGAAGAAGTTGTCGAGCACGCCGACGCGATCGAGGCCGAGCACAGCGGCGCATACATCGGCGACGATCTGCTCGGCCGCGTCTCGAGGCGCGACGAATTCGGTCTCGGTGGTGAATACCGGCGCGGGTAACGCCGCGCGGTCGGCCTTGCCCACCGAGGTCAGCGGCAGCGAGTCGAGCATTGTCAGCGCGTCCGGAACCATATGCGACGGCAGGTGTTGTGCGGCGTGGGCCCGCAACTGCGCGATGTCGACGGCCTCGGCCGCCGGCGTGACGTAGGCAGCGATTCGCGGCCCGCTCTCCGTGGCCACACTGACCGCCACCGCCGCCGCCACGGCGGGATGCCCGGCGAGAACGGCTTCGATCTCGCCGAGTTCTATGCGCTGGCCGCGGATCTTCACCTGGAAGTCGGTGCGCCCGTGGTATTCCAGCGTGTGCTCGGGCGTCCAGCGGGCGAGGTCACCGGTACGGTACATGCGGGTACCGGGCTTGCCGAACGGATCGGCCACGAACGCCGAAGCGGTCTCCCCGGGCCGATCGAGGTAGCCGCGAGCGAGGTGGATGCCACAGAGGTACAGCTGTCCCGTCACCCCGACCGGTACCGGCTGCAGATTCTCGTCCAACACCAGGGCCGCGACACCGCGAATCGGGCCACCGATCGTGACGCGGGCATCGGTGCGCAGCGGGTCGCTGATCGCGACCATGATCGTGGTCTCGGTGGGCCCGTAACCATTGAACAACCGACGGCCCGGACCCCACACCGCCGCCACCTCCGCCGACACCGCCTCGCCACCGGCCACCAGATCCCGCAAGGAGTCGGCACCGTCGGGCGACATGGTCGCGAGCACGCTGGGTGTGATGAACGCATGCGAAACGCGCTGCGTATGAATCAATTCCGCCAATCGGTCACCGGCGAAGACCTCCGGTGGCGACACCACGAGCGCGGCGCCGTTCGGATGGGCCATCAGCAGCTCCAGCACCAGCGCGTCGAAGCCAGGAGCCGCAACCTGCAACACCCGGGCGGAACTGTCGATCCGATAGCGGTGACGTTGTTCGGCGGCGAAATTCGCCAAGCCCGTGTGCGTCACAGTGACGCCCTTCGGCTCACCCGTCGACCCCGACGTGTACACCACGTACGCCGCATTCGAGACCCGGCAGGGCCGGATCCGATCGGTGTCGGTCACGGAGCCGGAAGATTGTGCGGCAATGCGGATCTCGCTGGCCGGATCGTCCAGCAGCAACCGGGGTGCCGTGGGAGGCAACAGATCCTGGGTGGCCCGCGTCGTCAGCACCACCCGCGCCCGCGCGACCATGAGCGCGACACGCTCGGCGGGATTGCGCGGATCCACCGGGACGAATGCCGCACCGGCCTTCGCCGTCGCCCACATCCCGACCACGAGTTCCACCGACCGACCGAGTACCAACGCGACCTGGTCGTCCGGACCTATTTCCCACTCGATCAACAACCGGGCGAGCTGATTCGACCGGACATCCAACTCCCCATACGTCATCGTGCGTTCCGCGGCCACGATCGCCACGGCGTCCGGATTCTCGACCGTCAGCAACTCTGCCAGCACCAGCGGCTGCTCGGCAGCGCCGCCCGACGCGGGCACCAGCGCGGCTCGCTCCCGCGGTGACAGCACATCGATCACACCGACGCACTCGTCCGGATTCGACACGACCGACGCGAGGATCCGATTCAGTCGCCCGGCGAAATCCTCGATCGTCGCCCGATCGAACAAGTCCGTGGTGAAGTTGATCCGCAGTCCGAGATCACCTGCGGCGCTGGTGTTCTCGGCGACGGTGATGACGAGATCGACCTTCGCCGGTTGCGGTCCCGGATCCAGGACCTCTACGGTGAGCTCGGACAGTTCCAGGCGCGGGCGGTGCATGTTCTCGAAGGCCAGGTACACCGAGCACAGCGGGTCGCGCGCCGCCGACGGCATCGCATCGACCACCTCCGTGACATGTTCGTAGGGCAGATCGCTGTGGGCGAAGCCATCGATATCGATGTCTTTGACCCGGGCCAGGAACTCGGCGAACGGCTCGTCGCCGCGGACCTGGGTGCGCAGCGGCACGGTGTTGACGAACATGCCGATCAGCGGTTCCAGCACGCGCTCACCCCGGCCCGCGACCGGCGTCCCGATGGTGACGTCCGCCGAGCCCGACAACCGGGCGAGCACGACCGCGACCGCGGCGTGTACGACCATGAAGCTGGTGGCGTTCGCCGCGCGCGCCAACCGCTCGATCCCGGCGCGTGTCTCGGCAGGGACGACGGTGTCGACGACATCGGCGAGCATGGATCGGCGAGCTGGGCGCCGACGGTCGGCGGGCAGTTCGAGCACTCGCGACATTCCCGCCAATCGCGTTGTCCAATAACGCAGTTGGCGTGCGGCGAGCGAGTCCGGGTCGTTGTCGTCGCCGAGCACGTCGCGGTGCCAGATGGCGTAGTCGGCGTATTGCACGCTCAGCGGTTGCCAGTCCGGCGCGTATCCCTGAGACCGTGCTCGGTAGGCGGCCGCGAAATCCGCTGCGAGTGGTGGCAACGACGATCCGTCACAGCAGATGTGATGCAGGACGACGACCAAGGTGTGTCGGCGACGGTCGGTGGATGCGAACAGCGCGATCCGGATCGGCGGACGTCGGCGCACGTCGGTGCCGGTCGAGGCCAACTCCCGGATTCGGTGCTCCAGTTCGTCCGGCTCGGTGACTCGCGGGGTCGGATCGAGATCGGCGGCGACCTGCTCGGTGGGCAGAATCACCTGCGTGCCTCGACCATTCACTGCCGGGTACACGGTGCGCAGGGATTCGTGTCGTCGCAGCAGATCGGTGAGCGCCGAACGTAGCGCCGTGGCGTCGAGCTGTCCGGTCAGCTGCAATACCAGTGGAATGTTGTAGGCCGCCGAGGTCGGATCCGCCTGATTGATCAGCCAGATCCGATTTTGCGCCGGTGCCAGCGGGATCGGCTCGACGCGTGGCTGTGCCCGCAGGGCGGGGCGGCTGTAGTGCGGCCCGACGTCGATATGGGCGGCGAGCCGGGCGACGGTGGGATTGGCGAACAGGTCGCGCACCGATACCTCGGCGCGGGTCAGCTCGGCGATCCGGACCGCGGCGCTGGTCGCGGTGAGCGAATTACCGCCCAGTTCGAAGAAGTTGTCCAGCACACCGATCCGCGGGACACCGAGAACTTCGCCGAAGACCTCGGCGACGGTCTCCTCCGCGACGGTGCTCGGCGCGACGTACGCCGCGACCGAATCGATGACCGGTTCGGGCAGCGCCCGATAATCCACTTTGCCGTTGACGGTCAAGGGAATCGCCGGCAAAACGACGATGTGTGCTGGGACCATGTACTCCGGCAGCAACGACCCGACGTGCGCGCGCACCGCCTCGGGTTCGAAGACCGCTTCGTCGGTGGGCACGACATACGCGACCAGCCGAGCCGCTTCCGTCCCCGGCAGGTGCACGATGACCACCGCCGCCGCGACCGCGCTGTGACTCAGCAGCGCACTGCGGATCTCGTCCAGCTCGATCCGGAATCCGCGCAGCTGCACCTGCTGGTCGGCGCGACCGCGATATTCCAGCTCGCCCTTGGTATTTCGGCGAGCGACGTCGCCGCTGCGATACAGCCGCTCGCCAGGGCGGCCGAACGGATCGGCGACGAAGCGTCCCGCGGTCAATCCGGGGCGGTCGAGATAGCCGCGGGCCAGTTGGCCGCCCGCGACGTAGAGCTGCCCCCAGGCGCCAAGTGGCACCGGGCGCAGGTGCTCGTCGAGAATGTAGACACGCAACCCCGACAGCGGCGGCCCGATCGTGCTCGGCGCGCCCGGCACGGCGATATCCGGTGTCAGCTCCAGATAGGTGACGAACACGGTGGTTTCGGTGATGCCGTAGCTGTTGGCCAGCACGGGCAGATTCGGATTGTGCCGGTACCAGGTCGACAAACCGGCCGGGTCGAGCGCTTCGCCGGAGAGCACGACCAGCCGCAGTCCGAGCGCGCCGTCGGGCTCGCCCGCATCCGCGTAGCGCCCCCGGGCGGTGACGAATTGATCGAAGGCCGAGGGGGTTTGGCTGAAGACGCTCACCCGCTCGCGCGCCACCAGCCGCACCACGTAGTCCGGCGAACGCGTGGCCAGGCTGTCCACCACGACAACGCGACCGCCGGTGGTCAGCGCGCCGAAAATCTCCCACACCGAATAGTCGAAGGCGAATGAATGGAACAGTGTCCAGACATCGTCGCGGCGGATTCCGATGCCGGCACACGCGTTCGTCAAGTAGGTGGCCACCGCGCGATGGGTGATCGGCACACCTTTCGGCCGCCCCGTCGACCCGGAGGTGTAGATGACGTAGGCGATGTTGTCCGGACGCAGCGGGCGGAGGCGCTCGGAATCGGTGATCGGATGCGCGGTCTCGACTTCCTGCTCGTCGCCGAACAACACCACTCGGCCCGGATCTCCAGGCACCCGCTCGCGCAGACTCCGTGTCGTCACGACCGCGATCGGATCGGCATCGCGCAGCACGTAGTCGAGTCGATCGATTGGGTGCGCGAGATCCAGCGGGAGATATCCGGCGCCCGACTTCAATACGGCCAACGCCACGACGATCAGGTCGGCATCGCGCGGCATCGCGATCGCCACCAGCGATTCGGGCCCAGCGCCGCGGGCGATCAGCGTGCGGGCGAGCCGGTTCGAACGCTCGTCCAACTCGCCGTAGGTGAGGGCGATCGTGCCCGCCGTGACGGCGACCGCGGACGGGGTGGCCGCGGCCTGCCGGGTCAGCATATCGACGAGCGTCGCGGTGGTCGCCACGCCGTCGCGGCCGGCGAGCTCGCCGAGAATGCGCTGCCGCTCCGCGGAAGCGGCGAGCGGGATGTCGAGCACGTGGGTGTCGACGGGCGCGGCGATGATCTGCTCCAGGAAGTCGACGAATCGGTTGATGTGCATGTCGAGTTCGTCATGGCTGTACAGGTTGGCATTGCCGTGCAATTCGATGAGCAGGGGCGCATCGGACCCGGAGCGGTAGAGGTTCAGCTGCAGATCGTCCAGGGCGCCGGAGGTCAGGGCACGATAGCGACCCACCGCCGAACCGAGGCGAATCTCGGAATCGAAGAACAGGATGTTGACGATCGGGCCGAACGAGGTCGCGGCCGGGTCCAAGGCGGCGGAATCACGGCGAAGATCCTCGAAGCGGTAGAGCTGATGACGCATCGCCAGGACGAACTCGGACACCGACGCGCGAATCAGTCCTTCCACGGTGGTCGTCGCGTCCACGGTGAATCGGATCGGCACCATGTTCGCCAACATCGCGGCGGCATTGCGCAGTCGCATGGTCACCCGTCCGGTCACCGGCAGTGACAAGACGACGTCGTCGGTGTCGGTCATGCGGGACAGGAAGGCGGCAAAGGCGGCTCCGAGCACCTGTGCGGGCGAAGCATCCAGATCCTCGGCGAAACGGTCGAGCCCGGCGGTCAGCCGTGACGGCAGCCGCCGGCCGGCGAAGCGATCGTCCTCGCTCCATTTGGCGGTGCGACCGGACAGACTCGTGGTCGGCGGCAGATCCGCGACCTTGTCGAGCCAGTACGCCTTGTCCTTGTCGAATCGGGCGCCGGCGCGATACTCCTGCTCCATGGCGATGATGTCGGCCAGCCGCGCCGCCACCAGCGGGGCAGGCGGCCTTCCCTCGAGCAGCGCGTTGTAGTGCTCGGCCACCCGGTTCAAGCCGTTGAACGCGCCGTAACCATCGATCACCAGGTGGTGGGCGCGCCCGTACCACAGATACCGGTCCTCGCCCAGCCGGATCAGGCGTGTCACGGCGAGCCGGTCCCTGGCCAGATCGACGATCTTGGTGTTGTAGTCCCGCCGCATCCATTCCATCGCCGCCGCGTAGGGGTCGTCTTCGGCGCTGAGGTCGAGCAACGGTTCGTCGTAAACGAAGCTGTGATCGACGAATTGATAGGGGTGGCCGGCGGATTCGACCACACGGACCACGAGCGACTCGGATTCGTGGGCGGCAATGTTTACCGCCTTGGTGAACGCGGGGTAGTCTATCGGTCCCTCGATCTCGACGTAGTGCGCGATATTGACGTTCGGACCGCCCGGCAGGTTGTTAGCGAGCCACATTCCGTACTGCGCCCTGGAAAGCGGAATCAGATCCGGATCTCGGTCCGCAGACGTGGCTGAATTCGAACTCATCGTCTAACCCCTCCTAGAATTCCGGACACGAGAACAGCGCACAACAAAACCCCGCCCGTGCCCGGGCATTTCCTGAACGTCCAGATGCACTTACATACGCACTTCATCTGCATTGTGAATGGCAGCACGAAGCCGCGGCCGCTCCTCGACGGATACGGCTCCAGGTGTCGGCGCCTTTCAAATGTATTTCGACCCCCTGTCCCCCGACCCTGTCTACAACAACTGTGCAACAAATTCGTCGTGAGGCGGCACGACGATGCCACTGTAAACCCGTTGCGGCCGAAAAACACCTGGCCACGCCGGTCGTTGCGGAACCCGTTAGACGTGTCGAACTAAGTACGTTTTGTCCGAATTCAAATGCGATTCGTGTTGTCGGCTCCGCCGATCCCTGTGCCACACCGGGTTCGCGACGTCAACCCAATGTTCGACTCCGACCCGCTCGGCTGCCGCTTCGAACATAGATATGCCCCTTCGTTCGTTCGAAAAGACAACATGCTCACAACATTCCCGCGCCGATACGGTACGGGAACCTGATGCGGCCGCGGTGTAGGTAAACCCGCTGCACCGTACCCATTTAATGCTACTGAATACCTGCTTTCTTGTCTCGCACTCCATGCGAATCGATCGGCTAACGAATGCCCTGGGCGCGGCGAGCGGTGCGCGTACGCGACTCGAACACCGGCGCGCCCGATGCCGGTGAAATTGCGACGATGTATTTCGGCTGTCCCTTATCGGTGAGACGGTGGAGTGCGAATCACGCGTATGGGTTCCCTGCCGGTGGGCCGCGCCCTGAACCGCCCCGAAACCTCACTGTCCCACTACGGGCCGACCGGTGGACCCGGCCGCTACACCTGAACGCGCCTGGCGGAATCGGAGCAGGCCAGCGGCGGCCCTCCGATAACCCTGTTGCAGCGCAACAACTCACACCGGCACGCGTACGACGAGACGCGCCGAGCGCCGGGCTCCGAGCCACTGCCAGCGGCCTCGATTCTGCGGAGCGGAAGAACGCGCGTACCATCCTGCGTCTGGATGAGGGGTCCGGGACAGTGGCGGTTTCGCCCTGTCTGGTTTGCGTTGCTTTCCCGATTCGTCAGGGGACGGTCGGTCGGTTCAATGAGTTGGGAGTGGATGTTCGGTGGCACGCAAAGTGGTAGTCACGGTCGTCGATGATTACGACGGTCGCTCGCCGGCGGTGGAGACGGTGTCGTTCGGCATGGACGGTGTCGGCTACGAGATCGACCTGTCGGAGGAGAACGCGGCCCTCTTGCGGGAGGTGTTCGCGGAGTGGACGCCGTTCGGCAGGCAAGTCGGCCGGGTCGGGCGTCGCCGCAGCAAGCCCGTCGAGCCGAGCGGTGCGCGGAAGCCGGAGGCGGGCGTGGTCCGGAAGTGGGCTCGGGCGAACGGTTTCGAGGTGCCCAGCCGCGGACGTGTTCCGTCGGAGGTCGTCGCGGCGTACGAGAAGGCCGCTTCGTAGGGCGTCGGCGAGTCCGCCCTCCGCGGGTCGTCGCGGAGGGTCGGTCCCGTCACCGGCGGGTCGCCCCCGTTCAGGTGGTAGGTCCCCACTGCGCGGCTTCGACCAACTCGCGCCACCGCCGTAGCACCAGCTCCGTGTAGTGGTCCGCGGCAATGTCATAGGCGCCATAAAAGCTCTTTCGCCGCTCCGACGGCTTCACGAATACCGCTGGGGCGGACCCGTTCTCTACCGCGCGCTCGATCTCGCCCAGTGTCGACGTCCACACCCTGCGCCGGAGAAACTCCCGCAGGCTCTCCGGGTAGTCGTCGGGTCGCGGGACCGGGATGCGCAGCTGCCGCATGGCGCCGTGCATCGCGTCCATATCGCCCGCGATGAACGTCTCCGGTCCCAACGGCAACTGTCTGCGATGGATATGTTTGACGCTGTAGTACCGGACCGGGATCCCGCGCCGACCCAACCCTTCCGCGAGCAGCTTCTCCTCGTGCCGCATCGCACCGGATCCGGCGTACTGCAGGAACGCGACGCTGAACATCATCTTTCCGATCGACTGTCTCCCACGAAAAGTCAGGAGGGAAGTTACCGTCCGGCACCGACAAGCGCCGTCGATATTCGAGTACGGGAATCCGGGGTCGGGGGAGCGGTGATCCAGATCCGCGAGGGAAACGCGCTCACCAGCGCAGGACGGCCTCGGTTTCGTCGTCGACCAACTCACCGGTGGGTTCGAAGCCGAGCGCCCGGTAGAAGCCCTCCGGGCTGCCGGGGCCGAGGCCGTAGCTCGTGTAGAGCGTGTTGGTGCCACGCGCTTTCAGGTGCGCCACCAGGCTCTCGATCGCCCGGCGGCCGTATCCCTTGCCCTGGTGCGGGCCCGCGATCATGAAGCGCCACAGGGACACGCCGGGTTCGTCGAAGTCCATACCGAGGTCGAGCATGAGGAAGCCGACCGGCTCGTCGCCGGAGTAGATACCGCGAAACCAAGCGGCATCCGCGAAGTGCGCCTCGGCGATCGATATGCCGTTGTCGGCCACCATCTTCCGCTGCTCCGGCGACAGCGTCTCGCTGAGCTTACACACTTCGTACACGGTCTCCGCGGTGATCCTTCGCAGTTCCACGGTTCGCTCGGCGACGGCTGATGGGCTCACCCGCTCTTCGTACCCCACCACGCCCGCGGGTTCAACGGAATTTGCGAACCACCCGAGGCTGCCGGAACGGCTCCGTCTCTTCGGGAAGCCGGTGACGGCGGACGTCCTAGGGGTAGGGAGTGTCGCCCTTCGCACGTGTCGTCACGGCGCGCAGGACCGCGGGCGTGCAGCCGACGGCGATCGACACCACCAGCGTCAGAGCCGCCAGGACAGTTGGACGCCAGGGCCATACGGCGCCGTCGAGCTGTAGGTGAGCGTCCGGATACTCGGTGAACTTCGCGGCGACCCTGGCGGTGGCGCGATCGGTGTGCGCCGCGAGGTCCCGGAGCGCCGGGTCGAAGGCGAAGTCACCCGGACGGCGATCCGCTCCGGGGCGGATCTCCCGATCGACCTGCGCGGCCGTGTGCGCGAGAAGGGTGAGACCGTGGCGCGAGGTGACGTGCGGTGTATCGCCCACCGGGACGAGGTGCGCGGCGAAGGAGCTGCCCGCGTAGACCTCCAGCACCGCCGCCAAGTCCAGTTCGCCGACGCCGTCACCGAGTCGGACTCCGATCCGCGGTTGGAAGTACGGGAACGCCACACCGAGGACGTAGGGCAGATCGGACAGTCGCCTGCCGTGCGCCGGAATGTCGGTCGTCCCCTCCGGCGTCCAGCCGGGAAAGGCCACCTCCGCGCCGATCCGAGCGGCCTCCGGGCGGCCCGCGAGGCGTTCGACGACCTTCAGCGCGCCGACGACGCCGGAGGTGACACCCGCGGTGCTGATGACGTTCGCGTCCTCGACATAGCGTTTCCCCGCCACCCACCGGGTGTCGGGGTACGCGTCGGCGAGGCCGTCGATCGAATCCCAGAACGAGGTCGCGGTGCGATCGCGCAGCACCCCGCTCGCGGCGGCGAGCTTTGCGCCCGCGCAGACGCTCAACACCAGCGCGCCTTGACCGGACCGATTCGAAATGTATTGGCGCGCCGCGGATTCCTCGGGATCAGCGACGGCGGGCACGACGACGACATCGGCGGGCGGTGCGTCGTCGAACGTCCGGTCGGGGACGATCGTCAGCCCGCCGGACAGCGCGACCGGTGTGCGATGCGCCGCCACGGTGAACACGGTGAACCCCGCCGACCGCGCGAACACCTCGAACGGCGCCAGCGCGTCGGCCGCGACGGAACCGCGGTGCCCCAGTACGACCGCGACAGTGATGCGGCCCTCGGGGAGCGGACGCGGCGCCGGAACTTGCCCGGGAGCGATCGTGTAGTTGCGAGACATCGATACATGGACACCGATCGCGCATACGCCTGCGAAAGTCGCTGCGGCGAGGACGATTCCGAGCACTGCTGTCAGCCCCTTCCTCATCGCCGCGCCGCCGGAGTGGTACCGAATCGGGTCGCGTACAACCGGCGCAGGTGTCGCGCATCGCCGAACCCGCACCGCGCGGCGACGGCTTGCACCGTCAGATCCGTCTGTTCGAGCAGATTCGCGGCCAACTCCAGACGCAGCCGCTGGCGATATTCCAACGGCGTGATCCCGATCGTGGACTTGAACGCACGGCTGAGCCCGCGTGGCGAAAGATGGGCGATGGCAGCGAGTTCGGCGAGGGTGTGACTGGAGTCGAGGTTCTGGGCCAGATGGTCCTGTACCCGGTGCACCGCCTCGTTCAGGTGGGCCCGATCCCGCAGAAACGGACTGAGCTGGGCATGGCGACCGTCGCGCCGCAGATAGACCACCAGTTGGCGTGCCACGGCGGCGGCCAGCGCGGCGCCGTGATCACGTTCGACAAGGGACAGCGCCAGATCTATCCCGGAAGCGATTCCCGCGCTGGTGCTCACCGGCCCGTCGTGCACGTAGAGCACCGAATCCGCCACGCGCGCAGCGGGATAGCGCGCCCGCATCGCGTCGAGCAGCTCCCAGTGGGTGGTGCACCGCCGCCCGTTCAGCAGCCCGGCGTCGCCCAGCGCGGCCGCGCCGCTGCACACCGAGGCGAACCGCGCGCCGCGCTCGGCCTGTGCCCGCAACCAGTCGGTCACCTTGCGCGACACCGGCGGGCGGTCGCCTCGAAGGCGAGGCCCCGGAACGAGAACGAGATCGCCCGCCGAGGTCGTCGGTAGCGGCGCGAGGTCCGACAGGACCAATCCCTGGGCGGATCGCACGCTCGAGTCGGCGCCGACGTGCTCGATCCGGTAGGCGCCGCCCAGCACCGTCGCGGCGTCGAAGACCTGCACCGGACCGGCGAGATCGAGCAAATTCACCTGGGGGAGGACGAGGACGACCACTCTGCGCGCTGTACTCACCCGCCCAACGTAAGCAAGAAGACCTGCGCCGACGAGGGCTAACACGGCCGAACGGCGGACGGATCAGGCACTCCAGTGCGCTGGCCGCGCTCACGCGTGCGCGGCGATCCTCTTGTCGATCACGGAGAGCGCGAACTCGCTCCAGCGAATGTTCTCCTGTTCGAAGGAGATTCCGCGCAGCAGCGTGAGATAGGGGCCGACCCGCTCGGCCTCCTCGAGGTACGCCTGCTCGCTGCGGCCGGCCAGCAGGCGGGTGCGCAGCCGCTCGTAGCGGGCCAGCTTGGCTTTCGACCACTCCAGTTTGTCCAGGACCGCGGCGCGCACGGCAGGCGCGTCCTCGACGTCCATGCCCTGCACCTTCACCATCATCTCGTCGCGAATGGCGGTGGGTTTGGGGGGCGCTTCGATGAATTCGCGCAGGACCGCTCGTCCGGCGGGGGTGAGGGCGTGCAGGCGCTTGTTGGGACGGCGTTCCTGCTGCACCACCCGGGTCTCGATCAGGCCGTCGGCCGCCATGCGCTCGAGTTCCTTGTACAGCTGCTGCGGGGTCGCCATCCAGAAGTTGGCCACCGAGGCGTCGAAGCCCTTGGCCAGGTCGTAGCCGGAGGCCTCGCCTTCCAGCAGGGCCGCGAGTACCGCGTTACGTAGCGCCATCAGCCCAAGATACCAGCAGGAATGACTAGACAAATAATTTACTAATCATCTCTGGACAACTATCCGCAGGATCATTATCGTCCATGGACGTAGTACTCAACTAGTTGCATATGAAAGGTGGGGACATGCATCCCTTCCGGGCAGCCGTGGAGGCCCGCGACGAGGCCGCCATCGAGGCACTGCTGGCCGACGACGTCGTGTTCACCAGTCCGGTGGCGTTCAAGCCGTATCCGGGCAAGGCGATCACCGCGGCCATCCTGCGCGCGGTGATCCGAGTCTTCGAGGACTTCCGCTACGTCCGCGAGATCGCCGACGCCGACGGTCACGACCACGCCTTCGTGTTCGAGGCCACGGTCGACGGCAAGCAGCTGACCGGCTGCGACTTCCTGCACTTCGACGAGGACGGGAAGATCGACGACTTCATGGTCATGGTGCGCCCGCTCTCCGCCGCGCAGGCCTTGGCGGCGCGCATGGGGGAGCAGTTCGAACGCATCGAGGCCGAAGCCACCGCGCAACTCCAGCGAGAGGCGACCGGCGCATGACCGACTACGACGCCATCGTCGTCGGTGCGGGCAACGCCGGTCTGACCGCCGCGGCGACGCTGCAACGCGCGGGCGCGCGGACCCTGCTGGTGGAACGCCACAACATCCCCGGCGGATGTGGCACCTCGTTCCGCCGCGGCCGGTTCGAGTTCGAGGTGGCGCTGCACCAGCTGTCCGGTGTCGGCGTCGAGGGACAGCCGATCTCCTTGCGCGAGGGATTGTTCCAGCAGCTCGGCATCGCCGACAAGCTGGAGTTCGTCCAGGAGCACGACCTCTACCGAGCGGTGATTCCCGGGCAGCTGGATCTGACCCTGCCCGCCGACTGGGATGCCGCGATCGACGCCATCGAGGCGGAGTTCCCCGGCAACCGCGATCGGGCGGCGAAGTTCTTCGAACTGCTGAAGCAGGTGAGCTTCTGGCAGATAGCCGCCATGCGCGGCATGCCGGTCGAGCAGATCGATCCGGTGCTGTTCCGGTACGGGCTGCGTCCGCTGAAGGACGTGCTGGACGAATACTTCGACGACGACCGCATCAAGGTCGCGCTCGGAATGTATTGGACCTACCTCGGCCAGCCGCCGTCGAAACTGCGCTTCCAGGACCTGGCGTTGACGCTGTTCGCCTACTTCGAGTTCAAGCCGTGGCACGTGCGCGGCGGTTCGCAGGCCATGTCCACCGCCATCCTGGACGCCTTCCTCGCCGCGGGCGGTGAAGTGCGGTTCAACACCGGCGTGGCGGCCGTGCTCACCGCGGGCGGCCGGGTGCTCGGCGTGCGGCTCGACGACGGTACCGAAGTGACCGCGCCCGACGTGGTGTCGAATGCCTCGCTGCCCACCACGTACGGAATGCTCGAGGGCATCGATATGCCCGCGGCGGTCCGAGAAGACTTGGCGACCAGGCGAATCGGCGTCTCCGGGTTCGTGCTGCACATGGGCCTGGACGCCACTCCCGCGGAGCTGGGCTTCACCACGAGCACCACCTTCGTCAACATGGACGCCGACGACGATCGCACCTACGACGCCTGGCGCTCGTTCGAACCCGCGCGTGGAATCTGCGTCAGCTCTTACGATGTAGCACCGATCGGCTTCGCGCCGTCCGGCGCCACCCACGTCAGCTTGATGACGCTGCAATACGCGGACATCTGGAGGAACGTCGCCCCCTCGGAGTACGCGCGCACCAAGTTCGCCTACGCCGAGACTCTGCTCGACCTGTGCGAGACCATCACCCCCGGCATCCGCGACGCCATCGAGGAGGTCGACGTCGCGACGCCGTTGACGATGATGCGCTACCTCGGCCACCCGGGCGGCGCGATCTACGGCTACGACCAGGACGCCACCGAAGGCTGGCTTTTCCGCGACAGCGAACGCCGAACCCACGTTCCCGGACTGCATCTGGCCGGTTCCTGGGCCGGTATCGGCGGATTCCAACCCACACTCGAGGCGGGCGCCCGCGTCGCCCGCCGCCTGCTGCGCACCAAAGCCGCCTGAACGGAGCATTCTCGTGAAACACCCCTTGGCCGAACGATTCGACGGCGCGAGCGAGATCCTCGCCGAGATCGACTCCCGCATCTCCGACACCCGCGATCACCTCGCCGAAACCCGGGCCACCGTCGACGCCTATCACCCCAAGCGGCTGCGGCTGGCGGTCACCGCGATCATCGATGAAACCCCGACTACCAAGACTTTCCGGCTGACGAGTCTCGACCGAGTCCCGCTGCCGCCGTTCCTGGCCGGGCAGTACGTCAACGTCTTCTTCGACGGCACCAGCCGCCCGTACGCCATCTCCTCCAGCCCCACCCGGCTGGATCACTACGACCTCACGGTCCGCCGGGTGCCCGGCGGCCGCGTCAGCAACCTGCTCATCGACACCGTCGAAGTCGGTCGAGTCCTCACCACCACCGGGCCGATGGGCACTTTCCATCACAACCCGCTCTTCCACGGCGACGACGTCGTGTTTCTCGCGGGCGGTTCCGGTGTCGCGCCCGCCATGAGCATGATCCGCGAGATCGGCGAGCTCGGCCTCGACCGCACCTTCCACCTGATCTACGGCTCTCGCGATGCCGCCGACGTGATCTTCCGCGACGAACTGGACGCGCTTGCCGCCGGGCATCCCGGCATCGACGTCGACCACGTCATCGCCGAGCCCGACGCCGAATGGACCGGCGCCACCGGGTTTCTCACCGCCGACACCATCGGCTCCCTCGCGGGCACACTCGACAACCGGATGGTCTATGTCTGCGGCCCGCAAGCCCTCTACCCCTACGCCCTCACCCAGCTGACCGCGCTCGGCCAGCCGCGCAAGCGCATCCGCTTCGAGGCCAACGGTGCTCCGAACGATCCCACCGCGCAACCGCATTGGCCTGCGGAGGCCGATCCGGCAGGCGAGGTCACCGTCACCGTCGGGACTGTGTCCTTCCGTACTCCCCGCAATCGTCCGTTGCTGGACGCTCTGGAGGACAACGATCTTCGTCCGGAGGCGGCGTGCCGCTCGGGCGAATGCAGTTTGTGCCGAGTGCGCGTCGTGAAAGGTCGGGTACACACCGCGGAGGAGGCCAAGCTCCGCCTCTCCGACGCGCAGTTCGACTACACCCACTCCTGCGTCGCCTATCCGATCAGCGATGTGGAGCTCGACCTGTGAGCGCGAGCAAGATGGCCGAGCTGTCGCACCGGTGCGAGGACGAACAGCGGCGCGGGAAGCGTGCCGCATGACCGCCTATTCGCGCTATGTCGCGCTCGGCGACAGCCAGACCGAAGGCGTCGGCGACGGCGACGACCGGACCGGACTGCGCGGTCTGGCCGACCGTCTCGCCGACCGGCTCGCCGCGATCGAACCGGAACTGCGCTACGCCAACCTCGCCGTGCGCGGCAAACTGGCAGGCCAGGTGCGCGCCGAACAGCTCGACGCCGCACTGGCGCTGCGGCCCGACCTGGCCACCGTGGTCGCCGGGTTCAACGACCTGCTCCGCCCCGGATTCGACGCCGACGAGGTCGCCGGACACCTGGACGCGATGTTCGCGGCGCTGACCGGCAGTGGCGCGGTCGTCGCCACGCTGACCTTCCCCGACGTCGCCCGCATCACCCCGCTCGCGCGTCCGATCAGCGGGCGGGTCACCGCGCTCAATCAGCGCCTTCGTGCCGCCGCGGAACGGCACGGCGTCATCGTCGCCGACACGACCCCCTACGCCGTCGTCACCGATCCCCGCCTTTGGAGCCCGGATCGGCTGCACGCGGGCCCGATCGGGCATCAGCGCATCGCCGACGCACTGGCCTACGCTCTGCGCCTGCCCGGTGCCGACGACCGCTGGACCGAAGCCCTGCCGCCGCTGCCCGCCCGCGCCGCGCTGTCCACCGCCGCGAGCGAATTACGTTGGGCCGCGACCTTTCTCGGTCCCTGGCTCGGGCGACGGCTGACTGGACGTTCCTCCGGCGACGGCCGCACCGCCAAACGCCCCGACCTGCTGGCGGTTCGGCGCCGTATGGACGCCGCGACCACCGATCGACCGCGGGCGTGATCACGGCGACCGTCCATGCCGTGGGGCGGTTCCCCGAACACGAACTGATCGTCGGCTCGGGCGGCGATACCGGGTCGATCGGCGCTACTGGGCGAGGTTCGGGCGCCGCTTCGCGCGGTACGGCAGCGCGAACATGTACAGACCGGTGCCCATGAGCAGGAAGAGCGGGGGCAACGGCAGGTAGAACAGCCAGACCGCGGACTCGGTCAGCCCGAGTGCGGCGGCTATGAAACAGAGGACGACGGTCGTCGTGAAGACGATGGACGTCCAGCGGTGCAGCTGCCGGTAGCGCTTGTTGTTCATCGGTATCTCCCTTTCCGCGCACGATCGAATCGGTGACGACTGCCCTGGCGGACGTCACCGTACTCGTGCGTTGGTCGATTCGCGGCGATAAGGTCGAGGCGGCGAGACCGGTGCTTTCGCCAGGGGGTGGAATGCGATCGATGAGGGTGCCCGCGGATGACGGGTCCTTGCTGCATGTCGGTGTCACCGGACGTGGGCCGGATGTCGTGGTGCTGTCCGGTGGGCCGGGGTGCGTTCATTACCTGGAGGACGACGCGCTGGCGCCGCGTGGGATGCGGGCGTGGTATCCGGAACCGAGGGGTGTCGGGCGGTCCGAGGGCGGACCACACGATCTCGCTCGGGCGGTCGCCGATCTCGAAGCGGTGCGGCGGGATGCGGGTGTCGACAGGTGGGTGGTGCTTGGCCATTCCTGGGGCTCGGATCTGGCGGTGCGTTACGCGCTGGATCATCCCGACCGAGTCCGTGCCGTGGTCGGCGTCGCGGGGCGCGGCTTGCAGAAGGACCGCACCTGGTCCCAGGTGTACGAGTCCTTGCGACATGTGGAAGACGACATCGAAATCGACTGGGAACCAGGCGTTCACGCCGCACTGAGTGCGTCGTTCGTGGAGTGGATCCACGAACCCGATCTGCTGCGCAGACTGGCCGACTCCGACGTCGCCATGACGTTCCTCGCCGCGCAGCACGACATCCGGCCGTCGTGGCCGCTGCGGCAGCTCGCCGCCTTGGTCCCGCGCGGCAGGTTCGAGGAACTGCCCGGTGTCGCGCACAACCTGTGGTCGACCGATCCGCACGTGTGGGTCGACGTCGTCACGAGAGTCTGCCGCGCGCAGGTTCAGGGGTTCGCGGTGTGATCGGCGTCCATGAGGCGGGCCGCGCGCAGGGCGATGTACAGCTCGGCGGCCGCCTTGGGGTCGGCGCACCGGCGGTGCACACGGTCGGCGAGGTAGTGCTCGTAGGAGTCGGCGGCCGCGCTGGAGTAGTCGTCGACGAGCCGCCAGATCTCCGAACCCAGCGCGGGCAGACAGTCCTGGGTGCTCGGCGCGGCGCCGCGCAACGATCGCTCCCAGATCAGCCGACCGGCGAGCCGGTACGCGTGCAGCAGCGCCGCGAGCGGTATCCCGAGCTCGGCTTTCAACCGGCCCGCGACTATCGCCGGATGCAGGCGCCGCGCCGCGGTGCCCGACAGCTGACCGAGGAGCGCGGCGAGATTGTCGTGGACCGTGCTGTGCAGCTGCTGATCGGTCAGCGATGTCGATTCCGCATAGATCTCGTCGCCGACGCGGATTCGGTCGACCAGGTCGTCGGTGAGCTGGTCGAGCTGGTCGAGCAGATCGCGGGCGAGTAGCTCGGCCCCCTCGGGCACCGATCCGATCACCGTCGTCATGCACCGATGATACGTACCGCCGTGAGCGCCGTGGATGTGCTGCAGCACATCGCGGGGCGCGGAATCGTTGGCTGCGGCCCATGGCGCGCCACCTCGGACTGATTGCAGGATCGACCTCGAAAGTGACCTGGGCCATACGTGGGCCGGGTCGATGGTGAATCGAGAGAGGTGCCGATCGTGTACGACTACGTCGTCGTAGGCGCGGGGTCCGCCGGATCCGTGCTGGCAGCGAGGCTGTCCGAGGACCCGGCCGTCCAGGTCGCGTTGATCGAGGCGGGCCGCACCGCACAGACGCTCTACCACCCCACCTCGACCTGCGCGATCGGCGCGGTGGTCGATCCCCGGCTGCGCGTGTTCGGCCTGCGCGGCCTGCGGGTCGCCGATGCCTCGGTGATGCCGAGCGTCGTGCGGGGCAACACCAACGCTCCGACGATCATGATCGGCGAGAAGGCCGCCGCGATGATCGCCGAGGAGCTCGAATCGGAAGGATCCGCACGATGACGATGACGACGGCACAGGAGATCGACTCGGCGATCGCGGCCCTGCGACTCGGCGAGATCGAATGGAGCAGGACACCCTTGCGCGGCCGACGGCAGCTGCTGGAGGAGATCCACGCCGCCACAGCGGAATTCGCGCGGGAATGGGTGGAGACCGCCGCCGGGATCAAGGGTCTGGCCGCGGACTCCCCGCTGCTCGGCGAGGAATGGGTCAGCGGCCCGTACTCGCTGCTGACCGGCGCGGCCGCTCTCGCGGAATCGCTGGCCGCTCTCGAAGACGGCGCGAGTCCGGTCGACGGATATCGGATCCACGAGGCGCCCGGCAACCGCACCGCGGTCGACGTCTTCCCGGCGAGCGGCTTCGACCGGTTGCTGCTCAACGGTTTCAGCGCTCAAGTGTGGTCGAAGCCCGGCGTGGACGCCGCCACGGTGCGGGCGCGCGCCGGACTGGGGCAGCGCACACCCGAACGGACCGGCGGCATCGCGGTGGTCCTCGGCGCGGGCAACATCTTCTCCATCGCGCCGCTGGACGTGCTGTACCAGCTCTACGCGGACAACAGGGTCGTGGTGCTCAAGCTGAACCCGATCACCGACCCCTTGCTTCCGGTCTTCGAGAAGATCTTCGCTCCGGCCATCGCCCGCGGTTTCGTGCGGATCGTCACCGGCGGCGCCGACATCGGCACCGCACTGGTGCACCACCCCGACGTCGAGTCGGTGCACATGACCGGCAGCGCGCTGACCCACGACGCGATCGTCTTCGGCGCCGGAGAAGACGGCGCCCGGCGCAAGGCCGCGCGAAAGCCGTTGCTGAACAAGCCCATCACCAGCGAGCTCGGCGGCGTCTCGCCGACCATCGTGGTGCCGGGCCGATGGTCGCGCGCCGATCTGCGGTTCCAGGCCGAGCACCTGGCGACCCAGCGACTGCACAACAACGGCTACAACTGCGTCGCCGCCCAGGTGGCGGTCGTCAGCGCGGACTGGCCGCAGAAGCAACAGTTCCTGGACGAGCTGCGAGCCGCCATGAACCGCGCGCCCGCGCGCAAGGCCTACTATCCCGGATCGGCGCAGCGGGTGGCCGCGGCACGAGCCGAATACCCCGAAGCGCAAAAGCTCGGCGCGCACGGTGAACGCACGCTCATCACGGGTCTCGCGCCGACCAAATCGGAACCCGCGCTGCATACCGAGTACTTCGCACCGGTTCTCGGGGTCATCGAGATCCCAGGAACCGCGGCGGAATTCCTCGCCGAGGCGGTGCGAGTGTGCAACGACGAGTTCGAGGGGACGCTCGGGGCCAACATCATCGCCCATCCTCGGACGATGAAGTCCTTGGGCGCCGATTTCGACACCGCCGTCGCGACACTGCGCTACGGCACCGTGGCGATCAACGCTTGGACCGGCCTCGGCTATCTCACGGCCCGGGCGAGCTGGGGCGCCTTCCCCGGGCACAGCGTCCACGACGTGCAGAGCGGAATCGGCGTGGTGCACAACGCGTTGCTGATCGCCGACCCCGAACGCACCGTGGTCCGCGGACCGTTCCGGCCGTCGCCGCGCTCGGTGCTGCACGGTGAGTTCACGCTGTCGCCGAAGCCCCCGTGGTTCGTGACGAACCGCACCGGCGCCACCACGCTGCGCCGGTTGACCGATTTCGCGAAGAAGCCCAGCGTGGCCGCCCTGCCCGGCATCTTCGCTTCCGCGCTCCGCGGTTAGGCGTACCTCCGCCTTCGCTCGGCGATGCGTAGGCGGAGCACGGACTTCGTCCGACAGCGCCCGTCAGGCGACGCGACACCCACGCTCGGCCGACACGGTGAGACACCGTGTCGGCCGAGTCGTGACCGATCTATTCCGGTCATGGGCGGCGGGTCAGAGTTGTTCTCCGAAAGCCGCGAGGGCTGGGAGGGGGGCGCCAGCGGGGGTCGAAGAGGGCGTGGGCGCGGAAGTAGTCGACGGAGGGTTCGACGCTGTCGTCGAGGAACCACGCTCCCCACCAGAACAATCCGCATCCGGTCGACAATTCCCGCACGGTGGACAGGGCGGAACGAAGGTATTCGTGTTGGCCGCGGGTGTCGAACGGGAACTCCCGCTCGGTGTCGGTGTAGACGCGGTCGTGGCCGACGATGGGACGGAAGGGGTATGCGGTCTCGCCTATCAAGAGTCGTTTGTCCGGTCGCGATGAGCAGAGCGCTTCGAGTTTGCTCAGACGCGCGATCGTGGCGTCGTCGTGGGCCAGCGGGTAGAACGACAGCGAGGCGGCGTCGTAGTCGAGGTCGAAATGGTCGGCATACCGCAACCACCACTCCGCGCCTTCGGCATCGGCGCCCCGGTCGAGATGAACGGAGACGAGTGCGGAGTCGGTGGCTTCCCGCGCACCGGCTGTCGCCGCGCGCAGGATTTCGGACAGGATCACCCACTGATCGGCCGAATTCCACTCGCGCCCGTCGTCGGCTGCGGGATGTAGCCGCGCGCCGCCGCGTGGGTCCTGCCCCGGTTCGGCCCAGAGCATCCCATTGGTGATCTCGTTGCCGATCTGGACCATCGCCGGCCGAATTCCGTGCCGCAGGAATTCGATGAGGACATCCCGGGTGTAACGCCGGACTTCCTCGATCAGCGAGCGAATCGGCAGCGCGGCCCACGATCTGGGCTTGACCTGTGTGCCAGGGTCGGCCCAGGTGTCGGAGTAGTGCAGCGTGAGACACACCGCGAGCCCGGCGGATCGGGCCGCCCGCGCCAGATGGATCGCACGTGCCAGGTTCATCGGCGACCTGTCGTCCACCCAGATGCTCAATCGCACGCTGTTCACACCGTGCTCGGCGAGCGTCGTCGTCACCGCGGACGCTCGCCGATCCGGACAGTGCGACACATCGACTCCGTGGAAAACATCGGACACGCACCGGGATTGGTGTCGTGCCGCGGAATCTCGGAGCGGCTCGGTCGCGGCGGGTTCCACGTTCGGATAGCCGCCCGATCCATATGTCCCGTCGTCGAAATCCAGACCGAGAAGGAGTCGGCAGCTGAACCTGGCACGCGGATGACGACTGTTCCCGATACTCGATTCCGCCCCGGCATGGCGCACGACAGCGGGAACGAGACGGTACGCGTCGAGCCGCACATGTGACGCGCCTCCAACGCCGCCCAAGGACCGAAGTCCCGGACGGCTTCGCCGTATTCGGGATCATCGAGATTCAGGGTGCGTCCGTCGGTGGCCGGCCACCGCTTGCTGCGGCACTACGCGCGGACCCGGGACCGGACGCCGCTGACGATGGACGAGGTCGCCGACGACCGCTGGTGGAAGGGCGAGGCCTACCGGGCGGGCAAGGACGCCATCGGCATCGACCGCCAGCTCGCGCTGCCGCTCGGCTCCGCACCCGGACGGATCCGCGGGGTCATCATGAGCCGCAGCGGACGCGGTTTCAGCGAGCGCGACCTCGAATACGCCGCGCTCGCCCGTTCGCTGCTCGACACCGTCGAAGCGCACGAGGCCGCGGCTTTCGCCCGCCCCGCCCTCGCCGATCCGGCCGACTACAAGATCACGCCGAGGGAGCGGGCGGTGCTGACGCTGCTGTGCGAAGGTCTGACCGCGCACGCGATCGGCACCAGGCTGGGCATCAAGCCGGCGACGGCGACGAAACACACCGAGAACCTCTACCGCAAGCTCGGCGTGCACGATCGTGTCGCGGCCCTGCGCAAGGCCCACTACCTCGGACTCGTCCCGCCGCCCTCGTAACATGGCGGCATGCGCGCTGTCGATCCGGTTCCCCACGCCGCGGAGTTGTGGGACATCACGGTCCCGGCACGGCCGGGCCGGATCGCCGGGGTGAGTATGGCCGGATTCCGCGGCCGGACGAAGAGCCCCGTAGACATGCAGGTGGTCCCTTACCCGTCGCTCACCGTGGCCATCGACTTCGGCGACGGCCTGCTCGTAGACGAGTCCAGTGGCCGGCGGTTTCGCGGCGGTATCGTCACCGGCCTCGCGCCCGACAGCGTTCGAGTGGGCGGGCGCGATATCGACTGCCTGCAGATTCGGCTGTCTCCCTCGGTCGCGCACGCGGTGCTCGGCGCGGCTTCGGAGCTGAGCGGGACGGTGGTCGGCCTCGACGAGCTCTGGGGCCCCGACGCAGGACGAATCCTGGAGCAACTGCACGCCGCCGAGTCGTGGGACGAGCGGTTCGCGATCGCGGAGGCCGCGCTCCGACGGCGGCACGGGCTGGGCCGGGTGGTCGACCCGCAGATCGAATTCGCCTGGCGGCAAATGGTATCGAGTCGAGGCTCGGTTCGGGTCGAGCGGCTGGCGGACGAGATCGGGTGGAGCCGTAAGCGGTTGTGGTCGCGGTTCCGCGCCCAGGTCGGTCTCACGCCCAAGCGCGCCGCTCAGCTGGTTCGTTTCGATCACGCGGCGCACCGCCTCGCCGCGGGGCACAGCGCCGCGCTGGTGGCGGCGGACAGCGGCTATGTCGACCAGTCCCACCTCCATCGGGACGTCATGGCCTTCGCCGGTGTGACGCCCACGGCCATCGCGGCCGCGCCGTGGTTGGCGGTCGACGACGTCGCGTGGGCCGACCCCGATCGGATCGGGACTCGCGGCGCGGCTCTTCGGCGCTGACCACCAGAGCGGAACATTTCTCCAATACACGCGGCGGCGCGCCCGGCGATGCTGGCAGTCGTACCCGGCGCGGGGTGCTGTCGAGCCGCGCGCCGGGACGGCAGGCGAGAAGCCCATGGGAGGAAACATGAACGACGTCACCGGCACCGAACGGCTGCCACTGGGTATCCGGCTGCTGCACGCCCTGGCGAAGGCGCCCGACCTGGCGACGATGACCGACGAGGAACTGGCCGCTTTCCGCGAGGCGGAGAACCGCAAGCGGGCCTCCCGCGCCGCGCGGGTGATCACCGGATTTCCGGATCGCGGCGTCACCATCGGCTGGCGCGACGTGAAGTTGCCCGATCGGACGATCCAGGTCCGGGAATATCGGCCGTCGCGCGGAGGTGCGAACCTGCCGCTGGTGCTGCACGTGCACGGCGGCGGATACGTCGGCACCGCGGCGCAATGCGATTGGGCGAACAGCCATTTCGCCGCACGCCTGCCCGCGGTCGTCGTCTCGGTCGAACACCGTCTGCTCGCTACCGGGACGCCGCTGGCAGCCGCCGTCGACGACGGTTGGGAGGTGCTGCTGCACGTGGTGCGGCACGCCGCGGAATGGGGAATCGACCGGGACCGCGTCGCGATCGCCGGTGACAGCACCGGTGGTCTGATCACCGCCGTCGCGGCGATCCGCGCCAAGGAGTCCGACCTGCACCTCCGGGCGCAGGTATTGGTCAATCCGGCCACCGATCTGACCGAGACGATGTTCGACTACGACTCGATGACCAGGTACGCGGACAGCCCGACCCTGAACACGGCGCGCCTGACGTTGTTTCAGCGGTTGTCCGTGCCACCGGGAACGAATGCCCGTGCCGTGTCGCCGCTGCGCGCCGACGACCTGAGCGGGTTGGCCCCGGCGCTCGTGGTGGTGCCCACCGTCGACCCGCTGGCCGATCAGGGCCGCCGGTACGCCGAACGGCTGCTCGAGTCCGGTACGCCCGCGCGGCTCACCGAACATCGCGGCGCGCCGCACGGGTTCCTGGCCATGCCCGGCGTGGTGCCGCAGGCGAAGGCGGCGCGTGCGGAGATCACCGAGTTCCTCCTGGATCACCTCGTCGAGTCACAGACCGTCGCGTCGAGGAAGACCGTCGGGCGATGACCGCGACCGAACCAGTCGAGGCGAGTGAACGTTCCGCACCGCCACCGAAGGTTGCTTCCGCGCCGGCGCAGAGCATCGTGCGGTTGCTGCGCCCGTACCTGGGCGGTTTCGCCGCCGTCGTGGCTCTTCAGGTTCTCGGCGCCGTCGCCGGTTTGGCTCCGCTGCTGGCGGTCGCGGAATTGGGCCGAGTCCTGTTGTCGCCCGGCCCGATCGATCACGACCATGTCTGGTTCGTGGTGGTCGCGGGCGCGGCCGGTTTACTGGTCCGGCTGCTGTGCACGGCCGCGTCGGCGGGGATCGGACATTTGCTCGACGACCGGGTGCAACTGTCGTTTCGCAGGCAGTTGGCCGAACGGCTCGGCCGGGTTCCGCTCGGCTGGTTCGCCCGGCGCCGGACCGGTGAACTGGCGAAGGTGGTGGGGGAGGACGTCAGCGCCGTGCACCCGTTCATCGCCCACACCCCAGGCGAACTCGTCTCGGCCTTCGTGGTGCCGCTGGTGTCGCTGATCTACCTGTTCACCGTCGACTGGCGGCTCACGCTGATCACGCTCGTCCCGGTGCTGCTCGCGGTCGCGCTCGTCCCGCTGATGATGACCCCGACCCGGCTGCGTGAGCAGGCGGATTTCGACGCGGCGATGGGACGGATCGCGAGTTCGGTCGTCGAGTTCGTGCAGGGGATCGCGGTGGTCAAGGCGTTCGGCGGATCCGGGCGCGCGCACCGCAAATTCGTCACGGCAGCCGACGATTTCGCCGACATCTTCCTGCGGATGGTGCGCGGTCTCGCCGGAGTCGCCGCCGGAATGCAGGTGGCGCTGTCGCCGCCGTTCGTACTGCTCGCCGTGCTGATCGGCGGTACGGCGCTGATCACCTCCAGTGGTATGGCCCCGGCCGATCTGCTGCCGTTCCTGCTCCTGGGACTGGGACTGACCGCACCGGTGGCGGCCCTCGGTCACGGTTTCGACGACATGCAGGCAGCCCGGCGCGCGGTCGACCGGATCCGGGACGTGCTCGCGGTGCCGTCGCTACCAGAGCCCGCGCATCCCGTCGCGCCGCAGGGGCACCGGGTGGAACTGCGCGACGTTCGATTCGGCTACGAAGACGGTCACGAGGTGCTGCGCGGCATCGACCTGGTGCTCGAGCCGGGGACGGTCACCGCGCTCGTCGGGCCGTCGGGCAGCGGGAAATCCACGCTGGTTCAGCTGTTGCCGCGGTTCTTCGACCCGACCCACGGTTCGGTCGTTCTCGGCGGCGTCGATCTCCGCGACCTCGGCAGCCGGGAGCTCTACCGGACGGTCTCCTTCGTCTTCCAGGACGTCCGGCTGCTGCGCGCGTCGGTCGCGGACAACATCGCGCTGGCCGTGCCGCACGCCGACCTCGACGATGTGGTGCGCGCGGCTCGGCTGGCGAACATCCACCAACGGATTCTCGAACTGCCGCGCGGCTACGACACCGTGCTCGGTGAAGACGCCGGACTGTCCGGCGGTGAGGCCCAACGCCTCTCGATCGCCAGGGCGCTGCTCGCCGACGCGCCCGTCCTGGTGCTCGACGAGGCGACCGCGTTCGCCGACCCGCAGACCGAACAAGCCGTGCGCCAGACCCTTTCGACGTGGGGTGGCGATCGGACGATCCTGGTGATCGCCCATCGACTGGAAACGGTCGCCGACGCCGACACCGTCGTGGTGCTGGAGAACGGATCGATCGTCGAGCGCGGCGAACCGGCCGAGCTGCTGGCGCGGAACGGAAAGTTCGCCGCGCTCTGGCAATCCCAGCGGAGCGCCGCGCACGCGAACTCCGCCGATGACACACCGCTAGGAGAGTGGCCCCGATGATTCGAATGCTGTTGCGGGTGCTCGGACCCGAGTACGCCCGGCCGGTGCGGCGCACCGTGGCCCTGATGACGACGACCGCGATCCTCGAGGGTCTGTCCTACGCGCTGCTGGTTCCGGTGCTGCGAGCCCTGTTCGGCGACACCCCGGCGGACGCGTGGCCCTGGCTGATCGCGTTCGGAAGCGTGGTCGCGGTCTACGCGGTGCTGCGCTATGTCAGCGATCTGTCCGGTTTCCGCGGCGGGACAACGCTGTTGCGTGGCGTCTACCACCGGCTCGGCGATCACCTGGCCCGGCTGCCCATCGGCTGGTACACGGCGGGCCGCGTCGGGGAAGTATCCGTGCTGGCCAGTCGCGGTGTGCTGCAGGCGATGAGTGTCATCGCGCATCTGCTGGCGCCGCTCGTCTCCGCCGCGGTGACGCCGCTGACGATCGTCGTCGTGATGCTCGCCTTCGATTGGCGCCTGGGGTTGGCCGCGTTGGCGGCAGTGCCGATCGTCGCGGCGACGCAGATTTGGACCGGACGCTCGACGGCCGCGGCCGATGCCGATCGTCACGAACGCGACAAGGAGGCGGCCGGCCGAGTCATCGAATACTTGCAGGCCCAGCCGGTTCTGCGCGCGGGCGGCCGGACCGTCGAACGCTTCCAGCTGCTGGACGACTCGTTGCGTGAAGTCGGGCGCGCGTCGCGCAGGCAGACGTTGTCGACGCTGCCCGGTGTCGTGGGCATGGCGCTCGTGGTGCAGGCGATGTTCAGCGCGCTGCTGGTTCTCGGCGCCTACCTCACGCTCGGCGGAAACATCGGCGCCGCAGAGGTTTTGACGATCCTGGTGCTCGCCGCCCGCTGCGCCGACCCGCTGCTGTCGCTGGCCGACATGGGTGGCCGGCTCCGTAGCGCGCGCTCCGAGCTGACAAGGCTCGAGGCGGTCTTGCGCACCGAGCCGCTGCCGGAACCCAGTGAACCCGTGCGGCCGCGCCGCCACGACCTCGAGTTCGATTCCGTCGTCTTCCGGCACGGCGACCGCACCGTACTCGACGACGTGTCGTTGACCCTGCCCGAGGGACAACGACTTGCCGTCGTCGGCCCGTCGGGCGCGGGCAAGAGCACGCTGCTGCAATTGCTCGCGCGGTTCTACGACGCGGACGCCGGTGCGGTGCGCGTGGGCGGGGTGGACGTGCGCGCGATCGACACCGAGGACTTGATGGCGCGGATCGCCATCGTCTTCCAGGACGTCTATCTCTTCGACGGCACGATCGAGGAGAACGTGCGCTTCGCGCGTCCCGACGCCGACGACGCCGAGGTGCGCGCGGCCGCGTCCGCGGCGCGACTCGACGACGTCATCGAGCGCCTGCCCGACGGCTGGGCCACCAACGTCGGCGAAGGCGGCGCGCTGCTGTCCGGCGGTGAGCGCCAACGTGTCTCGATCGCCCGAGCCCTGCTGAAGAACGCGCCCATCGTCCTGCTGGACGAGGTCACCTCCGCGCTGGACCCGGTGAACGAGGCGGCCGTCCACGCGGGGATCGAACGGCTGATGGCGGGACGGACGGTGGTGATGGTGGCCCACCGCCTGCGGACCGTCCAGCGCGCGGACCGCATCGTCTTCTTGGACGGCGGCCGGATCGTGGAGGACGGAAACCACGAGGAACTGCTGCGGCTGGGCGGGCGCTACGCGGATTTCTGGGGAGTGTCGATGGCGCCGGTCGTGAGTGGATGAGTCCCGAGGTCATCCGAGAGGTGGCCGCGGGCGCGCAGGCGGCCGGAACCGGCGCCGCGCGAAAGTAGTCGTCTCCCAACGCAGGACGACCAGCGACATCGTCGACAGGACAACGGTCGCGACTCCGAGTACGAACCAGAACCGCACCCAGGTGGGCGGAATCGGCAGCAGTACCACGGTCACACCCCCGGCCACGAAAGCGCCGAGACGTACTCGGCGTTCGTCTCGCCGCTGCTCGCGCAGCCGGGTCGAAACCGGTGTGGCCGAGCGCCGCAGCCCGTGCGTGATCAGCGCACGCCAGCATCGCAGCCGCAGCGCCAGCGCGCCGAGCAGCGTGGCCAGCCCGAGCAGCTGGGCCCATTCGGGTACCGCGCCCGCGGTCGCGGGCGTGAAGGGCAACGTCACCGAGCCGACGATGATGCCGCCCCACGCCTCCGCTGCGACAAGCTTGCGGGTCGGACGCGGTGGGTGGGGGCCGTTCGCGCCGCGGTGCGGTGCGCGTCGACCGGCCGCGAGGCGGGCGTTCATCTGTTCCTCCTAGGAAATAGTGATCATGCTACATTCGATCGTATAAGAAACGAACGATTACAGTTTGATCGTAGGAGGCTTGATGCGTGTTCTCGCACTGGGCGGGTCGGGGGCAATGGGAGCGGCGGCCGTCCGAGCGGCCGTCACGCTGCCCGGCGTGGCCGAAATCGTTGTGGCCGACCGGGATCTCGGCGCGGCTCAGCGGCTGGCCGCCGAGTTGAACGGGCGCGGCGCTGTCGTTCGCGCGCGCCGGGTGGACGTGACCGAGGCCGATGATCTGCACGACGCGCTGCGCAGCGCCGACGTGGTGCTCAATACGGTCGGGCCCTACTACCGTTTCGGCTTGTCGGTGCTGCGGGCCGCGATCCGTGCCCGGACGCACTATCTCGACATCTGTGACGATTGGGAGCCGACGTTGCGGATGCTCGAACTCGACGCCGCGGCCCGCGACGCCGGGGTGTGCGCGATCATCGGCGTGGGAGCCAGCCCCGGGGTGAGCAACCTGCTGGCGGCCCGCGCGGCCAGGGGGCTCGATGCCGTCGAAAACGTCTACACCGCATGGCCTGTCGACGTCCCCGAGGCCCTCGACACCGCCGAAGTGCTTGGCGCGGGAGGCGAACCGCCCGCTGCCGCGGTGCACTGGATGCAGCAGATCAGCGGCGCCATCACGGTCGTCCGCGACGGTCGACTGGCCGAGGAGGCGCCATTGCGCGCGGTCACCTTGGCGCTGCCCGGTCGGCGCCGCGGCACCGCCTACACCGTGGGACACCCCGAACCGGTCACCCTGCACCGCTCTCTCGCGCCCTCCGGGGATGCCGCGAACCTCATGGTCGTCACACCGGGCACCGCGGCCTACCTGGATGTGCTGCGCACCGATATCGACAAGGGCAGGCTGACCAACGAGTCCGCGGCGCGGGAATTGGCCGCACCCAGCTCGCGCCGGACGCTTCGCTCCATCCTGCGCGCCGCCCGTTTCGCCTCCCACGGCACCCTGCCGCCGTTCTTCGCCGCCGTCACCGGCCGCGCGGGAGACGAACACCGCACCGTCCTCGCACATCTGGCCGACAGTGCCGAAGTCGACCGGTTCACCGCCGACATGGCCCGGTTCACCGGCATCCCCTTGGCGCTGGGCCTCGCCCAACTCCTCGACGGCACGTCACGCGCAGCGGGGGTTCACCCACCGGAAACGATCATCGATCCCGAACGCTTCTTCACCGATCTCGGCATCCACATCGGTTCGAGCTCGACCGAGCGAGTGGTCAGCGTCGAACAGTCGTCCAGCGCTACCCTCGCCGACGACGGTAGCGCGCGGTCGGCTCCGCAACCCGGTTCAGGAGTTCCCCATGGAACGTGACCACGGTTCACCTCGAGTTCGGGAGACGACATGACCACCAAATCCGCGCTCGTCACCGGAGCCTCCTCCGGCATCGGCGAGGCCACCGCCCGCATCGGCGCCCGGCCACTGATCTTCCTGAAGTGGCTGCTGCCCGACCGCGCCTTCGACGCGATCATGACGCGCGCCGCGGGCGTTCGAGAGCACAAGCCGCGATAGTCGCCGTGGTCAGTCCGCGTGGGCGACCAGCACCGGGCAATGGGCGTGCTGGACGAGGTGATTGCTGGTCGAGCCGAGCAGCAAGCCACGGAATCCGCCGCGTCCGCGGCTGCCGACGACGACCAGTTGCGCGCTCTTGGACCATTCGATCAGCTGTTTGCGGGCACCGGACAGATAGACCCGGCGGGTGACCGCGACGGAGGGATATTTCTCCTGCCAGCCCGCCAATCGTTCCGAAAGCAGCGCGTGTTCGGCGGTTTCCAGCTCGGCGATCGGGATCTGGAGATAGCTGGTTCCGGCGAACTGTCCCTCCGACAAGTCGCTCCAGGCGTGCACGACCACCAGTTCTGCGTCGCGCGCACACGCTTCGTCGAACGCGGCCTCGATCGCGGGTTCACCGATCGGGCTGCCGTCCACACCGACCACCACCGGGCCGCTGCGCCGGACCTGCTGCTTGACGCCGTTGTGGCGCGCGACCACGATGCGTCCCTTGCCCTGGCTGGCCACCGCAAGCAGGGTCGAGCCCAGGTGCGCGAAGGATCCGACCCCGGGAGTCGCGCCGAGCACGACCAGATGCGCTGTCGTCGACAATTCGATGAGCAATGCGGCGGGATTGCGGTCGGACAATTCCGTGGCGACCTCGAGATCCGGGTGCGCCTCGCGGGCGATCCGCTCCGCGCTCGTCAAAGCCTGTCGCCCGTGGTCGCGCAGGTGCTCGACGACCGAGGGCACCAGCACCTCGTAGGACCCCAACACCGCGCGGGTGGCGGCGAGATCGTAGCCGTGCACGACGATCAGACGACGTCCTCGATCGGCCGCGGTCTGGGCGGCCCACGCCACGGCGTGCGCGCAGGCGGGCGAGCCGTCTGTTCCGACCACCACTGCCGCCGAGGCCATTTCGTGTACGTCGTGTCGGTGTTGGCCGGTCATGGCTGCTGCCTTTCAGTCGAATCTGGAAGCCCCGCGCACCGGCGGGGCTGCTGGCCGCCGCGGAAGCGCCGCCCACGATCGTCAGTATCGATCGGCTCGATCCACCGAACCCAGGGCCAATGGGCCTCGGCCGAAAGGCTGAATGGCACACGCGGTGGACCGATGAATTCGCGCGAGCGGAATCGTCTGAATCCGAGAACGACCCGGGCGGACCGGGACGTGGATCGACCACACCGCCGGCTCTGCCGGCCACGAGCGAAGGGAAGCCCGTGTCGAATGTCGTGTCCAGCGAGGACCTGTTGGCAATGGCGCACGCCGAACGCGCCGCGTTGGCCGAGGATCTCGCCGCACTGGACGACCAACAGTGGGCCATGCCCTCGCTGTGCGGAGATTGGGTGGTCGAGGAGGTCGTCGCGCACCTCACGGCGGCGGCGAGCATCGGCCGGGCGCGCTGGCTGATCAGCGTCGTCGGCGCCCGCTTCGACTTCGATCGGCACAACGACCGGCGACTGGCCGAGCACCGCGGCGCCGACCCGGCCGAAACCCTCGAACGGTTCCGTTCGATCGTCACGAGCACCACGGCCGCGTCGGGACATACCGCGGCATGGCTCGGCGAGGTGATCGTCCACGCCCAGGACATCCGGCGTCCACTCGGACTGCCCCGCACGCCCTCGGTCGCGGCGTGCCTGGAAGTGGCCCGTTTCTTCGCCGCCCGCGATTTCACCGTGCCCAGCCGCAGCCTCATCGAGGGCCTGCGCCTCGAAGCGACCGACAGCGCCTTCGCCACGGGCACCGGCCCGCTGGTCCACGGAACGACCCTCGCGCTGACCATGGCCATGGCGGGAAGGCACACGTACTGCGACGACCTCGCCGGTTCCGGCCTGCCCACGCTGCTTTCCCGCTGTTCACCGCGTAAGTCAGCGCCTCGCGGCGAAGACTAGGCGACTACCCGTTGTGGGCGGGCGCGCCGCCGACGAGTCTGATGCCGGAGACGAGTGTCGGTTCGATCTCGATCACTCCGTCCATGGGGGAACCGATCCAGGGGTGGAGGGTTCGTTGGTAGTGGGCGGTGCGGGCGGGGTCGGTGATCGGGCGGGCGATTCCGGTCACGACCACCGACCAGCCGGTGTGGTGGTCGATGTCGATGTCGTCGGCTTGGTAGGCCACGACGATTCCGGAGCGGCTGCGCACGGTGGTGGAGAATTGTGCGGCGAGTCGGGTGCGCACGATGAGCAGGTTGTTGTCGAGTAGGTGGTTGACGGGGCGGATGGCGGGCAGTGCGTCGCGGGTGTAGACGACGCGCCCGAATGGCGCCTGCGCGAGCAGAATCAACGCTTCCTCGCGCGTCAATTCGCTGACGTTGCGGTCGGTTCGGTCGACGGTGGGGGAGCCGCTCACCGTCGCGTGCCTTGTCCGATGGCGCGGTGCCGAGTCGGGCGTGAACGCCGTGCGGCTGATCTCACCGTGGCGGTCGGTTCGCAAGGTCCCACGTGCTGCCCTATCCGTGCGCGAGTGTGTTCGATGTTCCATGTCATCAGCTCGGCCGCGCATTTCGTCAGGGCCGAAGGTCGCAGGCCTGGAGGACCAAGGGTTTCGGAGCCCGCGCCGGACAACCCGCGTTCGGTCGTCCAGGTGAGGCCGACGCACGACCGGGCATACCCGGCACATGCGGGACTCTCTCGATGTCCGGACAGCGCGCACGATGGAGAGCACAACCGAGAGGAGCCTGTCGTGGGAGCACGGCATTCGATGCGGGCGTGGCGGGTGAGCACGCCGGGTTCACTGGACAGCCATCCCCTGGGAATGGCACACGAGCCCATCCCCGAACCTGGGCCGGACGAGCTGCTGGTACGGGTCCTGGCGTGCGGGGTGTGCCGTACCGATCTGCACGTCGTTGAAGGTGACTTGGCCGTCCATCGCCCCGGCGTGGTCCCCGGGCACGAAATCGTCGCCGAAGTACTCGCCGTCGCGGCGGGCCGCGACGATCTCGCGATCGGTGACCGAGTCGGCATCCCCTGGCTGCGCCACACGTGCGGGGTGTGCCGGTACTGTCACCGCGGCGCGGAGAACCTCTGCCCGCACTCGCGCTACACCGGATGGGACGCCGATGGCGGATACGCCGAATACGCCACGGTACCAGCGGATTTCGCGCTGCGTCTACCGGCGGGCTATACCGACGAGCAGGTCGCGCCGCTGCTGTGCGCGGGCATCATCGGATACCACGCGCTGCTGCGTGCGACACTGCCCGCGGGCGGTGTGCTCGGCATCTACGGGTTCGGTGGAAGCGCGCATCTCACCGCGCAGGTCGCGATCGCCCAAGGCGCGCGGGTACACGTGATGACCCGTGGCGCGGCGGCGCGGGACCTCGCCCACACTCTCGGCGCGAGTTCGGTGCAGGGCGCGACCGACGTCCCGCCCGAACCCCTGGACTCGGCCATCCTGTTCGCTCCCGCCGGAGAACTGGTCCCTGTCGCGCTGGAAGCCCTCGACGCCGGTGGCACTCTCGCGCTGGCCGGAATCCACCTCAGCGACATACCGCCGCTGAACTACCAGCGCCACCTGTTCCGGGAACGCCAGCTACGCAGCGTCACCTCCAACACTCGGGCCCACGCCCGCGAATTCCTCACCTTCGCCGAACGACACCACCTGCACGTCTCCACCCACCGCTACGCCCTCGATCGCGCCGACCAGGCGTTGAACGATCTGTCCCACGGCCGCTTCGACGGAGCCGCGGTTCTGATTCCGTAAGCGCGGAATTGGGGAGTTGCCGGTCATCCCCGCGTTCGCGGCGATGTGACCATCGGCCCTCGAAGAGCGGCACAATTCCCGTCTCGGCGAGGCCCGCGCCCTGGGGACACTGGATTCATGACCGACAGCACAGCGACTCCCGCATCCTCCGTGCCGGATATGCCCACCCTGCTGGCGGCGCTGCGACTGGCCGTCCGCGCCCCCTCGGTACACAACACCCAGCCGTGGCGCTGGGAGTTCGACGGCACCCGGCTGCACCTGTTCCGCGACGACGATCGGCTGTTGATCGCCGCCGACCCGCAGGGACGCCAGCTGGTCATCAGCTGCGGCGCCGTCCTGCACCACCTGCGCACCGCGCTGGCCGCGCGCGGATGGCACACCGACACCCAGCGCGTGCCGGTGCCGACCCGCCCGGAGCTGCTGGCCACGATCGGCTTCCGGCCCTGGCCCGACCCGCCGCCCGGGGTCCTCACCCGCGCCGCGGCCATCGAGCGACGCCGGACCGACCGGCTGCCGCTGAACCCGCCACCGGGCTTCGGCGAGCTGGTGCACGCCGCGCGGATGCTGCTCAGCCCGCACGAGGTCGAGCTCGACGTCCTCGACGACAGCGCCCGCCCGCTGCTGGCGGCCGCTTCCGAGCACGCCGGGGCCAACCGCCGCTACGACATGGAATACCAGACCGAATTACATTGGTGGGCAGGGCATTCCGGGGCTCCGGAAGGGGTGCCCGCCGATGCGCTGGCCTCCGAGGCCGAAGCTTCCCACGTACCGATCGCTCGCAAGTTCCCCTCCGCGTCGCATTTCGATCGCCGCGGTGACCTCGACGACCAGGCCGCCTTGCTGGTGCTCAGTTCGCCCGGGCACACTCCCGCGGACTGGCTGCACGTCGGCGAGGCCCTGTCCGCGCTGCTGCTGGAATGCGCCTCCGCCGGGTTGGCGAGCTGCGCGCTGACCCACATCACCGAACTCACCTCGGCGCGCGAATCGATCCAGTCGGTGCTGACCGGCGCGGGTATACCGCAGGTCATCATTCGGGTGGGCGCCGCACCCGCGGACACCGCCGCATCCGCGCCGACGCCACGTCGGCCGATCGAAGAAATCCTTACCATCCGCGATACCGCCGCGCATTCGCCAGGAGGTTGAGGTGTCGGCTCCGGAGCCGGGGTGACGGCGGTCGGTCGTCGTCACCCCGCGCCCAGTTCCCGTCCTGCGAAAAGCGCTGTGCGATAGGGCGCTCCGAGTCGAGGTGCTGACCGACCGCTGTCACCGCCTGGAATCGGCAGGCGCCTCCGCCGCGCGCGACGGTTCGATCCGAAACACCGGGCAGCGCGGCGCGGCCGCGGCGAACGCGTCCGGGTCCGCGGACTCGACCGCACCGGCGTTCAGCATGAACCGCACTCCGTGCGGCACCTTCCGCGGGAATTCGCGCAACACCGCGGCACGTTCGGAGATCGGCAGCTCGATCAGCGAAACCCGCTGTTTCCGCCGCCCTTTCGCGAGCACGCCCCAACCCGCGGCGCGCGCGTTGCGCACCCAGTCCGCGTCGTCGAATCCCCCGACCACGTACGTCACGCCGTCGACGGTCAGCGGCGAGACCGGGGTGGTACGCAACGTTCCGGTCTTCCGGCCGGGCACCGAGAGCACTCGCATGGTGCCCAGGGTCAAGCCGACGCCTTGCAGTGCGATCACCATCCGGTTGAACGGCTTCAAGCGCCGCCGCATGCGATCGTTCTCGCTGGTCATGATCTACTCCTCGTCACTTTCGGTGAATTCGTTCTCCGGCCAGGGCATTCCGTCGTCGATATCGCGAGCTACTCCGTCCAGCCACGCGATCTCCGCGGCACGCACATGCTGGAGGTACTCGGCCTCCAACAGCACCGCACGCGGCAGTCCGGTCGAGTGCTCGTCCAGCATGCGGGCGGTATCGGTGTGGTCCTCGCGCAGTCGTCGCGCACGTCGGCGCAGCAACTGTGCCGCCGCTGGCGGTGCGAGCGCGGGTAGGTGGGCCAGCGCGGCGACGAAACGTGGATATTCGTTCACCGGTTCGGCGAGGAACCGCTCCAGCAGCTCGTGCAACATCTGCCGACCGGGCTCGGTGATCTCGTACACCGTCCGCTCCGGTCGAGACCCCTCGCGCGCCGTACCGGCCTGTCGCACCAGCCCCGCCCGTTCGAGGCGGCCGATCGCGTCGTAGAGCGAGCCGCCGCGCATCTTCACCACGTCCTCGACGTGCCGCTCGCGAATGGCGATCTTCATCTCGTAGGGGTGTCGTGGCTGCTCGGCCAGCATGCTCAGCACCGCCATCGTCAGCGGCGTTTGCAGCGCGCGCAGTTCTCGGGCCACCGGTGTCCTTTGGTCGAGTTCGGCTAGTCGAATTCGACTATATAAGAACGCACGGCGTTCGGCATCCCTCGCGAACAGGCGGCCGCCTGCCTCTTGTCGACGAAGTCGCCCGTGCGCAGCCGGATTGCGGCATGTGTGGTCCTCGCTGGGTCACCCGGCGACACCGTCGCGGTGGCTAGGGACAGCTGTCCAGGAGCCGGTCGACGGTGGTGGTGATGGTCTCGGCGAGCAGGTCGAGGTCGGGGGTGGTGTCGTAGTCGCCGGTGATACCGAAGCCGAGGTGGTCGCGGTAGCTCAGGATCGCGATGGAGGTGCGCAGTCGCATGGCGATCGGCGCGAAGGGGAACATTTCCAGGACCTCTTGGCCGTGGAGCCGCAGGGTGCGGGTGGGGCCGGGCACGTTGGTGGCCAGTCCGGCGATGCTGTGCTGCGGGAAGCGCAGTGCGGTGCGTACCGCCCAGGCCAGCGGTGCGAAGGGTATCCATTTGGCGAGCGAGAGAATCGAATTCGCCGCGCCCGCTTCGCCGCTGGCCTTGTGCTTGTTCAGGCGCCGGTGCACGGTGCGCAGTTGGTCGAGCGGGTCGTCGAGTTCGGTCGGCAGCTGCGGCAGCATGGCCGAGACCCGGTTGTCGAGCACGCCGTCGGCGTCGGTGGTGCGTACCGATACCGGTGCCAGGATGCGGACGGTCTCGGTGTCGGGTTGTTCGTCGCGGGCGAGCAGCATCGCGCGGAACGCGGCGGTCACCGCGGCGAGCGCGACGTCGTTGACCGTCACGTCGAACGCGGCGCCGATCTGTTTGACCTGTGCCAACGACACCCGGGCGACGGTGTAGCGGCGTTGGCGCCCGATCGGTCCGGTCAGCGAGGACCCGCTCTCGGGCACGATCGCGTTCCACGCCAGCGGCGCTGCCGCGCGTACCGTGCGCAGCAGCGCCGCCGGCGCCTGAACCGGCAGTCGCAGTCCCTCGGCGAGCAGCGCCCGCCAATCCCGGCCGCGGTCGGCGCCATTGTCCGACTGGTGGCGGTTCGGGGTCGGGGAGTCGGAGGGGGGATCGCAGAAGCGTTGGAACAGCGAGATGCCAGAGACGCCGTCGAGCATGCTGTGGTGAGCGGTGAGAATCAATGCCCAGCGCTCACCGGCCAGGTGTTCGACCACGGTGCAGCGCCACAGTGGGTGGTCGCGGTCGAGTCGCTGCTCCATGACGGTGGCCACCAGCTCCCACAGTGCCGGTTCGTCGCACGGTTGCGGCAGCGCCGCCCAGCGCAGGTGATGGCCCATATCGAAGTGCGGGTCGTCGACCCACTGCGGCGCGCTCAGATCCCAGAGGGCCCGCCGCAGGCGCTGGCGCAGGCGCGGGTTCACGCTGATCCGTTCGGCCAGGTGCGCGGTGAATTCCGCACGCGGGCCGGGACTTCCGCGCAGGATCGCCACCGCCCCGATGCCGAGGCTGACGTGTTGATCGACGTCTTCGAGTTCCATGAATCCCGAATCCAACGGACCGAGCTCACTCATCCGACCATCCCATCCCGATCTCGTCTCTCGCTGCTCATTCCTCGCGTACCCGCTCGGCGCGATCCAACCCGATTTCGCCGAATCGGCGTGGTCGCGGATCGGTCTCGCGGCGGCGCTAGCAAGCTAGTAAGCTAGTAAGCTAGCGTGCTAGCATTTGTCCCGTGGGCGACGAGGATGTGAAGCAGTTCAACGTCTACCTGCCGATCGGACTGATCAAGCAGGTCAAGTTCCAGGCGATCGAGTCGGGAATGTCGCTGTCGGCGCTGGTCGCCGAGGCGCTGCGCGCCTACCTCGACGACACCCACCCGAAGACATCGCCGGGAGAGGATTGACATGAAGACCGAAGGCATCGAAGCCGTGTTCCTGGAGACGCACAACTGGGGCAAACAGGCGAGATTCCTGCGTGAACTGGGATTCGAGGTCGAGTTCGAGACCGGCCACAGTTCCGGCCAGTTCCGCAACGGCGACGGCCCCTATGTCTTCGTGGCCGAGGTTCCGCCGACCAGCGAGCCGCGGACGCTGTTGGTTCTGAAAGTCGCCGACACGGCGGATCGCCCCGGTGGCGACGTCGAGATCGTCAACGAGTTCGAGCCGACCCATTACGGCACCCAGGAGATGACCGTCCGCGACCCCGACGGGCGACTGTGGAATCTGCAGGCGCCGGGCAAGGAGTGAGTGCTGTGCCGATCATCGCTCCGGATCACACCGCGGTCCGGGTCGCGCTCTGGCGGGCCCTGCACGCGGAAATCGATGCGCCGCCTCGCGTTTTCGACGACCGGATCGGTCTGCGGCTGGCCGCCCCCGAGGACGGCTGGCGGGACCGCCCCGATATGGATCCGCGGACGACGAGCCCGATGCGCGCGGGGATCGTGTCGCGTGCCCGCTTCCTCGAGGATCTGCTCGCCGAGCGGATCGACCGCGGCGTGGATCAGTACGTTCTCCTCGGCGCCGGGCTGGACACCTTCGCGCAGCGCCGGCCCGAGCTCGCCGCGCGGCTGACGGTGTTCGAGGTCGACCAGCCCGGCACGCAAGCGTGGAAGCGGCAGCGCCTCGACGAGCTCGGATTGGGCGTTCCGGACGGATTGCGCTGGGTGCCCGTCGATTTCGAGGTCGACTCGTGGTGGGAGCGGCTCCTCGCCGCCGGTTTCGATCCGGGTCGCCCCGCGGTCGTGGCCTCCACCGGCGTCTCCATGTACCTCAACAGGGAGACGAACATCGCTACCCTGCGCCAGCTTTCGACGCTCGCGCCGGGGTCCTCGCTGGCTGTGACGTTCATGCTGCCACTCGAACTCGTCGGCGCCGAGGAGCAACGGATGCGCCGGTTCGCCGAGCAGGGCGCCCGAGCCTCCGGCACCCCGTTCATCAGCTTCTTCCGGCCCGACGAAATAGTGGCGCTCGCCGAGGAGTCGGGTTTCGCTTCAGCCGAGCACATTTCGTGCGAGGAGCTGACCCGCCGCTACTTCGCCGACCGCACCGATGGACTGCGGCCCGCGGAGTCGGAGCAGATTCTGGTGGCACGTACCTGACCGACTCGCTTTCGCTGGTTCTGTCATGGTGACAGTCGTGCCGATGAGGGACCGAGCGTGCGGACGAACGTCACCATGTCGCGTCCCGGACCGTTGTAGTCGGCGGTCCGGTCGTGGACGACGAAACCCATTGCCGCGTGGAAGGCGATCGAGTTCGTATTGCCGGGGGAGGTGATCGCTTTGATCACCGTGCGTCCGTCCGCGCGAGCGTCGGCGATGAAGCGCTGGTACAGCCGCCGTGCCAGCCCGCCGCCGCGCAGCTGCGGATGCACGCCGACGAAATGGATGTAGGCCTCGGCTGGGTGATCGGGCGAGCGGAAGCCGACGAGGAACCCGGCCAGCGCACTGTCGCGTTCCGCGATCAGGCTGGTGCCCGCGAAATGATCGAAGAACAGTCGGGGCAAGGACGCCGAAACCGTTCGGCCCCACCAGGAATCGACGACCGCGACGACAGCGTCGTAATCGTCGGCCGTCGCCGGTCGCAATCGCGCATCATCCACCACGAACGTCGATTCTGTCAGCCCATCCCGAACGAGCAGTCCGGCAGTCGGCCCCGGTCCACCCGCTCGCGGCGCACGGCGGCGATACTTTCCGGGTGACAGAAACAGCCGGGCTCCATGCGGTGGACGCCAGCCCCGAGCAGCCGCCCCGGGCCGGGAGTTTCCGCTTCTGGTTCGCCGACCAGCGCTGGGAATGGTCCGACGAGGTCGCCGCCCTGCACGGGTACGCCCCGGGCACCGTCGTCCCGACCACCGAACTGCTATTGGCGCACAAGCATCCCGACGACCGCGCCGAGGTCGCCGACACCCTCGTCGCGGTGGTGCGGACCGGTCAGCCGTTCTGTAGTCGGCACCGGATCATCGACACCGCCGGGGTCGAGCACCACGTGCTGGTGGTCGGCGACCAGTTGCGCGATCACACCGGTGCGCTGGTCGGCACCGCGGGCTTCTACGTCGACGTCACCGACAGCGTGGACGAGACCCGGCGCGCGGTCCTGAACGAGGCGTTGCCGGAGCTGGTGGAGGCGAGGGCGGTGATCGAGCAGGCCAAGGGCGCGCTGATGCTGGTGTACGGGATCAGCGCCGAGCAGGCGTTCAATGTGCTGGCCTGGCGTTCCCAGGAGACGAACACCAAACTGCGCATTATCGCCGAGAAAATGGTCGGCGCGCTGCGCGATTTCGGCGGCGGTTCGGTGAGCACCCGCACCCGGTTCGACCACCTGCTGCTCACCGTGCACGAACGCCCCTGAGCCACAGGGCCGGTCGCTCTCGGCCCGGCATCGTCGGGCCGGGCCGACTGTTCGACCGCCCCCGGCGATGCCCCGTATCAGAGCGGCACCCGCCCGCTGCTGGGTCGGCACCCGCGGCCACGGCCGATGACCTGTCTCGATACGCTGTTGTACGCCCGGTTCGGACTCCGCCGACTTCTGTTGGCCAGCGCCCTATTTCGGCTACGTCGACAGGTCCGGTCGCGAGTCCGAAAGATCAGCAGTGGAGACCGAGTGACCATCGACAAGAGCAAAGGCGCCGAAGTACACGGGATCTTCGAGAAGATCGCCGGATACTACGACCGGATGAACTTCCTCATGACGCTCGGCAGTCATGGACGATGGTGCCGCGAAGTGGCCGAACGGGTCGCGCCGCCCGCGGGTGGACAGCTGTTGGACATCGCCACCGGGACCGGCGTGATCGCTTTGGAATCCGCACGGCGGTATCCCTCGGTCACGGTGACGGGCGTCGACTTCTCGGAGGAGATGCTGGCGCGCGCCCAGACCAAGCCCGGTGCGCAGTCGGTTCGATGGCAACGCGCGGACGCGGCTCGTCTGCCGTTCGACGACGAGACATTCGACGGGATCACCGAAGGCTATCTGCTCAGGAACGTCGAAGACTTGGAAGGCGTGCTCCGCGAACAGCACCGGGTCCTCAAGCCCGGCGGCCGGATCGTCGTCCTCGAAACGTGTCCGCCGAGCGGGCCGGTGAAGCCGATCGTGGAGTGGGGGATGCGCCTCGTCGTTCCGCTGCTCGGCCAGATCGTGGCTCGGGACCGGTCGTCCTATACCTATCTCGAATCCAGCACGCTCGCCTTCGCCGCACCGGAGCGCCTCGCCGAAATCCTGCGGGGGCTCGGCTTTCACGACATCGGGTGGAGCAAGAAGTTCCTCGGCACCAACGTCGTCCTGTGGGCCACCAAGTCGAGGGCGTGACGGGCCAAGTGGTGATTACCAAACGGGTAGACCCGTAAGGTAATCGCATGAGCACGCAGACAACGGCCGGGCGACCGCGCGACGAGCGCACCCACCGGGCCATCCTCGATGCCACCGAAGGACTGGTGATCGAATCCGGTTACGCGGCGGCCTCGGTCACCGCGATCGCGTCGCGCGCCGGAGTCGGCAAGGACGCGATCTATCGCCGCTGGTCGGGTAAGCCGGAACTGGTCTACGAGGCGCTGTTCACCACCGTCGACACCGGTCCGGTGCCCGACACTGGGACGTTGGGCGGCGATGTCACCGCTTTGACGGCCGCGTTGATCGCCGAGTTCAGCACACCGGCCGCGGTCGCCGCGTTGCCGGGGCTACTGGCCGATTTCGCCGCCGACCCGCAGCTGCGTTCGCGGGTGCGCACCGCGTTCCTGGCTCCGGCCAAGGCGCGCATGGTGGAGGTCTTCGACCGCGCCCGGGGGCGCGGGGAGCTCGATGGCGAGGTCGATGTCGAGCTGGTGCTCGACACGTTGGCCGGTGCGGTGTTCTTTCACCTCGGCCTGCTCGGTGAGCCGGTGACCGAGACGTTGGCCGATCAGCTCGGCCGCATCGTGACCACCGGGATCGGTGCGCGATGAACGGCTGGTTGCTGGGCGCGGGCATCGCCGCGGCCGCCGTCGCGGCAGTGCACGTGATCGCCGGACACGTCGACCCGGTGCGACCGCTGCTCGACAGCGCGCTACCGGACGTCCCGAAGCGGACGATGCACGTCGTATGGCATTGGGTCAGTGTCGATCTCGTGCTCACCGCGATCACCCTGATCGTGTTGGCGGTGGCCGAGCCGTCGGGCACCGAGCTGGTCGCGCTGCTGACCGCTCTGCATTTCGCCGCCTACTCGGTGGTTTTCGTGGTCATCGCGGCCGCTCTACCGGGACCGCGACGGCTGCTAAGGCTTCCCCAGTGGATCCTGTTGGCTCCGATCGCCTTGCTGGCCTTGGTCGGCGCCGCGTGACCGCCGCGCCTTCGGCGGCCACCGATTCTGCGCTGCGCCGCGCCGAGATCGATCGTCCCCGGGCGCGGCACCCAGCGCATCGCGACCGATCCCCATATCGTGCCCGAAGCGACGAGCTCTTGGAGGGGTCGATTTCGACCCGGCCTCCGAACGGGGCTTCGACCCGGCGATCGACGAGCTGTCCCCTGCGGTGAACACCACCCACGGCTATCAGCCCGACCTCGTGGCCCTCTTCCGCTGCGCGGCCCACTGAGACGAGGACGCCTGAGCTTCGGGGCGCCGAGGCGGGGATCGAGCTCAGCTGTCGGTGGCGTGGATGTGCGGGGTGGGTTGCTGCAGTCGCCAGCCGCCGCCTTTGCAGTCGGCGGGCAGCGGGGGTAGCCGGTGTCCGGCGACGTCGGTGCTGAACCGGTGCCCACACGAAGTCGGACCGCAGCACTCGTAGATCCCGCTGGCCGGGGCCTTCTGGCCCGGCTTGAAAATCTCGTTCTCCTGGAACTTCGTCATACTCCGCCGATACCCGGCAACCCGTTTCGTACACCGGCCGCTGGACGACGACGGCATGTCGGTGGCAGGCCCGAAGGCGCTGGTGGATTTGGCACGGCGCCTTGAAACCGGCCATCGCCTTGCGTGGTGTTACTTGGTCGAGTAATTTCTTACTTGTGCGAGTAACGGACGGCTCCGAACCTCTGTCTCCGGCGGCCGCGGAGCGGCGCAGGCAGATCGTGGCCGCGACGATGGAGGTGCTAGCCGAGTTCGGCTACGCGCAGACGTCGTTCGCGAAGATCGCGAAACACGCCGGTCTGAGCAGTACGAGGCTGATCTCCTATCACTTCAGCGGTAAGGAAGACCTGATGCGCGCCGTCGTGGTGGCGGCGAAAGACGCTGCGGTGGAATACATTCAGCCGCGCATTCTGGCCGCGTCCGGTCATCGGGCGCAGCTGGCGGCCTACATCACCGCGAACATGGAGTTCATGCGAGACCGAACGACCGTCCTGCGCGCGCTGATCGAGCTCAACAGCAATGCCCGGGCGGCGATCGGCGAGCCGTTCCTCGACGACGCGGGCGCCGACTCGCCGCTGCCGCCGCTGGAAGCAGGTCTCCGCGCGGGCCGATCAGCAGGCGAATTCGGCGATTTCGATGCCCATGTGATGGCGGTGACGCTGCGCGCGGCCATCGAGACCATCGCGATCCGCTATGCCGAGGGGCAGGTCAGTGATGTCGATTTCTATGCGGCGCAACTCGTTACGTTGTTCGATCGGGCGACCGCTCCGCAGCCCGCACGCGCGACCGACTGACGTCGAGAAGTCCGGAATATTCGAACCGAAAGGGAGCCAATGAAACTGGAACCAGGACAGGTAGCGGTGGTGACCGGCGCCGCCAATGGCATCGGTCGGGCCGTGGCGCAGGCGCTGTGCGACCGCGGGATTCGAGTGGTGCTCGCCGACATCGATGGCGAGGCCGTCGCGAAGGCCGCCGACGAGCTCGGCGCCGAGACCCTCGCGGTGCCGACGGATGTCGCTGATCCGGAACAAGTTCAGCGACTGGCCGATGCCACTGTGGAGCACTTCGGCCGAGTCGACCTGGTGTTCAACAATGCCGGAATGGGTGTGGGCGGACCGATCTGGGAAGTCGCGCCTGACGACTGGCAGCGGGTCTGGGCGGTCAATGTGCAGGGCGTCGTCAACGGGATGCGTGCCTTCGTCCCGCATTTCATCGCGGCGGGGCGCGGTCATGTCGTCAACACCTCGTCCCTGGCGGGCGTCACGGTCGGTCTGCTCAACGGCCCCTACACCGCGAGCAAGCACGCGGTCGTCTCGCTGACCGAGGCGCTACACGGCGAGCTGGCCGTACTCGCGCCCGGGGTCGGCGCCACGGTGGTGTGCCCGGGGCCGGTCGACACGCAGATGCTGCGCGGTCTCACCGACGGCATCGGCTCCTTGCTCGGCGATGGCGGCGTCCCCGCGCAGCCCACCGAAGGATGGTTGGGCACGCTCACCTCGGAGCAATGGGGGCGGCTCGCCCCTGGATTCGGCGCGATCACCCAGCTGGCGAGCGAGGCCATGCCCGCCGCGCGGGCCGCGGAGATCATCCTGACGGCGGTCGAGGCCGATCGTCTCTACGTCACCACCCACCCGCACTGGGCGACGCAGGCCAGCGACCGGGTCGCGAAGATCGTGGCCGATATGCAGGCATCCGCGTAGTTCGCTGCCGGTTCCGGGCAGCGGGCGCTCCCTCGCCGAGGCGGTCGTCTCCGCACGTGTCACAACCGCTCGGAGGCCATCTCGGCGAGGGTGCGGGCATGCCCGCCGGGCGTCAGCTGCTAGGAAAACTCAACGAGCACAGGCCTTTTCGATCAGCCCGACCACATCGGCGGGGTTGTCGACCTGGACCACCAGCCGTGCGTACCGCTCGTCGGCCAGTTCGATGACCACGGCCTTGTCGGGATCGCGAACGTCCCAGAACACGCGTTCCCCGTCGATGTGGAAGGTCCCCGCCGTGATCACCCGGGGGAAGTGCGTCCCAGGCGCGCGAATACCTTTGCGCTCCTTGATGATTCCGGGGTCGACGGTCGCGCCGCGGACGTTCGCCAGCGGGATCACCAGGCGACTCTTCAACGCCCACAGCTTGTCCAGGCCTTCCATGCGGACCACCAGATCCCTGCCGTCGATGCTGACCTCGGCCATCTCGTTCTCCTTCGTTCGTATCTATCGATCGGTCTGTGTTCGTCCGGTGAACTCGTCCGCGATGCGGGCCACGTCGTCACCGGCGCGGGCGCGCAACCGAAGTCCCAGCAGTGTCGCGGTCGACAACGCTCCGTCGCCCAACGCCGCGGTGACCGCGTCGAGTTCCGTGAACGCGCCCGTCACCTCGGCGGCGACTTCCGGATCCGCGGCACCCTGCTCGATGGCCGCCATCAGTAGTAGATCCAGGCTGCCGATCCCCTCGGAAACCACTGCGGCGCAGAGGATTCGCAGAGGATCATCGGCGGCTGCGATCGCGACCAGGCTCTGCTTGCGTGCCGCTCGCAACGCCCGCAGATACAACCCGCGCTTGCTGCCGAAGGTGCGATACAGGCTGTGGCGGTGCACGCCGAGGTGGCCGACGAGGTCGTCGATCGACACGGCGTCGAACCCCCGCCGGGCGAACAGTTCCGCTGCCGACTCGACAACAGCTACCTCATCGAATGTTCTCGGTCGCGCCATGTCATCACCCTACCGAGTTTGGGAACAACTAGTCAAGAACGATAGTTCCCAAACTCGTGTGTGGGCGTTCGACCCTCGGTCGACGCACGTGAGAACCGTTACGAGGCCACTTCTAGAGGAGGCGGCGCGCCCGGCTCATGACGGCCGCGTCGGCATTCACCATCCGCCGTCGAACAACGCCAAGAGCGCCGGTCCCGGATCCGCCACGGTGGTCGTGTTCGCGACGACGACAACGATCGAGGCCAGCGACGACAGCGCGGCGAGAACACCGAACGATCCCAGTACGCGCCTCGCTCGCGTGTCGGCCGATCTCGGGAATCGCTTCCACGCCACCACACTCAGGCCGAGCAGAACGATCGCCACGACCGTGGCGATCACGGCCATCGCCACGTGATAGAGCGAGAAGTCGCTGATCATCACCGCCAGCGCAGGGGAAGTTTCGCCATTCCCGCTCACCGACTCGGCGAGTTGCTGCCTGACTCGAGCGCGTGTCTCGGCGTGCTCACTGTCGGTGTCGCCGCCCGTCAGCATCGGCAGCAGCGAGGCATAGGGCGCCACCGCACCTTGGACATTGGCCATCACCGCCAGCAGCGAGAACACCGCGAGCGCTGTGACGACCACCCCGGCCGACGCGAAGGCGGCATTCCTGCCCGCGCCGAGACCGCGGCCTCGAAGAAATGCCCGCCACAGCAGAGCGCCGAGCGCGACGAGCACGATCAGCAAGAGCGCGGCGATCACTCCCTTGGCCACGTGGTACCGAAACCAGTAATCCACAACGCTTTCCAAGGCCGGGGAGAAATCCGGGTCGCCGGAACGCCAGTACTCGACGAACGCCGCGCGGAAAGCGGCGCGGAGATCGCGCTCGTCGGCGAAATCGCCCGCCAGCGCGCGCGGAGCGACGACGAACGCGGTCGCGAGGACCACGGCGAGAGCGCCGAGCGCACCGAGTGCGCGACCGAATCGTGACGGGGCCAAAGGTGCGGACAAGAGACTTCCTTCGGTTCGAACAAAGGAATCCCAGGCCGACCCCGAAGGGTGGGCCTGGGATTCATTACTACAACTCAGCGGAGGTCGAAGCGATCGTTGTCGACCACCTTGACCCACGCCGCGACGAAGTCGTTCACGAACTTCGCCTGGGAGTCCTGCTGCGCGTACACCTCGGCGATCGCACGCAGCACCGAATGCGACCCGAAGATCAGATCATTGGCGGTCGCCGTCCACTTGGATTCACCGGAGCGCCGGTCGGAGCCCTCGTACACGTTCTCCGCCGACTCGGACGCCTTCCACTCCGTGCCCTGGTCGAGGAGGTTGACGAAGAAGTCGTTCGTCAACGTGCCCGGCCGGTCGGTGAAGACGCCGTGCTCGGTGCCACCGTAGTTGGCGCCGAGGGCGCGCAGGCCGCCGATCAGGACGGTCAGCTCGGGCGCCGTCAGATCGAGCATGTACGCCCGGTCGACCAGCAAGCGCTCCAGCGGAGCCTTCTCGCCGATTCGCACGTAGTTGCGGAAGCCGTCGGCCCGCGGTTCGAGCACCGCGAACGACTCCACGTCGGTGTTCTCCTGCGACGCGTCGGTGCGTCCCGGTGTGAACGGCACCGTGACGTCGTGGCCCGCGTCCTTGGCGGCCTTCTCCACCGCCGCGGACCCGGCGAGGATGATCAGGTCGGCCAGCGAGACCTTCTTGCCGCCGGACGCCGAGCTGTTGAAGCGCTGCTGGATCTGCTCGAGCACGGGCAGCACCTTGGCCAGCTCGGCCGGTTCGTTGATCTCCCAGTTCTTCTGGGGCTCCAGCCGAATCCGGGCGCCGTTGGCGCCGCCGCGCTTGTCGGTGCTGCGGAAGCTCGCCGCCGACGCCCACGCGGTCTTGACCAGCTGCGCGACCGACAGGCCGGACTCGAGAACCTCGCTCTTGAGGGCCGCGATGTCCTGCTCATCGATCAGCTCGTGGTCGACGGCGGGCACCGGGTCCTGCCACAGCTGCGGTTCGGCGACCCACGGACCGAGGTAGCGGCTGATCGGTCCCATGTCGCGGTGCAGCAGCTTGTACCACGCCTTGGCGAACGCCTCGGCGAGTTCCTCCGGGTGCTCCAACCAGCGACTGGTGATCTCGCGGTAGATCGGGTCTTCCCGCAGGGACAGGTCGGTGGTCAGCATGGTCGGGGTCCGCGCGGGGCCACCGAACGGATCCGGGATCGCGCCCTCGCCCGCACCGTCCTTCGGCTTCCACTGCCAAGCACCGGCCGGACTCTTGGTGAGCTCCCACTCGTAGCCGTACAGGTTCTGCAGGAAGCCGTTGCCCCACTTGGTCGGGGTGGCGGTCCAGACGACCTCCAAGCCGCTGGTGATGGCGTCCTTGCCCTTGCCGGTGCCGTGGGCGCTCTTCCAGCCCAGGCCCTGCTGCTCGAGCGGGGCGGCTTCGGGTTCGGCGCCGACCAGCCCGGCGTCACCCGCGCCGTGGGTCTTGCCGAAGCTGTGGCCGCCGACGATCAACGCGGCGGTCTCCTCGTCGTTCATCGCCATGCGGCCGAACGTCTCGCGGATGTCGCGCGCGGCGGCCACCGGATCGGGCCTGCCGTTGGGCCCTTCCGGGTTCACGTAGATCAGGCCCATCTGGACCGCGCCGAACGGACTCGCCAGCTCACGATCGCCGCTGTAGCGCTCGTCGCCGAGCCAGGTGTCCTCCGGGCCCCAGAAAACCTCTTCGGGCTCCCAGATGTCGGGTCGGCCGAAGCCGAAGCCGAAGGTCTGGAAACCCATCGACTCGAGCGCCACGTTGCCCGCGAACACCAGCAGGTCGGCCCACGAGATCTTGTTGCCGTACTTCTGCTTCACCGGCCACAGCAGTCGGCGAGCCTTGTCCAGGTTGGCGTTGTCCGGCCAGCTGTTGAGCGGCGCGAAACGCTGGGCGCCCTGACCGCCGCCGCCGCGTCCGTCGGCGATGCGGTAGGTGCCCGCCGCGTGCCAGCTCATCCGGATGAACAGGCCGCCGTAGTTGCCGTAGTCGGCGGGCCACCAGTCCTGCGAATCGGTGAGGACCGCCGCGACATCGGCCTTGAGGGCCTCGACGTCGAGTTTCTTGAACTCTTCCGCGTAGTCGAAGTCCTCGCCGAGCGGGTTGGACTTGGAAGAGTGGGCGTGCAGCACCGAGACATCGATCTGCTCCGGCCACCAGTCTTTGTTGGAGCGGGGGCGATGTTCGGTCTTCTGCGTGGGGGAGGGGATCGCCGGGTTCTCGGTCTCGCTCGTGCTTCGAGTACCGGTGTCCGGAGCGGGTGGACGACTATCTGATGTCACGACATTCCTTCCTGAATGAGGTGCGGGCTGCGATCAGGGACGTTGAGATGCGGCGCAGTCGGGACACAGACCCCAGTAGATGACCTCGGCCTCGTCGATGGCGAAGCCGTGGTCCTCGGATGCGGTCAGACAAGGGGCATGGCCGATCGCGCAGTCGACATCGGCGATCGACCCGCACGCCCGGCACACGACGTGGTGGTGGTTGTCGCCGACCCGCGACTCGTAACGCGCCACGGAGCCGGACGGTTGGATGCATCGGATCAGGCCCGCGGCGGTGAGCGTGCGCAGCGAGTCGTACACCGCCTGGTGCGACACCGCCGACAGGCGCGAACGCACGGCACGGATGATCGAATCCGTGTCGGCGTGCGGGTGATCGTGCACCGCGCCGAGCACCGCGACTCGCGGAGCGGTCACGCGGAGCGAAGCTCCCTGCAGCATCTGCTGGAATTCCTCGGCAGTGTGCACGGACGAAAGTCTTGTCCGTTTTCTGGAACGAGTCAAGCATTTGTCCGCGGGAGGTCCGTCCCCCGACTCGATCGTGCGAAGGACGGACCGCTTCCCCGACGGCCGCGGAACGCCGCCACGTTCGCGGGCCGACTAGACCCTAGCCGCCGACCCCGGAATCGGCGTGCATCGACACCTCTCGGGTCGAAATTCGTCGAATCCGTTGTGCCCCTGCTCTCGGTTTGTGGCAGCCCCGCCGCGCGTATGACAAGATCGCCCGGTTCGTCGAGCTGTGCGCAGGAGGCTTTCGCTTGGATCTACGCTTGGGACCCAACAGATCTCATCGGATCCGGCGTGCCGTGCTGGCACTCGCGGTCGGGGTAGGAGTACTCGGTGTGCCCGTGTCGGCGTCCGCGGAGGACGTCGCCGACTCCTACATCGATCGCCTGTCCGAGGCGGCGGAAACCCCGGCGCTGCGGTGGTCCGACTGCCAGGACGGCTTCCAGTGCGCGTCGGCGAAGGTGCCGCTGGACTACAACCAGCCGCACCAGGATCAGATCGAGTTGGCGGTGATCAAACTGCCCGCCGCCGATCCGAGTCGGCGCATCGGCACCCTGTTCGTCAACTTCGGGGGTCCCGGCCCGTCCGGGGTGGATCGCCTACGGGAACGGGCGCGGTGGCCGTGGCTGTTCTCCGATGAGCTGCGCTCGCGGTTCGATGTGGTCTCCTGGGACAGCCGAGCGGTGGCCCGCAGTGCGGCGGCGCGCTGTTTCCCGACGGTGGACGAACAAACGGCGTTTCTCGGCGCCAGCCCCCAAATGCCAACGACGCCAGGCGAAGAGGCCCCGTTCTACGACTGGTCCAAGGAGTTCGCCGACCGCTGCGGGCGGCACGCCGGTCCGATACTGAACCACGCCTCGACCGCCAATACCGCGCGGGATCTGGAACTGTTGCGCCGCGCCGTCGGCGATCCGAAGCTGACCTACCACGGCATCTCCTACGGCACCCAGCTCGGCGCGATCTACGCGAACATGTATCCCAGCCGGGTGCGGGCGATGGCCTTCGACGGATCGATGGACTTCGAGGGCAACGTCAACGGGCACAACGGGCAAGGCACGACGGTTCCGCTGGACACTCGGCAGGGCGTGGCCGACGCGATCGCCGCCACCTTCGACGCGTTCCTGCGACAGTGTTCGGCGGCCGGGCCGCGGTGCGCGTTCTCCTCCGGCGATCCGAGGGTCAAGTGGACGGTACTCGCCGAGCGGGCTCGCCTGGCGCCCATCAGGCTCGACGACCAGACGTGGACGTACGCGTCGGTCCTCGATACGGCGGCGAGTCTTGCGCAGCCGTCCACGTTCCCGGACCTCGCGGCGCTGCTGCAGAGGTTGTTCGACGCGGGCACCACCGTCCGCGGATTGCTGCCGGTCGCGCGCGGCGAGTCCTACCTGGGCAACCGCACCGAGGCGTACCACGCGATCCAGTGCGCCGACAGCGTCGTGCCGACCGACGCCGAGGTCTACAGTCGTGCGGCGATAGCGGAAGATCTGCGGGTGCCGCATTTCGGGCGGATCCCAGTGTTCGGCAATACGACCTGCGCGTTCTGGCGAGGTCACGACGCCGACCGGTACACCGGACCGTGGAACCGCCGCACCGCCGCGCCGATCCTGGTGCTCAACAGCAGATTCGACCCGGCCACCCCGTTGGCCGGCGCCTTCGCCGGCGCCGCCCAGCTGGCCGACGCCCGGGTGGTGGTCATCGAAGGCGCGGGCCACAGCAGTATGTACGTGCCGAGCACCTGCGCCGAGCGAACCAAGCGGGAATACCTGTTCACCGGCGAACTTCCACCGGACGGCACCGGTTGCGCGGTCGACAAGTCGCCTTTCGACTGACCGGTGCGCCTGGTGCGATCACGTGTTCGTGTGCGCACGGGCGGTCTAGTCGGTTAGGCCGACCGTTTGATCGCAGCTTTCCGGCGGGTCCACCAGTTCGCATTCGGCCGGGGGACGAGTCGGCCGGTAGCCGGTCGGGACGCCGCCGGATCGGATGATCGTGCGGTAGGTGTCGACGGCGTCGGTCGGTCGGCGGGTGAGCGTGGGATCGGTGCGGACGTCGACGGTGTAGAGGCCGAAACGGGGTGTGTAGGAACCCCATTCGTAGTTGTCGGTGAGGCTCCAGTAGTTGTAGCCGATCAGGTCGATGCCGTCGGCCTTGGCGCGCTGCAGCCAGTAGACGGTGTCGCGGAGGTGTTCGGAGCGGGTGTAACCGTCGGCGCGCGGGCCACCGTTCTCGGTGGGCATGCCGTTCTCCACGACGTACAGCGGACGGTCCGGGAACAGGCGCGAATAGTGCCGCAGCGCGTAGTAGATGCCCTCGGTGCGAATCGGCAATTCCCAGATGGCCGGACCCTGGTTCGAACCACCCTGCACCGACTGGCCGGACTCCGGCAGCACGGCGAAATAGTAGTCGACGCCGATGAAGTCGAGCTTGTCCGCGATGCGGTCGACCATCGGCTGGTTGACCTCGGTCTCGGCGCCCGCCACGTAGCCGAGGTTGCTTGTGACCTGTGCGTCGGGCACGGCGTGGTGGATGATGTCGTAGATCGTGTTGTGGGCCTGGGCCATTCGGTCCAGCATCACGGGCGCCTCATCGACGGTGATGGCGCCGATCCGCAGCTCGGTGCCGACATACGCGGCGGGCTCGTTGAAGGTGACCCACAGCGGGTTGCGAGAGGCATAGCGGTCCACCACCTTTCGCATAGTGGTCAGCCAGTCGTCGACGATGCCCGGATTGCGCCAGCCGCCGCGATCACTCACCCAGCCCGGATACACCCAGTGGTCGAGAGTCAGCATCGGCCGCATCCCGGCCGCGACGATACGGTCGATCACCTCGTCGTAGAACCGAAAGGCCGCCGCGTCCCAGATTCCCGGTTCCGGCTGGAGGCGGGCCCACTCGATCCCGATCCGGTACACCTGGACACCGAGCCGAGCGGCCAGATCTATGTCGGCGGGATGGCGCTCGAGGAAGTCGACCGAATTCAGGTACTCGTCCCCGGCCTCGCCCGAGTCGATGTAGCGGGTCCAGTTGCTGTCGGGCGCGTGCCCCTCGGACTGGAAGCCGGATGACGCGACTCCCCAGAGGAACTCGTCGCCGAACGGCGCGACGGTCGCGTGCGCCGAGGGGGCCGTCCCCGGCGCGAGCGCCACGGTCGCGATCATGGCGAGGGTGACGAGGGCGTATCCGCACTTCCGTGTTCGCATGGAGCTCCTGTCTCCGTCCGGAACCACTCGGTTGTGCACGCACCGCACAAGCTCGACCGCAACCGAGCCCGTGCCGCTGATCCGTCACTGTAGCTGTCGGATAGCTAGCCCGTCAGCGTAGCTGTCGGATTGCTGTATTTCGGCGCGCCACGCCGTATCGCCCGGCGGACAGGCCAATCACAAAATTCTGAAAATGGCAATCACGCGACGCTATCGAGATCGACTCGGTTGCCTACCGGTCGTGCCCGATTTGCCACGTTGGGGTCCAAAGCCACTTCAGAATGATCAAAAACACTTTCAGGTCAGCTCGGACTCTCGTGTCGCCCATGCGCGTCCCCTCGCCCCGCGAGCGGCACGTCCAACTACCCGGGTGAGGGAAAGGCAGGTCTGATTCATGAAGTGCCAGAGTCGATTCCGCCCGGTGGCGCGGATCGCGTTGCTGATCGGCGCGGCGGTCACCGGCCTCGCCGTCGCGGCCCCGGCGATGGGTGAACCGTTGTGGCCCGGTGGACCGGACATCCCGGGCGTGCCCCCGCTGGTCCTGCCGCCGCTGGTGCCGCCCGCACCGGTGGTGGCGCCGTGTACCGCCGAGGCGGCGCGCGGGTGTATGCGCCTGTCCACGAACGAGGCGTGGCTGATGGACAACGGGCGGGTTACCTACGGCCCCACGCCGATTTCGCACGGCAGGGCGGGCTTCCGCACCCGGGTGGGTGTCTTCGACGTCGACTTCAAGCGGGAGGATCACTGGAGCACCATGCACCACGTCTGGATGAAGTACGCGGTCTTCTTCGACGGTGACATCGCCACGCACATCGGGCCGATCGAAGAGGAGTCGCACGGGTGCATCCGCATGACACCCGACGGTGCGCGCGAATTCTTCGACTACCTCTCGCCCGGCGACATCATCGAAGTCGTGCCGTAACGACGCTTTCCTGGAAGCGCTGCGGGGCAACAACTTTCCGGCTTTCTGCGGACGCGTTCAACCTCGACCTCTGTTGACCGCGAACCGGCCACTGCGGCAACCGGATTCGACCCCGGTTGCATGGTGGCAGGATCGGTCATCGCTTCGTGGGGTCGTGCCCCCAGTTCATCAACGAGTAGCGCCACTTGCTGTCCTGCGCGTCGCCGGAGGGGCGTTGCGCGAGATGGCGGTGCGCATAACCGACGACCTTGCGCATGTGCGCGTAGTCGTCGTCGGTCAGATCCGCCTTCTTCTTGTTCAAGATCTCGATGATCCTTCGGCCGCTGGCGTGTCCGGTGGACTCACCGCCGCCCTCGGATTTTTGCCCCACCGACTTCGACTCGTCGGTGTCGAGCCATCGGCCGAGTTCTTTCGCCGTCATGTTGACGGTCGCATCGAACTCCTCGCGAGCCTTGTCGTCGTCTCTCGTCATAACGAATCGACTCTTTCGTTCAGTCGTCGCGGGGACGTAGGGCGTCGGGTTTGTGTACCGCGTCGCGGTCGGACTTCTCGCTGCGCACCCGGTACTGCGGATCCTGTGCGGACGCCCGGACCGTGCGTCCTGCTGCCTCGGTGTCGGAGGTGATCTTCTCCTCCACCGTGCCCTTGGCGACGCTGCCGTGGCTATCCCATTCGACCTTCTCGCCTTTACGGAACCTGCGCTTGGTCATCGGTTCGCCTCTCGCTCGATCGCGTGTGCCCGGCGCGCCTGGTGGGTTCTTTCTGCGCGGTGCTTGGTGGGTCAGCTCGTCGGTGGCATCAGTACCGCATCGATCAGGTACACCGTCGCGTTCGCGGTCTGGACCCCGCCGCAGAGCACCTCGGCGTCGGCGACCTGGATGTCGTCGCCGGATCGTGTCACGGTGACCTCGGAGCCCTGCACCGTCTTATGGGTTCCCGCGACCTGGTCCGCGGCGAGCCGACCGGGCACCGCATGGTAGGTCAGCACGGTCGTGAGCGCCTGAGCATCGGTCTTCAACGATTCTATCGTCGCCGGATCCACCGCGGCGAACGCGTCGTCGACGGGGGCGAAGAGCGTGAAATCGCCGGAATTGAGGGTATCGACGAGGTTGACCTGCGGGTTCAGCTGCCCGGAGACGGCGGCGGTCAATGTAGTCAGCAATGGACTGTTCGACGCCGCGACGGCAGCCGGTTCTTGTGCCATGCTCGCGACGGAACCGGGTCCCGTCGGGACTTGCTCGGCGTACGCCGCACAACCCGGCCCGACCAGTCCGGCGGCCGGATCGCCGCTCGGCGTCGTTGTGCCCGGTGCTGTCGCCGCCGTTTGCGTCGGTGCGGTGGTCTGCTCTGCGGTCGACGCGGAGTCCGTGTCGTCATTCGTACAGGCCGCGGCGGACGCGACCGAGAAAGTCAGCAGGATCGTCGCCAGTACGGCTTTCGTGTTGTTCATGTCCTTCACCACTTGTGTCGGGGCGGCTGGTCGCCGCGAGTGCCGTCGATTCGTTCCCCTCGCGTCTTTCGCTTTCGTTCAGGCCAACGATACCACTAAACGATGCACTAACGATGCATACTGGAGGAGACGATTCCTGCCAGTGAGAAGAGTGGGTTCGTGACTCCCAACGGTGCGACACCTGGATCCGACCCGGCGGCAGCGCGCCCGACCGGTCGCCGCCCGCGGTCCCGAGCCCGAATACAGGACGGACGGCGCGAGCTCGGGCCCGCGGACCCCGCTTCCGAGGTGCTCGGTTACTCGGTGCGCGCGGTAGCCGATCGCCTGGGCATCCCGACCGCGACGCTGCGCAGCTGGAATCGCCGCTACGACATCGGCCCCAGCCGTCACGAGCCCGGAAAACACCGCCGCTACGGCGAATCCGATATCGCGGCACTGCAACGGATGCTCGCGCTGATCCGCGCGGGTGTGAGCCCGGCCGGCGCGGCGGCCGTGGTGACCGAGCGGCGGCGGACCACGGCCGTCCGCGGGGATTGGGAGCCGCTGTCGACCGCCGCGTTCGCGCTCGATGCCGAAGCCTTGTCGGCGCTGCTCAACGCGCATCTACTCGCCTACGGTGTTGTCGACACCTGGAACATGCTGTGCCGCCCCGTCTTCGCGGCGATCGTCGCACGGCAGCTCGCGGGCGAGGCGTGCATCGACGTCGAGCACCTGCTGTCGTGGTCGACCACCGCGGCCCTGCACAGCTATGTCCCGCCCACCACGCCAACGAAGGCGCACGCCGCGGTACTCGCGTGTACAGGCGGTGAGACGCATGTACTCCCGCTGGAGACCTTGCGCGCAGCGCTTGCCGAGCGCGGCGTGCGCGCCTGGATGCTCGGCGCCGATGTGCCCACCGCCGCTCTCGCCGATGCCCTCGCGCGCACCGATTCCTGCCCCGACGTGGTGCTCTGGTCGCAGCACGAATCCACGGCGCTCACATCGGCGGTGCGGGCATGCGCGGCGGCAGGCGCCCGAGTGTTCGTCGGCGGACCGGGCTGGGACTCGGTCGTCCTTGCGGCTCGGGCCACTCCGGTGACCACGCTGGCCGACGCGGTCGATCGGATAGCCGGTCCTCGCGACCGACCATAGGCGTTACGCCGCTTCGGCTTTCGCCGTGATGTTGCGAGCCATACCGCCGAACACGACGGCATGGAAGGGCGCTATCGAGTGCCAGTACGCATGCCCGGCCAGTCCCCGTGGTTCGAACACCGCGCACTGCCGGTAGCGCGCGCCGCCTTCGGCTGTCGGCGTGACGGACAGTTCGAGCCATGCCTGTCCGGGAAGAAGCATCTCGGCCCGCAGTCGAAGCAGCCGAGGGCGTTCCAGTGTTTCGACGCGCCACCAATCCAGAGCCTCACCCTGGTGGAGTTTGTGTGGATCCCGGCGCCCGCGACGGAGACCGGCACCGCCCGCGATTCGATCCAGCCATCCGCGAAGCGCCCACGCCAGGGGAAACGAGTACCACCCGTGTTCCCCGCCGACCGACTCGATCACCGACCACAGGACCTCGGGATCCGCGGAAGTCGATAGTTCGCGGACGTCGCGGTACAGGGAGCCGCCCGACCAATCGGGGTCCGTCGGCAGTGGATCCGACGGCGTCCGCGGGGGACTGGCATCCGACCACCGGGTCGGGACGTCGAGGTCTCGAATTCTGGTGAGTGCCAACGAGATCGCCTCGCGGAACGGTATCGGCCCCGCTGGCGGGTCCGGGATGAGGTGCGCTATCGAGTGGTCGGCGCAGGCGACGTCGTTGATCAGCGATTCCATCAGGGGAACGGCGATCGCGCGCGGTACCGGTGTCACCAAGTTGACCCACTGGCTGGACAACCAGGGCGTCAGCAGTGGTACCGGGATGACGATCCGGCGAGGCAGCTGCGCGACCTCGGCGTACGTTCGCATCATTTCTTCGTAGGTGACGATGTCCGGGCCTCCGATGTCGAAGGCGCCGGTCCGGTCCGGCGTCAGGTCCGCACCCCGCACCAGGTAGTAGAGGACGTCGCGGACAGCGATCGGTTGAACCTTGCTCCGCACCCACCGCGGCGTGACCATGACGGGTAGCCGCTCGGTGAGGTAGCGAAGGATCTCGAAGCTCGCCGAGCCGGACCCGATGACTACACCGGCCCGCAGAACCAGCGTGGGGACGGGAGAGGCCAGGAAGATCCTGCCGACTTCGGCGCGTGATGCGAGGTGGCGCGAAAGGGTTTGCCCCGTGGGGGTGATGCCGCCGAGGTAGATGATGCGACCGACCCGCGCCGCCGCGGCGGCGGCCGCGACCCGAGTGGCGGCCGCGCGGTCGATCTCGCCGAAATCCGCTCGGTCGAGCGAGTGGACCAGATAGTAGAGCACCTGCTGATCGGCGACGCAGCGGCGAACGTCCTCGTCATCGAGGACATCGCCGCGCAGGATCTCGACCCGATCGCGCCACGGTGCGTCGGCGAGCTTCCCGGGGTTGCGCGCGACTACCCGGACGGTATGACCGGCGCGAAGAAGCTCGGGAACCAGACGGCCGCCGATATATCCGGTCGCCCCGAATATCACGCATCGCATGTCCGCACCTCGCGTCTCCGGGAGTGCACCGCTCGTGCGTCGAGTACCCCGTTGCCCGCACACAACACGCCGGTGTGCTGCATCGAAATTGCATCGTTAATCGTACGCCAGCGGTCCACCACACCGGAAGGCCAGTGGCGAGACGGGTGCGTTTCTGGCTGCCACCGATGCCGGGTCGTAGGAACAGCCGGGGCACATCAGCGGGGGAGGCGGAAGCCGAGCAACGACTGCGTGGACGAACACGCTGCCCGCACGCCGCGGCCGCGTTCCGCTACTGCGGACGCAGGACCAGCACGGTGATCTCGCTCGGTGCGAAGACCCGCAGTTGCGGCCCCCAGAAGCCGGTTCCCCGGCTGGTGTAGAGCTGGGTGTCGCCGTGGCGGCTCAGTCCCGCGACAACGGGCTGCTCGAGCCGGACGAGATAGTGGAAGGGCCAGATCTGGCCGCCGTGGGTGTGGCCGGAGATCTGGAGTGCGACACCCGCGGCCACGGCGTCGATGATCTGCCTGGGTTGGTGGGCGAGCAGCACGACCGGCGTGTCGGGGTCGGCACCGGCGAGCGCGGTCGGCAGGTCCGGGCCGTGACCGGTCAAGCCCACGCCCGTCGGGTCATCGATACCGGCGATCACCAGCTGATCGTCGCCGCGGCGCACCGTCACGTGCTGATTGCGCAGCGGTTGCCAGCCGAGCGAACTCATGTGGTCGATCCAGCCTGGCGCGTCGCCGAAGTACTCGTGGTTGCCGGTGATGTAGAACCGGCCGAGCTCGGCCTCGACCTTGCCGAGCGGATCGACCTGCGCGTGCCGCTTCGCCACCGAGCCGTCCGCGAGATCACCCGCGTGGCAAGCGATATCGGGACGTTGCGCGTTGACCACCTCGACAACGCGCTCCGACCAGCGCAATCGGTCGAGCGCGGCGAAGTGGGTGTCGGTGACGACCACTAGGCGCAGGCCGTCCAGCGCCGGACCGAGTCCGGGGATGGATACCTCCACGGTGCGAACCCGCGGCACCCGCCGTGCTTCGACCACGCCCCACACCACGAGCGCGGCGGAGGCGGCGAACACGCCCGCGGCGACGATCCGGGAACGGGCCGGATCGTCGACACCGGCCACGGCGAGCCCGAGGCGTGCGAGGTTGCCGAAGACCGACCAGCTGAACACCACCCACATCACGCCGAGCAGCGTGTCGCCGACGATCGAGGCGGCATCCGACTGCCCGTGTCCGTGGCCGAGATACATCGCCGCGGGCAGGCAGCAGAACGTCAGGGCGGCCAGCGCCGAGCCGAGCCAGAACAGCGAGCCGGTTCCCTGGGTCGGCGCCGCCACCAACGTCCACCACGGCAGCGAGATCAGCAGGGCCGGAACAGCCAGGAACAGGACCAGGCGGGGTACATACTTCAAGAGGGTTCGTCCTCGCGCGCGAATGAAGCGCGCGGTCCCTCACCCGGCGCCATGAACGCTTCCGACGATAGCAGCGGTCATCACCCGCCGAGGCGCTCGACGGCGAGGGGGAGATCTTTGTCACCGCGACCAGTTTCGTTCGCCCTGGCGCGATCCCACAGATCGCGACAAACGGGTTGCCGGACTTGATCTTTCGAATGGCTCGAATCAGGTCTCAGCGACGGGAGCGGCGCGTTGACTCAGCGGGGATGATCCGATCCCAGGTCTTGCCGTGCGCGTTCCGCGATCTCGTCGACGCTGGTGTCGTCGAGGAACTTGTCGATCGCCGCGATGCCCGCGGCGGCGACTCGGCGCCACTCGGCTGCTCGTCCATGAGCCCAAGCTACGTCGCGCGAGGTCGTCGAAGGGACAGGCGCGCCACCCGAATGGCTATCTCGATGCCGACCGGCTGAACCCGGTGAACGCCGCGATCGGCACGACCGCCAGCGCGAGCACGCCACCGGCGAGAGCCAGGGCCGGATAGCTGGTCGCCGCGACCATCAGCCCGGACCCCATGCCGCCGGTCGCTCCAGCGACGGCGATCGAGACATCCACCGCGCCTTGGGTTTTGGCGCGGGTGGCCAGCGGCACCGTGTCGGTGATGATGGCCGTGCCCGCCACGAGCCCGAGATTCCAGCCCAACCCCAGCAGCGTCAGCGCGAGCGCGAGCAACACCATGGAGTCGCCGGGTGCGGCGGCCGCGAGGAGTCCCGCGGCGAGCAGTGTCACCCCCGACGCGGCGGCGACAGGTAGGCGACCGTAGCGGTCGACGAGCCAGCCGGACAGCGGCGAGGGCAGGTACATGGCGCCGACGTGGATGGCGATCACCAGCCCGGCGGCGGCGGTGCTGTGGCCGTGGGCGTGCATGTGGACCGGAGTCATGGTCATGATCGCCACCATGACCAGCTGCGTCAGCGCCATGACCAAGCCGCCCGCGGCGATGCCCTTGCCGGAATCGTCGACAGGCGCCGTCTGTGTGGTCGCCGCATCCGTCGTGCCCAGTTCCCGTGCCAGCAGTAGCGGGTCCGGCCGCAGCGACACCGCGAGCACGAGCGCGGCCAAGGCGTAGGCCGCCGCGGCGAGCAGGAACGGCCCGGCCAGGTAGGGGATGCCCAAGCTCTGGGCCAATCCGCCGGTCGGGGCGGCGAGATTCGGGCCGATGACACCGCCGAGAGTGGTCGCGACCAGCACGGTGGACACGGCGCGACCCCGGTGCGAAGCGGTGGCCAGATCGGCTCCGGCGTACCGGGCTTGCAGGTTGGTTGCGGTGCCCGCGCCGTAGACGAACAGCGCGATGAACAGCAGCGCCAGGTTGTTCAGCACGGCGGCGGCGATGACGCCGAGGCTGCCGATCGCGCCGGTGAGGTACCCGGCGGCCAGACCGGGACGGCGCCCGCGGGCCTGGGAAAGACGTCCGACGGCGACGGCGGCGAGCGCGGAACCTGCGGTGAACAGGGCGCTGGGCAGTCCGGCCAGGCTGGTGGAGTCGAGCATGTCCTGGGCCAGCAACGCGCCGACGGTGATTCCGGCGGCCAGTCCCGCGCCGCTGAGGATCTGCGCGGAGACCAGGACGATCAGGATGCGGCGCTGCGCTCGTGCGGTGTCGGGGAGCGGGGTGTCGGAGGTGAGGCTGGTGGTGCCGGTGGCCACGAGAAGGTCTTCCTGGTGAGCCGCTGTCGAGCGGGCGGGCAAGCGGTGGCGAATACAATCGCCATGTTCGATGTTGTTCCAAGGAACTGTGGAATAAGCTATTCCAAAGAGTATTGGAGAAGCAAGCGTGAGCGAGTCGTCCGGTCCCAAGGCCGCTCTGTTCGACCAGGTCGCCCGCGTCGGCAAGGCGCTGGGCAACGGTCGCAGACTGCAGATCCTCGATCTGCTCGCCCAGGGCGAGCGCACGGTCGAGGCGATCGCCACCGCGACCGGCATGAACCTGACCACCGCCTCGGCGAACCTGCAAACGCTCAAATCCAGCGGTCTGGTCGAGGCGCGACGCGACGGAACCCGCCAGCACTACCGGCTTGCCGGAACCGACGTCGCTCGCTTGTTCGCGCTAGTGCAGAGCGTCGCCGAAGCGCACCTCGCCGACGTCGCCCTCGCGGCCGCCGCCGCGCTCGGCTCTCCCGAAGACGCGATCACCCGCGACGAACTCATCCGCCGCCGCGACGCCGGGGAGATCATCCTCGTCGACGTCCGCCCCCACGAGGAATACGACGCCGGGCACATCCCGGGCGCCATCAACATTCCGCTCGCCGAACTCGCCGCCCGACTCGCCGAGCTGCCCGCCGACCGGGACATCGTCGCCTACTGCCGCGGTGCGTACTGCGTCATGGCGCCCGACGCGATCCGCATCGCGCAGCAGTCCGGTCGGGAGGTCAAACGCCTCGACGAGGGAATGCTGGAATGGGCGTTGGCCGGACTACCGGTCGAGAAGGCCTCGATCGAGTAGTCGACTACGCAGGGCAAGGCCCTGCGTGGGCGGCATGATCGGATGAGTCAACGCACCATTCGGCCGCGCGGTAACTCGACCGATCGATTTCGAGGGAGTGCGCGATGAACCTGAATCGTTTCAGCGTCGCCACGTTCAACATGTTCAACCTCCAGGACCCCGGACAACCGATGAATCCGGGTCAACGTCCCTGGACGGAAGTGGAATTCACGCGGAAGGCGGATTGGATCGCGGGTCAGCTCACCACGCTGGACGTCGACATCGTGGGTCTACAGGAGGTGTGGAGCAAGACCGCGTTGGAGAAGGTGGTCGCCGCCGGGGGATTGGAGGCGACCTACGATGTGCTCGCCGATCCCGCGGACGGCTCCCGGATCATCTGCGCGGCGCTGGTCCGCAAAGGCCTTCTGCACGGCGATCCGCAGTGGATCGCGGACTTCTCCGAGGCGGTCCGCCTGGAATCCACCGACGATCGAAACGACCCGCAAGCACCGCAGATCCGGGTCACCATCGACCGGTTCTCCCGACCGGTACTGCACTTCAGCGTCGAACTGCGGGACGGTCAGCCGACCGAGGTGTTCGTCGTCCACCTCAAATCCAAGCTGCCGACCAGTTTGGCGGGCGAGCAGTGGTTCCAGGATGATCCGGACACCTTCAAGCCGCATCAGCTGGCGCTGGGTGCGGGGCTGTCGACAATTCGCCGCACCGCCGAGGCGGTGGCGCTGCGCGTCCTGCTCACCACCGCGATGAAGGGCACCGCGACGCCGGTCGTCGTGCTCGGCGACATCAACGACGGCCAGCACAGCAACACCGCCAACATCCTGACCGAGCAGCCCCGCTACCTGGTCGGGGACTCGCTGGGCGGCGTGGACAACGGCCTCTACACCGCCCAGACGTTGCAGGAGTACCGCGATACCCGCGACGTCTACTACACCCACGTGCACCAAGACATTCGCGAATCGCTCGATCATGTGCTCGTCAGCGAACAGTTCTACGACAACAGCCGCAAACGCGTGTGGCTGTTCGACGGGCTCACCATCAACAACGACCATTTGAATTTCGAGAACCACCGCGAGAGCGGCACCGGTGACCACGGACTCGTGAAAGTCGGGTTCGCGTTCAAACCCGCCCGCCCGTGACAATGGGCTTCCGCTAGCGATCCGAGTCCTCCGCCCACCGCCGCAATCCGCCCGGCCACCGCAACATCAGCACACCGATCGCGGCGACGACGATGCCGCGCGGCGCCTCGTAGAGGAATCCGGTGAGGCCTTGGGTGGGCGGAACCGGCAGGAAGAAGCCGAGCCCGGCGACCAGGGTGAGTATCGCGATCCAGCGGGGCACCGTGCTGTTGCGCAACATGCTCCCGCCCATCAGGCCCAGCCCGGCGAGCAGGACGACAGCGCCGATGATGTTGAACAATTCGAACGCCGTGGTGTCGATCATGTTGTCGTTGCCCGCGATCAGGTGCGCGGTGCCGGAATCAGCCGCGAACGGGTAGGCGACGAACAACTCGACGGTGAGGTGACCGGCCGCGGTGACGACGTTGGCGAGCAGGTAGCAGATCAGGCCGACGAATCCGGCCGTGCCGAGTCTCGGTCGCATCCACGCGTACATCCCGGGCAGGCCGAGGATCAGCAGAACGGTTCCGATGCCGAGCAGGATCTGCGCGAGCGGCGCGCCGGGGCTGGTGAGCGCCTCGACCGAATGGCTCTTGCCCGCCACGATCGGATGCAGTGTGCCGCCCGCGATGCACAGGGGGCCCGCGAAGGCCAGTGCGGCGCCGCACATCCGCAGTACAGTCTCGCGAGAGGGGCCGATGGCCCGAGTTTCGCCGGTGGTGTGGGTTGGTAGGAGTGCTTGCGTGTGTGTCATGGGCCAAGGGTCGACCAGGGCGCTGGTGTGACGCTGGTGCGCGGCGGGTCCGAGGACGACCGCCCGGCCATCTCGGTGCTCGGGCCGCTGGAAGTGCGCGGCCCGGACGGCGCCCGCCTCACCATCCCGGCACGCAAACACGCCGAGCTCTTGGTGATTCTCGCGGCCGAACGCACCGCCCGGAGCGCGCCGTACCTGTGCGAATTGCTGTGGCGGGGCAGCCCGCCGGAGAGCGCACTGGTCACGCTGCAGGGCTACGTCTCACGGTTGCGCCGGACGTTGCGGCCACTTCCGGAATTCCGGATCGAGACCAGTCCGAACGGCTACGTGCTGCGGTGCGGTGGATCCGGCACCGACCTCGACCTGCTCGACGTGCTGTCCAGGGAAGCACGCGCGGCGCACGCCGACGGTGACGTCGGACGAACCGTCGATCTGCTCGAACGCGCCTTGCGCCTGTGGCGCGGTGAGGCGCTCTGCGATGTCGACGATGTCGCCGAACTCGCTCCGGAACGGGCGCGTCTGGTCGAGCTGCGATCGGAACTCGTCGAGATGTGCGCCGAGGGTTTGATCGTGCTCGGACGCGCCCGGCACGCGGTCACCCTGCTCACCGACGAATGCGAGCGGCATCCACAGCGGGAAGGAACGGCACGGCTGCTGGCGCTGGCGCTGCGCGACTGCGGACGGGTCTCCGACGCCCTCGACGTTCTCGTTCGACTGCGCCGCTCGCTGCGGGAGGATCTCGGGCTCGATCCCGCGCCCGACACCGTCCGGGTCGAGAACGAGATCCGCACTCCGGCCAAGCCCGCGGCGGCCCCGGCGGAACGGTCGGTCCTCGTGGGACGTGCGGACGTCGCCGCTGTCTTGAATCGTGCGTGGAACCGGTCCCGGCAGGGACTGACCGTCGTGACGGTGCGCGGCGCACCCGGCATCGGCAAGACGGCCGTCGTCGAGGACGCCATACGGCGCCACGGCGAGGTGGCCTTCTTCACCGCGGGGATCAGCGGGACGGGCGCCTCGGCGTTGGCGACGCTGATGCCGTGGCTGGATCAGGCCGCGCTGGCCGGACGCGCCGTGCCCGATGTCCCCACACCGCGCGCGCTCGCCGCGCTGTTCGCCGAGGTGGCGCGGGAGACCGGACATCTGGTCGCGGTCATCGACGACGTGCAGTGGGCCGATCCCGATTCGGTTCGGATGATCGCGGCGGCCATGCGGGTGCTGCGCGCCCACCCCGTGCTGCTGCTTCTGACGGTTCGCCCCGAGCCGCTCCCGGCGGAGGTGAACTCGCTCCAGTCCGCGGGCACTCACGTCGTGGTGGACCTGCCTCCGCTGTCCGCCGCGGCCGTGGACGAGTTGGTTCGCAACGATCTCGGTTCGGTCGGTCCGGAGGTGCGCGATCAGATCATCGACTCGAGCGCCGGTAGTCCGTTCGTCGCGGCGCAACTGTGCGATCTCGTTCGCGCGGGCCGCCCGTTGGACGTCAGCGGCTCGGCCCCTGAGATCACGACGGCGAAGCTGTCCGCAGTCTCGCCCCCGGCGCGAGCGCTAGCCGAGGTGCTGGCCGTGATCGGTACGCGCGCGTCGATCGGACTGGTCGCGGCCGCCGACGGCGAGCCACGGTTCGACGATCGGATCGGTGAGCTCGTCGCCGCACGGGTCGTCTCGCTCGAGGACGGCACTATCGCCTTCGAACACGACCTCGTGCGCGATGCCGTGCTCGCCACCATCGGTGAAGTGCGGACGGCGCTGCTGCACAAGCGAATCGCGGACGCGCTGGCCGATCTGCGACCCGGTGCGCTCACGGCGCAGGCACGGCATCGCAGTGCCGCCGCCCTCGATTCGCTGGATCCTGCTGCCGCGCACGCTTGTTCGGTCGCGGCGCGAGACGCGCTGCGGCGGGACGCGCTCACCGAGTGCGCCGAACTCGCCGCGCGCGGGCTCCGGCACGCCGACCCCGGTGACGCGGAGCTGCTGATCGAGCTGGATCAGCTTGCGGGGCAGGCGCATCACCGTCTCGGCCACTACGACGCGGCCGCCGTGTCTTTCGACCGGGCCGGTCGGCGCTGCGCCGAACGCCGAGATTGGTCCGGCCTGGCGCGGACCGCATTGCTCGCCGCACCGCGTGGTGTAGCCGGATACTTCTCCGGATACGGTGTGGTGCACGCTGGTTCGTCGGCGCTGCGGGCGCAGGCACTGGCGCATCGTCTCGATCTCGACGCCGAGCTGGTCGCCGCGGCGGAGGCGATCGAGGCCGCGGACCGCGCGATCCACGGTCTGCCAGGAGATTTCGACGCGCTGGCCGAGGCACGGGCGCGCAGCGCGGCAGGAAGCCGATCGTGGCCGCAGGTACTGCTGGCCGAGTTCCTGTGCACGTGGGGGCCGGCAACCGTCGCCGACCGACGCAAGATCGCCGAGGAACTGGAGGAACTCGCGGGCCACGACCGCACGGCGCGGGCGACGGCGGTCCACCTGCGCCGCGTGTGTGCCCTCGAGACGGGCGATATGCGGCTGGTCCGTCGGCTGTCTGCCGAATTCGCCCGGCTCGCTTCCGCCGACGACATCGACCTCGCGGCCACCCAGCTGTGGTGGCAAGTGATGCTCGCCGTGCTGCGTGGCGACTACCGGGAGTCGCAGGCGCTCATGACTCGCTTCGCCGACGCTCTCGGCGCGGTCGACGATCACGCTCGGCTGCTCGCCGAAGTCTCTGCGCTGACCAGCAATTCGATCGAGCTGTGGCATCGCGGACGGCTCGGCGAGGTACTCGCCGAAGTGGACCGGATGGCTCAGGACTTCGACGAGGACTTCGCGCTCGTGGTCGCGATGGCATCGGCGGAGGTCGATGATCACGAGCGCGCGCTGTCGACGATCGAGTCGATCATCGCCCTGCCCGGGCGGCTGCACGGCCCGCGCCTGGTGGTACGGGTGCCGCTGCTGATCGAAGCGCTGCTCACGGTCGGTCAGCGCGCGCCGGAGCAGCGCGACCGGGTGGTCGAGCTCACCGCCGAACTCGAACCGTTCACCCAGGGGTGGGGCGAGACATTGATCGTGCAATGGCCGGGGCTGGTGTGTCTCGGGCCGTCCGGGCTCTACCGCGGTACCGCCCGCGGCATCCTCGGACTTCCCGGCGCGCGCGAGGAGGTGATCGCCGCGCGGCACCGGGCGCGCCTGCTCGGCGCGCGGCCCTATGAGTCGCGCGCCGAGGACCGCCTGACGCGGTGGCCGTTCGCCTGAGCCGTCGCGGCCGGACTTCTGCGGGCCTGGTCGCGACTTCGCCGCCTGAGATTGTGCGAGGTGCGGCGGTCGTTCGCCAGCGCGTCTTCGCCCCGAGCGACATTCACCGTTCTGATCCCGCAACCGGAGCGGACCGAGAGCTGAACTGCCCAGAGCCGGGTTCCGAGTTCACCGCCTGAATCTCCGGCAGCGGTGGCGATTCCGGGAAGGTGACGGGCAGGGCGGTCAAGGCTCGGTGGAACGGGCCTGGGCGCCAGGTCAGTTCATCGGGCGGTACCGCAAGTCGTAGTTCGGGCAGGGCGTCGAGAAGTTGATCGATGGCCTCCTGGGCGATCAGGTATGCCATCGAACTAGCCGGGCAGACGTGCGGCCCGGCACCCCACGCCAGGTGAGATCGATTGCCCGCGTACTGATCCGCTTTGATCTCCGGGTCGTTGTTGCAGCCCGCTATGCTGATGACGACAGGTTGATGCGCGGGCAACCACACGCCGTCGATCAGAATCGGCTGGCGCGGAAAGCTGATGCAGAAGTTCGCCATCGGCGGATCGTCGAACAGCACCTCGTCGAGTGCGTCCCGGGTGGACAGACTCCCGCCGAGTACGCTCCCGCCGAACCGTTCCTCGGTGAGGATCAACAGCAGGGTGTTGATGACCAAGTTCTGTTGGGGCTCGATGCCCGCTCCGTACAGCGTGCCCAATTGATGCACCATTTCGGTGTCACTCAACCCCGCCGGATGTTGCAGCATCCGCGTCGTGACGTCATCGCCGGGCTCGGCGCGCTTCAGCTGGGTCAGTTCCAGCAGTGCGCCGATGAGCATCTGGTTGCCCTGTTCCGCGTCGGCGCCCTCGAACACGGCGGCCATCCCTTTTGCGGCGCGGGCCGCGATCTCGGCCGGTGAGCCGAGCAGGGCATTGAGCACCCCGAAGGCGAGCGGAAACGCGTACTGGCGCACAAGATCCGCGGAGCCCTCGGTACAGAAGGAATTGATGAGCGGCACCGCGAGCGCCGCGACCGTGGCATGCAAACCGTACTGATCGACCTGATCCAGACCCGCGGTATTCGTCTTCCGATACCTCGCATGGTCGGCGCCCGCGTTGCGCAAAGCGTTCGGCCGCCACTGCATCATCGGCAGCACTGGACAGTCCGCTGGAATGTTCTGCTGCCATGCTCGCGGGTCGGCCGGAAAATGGTCCGGGTCATTGAAGATCCGGACCGCGGTGTAGTAGCCGATCACCAGGGTCGCGGGGATACCCGGCGCCAAGTCCACCGGCACCAAAGACCCGTAGCGGTCGCGCATCTCGCGATAGACCCGGTGCGGGTCCGCCGCGAACTCCGGCGAATACAGCGGCACCCGCGGGCCGTCGGTATCGATGGGCGAATCGCGCGCGGACCTGCCGTGCGTTGCGGACGAGGACATCGTCATCGGAGATACTCCAGGTGATCTGACAACAAGCTCCGTGAGCCTAGACAGTCGGCGGGCGTTGCGCACCGAAACGATGCACAACCACATCACTTCGGCCACATTCACGGCATCCGCCTTGCTCGCCGGTCAGTGGATTGCGTCGCTGTCCGGGGTGGGCGAGGGGCGGTGGTGTCGCCTGCTCGCGACGATGGCCAGGGCGGCCAGTCCATCCGAGCGGGTTCGCGGCGCACCAGCGTCAGCGTGCCCACCACCGCCAGTGCCGCGAACACTCCGCGCTCTGTTTCCATGATCGTGAAGGCGGCAGTCAGGTACTGGTAGGCGCGCTCGGAGCCAACACCCTTGAAGATCGGCAGCAGCAGATCGTTGATGCGCGCCGCGAGTTCGGCATCCGCGCCGGGCCGCGGGCTCGAAGTGCCCCATAAGCCCTGCCTTCCGACGTTTCCCAGCTGGTCACCGAGATGTGTCGGGCGCACGTGAAAACGCCCAGCCGAATTGTGGCAGGCGGGAGCTCGCGGGGCAGTCGTAAGTGACTGGCTGTCAAGGAGCATCGCTTGTGCTCGATGCGCGAACTAAAGGAGTGCTTTTCGATGAACAAGCCCGCGATTTCACCACACGGTGCAATAGCACCGCGCGGAGGAACCGGCGTATGGGATCGTCCTAACCGGGACTGCTCACAGCAAGCGATAGCCAACTCATTGCTGCCTCTCGGTGTGAACTGCTCCTTCGTGCTCGCGGGACATTTGATGCCAGGTTACGGTCGTCTTGACCTTGTGGCAAGATCTTGCGCTATATTTGCTGCGAGACGCTGTATCGTATCCAAAACTGTGACCTCAGTCCTGGGGCTCGCGCCGCAGGTGAACTGACTATGGGGCGGATGACGGAGACGTCCGGCCGGCGAGACCGCTGTCGGCGATCGGTTGCCGATCGTCATGATTTTCCTGAGCATGCATTCCGGTTGTCGTAACCACGTTGCAAACTTCTAACAATCCGATATAGGCAACCTTACGGCAATACAACTGAGCTCCTGAAATGAACGATATCGTCGGAGGTTCGAAATGGGCCGAAAGCGTGGCATCGATGACAGTCGGGACCGATCGAAACGGTCGGAGATCAGCTCATTCCGTTCCTCCGGACATCGGGAAAAGGATTCCGGAGCGCACTCCAACGGTAATGGATACGCGCGACGTCCGTCGTCCGGCATCCTTCCACTGACCGCGGCCCAGCGGGGAATCTGGTTCGCTCAGCATCTAGCGGAATCGTCGCCGATATCGGTGGCCCAATACGTCGAGATCGTAGGCGATTTGGACGTGGAATTGCTCACCGAGGCCTGCCGAACCGCCAGTCGTGAGTTCGGCTCGGGGCATCTGCGCCTCATCGAGGTCGATGGAGAGCCGCGTCAGTTCATCGACCAGGAACGTGGCGGTCAGGTCTCGGTAATGGATTTGCGCCGACACGCCGATCCGGTTGCGACCGCGCGCGAAATAATGGTTCAGGACTATTCTGCTCCGCTGGACCTATTGCGTGACGACCTCATGGCGAGCATTGTGTTCCAGGTCGGCGCGAACCATTTTCTATGGTATCAGAGGGCGCACCATATCGCGCTCGACGGATTCGCCGCCGTCACCATGCTGCACCGGATAACCGCGCTGTACAACGCGTGGGTGAACTCCGAGGAAGCGCCGCCGTGTATGGCGCGGGATCTCGGTGTCGTCGTCGAGCAGGATCTGGCGTACCGGGGTTCGGAGCGTTTCGACAACGACCGCAGATACTGGTCGGAGCATCTGGCGGACGCGCCTCCCCTCGTCAGCCTTTCCAGCCGCATGGGCAAGGCCACCATTCATCCGACGCTGGTCAGCGACGAATTGCCCGAGGCCACAGCGCATCTGCTGGAAAGCGTCGTGCTCGGAAACGGCACGAGCGTGACACCGACCATCGTCGCGGCGTTCGCCGCCTATCTCGCGCGAATGACCGGGAGCGACGAAGTATTGCTGAGCCTCCCGGTTTCGGGTCGGCACTCCGCTGTGCTGCGCCACTCCGGGGGAATGGTGGCCAATGTCGTCCCGCTGCGCGTGCGGGTCGCGGGCCGCAGTGTGGGTGAGCTGATCGCCGCGGTGCTGAGTGAGCTGACGAGTGCGCTTCGGCGGCAGCGTTATCGCCAAGAGGACATCTTCCACGATATGGGAATCGCGCGCGACGAGGCGGCGTCCTTCGGGCCGGCCGTGAACCTCATGATGGTCGAGAACGAGGTCGTGCTGGGTGAGACGACAGGCCGCCTGCACGTCCTCACCTCGGGCCCGACCGCCGACCTTTTCGTCAACATCTATCCGGGTGCGGGCAAAGACAGTACGCACATCGACTTCCAGGGCAATCCGAATGCCTACAGCCCTGAGGAACTCGCCGGTCACCACCGCCGCTTCCTGATGTTCCTGCACGAGTTCCTGGCCGGGGGAGCGGGCTGTCCGATCAGCAGGCTGCCGCTGCTGGAAGCACAGGAACGGTCCGCGCTGCTGCCGGTGCGGGGGCCCGGGGGGGTCGAAACACGGCTGCTTCCAGAGATTCTGACTGAGAGCGCCCGCCGGAATCGTGGTGCGTGCGCGATCAGCTCGGCCGGGCGGACGGTGACGTATGGCGAGCTGGACACCAGATCCTCCCAGCTGGCCCGGAATCTGATAGCCCTGGGTTGTGGGCCGGATACGGCGGTCGCGATCATGCTGTCCCGCTCGGTCGAATCGGTCGTGGCGACGTGGGCGGTCGCGAAATGCGGTGCGGCGTTCGTCCAATTGGATCCCGAGTACCCGTCGAAGCGGATAGACCACATCATCGCCGACAGCGGTGCGACAGTGGCGATCACGGTCGACGCCCTGCGCGGGCGGCTCCCGCGACAGATACATCGGGTGGTTCTCGACGACCCCGCGACCCTCGGGGAATGCGACGCTGCGAGCGGGCCGATCTCCGACGAAGACCGTATCCGCCCGCTACGGCCGTCCAATATCGCCTATGTCACCTATACCTCGGGTTCCACCGGGAAGCCGAAGGGCGTCCAGGTCACCCACACCGGCCTCGCGAATCTCGTTGCCGACCGCGCCGCCACGTACGGTATCGACACGAAATCCCGCGTGTCCTATGCCCTCTCGCCGAGTTTCGACGCCTCGCTGGAACAGTTTCTGACCTGCTTCGCGAGCGGATCCACGCTGGTGATCGTGCCGCCCGAAGTGACAGGCGGTGCTCCGCTCACGCGCCTGCTCGCCGACGAGCACGTGACCCACCTGACGCTGACCCCCGCCATGCTGGCGACCGTGGACCCGAGTCCGGCGACCGACTTGCGGGTGGTCGTGGTCGGTGGCGACGTCTGCCCGCCGCACGTCGTCGAGCGGTGGACCCAGTCGTTGTCCATGTACAACGAATACGGTCCCACCGAAACCACCGTGACCGCTCTCGGCGCCGGGCTGAGACCCGGCCGCGCCCAGACGGTCGGTGGCCCCCTCCGTGGCGTCGCGGCGATGGTGCTGGACCGAACGCTCCAGCCGGTGCCCAAGGGCACCGCGGGCGAGTTGTACCTCGCCGGACCGGGATTGGCCCGTGGCTACAGCCGACTGCCCGGCGAAACCGCCGCCCGGTTCGTCGCCGATCCGTACGGCGACGCCGGCGAGCGGATGTACCGCACCGGCGACATCGCGCGCTGGACCGGCGACGACGCCGAGATGACGCTGGAATTGCTGGGGCGCGGCGACTTCCAGGTCAAGATCCGCGGTTACCGGATCGAGCCGAGCGAGATCGACGCCGCGCTCACCGCCCACGAGGACGTGGATCTCGCCGTCACGGTGCCGGTCCGCAACAACGTCGGCACGACCGTACTGGCGTCCTACGTCGTCCCGGTCGGTGGCCGTCGCGTCGATCCGCTCCTACTTCAGCGCTTCGCCCGCGATTCGCTGCCGCCGCACATGGTCCCAGCGGTGATCGTCGCGCTGAACGCCCTCCCGGTGAACGCCTTCGGCAAGGTCGATCGCCGCGCCTTGCCGAAGCCCGAATTCGGGACCGCGCCGGTCGGCCGGGCGCCGGCCACGGTTCGGGAGAAGACGGTCGCACGGCTTTTCGCCGAGGTGCTCGGCGTGCCTCGGGTCGGGGCGGACGACAGCTTCTTCGCACTCGGCGGCGACAGCATTCTGTCGATCCGGCTGGTGGCGCGGGCCAAGGCCGAGGGCTTGAGCTTCTCCACCCAGGATGTGTTCGTGCACAAGACCGTCGCGGGCCTGGCGGCCACGGCGACGGAAGCCGTCGACACCCTCGAGTTGGCCGAGCTGCCCGGTGCCGGCGTGGGGCCGATGCCGCTGTCGCCGATCATGCGCGCGATGCTCGATCGGGGTCACTACGACCGATTCGCGCAGGCCGCGCTCGTGCAGCTGCCCGAGGGGGTCGACCGGGCGGGTCTAGTGCGCGTCGTGGGATCCCTGCTGGAGCGCCACGACATGTTGCGCGCGGTGCTGCGCGGCGGCGATTCGGTCGATCCGTACGTCGAGGTGCTCGATCGGGAAGCCGTCGACCCGGACGCCGCGCTCGTCGACGTCTGGCTCGATCGACGTGACGCCGCCGAAGTCGATCGCCACCTGCAGAAAGCGGCGGATCGATTGGATCCCGGCAGTGGTGTGCTCGTGCAGGCCGTCTGGATTCGGGATCGCGACCGGTCCGGACCCGACCTGATGTGGCTGGTGATCCACCACCTCGCCGTCGACGCGGTGTCCTGGCGCATCATCCTCGCCGACCTCGCGCAGGCTTGGTCGCGAATGTCCAGCGGCGCACCGCGTTTCGGACAGGTCAGCACTTCGTTCCGGCGCTGGGCGCACGGCCTGGTCGTGCAGGCGCCGGGCAGGCGGTCGGCGGAACTCGAACACTGGAAAGACGTGCTCGAGCGCGGCGATCAACTTCTCGGCTCGCGCCGTCTGCTGCCGGATCGTGACGTCGGAGCCACGGCCGGCCGGGTTCGTCAGCGCATCCCGGCGGCGGTCGCCGAGGCGGTGCTCACCACCATTCCGGATCGCTTCCATTGCAGCGCCAACGAACCGCTGCTCGCGGCCTTGGTACTGGCACTGAGTGAGTGGCGGCGCAGGCGTGGTGCGGTGGCGGCCGCCGGAGAGTTGATCTCGCTGGAGGGACACGGCCGCGAGGAGCGGGCCGTGCCCGGTGCGGATCTCAGCTCCACGGTGGGCTGGTTCACCACCCGCTTCCCGGTCCGGATCCACTGGGACAACATCGATCTCGATGATGCGCTGGCCGGTGGACCGAGTGCGGGACACGCGATCAAGCAGGTGAAGGAGCAGCTGCGTGCGGTGCCGGACAACGGCATCGGCTATCAAATGCTGCGTTGTCTCGATCCCCAGGGCAGTGCCGAGCTCGGCGGTCTGCCCGAACCGCAGATCAGCTTCAACTACCTCGGGCGGGTGGGCGCCGCTGAGCACTCGGGGCCGTGGGCGCCCACCACCGAATTCACCGCGCTGACCGCGACGAGCGATCCGGCGATGGCGCTGGCCGCCGTCCTCGACATCAACGCGATCGCCGAGGAAGGCAGCGACGGACTCGAACTCGACACGACCTGGGAGTTCGCCTCGCAGGTGTTGAGTGGCGAGGAGGTCGACGAACTCGCCGGGCTGTGGGCTCGGGCACTGCTGGCGCTGGGCGAGCACGTCCGATCCGACACCACACCGGGCTTCACTCCCTCCGACTTCCCGCTGACCACGGTGTCGCAGCACGAAATCGACGGCTGGCTGAGGGAATACCCGTCGATGACCGATGTGTGGCCGCTGACCGCCCTGCAGTCCGGGCTGCTGTTCCATACGATCTACGACCGAGACGGCGACGACGGCTACATCGTGCAGGCGGCGCTGACCTTCGCCGGGCACGTGGACACGGAGCGGATGCGGCGGGCCGCGCAGGTGCTCGTCGACCGCCACGACAGCCTGCGGACCGCGTTCGTCGAGAGTGCCGACGGGCCACGGCAAATCGTGTTGCGCGATACCCGGGTCGAGTGGAGCGAGTCGAGTGTCAGCGATGTCGCCCCGCAGGCGGAAGCGCTTCGGCGACTCGCGGCCGAGGCCGCGGCTCCGTTCGACCCGGCTCACCCGCCGCTGGTGCGTTTCCACCTCGTGCGTACCGGCGTCGATACTTTCCAGCTGCTGGTCACCAACCACCATCTCGTGCTGGACGGCTGGTCGATGCCTCTGCTGATCCACGAGTTGCTCGCCTTGTACGCCTCCGACGGGGGTACCGCCGACCTCGCGCCCCCTCGTTCGTACCGAGAGTATCTGCGGTGGTTGCAAACTCGGGATCGCGCCGCCGCGATCGCCGCGTGGCAGGAGATGCTCGCCGGAATCGACAGTCCGACCCGGGTCGCGGGCGGGCCGGATCGAACAGCCGCCGCGGACGCCGGTGAAGTCGGCATGAACCTGGACGCCGCGACCACCGCCGCGATCTTCGAGCTGGGGCGCTCGCACGGCGTCACGCCCAACACGGCCCTACAGGTGGCGTGGGCATTGCTGGTGGCCGCCATGACCGGACGGTCGGACGTGGTGTTCGGCAATACGATGTCGCAGCGCCCGCCGCAGCTTCCGGACATCGAGCGCATGGTCGGGCTCCTGGTCAACACGCTGCCCGTCCGCGTCCGGCTCGAACCCGACGAGACCGTCGGTGACCTGCTCGTCCGTGTGCAATCCGAGCAGGCCGCGATGCTGGATCACCAGTACATCGGTCTGGCTGAGTTGCAACGGGTCATCGGAATCACCGATATGTTCGACACCGCGACGGTACTCGAGTCCTATCCACTGGGCCGAGAACTGTTGGCACGCGATCTCTCCGACGCCGGTTTGCGGCTCGTCGAGGTCGACGCCCACGACGCCACGCCGTATCCCCTGAGCTTGCAGGTGACCCCGCCGCGGTCGGGCCGCGACGGACGACCGGACGTCGACGAGCCCGACACCTACACGGTGACACTGAAATTCGCCACCGACCGATTCGATGCGGACGAGGCCCGCACACTGCTCGAACGATTCGAGCTGCTGATCGGGCAGATCGTCATGGACCCCGCCCGGAGGGTGTCCGACGTCTCCTCGTACCGGGATTCCGAACGCGCGGAGCTGCTTTCGGTACGCGGCGAGGACCCGGCCGCGGCGCTCGTACTACGCGACATCCTGTCGGGGACCGCGCGGAGGTATCCGGACGCTGTGGCAGTCCGGTGCGGTGACTCCACGTGGACGTATCGTGAGCTGGAGCGTCGCGCCGACGCGTTCGCTTGCCTGCTGGCGAGCCACGGTGCACGGGCCGAGTCGCTCGTCGCGCTGGCCGTGCCCCGTTCGGCCGAACTGGTCGTCGCGATCTGGGCGGTGGCGAAGACCGGCGCCGCGTTCCTGCCGGTGGATCCCGGCAATCCCGCCGCGCGGATCGGGGAGTTGTTGTCCGACTCGCGGACCGGCCTCGGCGTGACGACCAGCGCTGTGGCACAGCGGCTTCCGGACACTGTCGACTGGTTGCTGCTGGACGCTCCGGCTTCGGACGGTCATGATGGTCTACCCCATCCGGCCGATACCGGCCGATTGTCCGCCGACAACGCGGCATACGCGATCTATACGTCCGGATCGACCGGTGCGCCGAAGGCGGTCCAGCTCAGCCATCGAGGCCTGGCCGACCTGGTCGCGGCACACGTCGACGCGTTCGGTGTGGATACCGATGCGCGGGTGTTGCAGGTCGCGTCGCCGGGATTCGACGCCTGCCTGTCGGAGTTGCTGTTGGCGCACGGCAGTGGCGCCTGTCTGGTCGTGGCGCCGCCGGAGGTGTACGGCGGGACCGATCTCGAGGAACTGATTCGGTCCCAGCGGGTTTCGCACGCGATCCTCACCCCGTCCGTGCTGAACACGATGGATCCGTCCCGGATTCCCTCGTTGACAACGCTCGCGGTCGTCGGCGAAGCGACCGGGCCGGAGACCGTGCACCGGTGGGGCGCCGGGCGACGGCTGATGAACCATTACGGACCGACCGAGTGCACGATCTGGGCGACGGGGTCGGATGCCCTCGTACCCGGCGAACCGGTGACGATCGGTGGCCCGATCCGCGGTGCGTCCGCGCTGGTTCTCGACACCTGGCTGCGACCGGTGCCGGTCGGTGTCGCGGGCGAACTCTACGTCGGTGGGCCCGGACTCGCCCGCGGGTACATCGATCGACCGGGCGTGACGGCGTCGCGCTTCGTCGCGGACCCGCGATCCGCTCGCGGCGAGCGGATCTACCGCACCGGTGATTCCGTGCGCTGGGTGCGCGGACCCGCCGGGTTGGCGCTGGAATTCCTGGGCCGCTGCGATCAGCAGGTCAAGGTTCACGGGCTGCGGATCGAGCCGGGGGAGATCGATGCCCACATCGCCCGGCACCCGGACGTGGCGAGTGTCGCCACCGTCGCGGTGCAAGGCACTTCCGGTGAACCGGTTCTGGTGTCCTATGTCGTGTCCGCGCCGGGCTCCGCCGTGGATGTGGCGGCGATCGGCGACGATCTCGCGGCCAGGCTACCCCGGTACATGAATCCGGCGGCGATCGTGCGGCTCGACGAGATGCCGTGCACGCCCACGGGCAAGATCGACCGGAAAGCCCTGCGGCAGCGCCCTTTCGCTGCCGACGCCGCGGGCGGTCGATCGCCGTCGACGCCTACCGAGCAGATCGTGGCGCGACTCTTCGCCGATGTACTCCATCTCGACACGGTGTCCGCCGACAGCAACTTCTTCGCGCTCGGCGGGGACAGCATCGTCTCGATGCGGCTGGTGGCACTGGCGAGATCCGCCGGACTCACACTCACACCGCGAGATGTGTTCGAACACAAGACGGTTGCCGCGCTCGGCGCACTGGCGGACGACATCGCCGCCCCGGTGGCGATCGAGGAACCCCCGCGGCGCCCGACGGCGGACCGCTTTTCGGGGCATCCGCTCGTCACGCTGACCGAACACGACCTCGATCGGCTGGAACGCCAGTACCCCGGCTTGTCCGACGTGTGGCCGTTGTCGCCCATGCAATCCGGGATGCACTTCGACTCGACGTTCGACCCGGGTGCCGGGGACAACTACACCGTCCAGACGATGATCGGATTGTCCGGCGCGGTCGACGGTGAGCGCCTGCGGCGTGCCGCCCAAGCCGTGGTCGACCGGCACGACATCCTTCGGGCCGCCTTCGTGGAGACGGCGAGCGGGCCGTGCCAGGTCGTGCTGGACCATGCCGAAATCCCGTTCCGCGAGGTAGATCTCGCCGATGGTGTCGACGCGGGATCGCCCGCCGACCCGGGCGCGATCGCCGCGGCCGACGCGGCGGCGGGATTCGACCTGTCGGCTCCTCCGCTCCTGCGCTTGACGCTGATCCGGCTCGACGCGCGGTCCTTCCGGCTGCTCGTCACGAACCACCATGCGATCCTGGACGGCTGGTCGATGCCGTTGCTGATGCGAGAACTGCTCGACTACTACGGATCTCCCGCGCGTATCGACTCCGCCGGTCCCGCTCCCTCCTACCGTGACTATCTGTCCTGGCTGGCTCGGCAGGACAGCGCCGCGTCCAAAGCGGCATGGGCGCAGGAGCTTTCGAAGGTCGACGGACCCACCCGGGTGTCCCGCGAAGCCTCGTCGGCGGGCTCGGTCTGCGCCGCCGAGGTCGCGGCCGAACTCACGGCGGATCGATTCGCGGAACTCCGTCTAGTGGCGGCGGAGACGGCCGTCACCATCAACACCGCGGTGGCCGCGGCTTGGGCGCTGAATCTGCGTGTATCGACCGGCGAGACCGATGTGATGTTCGGCGCCGCGGTGTCGGGCAGGCCTCCGGAGCTGCCGCTGGTCGATCAGACGCTCGGAATGTTCCTCACCACGATTCCGGTGCGAGTCCCGCTGCGACCCACCATGACGGTGCGCGAGTTGCTGACCGGCATTCAGGCGCGGCACGCCCGCATGCTGGAGCATCACCATATCGGCCTACCCGAGATTCACCGCAGCGTCGGCCTGCCCGAACTCTTCGACACCGTCATCACCTTCCAGTCGTTCCCCATCGACCGGACGGCGCTGCAGGAACTCGTCGATTCGGCGGGCTTGCGGGTGGACGAACTCAGCGGTGTGGACGCGACGCCGTACCCGCTCAGCCTGGCCGTGGAACCCAAGCAGTCCGAGGACGGCGAGGTACAGGGGCTGCGGATCACCCTCCGGTTCCACGAGCGCGCGTTCGACACCGCCTCGGCGCGCCGGATTCTCGATCGCTTCGTCGAGCTGCTGTCCCGGATCGCCGCGAACGCGGACGTGCGGCTCGGCGAGCTCGCCGGGGAATCGGGTCCGCTGTGGCCGGTTTCGGTTGCGGAAGCGGCGATTCCAAACACATTGGACGGCATACTCGCCGCCTCCGCTGCCGCCGAACCAGACGCGATCGCCGTGCGATGCGGTGCGGCTGCCATGACCTACCGGCAGCTCGACGAGCGATCCACACGTCTGGCTCGGATCCTGCTGTGGCACGGCGCCCAGCGCGGACAGGTCGTCGCCTCCGTGCTTCCGCGATCCCCGGCGGCGACGCTGACCCTGTGGGCCGTGGCCAAGACCGGCGCCGCCGTACTGCCGATCGATCCGATCCTGCCGGCGGAGCGTATCGAGTTCTTGCTGTCGGACTCGAAAACGGTTGTCGGACTGACCGATGCGTCGACCAGGAAGCATCTCCCCGAGTGCGTCGACTGGCTGGTCCTCGACGAGGAGCAGACGCACGACACCCTGGACTCGGTCTCTGGCTCGCCGATCACCGATGTCGAACGCGGCGGGCCGATTCGGCGGGACCAGATCGCGTACGTGAGCTACACCTCCGGGTCGACCGGAACGCCCAAGGGCGTTCTCGTCAGCCATCGCGGCTTGGCCGAGATCGTCGCGGCGCAGCGGCGAATACTCGGCGTCGACCCGGCGTCGGTGGTGCTGCAGGTCGCCTCGCCCAGCTTCGACGCCTCGATCTTCGAGTCGTTGATGGCGCACGGCTCGGGCGGCCGGCTCGTCATCTCACCCGCCGATGTCTACGCCGGGCCCGAGCTGGCGAAACTGATGCGCCGCGAGGGCATTTCGCACGCGATAGTGACACCCTCGGCGCTGGCGACGGTTCCGTGCGATGGTCTCGACGGGTTGCGCGTGCTGGCCGCGGCCGGTGAGCCGGTCGGGCCGGAACTGGTCGATCGGTGGGCGCCGGATCGCGCCATGATCAATGTCTACGGGCCGACGGAATGCACGATCTGGGCTACCTCCGGCGACGCTCTGACGCCGGGCGCCGCGGTCACGATCGGCAGGCCCGTCGGCACGGTCGCGGCCGTTGTCCTGGACACCTGGTTGCGGCCCGTGCCACCCGGTGTCGCGGGCGAGCTGTACCTGTTCGGCCCCGGCGTTGCCGATGGGTATGTCGCCAAGATGGCGTTGACCGCGGCGCGGTTCGTCGCATGCCCGTTCGGGGAGCCGGGCCAGCGCATGTACGCGACCGGCGACATGGTGCGCCGCACCGCCGCCGGCGAGATGGAGTTTCTGGGGCGCAACGACTTTCAGGTGAAGGTGCGCGGCACCAGGATCGAGCTGGGGGAGATCGACGCGGTGCTGGGCGCGCGTGCGGATGTGGCATACGCCGTCACCGTGCCGCGCAGTGACGAGGGGCGATCAACGCTGCTGGTGTCCTATGTCGTGGCCGCGACCGGGGCGGAGGTGTCGGGCGAGGAGTTGCGCGCGGCACTGGCCGAGGCGTTGCCCCGGTACATGGTGCCGTCCGCGGTGGTGGTGCTGGACGAGGTGCCGCTGACCGCCAACGGGAAGCTGGATCGCGAGCGGTTACCCGAACCGGTTGCCGTCGCGCGCGAATTCCGGGCGCCTGCACCGGGATTGGAAGAGTTGGTCGCGCGGACATTCGAGCAGGTGCTCGACGTGGACCGGGTGGGAGTCGACGACGATTTCTTCGCGCTGGGCGGCGATTCGCTGAGCGCCTCGCTGGTGGTGGCGCGGATAGGCGCGGCCCTGGAGGTGCGCGTGCCGGTGCGGTCGGTGTTCGAGGCCCCGACGGTCGGCGAATTGGCCGCGCTCGCAGTGACACTCAGCGGCGTGGGCCGGTTGCCCCTGCTACCCGGAGTGCACCCCGACCCCGTGCCGCTGTCGCTGGCGCAGCAGCGGATGTGGTTCCTGAACCGGTTCGATCCGGACTCCGCGGCGTACAACATTCCGGTGCTGCTGCGGCTGTCGGGACGGTTGGACACCGCGGCGCTGGCGGCCGCGCTCGCGGATGTGATGGCACGTCACGAGGTACTGCGGACGATTTACCCGGAGGTCTCCGGTGAGCCGCGGCAGGTCGTTCTCGACGAGCCCGCGGTGCCGGTGGAGCCGGTGCTGGTGTCCGCGGATTCGGTCCCGGAGGTGGTGGGCGAGTTCGTGCGGCGCGGATTCGATGTGACGACCGCGGTGCCGATGCGCGTGGGGCTGTTCGAATTCGACGGCGACACAGGAGAATTCCTACTGGCACTGGTGGTCCATCACATCGCAGGCGATGGTCAGTCGATGGGACCGCTGGCCCGTGACGTGATGGCGGCGTATGCCGCGCGACTGGCCGGGCACGCGCCGGAATGGGAGCCGCTCGCCGTGCAGTACGCGGATTTCGCGTGGTGGCAACGGCAGATGCTGGGGACCGAGGACGATCCGGCGTCGTTGCTGTCCGCGCAGCTGGAGTTCTGGCGCTCGACGCTCGCGGGCGCACCCGACCGGTTGGAACTGCCCGCGGACCGACCACGTCCGGCCGTCGCGTCGCTGTCGGGCGGCCGGGTGCCCGTGGAGATCGATGCGAGTCTGCACGAGCGGCTGCTCGAGCTGGCACGGGCGCGCGGAGCGTCGCTGTTCATGGTGATGCATGCCGCGCTGGCAACGGTATTGGGGCGACTCGGCGACAGCGATGACGTGGTGATCGGCACCCCGGTCGCGGGACGCGGTGAGCCCGCGCTGGACGATCTGGTGGGGATGTTCGTGAACACCCTCGCCTTGCGGACCAGGGTCGATACCCGCGAACCGTTCGCCGAGTTGCTGATGCACGCTCGCGAGACGGACCTGCTCGCGTTCGAGCACGCGGACGTGCCGTTCGAGCGGGTCGTGGAGGCGTTGAGCCCGGAGCGATCGGCGGCGCGGCATCCGTTGTTCCAAGTGGTCCTGGCGTTCCAGAACGTGTCGACGGTCGATGTGGCGCTACCCGGCGTCCGGGTAGCCCGAGTGGACGCCGATACCGGGGCGACCCAGTTCGACCTCCAACTGGTGCTGTCCGATTCGTTCGGCAATACCGATGTGGCGCACGGTATCTCGGGAACGATGACCTACGCGCGGGATCTGTTCGACGAGGCGAGCGCAGCGGCGATCGTCCGACGGTTGGTGCGGGTGCTGGAAGCCGTCGCCGACGATCCGGCCGTGGTGATCGGGGACATCGACTTGCTGGAAGCCGACGAGCGCGCGGCGCTCACGTCGCGCGTCGGGACACGGACCGTGGCGGCTGCGGAGCCCTCCGGATTGCTGCCGGACGTGTTCGCCTCGGCCGTACGCGACAACGGCGACGGTATCGCCGTCGTCGCGGGGGATGCCACGCTGACGTACGCGGAGCTGGACGAGCGGTCCAGTCGGCTGGCGAGGGTACTGATCGGTTGTGGCGCCGGACCGGAGCGTCCGGTGCTGGTGGCGGCGGCGCGGTCGATGGCATCGGTGGTCGCGTGGTGGGCGGTGGTCAAGACGGGCGCCGCGTACGTACCGGTGGACCCGGGCTATCCGGCGAGCCGGATCGAGCAAATGGTCTCGGATTCAGGTGCACCGCTGGGGATTACGGTGTCGGCGGCGCGTGCCGAGGTGCCGGATTCGGTGGACTGGATCGTCCTCGACGACCCGGCCGTCGCCGCGTGGATCGACGCGTCGGCGAGCGGCCCGATCAGCGATGACGAGCGGTCGCGGCCGCTGCGGGCCGCGGATATCGCCTACGTGATCTTCACCTCCGGATCGACCGGAGTGCCGAAGGGCGTCGCCATCACCCATTCCGGCATCGCCGACTTGATCTCGGTGTGGCGCGCCGACCGCGAACTCCGGCACACCTCCAGGGTGTTGCATTTCGCGTCGCCGTCGTTCGACGCCGCACTGCTGGAGATCCTGATCGCCGTCAGCCGGGCCGCTGTCCTGGTCGTGGCGCCGACCGAGATCTACGGCGGCGGCGAACTCGCCGAGCTCCTGCGCGTGCGGCGGGTCACCCACGCCTTCCTGACCCCGGCCGCGCTCGCGTCGGTGGATCCGGACCGGCTGGACGACCTGCGGCTGGTGATGTCCGGTGGGGAGGAGGTCCCGGCCGATCTGGTGAGCCGATGGGCGGGCACCGACAGCGCGGGCGTCAGAAAATTCCAGGTGCTGTACGGGCCGACCGAGGCCACGATCGCCGCCACCGCGACGGGTGCGCTGCGATCGGATGAGCGGCCGACGATCGGTGCCCCGCTGCCGGGAACGCAGGCGCTGGTCCTGGATGCCCGGTTGCAGCCGGTGCCGGTAGGGGTGGCCGGAGAGCTGTATGTCGCGGGCCCTGCGCTGGCGCGCGGGTACCTGAACAGGGCGGCGACGAACGCGGCTCGGTTCGTGGCGCATCCGTTCGGGGAACCGGGACATCGCATGTATCGCACGGGTGATGTGGTGCGCTGGAACACCGGCGGCGCCCTGGAGTTCCTGGGGCGCAACGATTCCCAAGTGAAGATCCGCGGCTATCGGATCGAGCTGGGCGAGATCGACGCGGTGCTGAGCGCGCGGGCGGATGTGGCATACGCGGTCACCGTCGCGCGGCAGGATGACACGGGGCCGGAGATGCTGATTTCCTACGCGGTGCCCGAAGCCGGGGCGGGCCTGTCGGGTGAACAGTTGCGGGCGTCGTTGGCCGAGCTGCTGCCGTCGTACCTGGTGCCCGCCGCGGTGATGATCCTGGACGCGATTCCCCTGTCGCCGAATGGAAAGCTCGACCGCGCGGCCCTGCCCGCACCGGTCGTCCAGGCCAAGCGATTCCGGGCCCCGGCCTCACCGGTGCAGGAGATAGTCGCGGGCGTGTTCGCCGAGATCCTCGGCATCGACGGTCCGGTAGGCGCCGACGACGACTTCTTCGAACTCGGTGGCAACAGCCTGGTGGCGATTCGGGTAGCGGCCCGGATCGGCGCCGCGCTCGACGCGACCATCCCGGCGTCGATGATCTTCGAGGCGCCGACGGTCGCGCGGTTGGCCACCTGCGCCGAATCGCGGGCCGACACCGGCCGGGTGGCGCTGACCGCACAGCAACGGCCGCAGCGCATTCCGCTGTCGTACGCCCAGCAGCGCATGTGGTTCCTGAACCAGCTCGAGCCCGGCTCGGCGGCCTACAGCATCCCGATCGTGCTACGGCTGTCCGGGAAGCTGAATCTCGACGCGCTGTGCGCGGCCGTCGAGGAGGTGCTGAACCGGCACGAGGTACTGCGGACCGTGTACCCGTATGGGGAGGGCGAGCCGTCGCAGGTCGTTCTTCCCGCCGCGGCGATCGCGCCGCTGACCGTGACCTCCGTCGCGGAACATGAACTGGCCGAAGCCTTGTCGGCGTTCGTCTCGACGGTGTTCGATCTGACGGTCGACGCGCCGGTGCGGATCCGGTTGTTCGAGCTCGCGCCGAACGAGTGGGTCCTCGCCGTGGTGGTGCACCACATCGCCTGCGACGGATCGTCGCTCGGCCCGCTGGCACGAGACACCATGACCGCGTACGCGGCCCACCTGGCCGGGGAGACACCGAGCCTGCCGCCACTGCCGGTGCAGTACGCCGACTACGCGATCTGGCAGCGAACCGTGCTGGGGACCGAAGACGATCCCCAGTCCCTGTTGCGCGCCCAGATCGACTACTGGACAGTCGCATTGGCGGAGCTGCCGGTCTTGCTGGAGCTGCCGACCGACCGTCCGCGTCCACCCGTGCAGACCTATTCGGGCGCGAGCGTACCGATAGCCGTCGGCGCCGATCTGCACGCGGGATTGCAGCGGGTCGCGCGGGTGCACAACACGACACTGTTCATGGTGTTCCATGCCGCGCTGGCCGCTACGTTGGCCCGGCTGGCCGATACCGACGACATCGCCATCGGCACTCCGTACGCGGGACGCGGCGAGCCGGAGCTCGACGATCTGGTCGGGATGTTCGTCAACACCCTGGTGCTGCGGACCCGGTTGACCCCGGGGATGACGTTCCGCCAGCTGCTCGAGCAGGTGCGCGGAACCGATCTGGCCGCGTTCGGGCACGCCGATGTTCCGTTCGAGCGACTGGTGCAGGAGCTGAACCCGGTGCGCTCGCACGCGCACCATCCACTGTTCCAGGTGATGCTGGCATTCCAGAACATCGGCAGGGCCGAGTTCGAACTGCCGGGGCTCTCGGCGTCGGCCATGACGGCCGACACCGACACTGCGCTGTTCGATCTGCAGATCACGGTCTCGGATTCCTACGACGCCACCGGCGCCCCGGCGGGCGTCACTGGCGCGGTGACCTATGCGAGCGACCTCTTCGACGCGCCGACGGTGACCATGATCGTCGATCGCCTCCTGCGGTTGCTGTGCGCGCTGGTGGCCGATCCGGCGCAGCCGGTGCACGAGATGGAACTGCTCGGCGCCGAGGAACGGGAAGCGGTTCTGACGCAGTGGAACTCGACCGAACACCGGCTACCGCCCGGCGAGACGCTGCCCTCGATCTTCGCCGACTCCGCGCGGGCGCATGCCGATCGGCCAGCGGTGGTATTCGGCGAAAAGTCGCTGACTTACGCGGAATTCGCGTCTCGCGTGCACCGATTGGCGCGGTGGTTGATCTCCCGGGGCGTGGGTCCGGAATCTTTGGTGGCGCTGCGGATGCGGCGTTCACTGGACCAGGTCACCGCCATGTACGCGGTGCACGCCGCGGGCGGTGGGTACGTGCCGGTCGATCCGGACCTTCCCGCCGACCGCATCGCGTACATGCTGTCGATCGCCGCACCGGTGCTGGAGCTGTCGTCCCTCGATGGACTGGAGCTGGCCGGTTTCGATGACGCGCCGGTCACCGACGCGGATCGGCTCGCGCCGCTGCGACCGCACAACGTCGCGTACGTGCTCTTCACTTCGGGCTCGACCGGACGGCCGAAAGGTGTGGCGATATCGCATTGTTCGGTGGTGAACCAAGTGCGCTGGGTCAGCGGCCTCTGCGCGCTGACGCCGAACGACGTGGTGCTGCAGAAGTCTCCGGCCACGTTCGACATGTCGGTGTGGGAGCTGTTCGCGACCCTGGCGGCAGGGGCGCGCATGGTGATCGCACGAGCCGACGGACATGCCGACCCGGCCTACCTCGCCGAAACCATTGCCCTCCAGCGCGTTACGGTCGCGGCGTTCGTGCCGTCGATGCTGGCGGTATTCGCGGACGCGGCGCCCGCACGGTCGGTGGAGTCGGTGCGGACGCTGCTGGTGGGCGGTGAGGCATTCGGCCCCGAGGTGGTGGCCGCGGTGCGGCGAACAGTGCCCGGGGTCGAGGTGCACAATCTGTACGGGCCGACCGAGTTCAGCGTGTGCGCGACCGCGCATCGGGTGGCCGAATCCGACAGCGCGAACATGCCGATGGGCACACCGGTATGGAACGCGCGGGCATACGTCCTCGACCACCGGTTGCATCCGGTGCCGCCGGGTGTCGCCGGGGAGCTGTACTTGGCGGGCGCCCAGCTCGCCCGCGGCTATCGGTCACGACCGGGCCTCACCGCGGAACGGTTCGTAGCCGACCCGTACGGCGACGGCGGTCGCCTGTACCGCACCGGCGACTTGGTGCGTTGGCGCCACGACGGCGAATTGGAATACCTGGGCCGCACCGATTTCCAGGTGAAGCTGCGCGGGCTGCGTATCGAACTGGGCGAGATCGAGGCGGTACTCGCCGAGTACCCCGGCATCGCCAGGGCGATCGCTGTGGTGCGCTCCACCGGAGTGGTGGATCACCTCGTCGGCTACCTGACGCCCGCCGCGGGCGCCGCGGTCGACACCGCGTCCGTCTTGGCGCACGCGGCGACCAAACTGCCGGAATACATGCTGCCCACCACGGTGATGGTGCTCGACACGGTGCCCCTGACCGCGTCGGGCAAGCTCGACTCCACGCGACTACCGGAGCCGGTGCTCGCGGTAGCGGAGTTCAGGGAGCCTTCGTCGTGGCTGGAAGGTGCGGTCGCACGGGCATTCGCAGCAGTGCTCGGAGCGGATCGGGTGGGCGCCGACGACGACTTCTACGCGTTGGGCGGTAACTCGCTGAAGTCGGTGCAAGTGGTGAACGAATTGCGGAAAGAACTCGACTACGAGGTGCCGATCGCCTGGATGTTGTCGGATCCCTGCCCCGCCGACCTGGCGAAGCGGATCGAATCCGGAATGCGCTCGGGTCCCGTCGTCGAGCGAACCGATCACGGCTTCGACGTGCTGCTGCCGATCCGGACCGGCGGTGAGCGACCACCACTGTTCTGTATCCACCCGGCCGCGGGCCTGTCGTGGTGTTACCGCACCCTCGACCGCTACCTCTCCGACGGTCGACCGATCTACGGCCTACAAGCTCCGCAGATCGGCGGCGAGGTCCCCGGTCCGACGTCGATCGAAGAGATGGCCCGACGCTACTTCGACGAGATTCGCGCCGTTCAGCCCCACGGTCCCTATCACGTCATCGGCTGGTCACTGGGCGGTGTGATCGCCCATGCCGTTGCCGTCGAGATGCGTGCCGCCGGTGAGCAGGTCGCGCTGCTGGCGCTGTTGGACGCCGAGGTGGACGGTGTCGAGGAGCCGACGTTCTCCGCAGTCACCGCGGGAGAGCTGATCAGCAATCTCGGTCCGGTCCTCGGCGTCGATTTCGTGAGTCCCGACGCGACCGCCGAGGAGGCTGCCGAGCTGATCGAACGGCACTTGGGGCGCGGCCTCGGTATCGACGCCACACGGATCGAGCGCCTGACCGATGCCTACAACCTGGCGATCCGGGCGGTCGGCGTATGGCGGCCCGTGGTATTGGACAGCGACATGCTCTATTTCACCGCGACACGGGAAAGGCGATCGGATGCCACGGGGCACGAGGGATGGGCGCGGGTGGTCCGCGGGCAGATCTCGGTCTTCGACATCGATACGACGCATCTGGCGATGACCGAACCGGGTGCGATGGCTCAGATCGCCCGGATTCTCAACGCACGATTGGAGTGAGGTCCGCTCAGTTCGGCGAGGTGGTGGGCGCGCCGGATTCCTCGGTGCGGCCGTCCTCTTGCGGGAGGGGCGTGTTGATGCCCAGCAACGCCCCGATCGACGCCCCGAGTGCCCCACCGAGCAGGGCGGCGGGGATGGCGACGATGGTGACGCCGAGGGCCGCGCCGAGGAGCGGGCCGACAACCAATCCGGTCGGCAGGAACGGGATACCGACGATGAACCCGGCGGCCGCGCCCGCCAACGCGGCGGCTATCGCGACCGGCGCGGACAGTCCCGCGGCGATACCCGCACCGATCGCCGCACCGACGCCCGCGTCCACGGCGGCGACGGTGCATTGGCGGGGATCGACGGGGATCTGCGCGCAGAATGCCTCGAGCTGCTCCTGACTCACGGTCGGCGGCGCGTCCGGCGCGGTGACCGTCTCGGTCGGACTGTCGGCGACCGGATGCGCTGGTCGTCTGTCGCCGCGGGTGTCTGCCGCAGCCGCGGTGTCGACCGGCGACTCGGCGACCGGAACGAGCACGGCCTGCGGAGGGAGTAGCCCCTGCTCGAGGCGCGTCGGTGACGTGACAGGGGTGTCATCCGGGGATGCGTTGGCTACTCCGGTTCCGAGAAGGACCGCGAGCGGCAACATGCTCGCAATCAACATCGGACGAGACCGCCAACGACCGGCTTCCGGCATTCCGCACCTCCTGGACGTGTACCTCTTAGTGCTTTCTGGCCTCGCGTATTTGTCGCACATGGCGGCGCAGACAGCTTAAGCGGCCCGGGTGCGAAGAACCGGCGCATCCTGCGTGTGTCTGGCGAATCTGTGGCTACAAAAGAACTGGCACTGGAAAGCGCCCCGCACCACGATGGTCACATGGACGGGGATGACAACAGCGTGAACCGAATTCGATGGGACGAACTCCCCGGCACCGTGCGCGCCGAGGTCGAGCACCGGTTGGGATCTCAGGTGCGCGCAGCCACCACCCAAGCAGGCGGATTCAGCCACGGCTTGGCAGCCCGGCTCGAATTGCGTGACGGTCAGAACTTCTTCGCGAAGGCGATCAGCACCGATGACAGCCTCGCCGTGATGTACCGGACCGAACTCGAAACCGCCGCCCGATTGCCGCCAACGGTCCCCACACCGGCGCTGCGGTTCACCCTGGATACCCGAGGTTGGCTGGTCGCGGTCTTCGACTACGTTCCTGGCCGACACCCCCGGCTCGATCGACGAGCTGAGCTGGCAGCGGTGCTGGCCACGATCGAGCGGCTGGCGATCATGCTCACGCCCAGCCCGTTGCCTGATCTGCCGACAATCGTCCAGCACTACGGACCGCAGCTACAGGGCTGGAGGAGATTCGCGGAGCACGAGCCTCCTGCCGATCTGGATGGCTGGGCACGGCGCAACCTGGACGAGCTGGCCGAGCTGGAATCGACTTGGACCGACCACGCCGCAGGTGAAACGTTGTTGCACACCGACCTTCGCCCGGACAACATGCTGCTACAACTCGACGGCAGCGTCATGGTCCTCGACTGGGCGTGGCCCTGCCGCGGCGCCGCATGGATCGATCTCGTCGCGCTCACTCCGAACATCGCCGCGCACGGAATCGATGCCGACGAGCTCCTCGCCACGCATCCAACGACCAGCGGCGTCGATCCCGCCGCGGTATCGGCATTCCTGTGCGCCCTTGCGGGTTACTGGGCTATGAGAAGCCGCGAGCCCGCGCCACCGCGATCACCCTGGCTCCGCCGGTACCAGGCCCACTCAGCGCAAGTCACGGCCAACTGGCTCAACAGGCGACTCGGGTGGTGAAACACTCCAGCAGGCCAGTCGCGAACTCATCGTGCACGCCGTCGTTCGATCCGAATGCAGCTCGCTCGGCGGCCGAAGTACCACGAGATCGTCGCGCTCAGGGCGGTTGGCACAAGGACGAACAAGGTGATGAACACGCCGAAAGGCGGCAGGGTCAGCGTCGGGTCGCCGATGCCGCTGACGAGCAGCATGGCGACCGCCCACACGATCCCGGCCGCGCATGCGCGGATCAGCGCGCCCGGCAAGGTTCGGTGCTGGGCGCCTGCGGGAAGTCCGGCGAGGACGACGAGCACGATCGCGGCGATGTAGGCCCAAAGGTTCACCAGCAACGCCACACCACAAATCACGCCACCGACGGCAGGGCCTCCCAAGACCTCCCACACCTTCTTCGGCAGTGAGTAGTCGGCGAAAAGCGGTGGCACCGGCGAGTTGTCAGCGGGTGAGCTCTGCGCGGTGGGGTGACTGGGCTGCATGGAGAACTCCCATAGGCCGATGGCTGCGTCGTCGGCCCAATGATGCGACATAGGCTCCATCGCTGCACAGTTCGTTGTGCATGTATCCAAAAGGCTTGGCGCACATCGTACTTCCGGACGGGTGGCATTTGCGCTCGGGTCGCGCCCGGATGTGAAAAGCTCCGGGCGCGCGGTTCGGGCGGCGGCCAACGGCGCAAGCGCCCGATGTCGCGAAGGTGGTGCCGACAACCGTCGGTAGGGGAGCGGTTCCTGATCCTGCCGCGCCCGGACGCAACTGACACCGAGTCCGATTTCGCGGGCGAATCTCCCGCCGATTCGCTGGGTGTCCAGGCCTGATCGGCCAGTGGGATGGCTCGAGGGCTTGCGCAGGCCGACTTGGTTTGATAAGGCAGCGCGTCAGCGTCGGTGTCTATGCCTCTGAACTGGACATATGTCTCGGTCGTCGGTGTTTACGGGCGTTCGACGCTCGAACATGGGCCGATGCGTCGATCTAGAAAAGTGTGATTGACATTACTTCTCCACTGCTCCACACTGTTCCCACCAAACTGAACTTGGCGTCAAGTTCTACTCCACTCGATCTCGATCAGTGGACACATCTCGACCAGGAGTACGCGCATGACCGCACCACCACTGGAACCAGCCGGCACCGGCGAAACCTCCCTCGCGCCGGCCGCGGAACGCGGGCGAGCCCATCGCAAACTCCTCGCCGCCGGTCTGATCGGCAGCTCCATCGAGTGGTACGACTTCTTCCTTTACGGAACCGCTGCCGCGCTGGTGTTCCCCCACGTGTTCTTCCCGGACAGCTCCGCGCTGATGGGTACGTTGCTGTCGTTCAGCACGTTCTGGGCGGGTTTCGTGGCCCGGCCGCTCGGCGGCGTGCTGGCCGGGCACTTCGGCGACAAGTACGGACGCAAGCCCGCCGTCGTCACCTGCCTGCTCGGCATGGGCTTGGCGACCTTCCTCATCGGCTGTCTGCCGAGCACGAACGCGATCGGTGTCGCCGCGCCGATCCTGTTGGTCGCGTTGCGATTCGTGCAGGGCATCGCCTGCGGTGGCCAGTGGGGCGGCATCGTGTTGCTGCTCACCGAATCCGCGAGCCCGAAAAGACGGGGATTCGCCGGGACTTTCGGGCAGATGGGTGTTCCGCTCGGGGTGGTCCTCGGCAATCTGGTATTCCTGGTCGCGACCTCGGCGCTCTCCGCGGACGCGTTCCTGAGCTGGGGCTGGCGGGTGCCGTTCTGGTGCAGCGCATTGCTTTTCCCGGTTGTGCTCTACATCCAGACCAAGGTCGAGGACTCCCCGGAGTTCCGGGAACTTCAACAGGAAGTGGCCGAAGCGCGCCCCGCCCGGGTCGCCCAAGCCCCGCTGTCGGAGGCGATCCGGTTGCACTGGCGCAAGATCTTGCTCGGGTGCGGCCTGCTCGCCGCCACCAACACCGCCTTCTACATCAGCATCGCCGGCGTGCTCAGTTACGGCACCCACGAGCTCGGCATGAAGCGCAACGACATCTTGACCGTCTCGCTGGTCGCCTCCCTGTTCGGCTGCGCGGTGATTCTCTGGTCGGGCCACCGATCCGACCGGGTCGGGCGCAGACCGCTCATCCTCATCGGCGGAATCGGTCTCGCGGCCTGGGCCTTCCCGTACTTCCTGCTGGTCGACACCGGGAAGTTGCCGATGTTCTTCATCGCCATCGCCGTCGGCACGATCTTGCAATCGTTGACCTATGGTCCGCTGGCGGCTTTCCTCGGCGAGCTGTTCGAACCTCGACTGCGCTACTCGGGCGCGTCCCTGGCCTATCAGCTGGCCGCGATCACCGTCAGCGGCGGCACGCCGTTCATCATGACGGCGCTGATCGCCAATACGGGTGGGACCACGCTCGTCTCCGTGTATTTGGCGCTGATGGGCTTGGTCACCGTCTTCAGCGCTTGGCTACTGCGGGAAACCAATCCCGCCGAGGTCCGCGCGGATCCTGACGCCGTCCCCGGCGAACAGCTCTACGCCTGAACCAATTCGGGCGTAGCGGGCAGCGACGAGCCCGCGGCCGTCGCCGAATCCGTCGCCCGCGTCATCGAAATAGCGACCGCCAACCCATCCAGATATCGATCCGAAAGTAGATTCATGAAAGTTCGTAAGTCCGTCGTGTCCGCCGCTATCGGCGCCGCCGCTCTGACGGTGTGCGCAGGCACCGCCCACGCCGAGCCCCTGAGCGTGGACATCACACCCGGCGTCAACTACACCGCCTACCAGGACGGGAACACGGCGGTGATCACCGTCGACGCCGGCCAGTTGATCGTCGACAAGGGCAGGTTCCAGATCCGCGCGGACGACGGCACGGTACTTGCCGGCGTGCCACTCGAGTTCAACGTCAACAACGTCGCCTTTCCCATCGACGCGCAGATCGACGGGCGCACCGCGCGCTTGACGCCGTCGCTGGACCCCGCTCGCGCCGAGACGAAACCGGTGGCACTGCCGTTCCAGGACCAAGCCCCGTGGAAGACGCCGTACGACCGCGAGGTCGCCGCGTTCTCCCGAATGGCCTCCACGATCACGGTCGCCGGTGTGGTGGGCGGCATGGTCGGAGCGGTCGGCGCCGGAGTGATCGGCTGCCTCGTCGGCGGGGCCACACTGGCCGCGGCGACAAGCCCGCTCGCGATGATGTTCGGCGCGGGTCCGGTCGTCGGCTGCCTCATCGGCGCGGGGGCGCTGGCGCCCGTCGGCGCCCTCACCGGCGCCCTCTTCGTCGGCGCCCCGGTCGCGACGGCAGCGGTGATCCAGTACTTCACCACCATCAACGAGCCGTTCCCGGTGAAGTAGGGATCCGGCCCGCGCGGTGTTCACGAGTGGTCCACGGTCAGCGACGGTGGACCACTCGTGGGCCAACCAGCTCGCTCTTCCGCTCCGGTCCCGGTCACATTCGATTTCGAAGGAATCCCACTATGGTCAACGTCTTCGATCCCGTTCGCCGCCATGCCGAAAGGGCTCCCGACAGTGTCGCGTTGCGGTCCGAGCGAATCGAGTGGAGCTATCGGCAATTGGACAGGTCGAGTTCACGGTTCGCCGGAGCGTTGGCGGCAGCGGGCCTGCGTGCGGGCGACCGGGTGCTGCTGTCCGCGCCGTCGGTGCCGGAATTCGTCGTGGCCTACCTGGGTATCCAGATCGCCGGGGGCGTCGTCGTGCCGGTGAACACGATGTCGACTCGCGCCGAGATCGAGTATTTCCTCACCGATGCCGACTGTGCCCTTGCCGTCGTTTGGCACGGCCTCGGGCCCGCGGTAGCCGAGGCCGCCGAGCGCTGGGGTATTCCGTTGTGGTTGTTGGCGCCCGGCGCGCAGCTGGCCGCGGAACCGGCCGGCTGCGCCGACCGTGATCCGGGGGATACCGCTGCCATTCTGTACACCTCCGGTACCACCGGGCGACCCAAGGGCGCTCAGTTGACCGTCGGGAACCTGCTCGCGGGCGGGGAGATCGGAGCGCTGGTCGGTCGCGGCACCGAGGCCGATCGCACCGGGACCGGGTTGCCGCTGTTCCATGTTTTCGGACAGTCCGCGGTGATGATGCCGTGTTTCACCGCCGGAGGGTCGCTGTCGCTGCTGGCCCGTTTCGATCCGGTCGCCATGCTCGCGATGCTGCGGCGCGACCGGCTGACCATCGTCGCGGGGGTGCCGACAATGTGGAATGCCATGCTGCACGCGGCCGATGCCGCGGATCGCGCCGATTTCGAACAGTTGCGCGTCGCGATCTCCGGTGGCGCGTCACTGCCCGGTGAGATCGCCCGCGACTTCGAGAAGAAGTTCGGTTGCACGATCCTCGAGGGCTACGGGCTCACCGAGACCGCCGGGTTCGGTACGTTTAACGATTTCGATCGCGGGGCGAAGATCGGATACACCGGACGCGCTGTCCCCCGGCTGCGGGTCGAGGTGCGCGATCAGGATTCGAATGTGTGCCCGCCGGGCCAGGTCGGCGAGGTATTCATCCAGGGAGACACCGTGATGAAGGGATATTGGCGCAGGCCCGAGGCGACCGCCGACGTGCTGTCCGCGGACGGCTGGTTCCGCACCGGGGATCTCGGCGAATTCGACGGCGACAGTGATCTGCGCATCGTCGACCGCGTCAAGGATCTGATCATCCGAGGCGGCTACAACGTCTATCCGGGCGAGGTCGAGGAGGTTCTCTATGAGCACCCCGACGTCGTCGAGGCCGCGGTCGTCGGGGTGCCGGATGCTCATCACGGTGAGGAGATCGCCGCGGTCGTCGTCACCACATCTGGCTCGGCGCTGGACGCCGACGAGGTCTCCCGATGGACTCGGGAACGCCTTTCGGCATACAAGATTCCGCGCATCATTCGGTTCACCGATGCCTTACCCAAGGGTGCCACGGGCAAGATCCTCAAACGGGCCATCGATCGGGAATCATTGCGTGAATCGACGCGATGAGAACTCCTCGACGCGATCACACCGGCGGCGCACGGTGGACGACACCGATGCCACGCACCCACAGGGTGGACAGGGTCGCCGCGGCCGCGTCGGCGTCGATATCGACATCGGCCTTGGCCCACTGATAACAGAATTCACGCACCATGCCGCACAGCGCCGTCGCCGCGTAATTGGCGTCGATGTCGAGGGCGGCCAGGCGGTTGTCCTGTAGCCGGATGATCATCTTCTCGGCGCGGTCGATGAACAGATCGATCTCGGCTTGGCGAAGCTCCTCGATGTCGGGGTTGAGGCCGGCGACCTCACCCCACATGAGCATCAGGCGTTGGTGATCGCGGAAGGCGAGGACGTAGGCGCGCACCGCCGATTCGATCGCCTCGACGGCGGTCCCGGGCTGGGCGCCGAGCCGCGAGCGCACCTTGGCGCGCATATCGCTGATGAGATTCAGCACCACCGCGTGGAAGATCGCTTCCTTCGACTCGAAATAGACATAGAAGGTCCCGTGCGCGACCCCGGCCTCCGCGACGATATCGGCGACCCGTGTCTCCACGTACCCGAGTCGCGAGAAGACGAGCTCGGCGACCTCGACCAATCTGGCTCGAGTTCGTTCCCCCCGCGGCGTCAACGCCGGCGCTTGCTTACCACCCCTGGTGTTCACCGATTGCGACACAGCACCATCGTCGCAAATAGCGCCCCGCGGCAACGGCGACGGGCCCGGTGACCGCGAGAAGAGGTCTACGTCCGATCGGTTGCCGCTGGGGAGCGGCCATCGTGCGGCTCCGGCACCTCGGCGCGGTGCCAGTGCTGCAACGTCGCGGCGATGGCGTGCGGGTCCATCCTTGCGGCGGCTGAACGGTCGGAGCTGCGGCGGCGCGCGGCGGCGAGCCGGTCCGCGGCCTCGGTCAGCGAGCAGTCGTGCTTCTCTTGGAGGACGAGAAGCTGTTCTATAGTCGTGTGCCAGGGATGGCGTGCGAGTTCGTCGTCGAAGGACGCCGGATCCGAGAGGCAGTCTGTGATCGTCTTCGCGGTCGAGCGGAGGGACTCGGACCAGCGCTTGTGCCAGTCGGTGAAGCCGGCCGCCGCGACCGGGTCGAGGGCGATCACGAGGCGCCACGCGAAGATCTCCTCTTGGCCGGCGAGGTCGGGGCGGTCCTTGGCGAACTCGTCCCATTCGGTGTTGGTCCCGTGCTCGAACAAGCCGCACAAGGACAGGTTCGGGACCACGGTGCACAGCAGGTCCGCGTCGGGAGCGCGGTGTTCGGCCAGCAGCACGGCGTCGTACAGATCCTTGCCCTGGGGGAACGCATCGGTGCAGATCCACAGCAGCTTCCAGGCCAGGGCGAGGTCGGGGGTGGCGGCGAGCAGCGTCGCGGGCGGGCCAGGGGTGCCCAGTCGCGGGATATCGGTCCACCGCGGGGCCTGCGGCAGCGCGTCGTCGAACACGAAGTCCAGTTGCACTGTGCCTCCGGGGATCCCGGAGCCAGTCGCGGACCACGGCAGCACGAGGCGGCGGCCGGGCACCCGATCGTAGGTCCAGATGTCGTCCTCGACGGCGTCTTCCGCCCGGGCGTGGATCGGGCTGTCGGGGGCCTCGGTCGCGGCCGCGACCCGGGTGGCGACGTCCGTCAGCAGCTGGTCGGTCCGGTCGCTGTTGAACTCCCAGTCCCGCGGCAGCACAACGAAATCCAGGTCGCCGGGCTCGCGCGCCTGCTCCCCGAGCCAGGCGCGGAGCAGTGCGCTGCCGTTCAGCATGAGATCCCGAGCCCACGGGGAAGCGGCGACCGCAGCCAGCACGGTGTCCAGTGCGGCGCGGCGTGCGGCGAACCAGGCCGCCGCGATCCGCGGGTCGTCGAACCTGGGATCCGTCAGGCGCATGGCCGCGAAATGTGGCTTGGCGGCGGGGTCGAACACCGGCGTCTGGCGCACGCCATCAGCCCGGACCGGCCGCAGGGTCGGTGGCAGACCCAGCTTCGGCCTGGCCTGCTCCGTCGGAGGATCGTGCGGCACGACCGCGTCCGCCGGCCACCCCCCGCTGCCCAACCCCTTCCACGAGCGGTCCGCCTCGGTGGTCACGAGTGCTCCTCGTTCTCATCGATCCATCCGGAATCGATGGACTCGTCACTGTCGTACACGACGAATTCTCTTTCCGCCGAGAGTATTCGGTGATTCTCAGCCTCCAGTGCGGTCGTCAGGGCGGCACAGCGGGCTGCGGCGACGGAATCACCCACCAGACGGCACCGCTGGGTCACGAAGCGCTCGACACGGCCGTCGGTGCGGACGCGCCGGGCGTTCACCGACAAATGCGCTGCGTGCACCCCGGCGAGGCGGGCCAAGGCGCTCGTGTCGGCGCCGGAGTCGAGCAGCAGCTTGATGTGATGCTCGAAGTAGTAGCTTTCGCCCAGCGCGACGGCCTCGGTGTCGGTGGCCGGCACCCCCGCGGCCGACGGTGCGGCCTCGATCTTGGTGCGGACCACCGGAAAACCCGCCGCCTCCAGCCGGTTCCGCGACGCCACGACCGATTCCCGCACCGCGACGAAGGGGCCGGATTCCCGGATGGTGAGCATGGGCTGTTCGGTCACGCGACCGCGCGCGAGCACGATGTGCGCGAACTTCGAACCAGTTGCGGCGGCGTACTGTTCGAGCTTTTCAGCATCGGCGCCGCGCACTGTGAGGTGCGCTTCGAAGTCGCCGTCGAAGATCGTTGATGCGGTCACCCGGTCATGGTCGCAAAGGAAACACGGTGGTGTCGCCTGGATTTCCGGTCGCCGGCATCCGTGCAGCGGCCGAACCAGCCCTCGGCGTTGCCATCGGGTTCATACCTCACTCCGCGAGGCGATGCTCCTTCCGGGCCACGGTCTCATCCCGGTCTCGGCTTCCGCCGGGTCGGACATCCATCGCGATGGAGCGGTCGGTCCCGAGTGGCAGCACGCGTCGCTCGATCCGTCGATGCTCGGTTCATGACTGCTCCAGGGTGCAGCGAGTGGCACCACCTACCCCAATGAGTCTGCCGGTATGCCGTCTGCCGGGCTGCCGTCTCTCACTTTGGACGCGACTCTCACCGGAGCGAATCTCAGCGACGCGACGCAAGCTGTTGCCCAGCCGTACGGTGGCGTCAGCGGGTGGACGCCGCGCGGACGACCCAGCGTTGGGTGTCGTCGTTCTGTGCGGGGCGCGTGACGACGGCGAAGTCACGTGACGGTGACGTATAGGCGTCGACGTAGCGGCCGTTGGCGAGCTGCTGGACCGTGAACGTATCGCCGCTGTACGGCAAGAAGACCCAGCGTTGGCTGTCGTCGTTCTGCGCGGGACGTGTGACCAGGCGGAAGTCGTTCCCGTCGTCCTCGTGGGCGTCGAGGAATCGGCCGTTGTGCCGGTGTTGGATGGTGTAGACCGCGCCGATGATCGTCAGTTGCCAACGCTGCGTGTCGTTTTCCTGCGCCGGACGAGTCACCGCCGCGAAGTCGTTCTCCGACGACTCGTAGGCATCCAGGAAACGCATGCTGCTCTTCTGCCGCAGCGAGTAGCCGCCGCCGACCCGAAACTCCAGGGTCCACAGCTGGCTGTCGTTGTTTTGCGCGGTGCGAGTCACGACCGAGAAATCGTGGTCCGAACTCTCATGGGCGTCCACGAATCGGCCCCCGCTCAACTGTTGCAGTGTGACGGCATTGGCATCGGTCGGTGTTCGCCAGAGCACCCAGCGTTGACTGTCGTTGTTCTGCGCGGTTCGGGTGACGACGCGGAAGTCTTGTTCGGGTGATTCGTAGGCATCCAGAAAGCGGCCGGTGGCCTTTTGCTGCACGGTGCAGACGGAGGCCACGGGAAGGAGCATCCATTGCTGGCTTCCGTCGTTCTGTGCGGGACGAGTCACCGCGGCGAAGTCTTCCGACGCCGGGTAGGCGTCGAGAAACCGGTAATTGCTGCGTTGCTGGATGATGCAGAGCCCGCGAACCACGGGTGCCTCGGGCGGGGATTCGACCAAGGCACGTCGCGATGGATGCCGGAGGGTATCCATCATCCGCGAGATCTGTTGCGGGGTGAAACGTTTCGAACTCGCGCCGGATCCGGGCGGAGGGCATCCCGCGTAGTAGCTCATCACGTTGTTCGGGTCGGGGGAGAAGGTAAACGACACGGTTCGCCTGCCGATCGTGCCTCGAACGGTGATACGCGGGCTGGCACAGATGTCCTGTCGGTTGTGTGCCTCGTAGAGGACCGGCGACGGATCGGGTGCAGTGTCGGAGAGTAGATCACCGTCCAGCGCATCAATCGCCCCGCCGTTGCGGGCGATGTAGTCGACGACGGCCTGGTCTGCCGCGGCTGCGGTCAGCGCGCCCGAGAGGTGTCCGTACAACGGCCCTTTGCGATCCGTCCAACCGGGAAAGGTGTGGTAAAGACCGAGGTAGTGGCCGAGTTCATGAGCGACGAATCCGCCGTCGCCTTGATTGAGCAACCCGAAATTGGCTGCGATCCGATTCGGTAGCGCGACGTAGTTCTGCACGACGTCGTCGACGCTCGGAGGTTTCGGACCCGCACCCGGCGGCGGAAACGCATTGCCGTTGCCCGTACGGTCACGTCCCGGACCCCAGCGGAGAAAGCAGACGATCTTGCCGGGGAATCTCCCGGCGATGCGGTTTGCGAGCTCACGCTGACGAGCTCCATCGGTATTGATTTCCGTGTTTGCCATCGGCGCCCAGTCATGGGCCGGATAGAAGAGAAATCGAAGACCGGTGTCGGCGAAGATGAGGTTCACCCGATCGATAAGTTGCGCGAACTCCATCGGCGTGACGTCGTACGGCTTGACGGGATCACCGTTGGCGTCCAGTTCATCGTTGGTCAAGGGAATGATGTGCAGTCGGAGCTCGTGCATTGTTCGGTCCTGTCCGGATCGTGACAGGCATCAGTGGGAAAGGACGCCAGTCGTTGGTCAGAATGTCGGGACTGTCCCAGGTGGGTGGGATCTTGCCCGTTCGCCAGCGCTTCAGCTTTGCTAGGTCCGGCCGTTCGACACGATCCTCGTTGACCGTTACTGTGCCGCAACTTCGTGTTGGAACCTCGGTCCGCCCCCCGCAATCGCAGCCCCCACGTTTCATGCTGCTCATTTTCGGCCGCCATCCTCAGGGCCCAGCTTCGCCACTCAGCGCGCTGGGTGGCAATCTCTTCGCCGTTGACAATTGCGTGCCGCGACAAAAATCGCGCGAGTAGCCAGCTACCTAATTCGAGTTTCTGCCCACTTCAGGCAATCGCAGGGCTACTCGACCTGCGGGTCGGCACGTGCGAACTGGCGGCAGCGAGATCGATGGTGTGGCGGGGAGTTGGTCGAGGAGGTGCAGTTCGCCGGTCGGTCGTGTGGGTTGCGTTTCGAGGAGTTGGTTGAGTGTGGTGGTTTGGGTGTCGAGCTCGCCCCGCGAGTACCGCTACAGCGACGAGCACTACGCCGTTTTCGTCACCGACCCGACGGCGTCCGCGGGGAATTCGGGCACGTCCCGACACCGACCCACATCGAGTCCGTCCGGGGCGGTCGGCGATGACCGGTCATCCGTTCTTGCTTCGGCGGGCGCGGATTTCGCGTAGGAAGGGGTGTTATGGCCTCGGCATTCGATCGACACTTGGACGCCTTCCGCAGCTATCAGGCCACCCCGTGGGGTCGGCTGCGGTATGAGCAGGTGTATGCCAATCTTGTCCGCCATCTGCCGACTCGGCCGTTGACAGTGCTCGATGTCGGTGGAGGGAATGGACTCGACGCTGTGCGTCTGGCGGCGCTGGGCCATCACGTGACCATCGTGGATACCTCGTCGGCGTCGCTGGCTGAGGCCGTGGGCTTGGCCGAGGCGCAGGGCTTCGGGGACCTGATCGACACCCGGTTGGCGGAGGCATCCGACGTGCTTACTGTCGCGGAGTGTGGGTCGATTGATGTGGTGCTGTGCCACAACGTGATTCAGTATGTACCTGATCGAGGTGCCGTCCTCGAGGCAATGGTGTCGGTGCTGCGCCCCGGCGGCCTGCTGTCGGTGCTCGCGCCGAACCTGCTCAGCGACCCGCTGACTGCTGCGGTGCGGCGCGGAGCACTCGAGGAGGCGATGCGGCTGCTGAACACGACCAGGCGGGCATCGGTCACCTATCAGGCCGAGATCGACGTGGTGACCGCGACCGACCTGGCTGCGGAGATGGTGGCGGCCGGTCTGCAACGTCCGGTCCGATACGGGGTGCGCGCGGTGTGCGACTTGATCAGCGACGACGGGATCAAGCACGACTCGGAGTTCTTCGCGAAACTCCTGCAGCTGGAGAACCTGCTGGCCGACCGATACCCCTACGTCGAGACAGCCCGCTTCTACCATCTGATTTCGGTCAAACCCGCAGCGACAGAGCCGGCCACATCGACCGACGTCGGCGGTCGGCGTGTGGCGATGGACCTGGCCGCCTATGAACAGCGGGTGCGATCGGAGGACTGCTTCGTATGCGCCTTTCTGGAAGGCAAACCCGGCTACGAGCACCACATGGTCTACGACGACGGCGAGCACGTGGCGTTCTTGAACAAGTACCCCACCTTGTTCGGCTACGTTCTCGTGGTGCCGCGGCGCCATGTCGAGGATGTGGTCGCCGACCTGCCCGCGCGCCAGTACCTTCGACTGCAGTCGGCCGTGCACAAGGTGGCACGCGCGGTTGCCGCGGTGACCGGCCCCGAGCGAACCTATGTGATGTCGCTGGGCTCTATGCAGGGTAATGCCCATGTTCACTGGCACGTCGCTCCGCTTCCGGCCAACACGCGCTATGACCGTCAGCAGCTGCACGCGGTCGATCCGGTCCACGGCATCCTCGACTACACCGAGACCGAAATGGCCGACCTCGCGGCGCGGATTCGTTCGGCGCTGCCAGCCGAGCCTGCGGGCCGGTTGGTGGTCATTCGCGGCAGCTCCGGCTCCGGCAAGACGACTGTGGCCAGGACATTGCAGCGGCGGTTCGATCGGGGGCGGTGTGTGGTCATTTCGCAGGATGTCGTACGCCGAGAGTTCCTGCGGGAGAGCGATGTTCCCGACGGATTCAATATCGAGTTGATCGGCGAGATCGCCTCGCTGTGTCTGGCTCGTGGGCTGGTTGTCGTGCTGGAGGGGATTTTCTCGCAGCGCCGCTACGGCGACATGCTCGATCGATTGGCGTCCCATGCAGTCGTCTCGCGGTTCTACGCCTTCGACTTGTCGTTCGAAGAGACGTTGCGGCGGCACGCGACCCGACCCCAGTCGTCGTCGTTCGGTCGCGACGAGATGCGGGACTGGTACCGCGGCTGGGATCCGCTGCACTTCGTCGACGAAGCCCGCATGGACGCCACCCAAGGCTGCGCCGACATCGCCGAGATGATCTTCGCCGACATCACCGCCTCGACCACACCATCAGCCGGGGCGGACCCCGATCGCCTCCAGCCCGATGAGCTGCCTACCGCCACCGTGGACGGCCCGGGTGGTCGCGTCGAATCGTCTCAAACACTGGTGGTGCGGTGCTGGGGCACCAGCCACACCGAGCACCTCGTGGGTGAGTCACACCGCTTGGCCGACGTCACCGACCTGCCGGCGCCGGGCTCGACGGTAACGGTCGACCGATGGCGCAACGGCGGGTTCATCGAGCGGCTGAGTACCAGCTTGACCGCACGGCTTCCCGATGTCGCCATGGTCTTCCACAATCTCGGCCGGGGCGGCGCTACCTCGCGCGAGTTGCTGGAAGCCATCGAGACTGCCGATGTCGACCAAGACATCGCGCTGTTCGAGTGCGGCACCAACGACGTCTTGCGACGTCACCAGGCTCGCCTCGCCGAGGGTGTGGACCTGCAGGAGTTCACCCGCAACTACCGAGCCGCGCTCGGCCACCTCACCGCCCGCTCCCGGGGCGTTGTCTGTCTATCCTCACCACCGGTCGCCACGCACATCGGCCCGCAGGCAGCGGCAATGAACCGCGACCTGTGCGCGTACAACCTCGCTGCCCGTGACGCGGCCCGAGACGCCGGAGCTGTGTTCGTGGACTGTTGGGGCAAATTCGTCACAGCCGCCGCACTTCTGGGTAAACGCCCCGACGACTCGTCAGCCGCGCACAGTCCGTGGATGGCCGACGGCCTGCACCTGTCGCCGGTCGGGGACGAGGTCGTCGCACGCAGCCTCGAGGTCGCCTTGGTCGACCAACACGTGATCCGCCGACTGCTTGCGCCGACGAAACAGAGCCGACAACGCCACAACACCGACGTGAAGGTCCGCCACGGCCGAGTCGAGGACATCCCCGCCTGCGTCCAGTTGCATGTCGATGTCGCCGCCGAAGGCAAGTGGATCGGACCGGAACCCCCGATCGATGAAGACGACGTGGCAGTCCGTTTGCGTAACCTCGTCTCCACCACCAAAGGGCTTTTCGTTGCCGAGCATTCATCCGCCGGGATCGTGGCCACGGGCACCGCGCATTCTGTAGCGACCGATGTCGCGTCGATCACCATGATGGTCGCCTCCAGCCACAGAGGCCAAGGTATCGGGACCGCATTGCTGGAGCAGCTGATCGACTGGTGCGGAAACAACAACGCGCACAAGGTCACCCTGCAGGTCTGGCCGCACAACCAACCCGCGATCGACCTGTACCACCGCGCGGGATTCGAGGTCGAAGGCACGCTGCGCGCACACTACCGACGCCGCAACGGCGAACTATGGGACTCGATCATCATGAGCCGCTTGCTGCCGCGCCCGCGACAGCGGTGACCATGCTCGTGAGACCTCGGAGCCGGCGCGGGTAGCCAGGTTCTCACGATCGCCGTCGCCGTCGCCACCGGCTAGCCACCAGGTCGATTCCGAAGGAAGAACCCGCCAGTTCAACCACGGGATCGGAACGCGGGACGTTCGACCGGCTTCGCGGCTCGCGCGTTCGAGTGCGGTCGCCTGTCGGCGTGGGCGGCAGCCGCGACCGGCGCGATCTTCGTCTCCGGTTCGGGTATTCATCATGATCGGGAGATGTACTCTGACATCCATCAGGGGGATTCGCCGGGAGTCGGTCCCCACCAGGGAGGGAAGTCGGAAGCGTGGGCAGTGCCGTATCAACCTGGGGTGCAACGTATTCAGTGGTCAAGCGCGGTCAGTTGCGTTCGGTTCTGATCGCAGTTTCGGTCGTGCTGTGCTTTACCGGTACTCCCATGGCGGTCGGTAGTGCGGATCCGCTGCCAACTCCGCAGAACGACCCGTTCTATACCCCGCCATCGGGCTGGAGTTCGGAGGCGCCGGGCACCATCCTGAATTCGCGACCCGTCGAGGTGGCGTCGCTAGGGCCACAGGCGCAGGACGCCGATGCCTGGCAGTTGCTGTATCGAACGACCGATACCGCCGGGCAACCCATGGCGACCGTGACGACGGTGCTGCGCCCACGAACCGGGCACGTCAAGGGATTGATCAGCTACCAGGTTGCCGAAGATGCCTCGGCCCCACAGTGTGCTCCCTCGTTCGTGCTCCGGCAAGGAGCGCCCGACAAGTACGACTCCTCCCTGGATCTCGTACAGATCGACCAGATGTTGTCGTCCGGTCATGCGATTTCCGTACCCGACTGGGAGGGGCCGCTGGGGGCTGTGTTCTCCCCGAAACAGCCGGGTTACGCCGTGCTCGACGGCGTGCGCGCCGCCGAGGGTTTCACGCCACTCGGCCTGTCCGGCATCGATACTCCGGTTGCTGTGACGGGCTACTCCGGCGGGGCGATCGCTACCGGGTGGGTCGCGCAGGTTCAACCGGCCTACGCTCCCGAAATACGGCTGGTCGGTGTTGCCATGGGCGGTTGGACAGTACCCGTCGGCCCCTACCTGGAGTCGCTCGATTCCGGTCCGTTCTCCGGTTTCCTGCCGTCGCTCCTGCCGGGCATGATGCGCGCCGATCCACATCTGGCGGCGGTTTTCAACAAATATCTGACCCCTGCCGGGCAAGCTCTGATGGCCGCGGGTGACAGCAAATGCGTGGCGCCGAACGTGGCTCAGCATGCGTTCCTGCGCATGGACGACTACCTGACGATCCCTTTTTCGCAGCTGTTCGAGCAGGTACAGGCGTCGTTTGCCGACGTGGACTTCGGCAACGCGGTACCGACCGCGCCGCTGTTCCTCTACAACGCCGTGCACGACGAGATCCTCGACATCGCGCCAGCCGACCAGGCGGTGGCACAGTGGTGCGCAGCGGGGGCGCAGATCACCTATACGCGGGACCAATTGAGCGAGCACGTCAGTCTCGCAATCACTGCGACACCCGCGGTCCTGCGCTGGATCGATGACCGTCTGGCGGGGCAGGCCGCGCCAAACGGTTGCTCGACACGCACGGTGCCGTCCATGTCGCTCGGTGGTGCATAGCGCGCCCTCGGGATTATGGGTAGATGCCCATACGGTTCGGGCACGTCCCACGGCGTCTCCGGTCGCGATCAAAGGTCGACTAAGCGCGCTATGCGGTGTGGGCTCAGGGTGTTCACAGGAACAAGGACACGGGTCTCGGGTGCACCGATGAATTCCTGGCGGATCCGTCGTCGATACCTCTGGATACACCGACAGCGGTGGGTCGGAACAGAAGCTATCGATCCGGACAGTGATTCGGCGGGGTAAGTGGGAGGCGCAGTGAGCGGTACCAGAGTGTTGGTGGCGGGAGCGAGCATTGCGGGGCCCGCGCTGGCCCACTGGTTGCACCGGCGGGGAGCCGTGGCGACCGTGGTGGAGCGGGCCGCCGAACTGCGTCCCGGTGGTCAGGCCGTGGACGCGCGCGGAGTGACCAAGGAAGTCATCCGGCGGATGGGGCTGGACCCGGCGATACGCGCGGCCTGCACCCAGACCATCGGCGCGCACACCGTGGACGCGGACGGGAACGTGCTGGAGAGCTTCCGCGTGGACGACGACGGCGGCGACGGATTCATCGCGGAGATCGAGATCCTGCGCGGTGACCTGTCGCAGGTGCTCTACGAGGACACCCGTGACGATGTCGAATATGTCTTCGGCGACCGGATCGCAGAGCTCTCCCAGGACGCGGACGGGGTCGAGGTGGTCTTCGACAGCGGTAACCGGCGACGTTTCGAGCTGGTGGTCGGAGCCGACGGGCTGCATTCGGCGCTGCGCGCAATGGTCTTCGGGCCGCACGAGCAGTTCGTCCGCCACCTCGGGCACGTGCTGGCCTTCTTCAGCGTGCCCAACGAGTTCGGGCTCGACAAATGGCTGATCGAGTACCAGGAGTCCGGGCGCTCGGCTGGGCTGCGGCCGATACAGGACGCCACCCGGGCGATGGCCATGTTCTCCTTCCCCGCGGCCGACGTCGATGTCGATTACCGCGATATCGATGCCCAGAAGCGGCTGCTGCGTGAGCGGATGGACGGCTTTGGCTGGTTGACCCCGCGTATTCTCGCGCATCTGGACCACACCCCGGACTTCTATCTCGACCAGGTCGCTCAGGTCGTGATGGATCGGTGGTCGCGTGGGCGGGTGGGGCTGCTCGGGGACGCGGCGTTCAGCTCCTCCCCGATGTCGGGCCAGGGCACTGGGCTGGCCTTGGTCGGCGCCTACGTGCTGGCCGGCGAGCTGGCTGCGGCCGAGTGGAATCCAGAGATCGGTTTCGCCCGCTACGAGGATCGGATGCGCTCGTTCGTCGAGGCCAATCAGGAGATCGCCCAATTGAACGCCCGCAGCCGCGACATCCCCGGGTCCGATGCAGAGCCGGGCCCCGATTTCACCGGAGAGTGGTTCGCCGAGCTGGCCGAGCGCGCGATCAATGGGGTCGAACTGCCCGACTACGCGGGGCTGCCGGACTCCGGAGTCCTGGCCGAATCGCCGACTGCCTCGTCGGCCAAGCCGTGGGTGTCACATAGCGTGTCGGACAGGACAACGCTCTAGTAGGACACCGTCGCACTGCGTCCGCACATGCCGCATGGCGGGCGTTGGTCAGTCAATCGTTCCGATTGGTTGGGCGGCAGGGCGTCCCATGTCCGGAAATGCCGCGTGGCGCGCGGTTCGAAACGGTCATCACGGGACCGCCGACAGCGAGCCCGACTGTGGTACAGCGGCAGCTACGTAGGCAGCGACCACGTTTCGAGAGTGGTGAAGTCCGGAGGCGGTTCAGCAGCCCTCCGTTCAGCCAAGGCTGTTGCGCGTTGTCGGACGGCGCGCCGAGCGCGCCATCCGAAGAAGTGAGTGTCGGCACGCATCGCCTGAACGCAGATATCCAGTTCGGGCTTGATATCGAACTGGAAGGGCAGCGTGACCGCCATCTGGGCGTCCGTGGAGACGAGGGGTTGCCGCCACGCCCACTTGCGGTAGACGCCACCGAAAGTTCGACATCGCTCCCAGAGCGCCTCGTAAGCGGCTGCGGTATCAGGAGATTCGAGCCTGAGCCAACCGAGGTGAAAACCGATGCTGCTCATGATCTCGCCGTGTTGATCGTCCAGCCTTGTCCGGGTCTCCGCGCTCGAATCGAGTCGTCGCACAACCCTGTACGGAATTTCCTGGTACTGACGGATTGTGCGTAAGGCTTCGGCGTAGGCCTTGGCTCGACGCTCCCGCCGCGCCGTCATCTGATTGATGACATAACCGATCAGCGCCACGGATGCGGCGATGATTGCGGTCAGGACTCCGACGATCGCGGTGGCGTTCATGCTCTTCCTGTTTTCGGCCGTAGATCTGTGGGCGCACTCATTCTCGCGTGCCCGTTACCTACGTGGCCCCGAACGTACAGTTGGGACGACTGCTGTCGACTATCCGCGCATGCCGCATATCGCGCGGCTCGAAACGGCCACAGTCTCTTCCGAGGCCCCATCGAGGTGTGCCGAACCACTCCGAGGTTCTACTCGGCAAGGGCCGGGATGTCACCGGGCAGAAGCTCGTCCGGAGATGGACCCGATGGCGGCCTCGGCGCCGGCTGGTCCGAGGGTGTCGGTGTGCTCGTAGGTGTCGGCGAGTTCGACGAGTTGTTCGCCGCGTGCGAGGGCTTGTTCGCTTTCGACTTCGGCGCGGATGCCGGAGTCGCTGGTCCCGGCGTAGCCTTCGAACATTTGAATCGCGTGGTGTCGGAAGGCGACTGCACCGGCGATGGCGCCGCCCGGGCGGCGGGCGATGAACCAGGCCAGAGTGCGGCGGAATTGGCTGGTCTTCAGCCGAAAGGGGCTGCCGTCGATGTGGGGATGGTGTCGGTGCGGTGGTGGGTGGTGCGGCAGTTGTCGACCCAGCGGACGAATCGGTTCAACCAATTGTTGGTGGTGCCGGTGTTCAATGCGCGGCCGCCGTGTTCCTCGGCCCAGCCGACGCCGTAGGGCAGTGTCTGGAACAAGATGTCGGTGTCGTCGGGCTGGAGTTGTTCGAGGACAACAACGGCGCGGGCGGCTGGCTCGCCAACGACCCAGGTGGCCGGGACTCCTTGGTGGGTGCGTTCGCCTTTGAACGCGCGGCCGTGGATTCTCCATCGGTAGGCGTTGCCGTCGGCGTCGCGCGAGATTTCCAGGCATCTGCGGTTGACGTGCTTGACAACTGGTGGAGGGGTGCTATTCCTAGCGTGCGCTATTCCCTGCGGTCGCGGAGCCAGCAGCGACTCGCAGGGGTGTAAGGGGACGCCACGTCACGGGCACTTCGCGCATCAGCAAGGCGCAGTCGAGCACCGCACTGCCTGGCGGGAACCGGTCCTGGTCGTCGAAGACCGTGGACCGCACCGAGTGGATATCGACCGGCTCGACTTGCCATGCGTCCGTTTGGAGTTCGAGCCCATCAAGGCATTGACCGCTATGCGTGGGCGAGAATCCGGCCGCGCCACGCTGAAAGAAGTCCGATGCCTGCGCCAGATCGGCGAACAGTTCGCTTCCCTGGAACCGCTCGGCGGTCCGGACGTCCACGCTCACGGAGATCGTCTTGTCCTGACTGGTGAAGGCCACATGCAGGTCCTGCGCCGTCTCCCGCACGTCGAATCGCGCCAAACTGTGCTCACCAGGAAACAATCGGCCACCGGCAAGGACATTGATCGCCGAACCGCTGTCGCGGCGCGGGATGTACACACCGGTCGAGAGTCCCTCCGGACCATCCCACTCAACCGCGATGCGGTGCGCCGCGTTCTCGCTGCGCATCCCGACCCAGCCGGGTAGCCAACTGGGCCGTAACTGTCCGAGGCGGATCAGGCAGATGCCGGCAACCGCCCAACCGTCAACCAATTGAGGGCGCATCGGCGACGGCACCAAGCTCGCGGCGACCTCAGGGGCGACTCGGTAGTTCACCAGAAGACGTCGCTCGACGACGCTGGACATCCGCGGAGGTTTCATCCGGCATTCCTCTATTTCGTGGTTCGCAGCCTGCGCTGTCTGACGATGACCTGTTCCGGGCAGATCGCGCTCAGGAACCTGCCGACACATAACGCCAGTCGTTCCTCGACAAGCGAGTAGAAGATCCGATTGGCGACTCGTCGCTCTCGGACGAGCCCGGCTGCCTTGAGTACGCCCAGATGCCGGGAGATCGAAGGACCGCTGATCGGAAACTTCGCGGCGATCTCACCCGCGGTCAACTCGCCGGAGCGGAGATCCTCCAGGATCTGCCGCCGCGTCGAGTCGGCCAGCGCGCGGAACACGCCGGCTTCCTCTTCAGGGTCGAACTCGGTCATGTTTGCATATTAGCACTATAGCTAAATATCGAAGCCGACACCCGAAGACCGGATCGACAGCCTCACAAAGCAATTGACCCGGAACCTCATCCTGCTCGAGCACCGTCTGCCCGACCATCGCAAGATCGGGCTCGAATTGTTCAAGTGCTCAGCACAGAAGGTCATCGCGCACCTATACGCCTACCGCAGCGCAGTCGCTCACGGAGGCTCGACCGCGGCCACGCTGAAGTGGTTCGGGCAGAATCAGCCAGCGGGCAAGTCACTGGGTACCGCCGTTAACCTGCATCTTTTTGTACGGGCGATGACCAAACGCGTACTTGTCGCAGCGATGCGAGAGCCCCAACTGGTCTGCGATCTGACAACGTCGAATTAGCGCGGACCAGGATCACCTCGATAGCGCCAGATCGAACGAATCTCAGCGCTCACCGGTAGTGACCGGCCAGGCCGGTCAGCGCGGGCTGGGGGGCATCTCGGCCGGTTAGCCCCGGTACTCCCATCCGTCTGGCCGCCATCCGGTCGGCATGTGCTCGCGGGCGAATGCGAGGTAGATGCGGATCAGTTCGGAGCGGTTCGGATCACCAGCCTTCGTTACCAACCCTTCCTCGTTCGCGTGCCAGTCGAGCTGTTCGATCTGTTCATCCAACAGCCGGATTCCGACATTCGTGCGGCGCGGTCCTTGCCTAGGCATGTGTGTTCTCCCGCTGCCGCGCGCGGTTGCGCCGGTCGTTCCAGATCAGCAGGATGGCGACGAGCGCCCAGCCGGCAAGGTAGGCGACGGCGCGTATGGGGTGCCAGTTGGTGGTGAGGAGGGCGACGCCAAAGACGGCGAGGCCGACGAGCAGCAGTGCTGTTCGGGTGGTCATCGTTTTCCTTTGTGCGCAGGGTTGTTGTTCAACTTAGAGAGTGGGACTCCTGTGGGTGGCGTCTTTGGATGCGTTACCTGGCGGGCGGGTATCTTTGGCTCCCTGGAACGCTGGCTTCTGCTTGACGTCGTCGGTATGCATGCTGTCGGCGAGCATTGCTGGAGTACTTACTTGGGTGGTGCGGCGGAGCCAGTGGATGCTGAGTCCCATGGTTTCGATTTCCGGGATGTGTCTGCTGAGGCGGTGGAACAAGGCTTGGTAGCGGCCCTCAGCGATCGGGGTCGGTGGGCGGATCGCAGGGGTTGGGCGCTGCCGGTGGTGCCGCGTTCGGAGGCGTGCTGGAACAAGGCGTTCATCAGTGAGGGGGAAACCGGTTGCCAGCGTTCGGTGTTGCGTTTTCCCGTAGGCGGATGAGGCAGTGTGCCGGGTTGAGGTCCATGGGGCGCAGGGTCCGCCGCGGCGGCAGGCGGTTTCGGTGTGGAGGCGCAGTAGCAGGATGTCGAGATCGGGGTCGCGTCCAGAGATGGTGGCGTAGTGGTTGATTGCTCTTGTGGGATGACCGCGTTCGAGAGACGGCCGCGCACGCACATCGCCGCTATGCCCACCGGCGGACGCCTTTCGATCAGCGGCGGCAGTGGTGGCGCGACGACTCGTCCGCGAAAAGCACCGGACCGCGGATACCCCGCTTCGGTTGGCTGGTGCAGCGGAACCGCATGACTCCTTTCTGTTTCAGACAAACCGGCCTCCTGGTGTGGATCGCCACGATTGGTGCCTTCCGCGATCGACGGAGTAAAACGGTCTTCTAACGCCCAAACCGTCAGGAGTTCGCAACGTGAGCGTGCTGGAATTCGTCTACAACGTCGTGGTCGTCACGCACTTACTCGGTATGGCCGCGGTGATCGGCGGGTACGCCGCCGGGCAGCCGAAGGTGAACGAGGTGATGGTGTGGGGTGCGCGGGCGCAGCTCATCACCGGGATCGTGCTGGTCGGGATGGCCGAGTCGATCGGTTCGCTGGACAAGGATCCGAACATGGTGAAGATCGGCGTCAAGCTGGTGATCTCCGTGCTGGTCGCCGGGTTCGCCGAGGTGAGTCGCGCCGATGCCAAGCGGGGCAAGGATGTGCCGTGGATGACGCACGCGGCCGGTGGTCTCGCCATCGTGAACGTCTTCGTGGCCGTGCTCTGGAGCTGAGCGGGTGGAGGTCCGGGGCCGCAAACAGCCCCGGACCGTCTCACGACTCGAACAGCGTCTGGCCGAGGTAGCCGCCGGGTTCCGGCACGCCGGGCGGGATCACGAAGACCGACGATCCGATCGGCGTCGTCCAGACGTTCAGCGCGTCGACATCCGCCAGCCGCTGCTGCACCGGCAGGTACTGGGCGTCGACGTCGCGTTGATAGGCGGCGAACAGCAGCCCCGAGTTGGAGGTCTGGCCGGGGGCGGGGGCGTCGTCGTAGTTGTAGCCGCGGCGCAGGAACCGTTCGCCGTCGTGGGTGTGGCGGGCGCGGGCGATGTGCGCCGACGGCGGGATCACCGGAATGCCGTGCGCGTCGACGGCCGCGAAATCCGGTTCGTCGAATTCGCGGCTGCCGGTGAGCGGGGCGCCGTTGCCGAGCTTGCGCCCGACGGTGAGTTCCCTTCCCTCCGGGTCGATTTCGTCCCAGGTGTCCAGCGTCATGGCGATCCGGCGCAGTACCAGTGAGGTGCCGCCGGCGAGCCACGGCTGGGCGGCGCCGTCGTCCCAGACCAGCCGGTCGAAGTCCGGTGTACCGGCGGGGATGTTGACCGTGCCGTCGACCTGGCCCATCAGGTTGCGCGGGGTCTGGCCGGGCGCCGCGTCGCGGAAGCCGCGCTGCACCCAGCGCACCGTGAGCAGCGAGGTGACGCTGCGGCACAGTACCCGCACCGCGTGGGCGACGGTGGTGGCCTCGTCCGCGCAGACCTGCAGTAGCAGATCTGCGTCGCTCCACGCCGGTTCCAGCCGGTCGATGACAAACGGCGGCAACGGCCGCAGCCAGGCGGGCCTGCGGTGCTCGAGACCGGCGGCGGTGAAGACCTCCGGCCCCAGTCCGGCCGTCACCGTGAGCCGCGCCGGACGGGCCGCCAGCTCGGGTTCGGTGTCGGCCAGCGCCGCGGCGCCCTGGGTGAGGCGGGCGGCGTCGCCGGTCCAGATCTTCAGGATGCCCGCGATGTCGTCGCGGTCGAGTCCGGGACGCAGATCGAATCCGACGAACGCGGCGTGCGTTTGCGGCGCGGTCGCGATTCCGGCCTGGTGCGGGCCGTAGAACGGTTCGCTGGCCGGTGCGGTGTGCGCGCCGGTGTCGCGGCCGGTGAGTGCGACCGCCCCCGCCCCGAGCCCGACGGCGCCCGCCGCGGCGGCGCCCCCGCCGAGGAGGCGCCTGCGGGTGAAGCCCCGGGATCTGATCGGCTCAGGCACCGGGCGCGGGGGCCGGGGCGGGCGCGCCCGCGTGATGGTCGCCGTCGGGCACGTAGTTCTCCTGGTTGCCGGGGAAGTCACGCACCTGCGCGGTGAAGGTCATGGTCGAACCGTCGTCGAAGGACAGCGTGACCGGGGTTTCGGAACCGGTGCGCAGCGGACCGTTCAAGCCCATGAACATGATGTGGTCGGCGCCAGGCGCCAGCGCGAGCGAGCCGCCCGCGGGGATGACGAACCCGCCCTTCTTCGGGCGCATCGTCTTGGCGCCCGCGGCGTCGGCCACCACCTCGTGCAGCTCGACGCGTTCGGAGGCGGGACTGGTCGCGGACACGACGGTCAGCGCCTTGTCGCCGGTGTTGGTCAGCTCGCCGAACGCGGCGGACATCCCGCTGTCGGCGGCCTTGATCCACTGGTCCTGGATGGTGATCGCGTCGGCGGCGCGCGCCGAGGCGGGCGTGCTGTCGTTGGACGAGCAGGCGACCAGCAGCAGGGGCGTGGCGGCGAGCGCGACGGCGCCGCGTATGACGCGGGAGGTTCGGGTGATGGGGGACATGGAAAAGCTCCGTTCGGATTCGGGATGTGTGTGAGGGACCGCCACCGGTCCGGCGTCGTGTTCGCGCGGCAGAACGCCATCTGGTTCCCACGGCGCTTCGCGTTGTCGCGCAAGGGTTTACAGATGGATGGTGCGAAGTCGCGCGCTCCGAGCGCGGCGCACTGTGTCGCAGTTGGCGGGCGGGAGCGCTCTCACAGCATGTTCAGGCGTGCCGGATCTATCCGCCGGTGCCATATCTCGGCGTGGTGACCCCGTGCGACACGTCTCGGAGAGCCGACACCTATCGACGTCCGAGGCGGACACGACGGCGAAAGCCCAGGCGCTCGACGGATGTTTCGAGCCGCTGACTGCTCGGTGGCGATGTGGGTCTACCGGTGAGCCGGTGGCCCCCGGGTCCCGATACCCGAACTGAGAAGCAGCCTGCGAGGGTTCGCGCCAGCGCGTGGCGCTATCCGAACGATCGGCGCGAGCGCGGGTACCGGTACGGTCCCCAACACGCGCACGATGCCCCGCACACTGGACGCCGCCCTCGCCAACGCCGTCTCGGCGCTGCTAATCAGCATCGCCCCCACCGGAATCGCCGCGAGGTGGGCGAACAGCATCATCGTGGTCGCGTGTGATCCATGGTGATGACCCGGAGACACAGTCAGGGCGGTATGCCCGATGGCCTGGCCGATCGCCAGCAGTCCCATGATTTCGACGAACCCGGCGCGCATTCGAAGCGAGCCCACGAGCACGCCCACGGCCGCGCAGGCCCCGATCAGCAGGGCGACCGACGGCTGCTCCAGTGCGACCACGCCACCGCCGAGCGCGTGCGCGGCGATACTGACAGCCCCCGATGCCGATCCGACGAAGGCACCGCGCAGCCGCGCCGATCCCTCCGCCGGTTTACGCACCGGGCCATACTACCGCCGGTCGTAGGCCTCGGACCAGACGGACCTCGCGCCGCTGCCCGGTATTGCGGCGAGGCGTGAAAGCCGACTCAGGCGTTGGCGTCGTCCGGCCGCCGGACGAGTACGGGCAGCAGCTCGGGTCGTTTCGGCCGAATGCCGGTTCCGGAGGAACGGCCGCGCACTCGGCGGGCGACCCACGGCAGCATGTGCCGGGCCGTCCAGCTGAACTCGGTCGCGACGATCTCGGCCAGGCTGTGCCGCACCGGTGGCAGCGGATCGCGCCAGGTCGCGTCGGCGCCGGGGAGGGTGAGGATGTCGGCGACGGCGCGGGCGACGAGGTCGTGGCCGAGCGGGCTCAGATGCAGGCGGTCGGCCGACCAGACCAGCGGGTGCGTGGTGGCGGCGACGGGTTCGAAATCGACCAGGGTGAGCCCGTATCGATCCGCGAGGCGGCGCATTTCGGCGTTGAGCTCGCGCACGCGCGGGGACAGCGGTCGCACGAAGGGCGCGACGCCGCCGATGTCGGGATAGGTGAAGGTGATCACGCGGGCGCCGGTGGCGGTGAGCGCTTCGAACATGGCGTGCAGGTCGGCGAGCAGGGCGGCGCGGTCGAGGCGCGGACGGATGATGTCGTTCATGCCCGCCATCACGGTGACCAGGTCGGGTCGCAACGCCACGGCGGGGGCGAGTTGTTCGGCGCGGATCTGGGCGGCGCGACGGCCGCGGATGGCGAGATTGGCATAGCGCAGGGCCGGTGCGCCCGCGCCGAGGAGTGCGGCGAATCGGTCGGCCCAGCCGCGGTGTCCGCCGTCGCCGTCGGGGTCGCCGATGCCCTCGGTCTGGCTGTCGCCGATGGCGACGTAGCGGAGGTAGGAGGGGACGGATCCGGTGTCCACGTTCGGCTCCTGCGGGTTGGCGACGACGCGCGCGCACCGGGCACCTCCGGCGCAGCAACATCCTACGAGCGCCGTGCTGTTCGAGCCATTCGGTCGAGCCGCCGCGGATCAGAACGGCCGAAAGCCCGTACCGGGCCCGCCGATCCGGTCGATGTCGGCGAACACTGTGCCGATCTGCGTGGCCACCGCCGGATCGTGCACCGGCACCTGCGGGTGCTGACAGGCCACGTCGAAGACCGTCGCCCCGAACGCGGTGACGCCCACGTGGCCGACATTCATGCCGACCAGGCGATCACCGACGGTGACCGGTCCACCGGAATCGCCTGGCTTCGAACACACCTGGTTGCGGAACCACGACTCGTTCTGATCCCACACCACCCCGCAGCCGTAGCCGGAGGTGCGGCCGTTCTTGCAGACGATCGTGCCGGGCTGCGGCGGTGCGCCGACGTCCTCGATCACCAGCGGTCCCACGTTGCGCAGCGGCGTGACCCGGGTGGGATCGAACTCGATGACGGCGTAGTCGTCGACCACGTCGACCAGGACCACGACACCGACCGGTCCCGCTGTCAGCGCGTGTTCGGCGCGCACGGGCATGCCGCGCATGGTGCAGTGGCCTGCCGTCAGCCCGACGAGTCGCCCGGCGTTGTCGTACCCGATCGTGGTCAGCGTGCACGCCGCGTGCTGGCCGATCACGATGCCCGATCCGCCGCCGAGCACCGCCGGGGCCGCCGACGCGTGCGCGGGCGAGACCATGCCGATCACCAGCGCGGCGATCGCGGTCAGCACCACTCGCAGGGCAGGTCCGGCCGTCGCCCGCGTGGCGGGCCGGAGAGGCCGTGCCGTCGCGGGATTCATGAGCGTGGCCCTGCGGTGGCGGCCGCGGGATGGATGTTGTGATGCAGGTGGAAGACGTTGCGCGGATCGTATTCCAGTTTGACCGCCGCCAGTTTCGCGTAGTTCTCCCGGCCGTAGCCCGCGATCACCCGGTCCGTTCCCTCGTTGCCGATGAAGTTCAGGTACACCGCTCCGGTGGCGTAGGGCCGCATCGCGGCGACGGTGTTCTTGACCCAGGAGATGCCGTACGCGTCGTCGGCGGGGTCCTCCCACAGTCCGAACGGGTGCACCACCCACGCGGCGCCGCGGTGGGGTTGCGGCCAGTCCCGTGCGCCCGCCGCGACGGCGCCGCCCCACGGCACGAGCAGGCTCTGCGACGGCGTGGGAACCGGCATGGCCATGCCCTGTTCGGCGAACCGCCGCACCGCTTCGTCCGGCAGGCCCGCGAGGTGTGCGTCGGACCAGTAGTTGCGGACGCCCGGCGGATCGTCGAGCGCGCATTGGATGTCGCAGTACGGCATCTCGGTGAGCAGCACGCCGTCCGGGCGCAGCGCGAACATCGGTGCGAGCACGTCGCGCAGTTCGGCCGCGGTGCCCGCGTAGACGGCGACGCAGACCGCCAACCGCTTGCCATGGAGTTCGGTGGGCACGAAGTCCTCGGGCGGTCCCGTCAGATACACGACGGCTCCGCCCAGATCCTCGGTGACACCGCCCTCGACGAGGTCTCGGTAGGCAGTGGCGACCTCGAGTCCGCGCTCGGCTTCCCACAGCAGCAGGCCCAGCGTGGTGACCGGCAGCGGATGCAGCCGGAAGGTCAATCGGGTCGCGACACCGAAATTCCCGCCGCCGCCGTGCAGTGCCCAGAACAAATCGGGATGCTCGTCCTCGGAGGTTCGGATCTCGACTCCGTCGGCGGTGACGAGGTCGACCGACAGCAGGCTGTCGCTGGCCAAGCCGAATTTGCGCTCGAACCACCCCGAGCCGCCGCCGAGGGTCAGCCCGGCCACGCCGGTGCTGGACACTCGCCCTCCGGTGGTGCCGAGGCCGTGCGGCTGGCAGGCGCGATCGAAATCCGCCCAGGTTGCGCCGCCCTCGACGACGGCGGTGCGCGCGTGCGGGTCGACGGTGACCGACCGCATGCGCCGCAGATCCACGACCAATCCGCCTTCGGTGAGGCTCGCGCCAGCGACGCTGTGGCCGCCGCCGCGCACGGCCACCTCGAGACCCCTGCGGTCGGCGAAGGCCAGGGCGGCGCGCACGTCCTCGACGCCGGTGCATTGGGCGATCACCGCGGGCCTGCGATCGACCATCGCGTTGAAGATCGCCCGGGCCGCGTCGTAACCGGAGTCCTCCGGTGCCAGCACCGATCCCGCGAACTGGGGCCGCAGGTCGTCCGCGGCAGCGTAGGGGGAGTGAGTGGTCATACCGCCTCCGTCGGACCGCTGTCGGCATCATGTCGGCAAACTTTCAACCGCCCAGTCACGCTACGCGCGCGGATGCGGGGGTTGGCGCGGTTGCCGAGAGCGATGCCGAGATGCAATCCCGGTGTGTCGGCGGTGTTCGGTGCGATATCCGTCGCGATGCCGGGGGTTTGCCGGTGAAATGGGGCCGCCCGCTCCGGTGCGATAAATGCCCAGTTGTCAACAGGTTTGGCGTCGCTCGAGGCGTCGGGATCGCGTCCGGGAAATATTCGAGGAGGTCGCGGCGATGTCGAGACCCGACATGGCCGATCGTCGCGGCGGGGACACGGTTCGGTGACGACGCCTTGCCTATGCAAATATAGCGATCTATGCATATGATCGCCGTATGAAGTCGACAGCGAACACGCACGAACACGGGCACTCGATTCTGGGCGAGCGCGGCGAGCTGATCTTCGCCATCGCCGCCGGTGTCACCTACGCCGCGGGCATGGCGGCGGAGTATCTGTTCTCCGCGCCGCCCTGGGCCGCGATCACGCTGTTCGCCGCGACCTATTTCCTCGGCGGCTTCTTCACGATCCGCACGGCCGTCGCGACGGTGCGGCGCGGCCGGTTCGAGGTCGACTTCCTGATGCTGGTCGCGGCGCTCGGCGCGGCCGCGGTCGGCAAGTGGGCCGAGGGATCGGTGCTGCTGTTCCTGTTCAGCCTCGGGCACGCGCTCGAGGAGTACGCGATGGGCCGCGCCAAGCGCTCCATCGAAGCGCTCGCGGACCTCGCGCCGAGCACCGCGCTGGTTCGTGTCGACGACGGCGCGGTGCGCGAAGTCGATGTCGAGAACCTCGCGGTCGGCGATGTCGTCGTGGTACTGCCCAACTCGCGGCTGGCGGCCGACGGCATCGTGATCGACGGAGCGAGCAGCGTCGACGAATCATCGGTCACCGGTGAGAGCATTCCGGTGGAGAAGAGCGCCCTGACCGGAGCGACCGTGGACCGCGCACCGGTGTCCGAGGCGCACCGGGTGTTCGCGGGCACGGTGAACGGCTCGGGCGCGATGGACGTCCTGGTGACCAGCCGCGCCGCGGACAGCATGCTGGCGCGGGTCATCACCATGGTCCGCGAGGCCGATACGCACAAGTCGCCCACCCAGCGCTTCACCGACCGGTTCCAGCTGTTCTACGTGCCTGCCGTGCTGGCGGCGGTCTTCGGTGTGCTCGCCTTCGGCATGATCGCGCTGACCGAACCGTTCGCCGACAGCTTCTACCGCGCGATGGTGGTGCTCGTCGCGGCCAGCCCGTGCGCGCTGGCGATCGCGACGCCCAGCGCCGTGCTCTCGGGTGTGGCGCGGGCCGCGCAGGCCGGTGTGCTCGCCAAGGGCGGCGGGCCGCTGGAGACGCTGGGCCGGGTCCGTTCCATCGCCTTCGACAAGACCGGCACGCTCACCTGGGGGCTGCCCCGGGTCACCGACATCGTCGCGGTCCGTCCGGAATCGCGCGCCGAGCTGATCGCGACGCTGCACGCGGTCGAGTCCTACAGCGACCATCCGCTGGCCACCGCCATCACCCGCGACCTCGCGCCGCTGCTGCCGGAAGGGTCGGCTCGCCGCGCGACCGAGGTGAACTCGGTGACCGGACGCGGCGTCACCGCCCTGGTGGACGGACATCCCACCGAAGTCGGCAACCTCACCATGTTCGGCGAGCTGGAGGCCGACGGGGTGCCCGCGCCGATCGCGGACATCGTCGACGACCTGCACGCGCGCGGACGCACCACGATGATCGTCCGGCACGCGGGCGCCTACCTGGGTGTCGTCGGGGTGATGGACACCCCGCGCGCCGAGGCCGCGCCCGTCATCGCGCGGCTGCGCGCCCTCGGCATCGAGGACGTGGTGCTGATCTCCGGCGACCACCAGCGCGTCGCCGACGCCGTCGCCGCCGACATGGGCTTGGACGCCGCGCACGGCGGGTTGCTGCCGGAGGACAAGGTCACCATGATCGGGCGGCTCGGCGGCGACACCGCCATGGTCGGCGACGGCGTCAACGACGCGCCCGCGATGGTGAACTCCTCGGTCGGCATCGCCATGGGCGCGGGCGGCTCCGCCGTCGCGCTGGAGACCGCCGATGTCGCGCTGATGGTCGACGACATCGGCCGCCTGCCCTTCGCCGTGGCGCTGAGCAGGCGCACCGCCAGGATCATCCGGCAGAACCTGACTTTCGCGCTGGTGATCGTCGCCGTCCTGGTGCCCGCGACGCTGATCGGCCTGCCCATCGGTCCTGCGGTGTTCATCCACGAGGGATCGACCTTGCTCGTGGTGGCGAATGCCTTGCGGCTGCTGCGGTTCCGGCGCGGCGCGGAGCACGAGGGCATCGTCCACGAGGCGCGCCCGGTCGACGCCGGTGGACGGATCACGTCGACAACCTGAACATGGGCGAAGGCCCGCCGATGAGGATGGCCGCCGGGAGTGCACACCGAATCTCCACAATTGCCGACGCTGCTCTCCACAGCGGGTGGTTAGGGTTCCGGGCATGGAGCTTCGGAATGGGGAGCGCGGCGCGGGGGCCAACGGGCAGGCGCGGCGGATTCTGGTGGTCGACGACGAGGTCACCATCGCCGAATCCGTGGCCGCGCGGTTGCGGGCGGAGGGGTTCGCCGTCGAACTGGCCCACGACGGACCCGGCGCGGTGGCCGCGGTCGAGGCGAACGAGCCCGACCTGGTGGTGCTGGATGTGATGCTGCCCGGCTTCGACGGCCTCGAGGTGTGCAGGCGCATCCAGGCCGGGCGCGGCGTGCCGGTGCTCATGCTCACCGCGCGCACCGACGAGACCGACCAGCTCGTCGGGCTCGGCGTCGGCGCGGACGACTACCTGACCAAGCCGTTCTCGATGCGCGTGCTCGCGGCCCGGGTGCACGCGCTGCTGCGCCGGGTCGAGCGCGCCGCCGACCGGGAGGGCGCCGCGATCGTCGTCGGCGATCTGCGCATCGATCTGGAGCAGCATCGCGTCTGGCGCGGCGACACCGAAGCCAAGCTGACGCCACTGGAATTCGAGCTGCTCGCCCGGCTGGCGCGGCGGCCGCGGGTGGTGCTGGCCAGGGAACGTCTGCTCGAGGAGGTCTGGGATTGGGCCGACGCCGCGGGCACCCGCGCGGTCGACAGTCACGTGAAAGCGTTGCGACGCAAGCTCGGCGCGGATCTGATCCGCACGGTGCACGGCGTGGGTTACGCGTTGGAGGCGCGATGACCACCGACGCGCGCACGAAGGACGCCACACCGTCGGAGTTCACGCGCCGATGCCGCGCGCTCGCCGACACGGTGGCCGAGGCGCTTCCCCGGCCGCTGGATCCGGTGCGGTCGGTGAAACTCAAGCTGGCGATCCTGATGGTGGTCTCGGGTGGTCTCGCGTTCGGGTTCTTCCGTTTCCAGATCGGCTGGCTGCCGCCGCGAACCACCCTGACCGCGGTGTTGATCGCCCTGATCACCTCTCAGATCCTGGCGCACGGCATCACCAGGCCGTTGCGGGATATGACCGCGGCCGCTCAGCGCATGGCCCAGGGCGACTACACCCGCCGGGTGCGGGCGAGTTCGCGCGACGAGGTGGGGCAGCTCGCCGAGGCGTTCAACCGGATGGCCGCCGACCTCGCCGCCGTCGACCAGCAGCGCCGCGACCTCATCGCCAACGTCTCGCACGAACTGCGCACACCGATCACCGCGCTGCACGCCGTGCTGGAGAACCTGGTCGACGGTGTGTCCGAACCCGATCCGAGCACGCTGCGCACCGCGCTGGCCCAGACCGAGCGGCTCGGGCTGCTGGTCTCGGAACTGCTCGACCTGTCCAGCATCGAGGCGGGCGCCTTGGCGTTGGATCGCGAGAACATCCCGGTCGCGCCGTTGCTCGCCGAGGTGGTCGCCGAGGCCGAGGTGATGGCGGCGGCGCAGGGCCGCGGCGTGCGATTCAGCACCGACGTGCGGCCCGACACCGCGTGCGTCGACGCCGACCGTGCACGCTTGCACCAAGTGCTGATCAACCTGCTCGACAACGCCGCGCGGCACGGCCCGGCGGGCGGCGAGGTGCGGATCACCGCTCACGCGCAGCACGGCGAACTCGTCATCGATGTCCAGGACGAGGGTCCCGGCATCCCGGCCGCCGAACGCGCCACCGTCTTCGACCGCTTCACCCGCGGCGGACGCACCAACGGCGGCGGCACCGGACTCGGCCTCGCCATCTCCCGCTGGCTGGTCGACCTGCATGGCGGCACCATCGCCGTGGCCGACCCCGGCTCCCGCATCCGCGTGGTCCTGCCCGCACCCTGACGGGCCGGACCCGACCGAAACAACCCACCCACCGCAACCCGGACCGCCAGAGGTGCCGGGGCGATCACGCACACCCGAAATCGGAGGGGCTCATGAGTAAAGAACCGACCGGACGGAACGATTCGACGCCTGAACCGCCGGACGCAACGGCGGCGGCCCCGGAAAGCGCCGGCGAGAGTGCCACGCGGTCGACGGCCCTGGAGACGGCGGCCGCTGAGACTCGCGAAGGCTCCGATGGTGGAGCAGGATCGACCGGCCTCGAGATGGCGACGAGCCCGGCGGCCGCCGAAACGCGGAAAGGTTCGGCGGGTGGAGTCGACCAGTCGGCCGCCGCCCCCGACACGGCGACTGTCGCGTCCACCGACGGAAGCGGCAAGACGGTGGACGGCGCGACGGCGGGTTCGTCCTCGCATGACGCCGCCGCGAAACGTACTCCCTCGCCCGAGTCGCCGGGTGCTGGCGAATCCGCGGACCGCGGCACGGCTTCGCGGGGGTCCGGCACGGTCTCGTCTGAGGCAGGCGAGCAGGCTGCGCGCGCCACGGCCGCCGCAGAGTCCGCGGATGCTCCGGTAGACGGCAAAACGGCGGCATCGTCGGACGCTTCGGCCGACGCCATGACTGCGACATCGTCAGTTGCTTCGGCAGAGGCCGGGGCGGTGACAACGCCGAGTGCTTCGGCTGACACCCGAACGGTGACCTCGTCGGACGCTCCGGCTACCAGCAAGACGTCGATTTCCTCCGACAAGACCGCCGAACAGCCCACCGAATCCGGGACGAAGCTCGTGAAGACCGCGGATGCCACCGCGAAAGACCCTGACAGTCAGGTGAATTCGACCCCAGGCGCACTCCAGCCGATGAGTCCAGTACCCGGACGATCCGGCCTACTGACCATCGCGCCGATACCCAAGTGGCGCAGGGTCGCCTATCCGCCCGCGGCATTGCCCGCCGCCTTGGTCGCCGGAGTCGCGGCCGCGGTACTGGTTCCGTGGGACCGCCCCGGTGTCGGCTGGGTGCTCGCCGCCTTGGTCGCCGCGGGCGCGGTGTTCGTCGTCGATCGACGGGCGCGCGCGTCAGTCGAGCAGGGCGAGTCGACCGGCGACCGTTCGATTCGCGCACTGCTGCGGCACAACCCGGCGCGACTGTGGTGGACCGCGCTCGCCCTGGCGCTGCTGGCGGTGGGCGCGGTGCGGGCGGCGGGGTGGCTGTTCGTGCTGTGCGTCCTGGCGGCGGTCTTCGCCAGTTCGCTCGCCGTGGTGCCGCGCCGCTCGGTGCACGGCATCTGGTACGACGCGATCGCCGTGCCGCTGGAAGCGTCCGCCGCGGTGCTGTGGGTGTCCGAGGGTGCGCGCCGGGCGCGCGACGCGCGAAAGACGCGCACGTGGCGGGCCGGACTCTCGGTGGGCGCGACCGTCGCGCTGCTCGCGGTCTTCGCGCCGCTGCTCGGCAGCGCCGACGCCACCTTCGGTTCGATATTGAACCGGCTGGTCCCCGCCGTCGACACGGGGTCGCTCGTGCGATGGACGCTGGTGTCCGGCGCGGTGGCGCTGGGGTGCCTCGGCGCGATGTTCCTGCTGGCCGGTCCGCCGAGGTCGGCGGATTCGATGCCGCGCGAGAAGGTTTCGGGCCGCACGGTGAGCCGGTGGGAGTGGGCGCTGCCGGTGGGCGCTTTGACGGCGCTGTTCGCCGCGTTCGTCGCCGCTCAGTTCGCGGCGCTGTTCGGCGGCGACGACTACGTGCAGAAGACCGCGGGCCTCACCTACGCGCAGTACGCGCGCAGCGGTTTCGGGCAGCTGTCCATCGTCACCATGCTGGCGCTGGCGGTGATCCTCACGGTGCTGCGGTTCGCCGACCAGGATTCGGCACGCGACCGGACGTGGCTACGCGCGCTGCTCGGCTCGGTGACCGCGCTGTCGCTGGTGCTCGTCGCCTCCGCGCTCGGCCGCATGTGGACCTATCAGCAGGCCTACGGCTTCACGGTGCTGCGCGTGCTCGTAGAGGCGTTCGAGCTGTGGCTCGGACTGATCTACGTGCTGGTGCTCGCGGCGGTGATCCGGTTGCGCCGCGCCTGGCTGCCGCGCGCCGCGCTCGGCACGGCGTTGGCGACGCTGCTGATGCTCGCGATCCTGAATCCGGAACGCCTGGTCGCCGAGCGCAACATCGACCGCTGGACGAACGGGAAGACGCTCGACACGGACTATCTGAGCACCCTCTCGCCCGACGTCGTCCCCGCACTGGACCGGCTCCCGGAACCGATGCGCGCCGAGGTGCTCGAACCGATCCGCGACGACCTGCCCGAAGACACCTGGCAGAGCTGGAACCTCTCCCGCGCCGCCGCCCGCTGAACCCGGTGCGCCACGCTCAACCCCGGCGTGACCCGATCGTGAGCCGCACCGCTTCAGCGGGGTCGGCGGCGGTGAGTGTGGCCTGCAACGGCTCACCCGCGGCGTCGAGGATCTGCCAACCGCCGAGCGAGACGACCGGGATATCGCCGCGGTGCCGTGCCAGCGCCAGTTCGGACAGCGTGCCCCAGGACCCGCCGATGACGATGACGGCGTCGGCGGAGCGCACCAGGATCGCGTTGCGCGCCTCGCCCATGTTCGTGAACAGCACGGCGGAAAGTCCCGCGCAGGCGGCGTCGCGGTCGATGTCGGGCCGCACCCCGATCACCAGTCCGCCCGCCCGCGACGCGCCTTCGGCGACGGCGGCCATCACACCGAAGCCGCCACCGCACAGCACGGTCGCCCCCGCGGTGGCGAGCAGTCGGCCGACCTCGGTGGCGTTCGCGGCGTCGGCGCGGGTGCACGCGGTGGGCCCGCACACGGCGACCTGCTTGGCGTAGGTGCGTCGGGTGGTCAGCGCTGCCATATCGACAGTGTGCCGGGTCGAGGGGTCAGCCGCGGGTTCCTCCGGCGAGTCGCGCCGCGGCGTCGTCGGGGAACCCGAACGCCATCTCGGTCTCCGCGCGCAACGCGGCGGTCCGTTCCATCGACCGAGTGTTGGCGTAGAGCGCCTTGTAGATGCGGGTGCGAGCCGGGCGAATTCGCGGCGATGCGCTCGGCGAGATCGGTGACATACCGATCGAGTTCGGCGTCGGGCACGCAGTGGTCGACCAGCCCGATGCCCGCGGCTTCGGCGCACGCCACGCCGGTGTCTTCGCACCCTATTGCATGAACTTCAGTCCGATGACGCAGGCGATGATGCCGCCGAGGAAGGCGATCCTGGCCGCCGAGACGGTCTCGGCGCCGCTCGCCATGGCGTACCCGACGGTGAGCGCCGCACCGATGCCGATCCACACGGCGTAAGCCACGCCGATCGGTATGCGCCGGGTGGCCAGCGCCAACCCGATCATGCTCACCGCCAACGCGATTCCGAACACCGCCGTGGGCACCGGCCGAGAGAACCCGTCCGACATGCCGAGCGCGGTCGCCCACACGGCCTCGAACACCGCGCTGACGATCAGCAGCGGCCACGCCATCTCAGCTCACCGCCTTCAGTCCGGCCACACAGGCGACCAGCCCGCACAGCAGCAGCGTCCGCGCCAGGCTCGTCCGCTCTTTGCCGGTCGACACCGACCACACCGCGGTGAGCACCGCGCCCACGCCGACCCACACCGCATAGGCGGTGCCGGTGGGCAGGCTGCGCATGGCGAACGCCAGTCCGAGCATGCTGGCGACGAGCGCCGCCGCGAACACGAGGGTGGGAACGAGACGCCGGAAACCGCGGGATTCGGCGAGCGCCGTGGCCCATACGGCCTCCAACACCCCGGCGACGAGAAGAACGACCCAAGCCACGACCGACCTCCATGGTCAGTCTTGTCGCTGTCCGGGTACTGAGCCCTCGTCCGGAGGCCCGCCGCGGACCTTGTCTTCGACGCTAGCACGCGACGCGGGCCCGCAACGCCAGCGCGTCGCGCGGGGCCATCACCTTGGCGTCGTTGTCGAAGTAGACGTACACGTCGCCGTCGCGCGCCCAGGACCGGATCTTCTCGGCCCACATGTCCAGCCCCTCGTCGGTGTACCCGCTGACGTAGAGCTCGTCGTGCCCGTGCAGCCGGACGTACACGAAATCCGCGGTGACGTCCTCGAGCAGCGGATACTTGCCCGCCGCGTCCGCGACCACGAGTGCGATTCCGTGCTCGCGCAACAGCTCCGGGAATTCCGGCGTGACGAAGCTGGGATGCCGGATCTCCAGCGCGTGGCGCAGCGGCCGGTCCGCGTCGGCGGTGGTGTGGGCGGGGTCGACGCGGTGATCGTGTCTGCTCGCGATCTCGGCGGCCTGCGCGGTGCTGCGCGGCAGGTGGGCGAAGAAGCCGGTGAGCAGGTCCGGGTCGAACGGCATGGTCGGCGGCAGCTGCCACAGGATCGGCCCGAGTTTGGGGCCGAGAGCGAGAACGCCGGAGGCGAGGAAATTCGCCAGCAGCGTGTCGCCGTCGCGCAGCCGTTTCATGTGGGTGATGAAACGGCTGCCCTTCACGGCGAACACGAAGTCCTCCGGTGTCTGTTCGGCCCAGCGCAGGTAGCTCGACGGTCGCTGCAACGAGTAGAACGATCCGTTGATCTCCACGCTGTCCATTCGCTCGGACAGGTAGCCGAGCTCGAGCCGCTGGGTCAGTCCCACCGGGTAGAACACGCCGCGCCAGCCTCGGTACAACCATCCCGAGGTGCCGATCCGGATGTCGCCCATGGATCCCATGGTGGCAGGCGGGGCAGCGGGAGACGAGTTCGCGGGCGAGTGGCGGGGGTGGGTGAACCCCGGAAAACGAGGCGCGGCAGGATCTTCGAGGGTTCGACGGCCCGCGGTTCGGGTACGTCATGGTCGGATCATTCGCTTTTCAACTGAGTTCAATCGGAGGAATCACATGTCGAAGGTCGATGCCGTGCGGCTGTCGAGCGTGCTGGGCATCGATGTGGCGCAGGCGATGCTGCGGCTGCGCAACGAACGGTATCCCGGCGAGAACGAGCACGACACGTGCCTGCGTCTGATCGCCGAGGCCGCGCAGCGCAGGCGCCACGGCGCCTGAGGCGCGTCGTCCGAGCCGAACGCAGGTCGGCTCGGGCTTCTATCGGTTGCGGTGATCGACGCGGCCGCAGTCGCCGCTGACGTGGAGCGCACCGTCCCCGCGCGACCTCGCCGAGAACCTGGCCAACGCCTCGCTCAACGCGCTGACGTCGCCGAAGGCGAGGGTGCGAGCGTCGATCGCACGGGCGATCTCGCTTTCCACCTCGATCACACGCACCAGGACGCGCAGCACCTCCGCATCGCGCGGCCTCCACGTTTCCGCATCACGAACCAATTCCTCGGCGATCGCCCCGGCCCGGTGGAGATCGCGCACCGCGCCCGCGGCGTCGCGGCGGCGGACCGACAGCTGTGCCTGAGTGCGCAGGGCCTCGATGTCGCCGAGGCGAACGTCGAGATGGCGAGATCCGGGTGACGTCACGATGTCCTCACTGGGTACCTGTGGCAACGGGTGATCCGGTTGTGTGCTCTACGCGGTGCAGTGCATATCGCCGGTGTACCCCGCACCGTGACACTGTCGCGTGGATCGCCCGGCAGTGGGTAGGTCCCGAGGACGGGAGCACATCGACGACGCGAGGAGGCGATGGCGATGACGAGCGCGCAGCTGCTCACCGACGGGTACGAGCGGGTGAGGGAAGCGGTGTACGAGGCCGTGGACGGCTTGGACGAGGACGCGCTGACCTTCCGGATCGACCCGGGCGCCAACACGATCGCCTGGCTGATCTGGCACCTGACCCGGGTGCAGGACGATCACATCGCGGACGTCGCGGGCACCGAGCAGGTGTGGACCGCACAGGATTGGTACGGCCGTTTCGGCCTGCCGCTGGACGAACAAGCGACCGGCTACGGCGACGGCCCCGAGGAGGTCGCGTTGGTGCGCGCGTCCGCCGCCTCGCTGTCGGGCTACTACGACGCCGTGCACGAGCGGACCCTCGACTTCGTGCGCGAGCTGACCGACGCGGATCTGGCGAAGGTGATCGACACCCGCTGGGACCCGCCGGTCACGCTCGCCGTGCGACTGGTGAGCGTGATCTCCGACGATCTCCAGCACGCGGGCCAGGCGGCGTATGTGCGCGGGGTGTTCGACCGTACGAGGTGAACCGCGTCAGGTTCGGGTGAAGACGCCGAGACCGTCGGCGTCGAAGTATTCGAGGGTCAGGGTGTTTCCGGAGAAGGTGGCGCGGGAGACCGAGCCGGTGGTGGCGTTCTCGCCGGTCGGGGTGAACACGAAGGTGTCGCCGTCCCAGTGACGCAGCGCGAAACGCATGTTCCGCGGCCCCAGGGTGAGGGTGAGCGCGTCGTCCTCGACGGCGACGGTGGCCGGACCGTAGTAGGCGTTGTCGTAGCGGCCCGCGTAGGACGGCAGCGGTTGCGCAGGGGCGGGCCGCGCGGGTGGTGACGCACCGGCCAGGCTGCCGCTCGGCGCGCTGAACGGCGCGAACGCCTCCCGATAGAGCGCGCGCCAGTCCTCGCGGACGGTGCCGAACTGGACGAGGTCGGCGAATTCGGCGTTGAGCGTCTCGGGCAGCCCGATCGGCGCGGCGTTGGTGAGCGTCACGATGCCGACGTTCACCGAGGGGATCAGGGTGAACGCGGTGGCGGCGCCGAGGTCGAAGGCGCCCGAATGGCCGAGCACGACCCGTCCCGCAGGGGAGACGCCGACGTTGAAGCCGTAGCCGTAGAACCCGGCGCGCGCGTCGAAGGCCGTCGGCGGGGCGGACACCGCTTGCGGCGACACCGCGGGTCGTAACGCGTTCGCCGCGAGGAACGGTCGGCCCTCGGCGAGCATCATCGTCATCCATTTGGTGAGATCGTCCACCGACGAACTGACCCCGCCCGCAGGGGACTGGGCGTCGGGATCGCGCGGCGGGTCCGCGACCCGATACGTGCCGTCGACGAGCACGTGACCGTCGGCGCGGTCGGCGCGTGCGCGGAAGTCGCTGTACCGCGAGCTCGTCGAGGTCATGCCGAGCGGCTGGTAGATCTCCTTGTCCGACAGCGTCTCCCAGTCGGTGCCCGCCGCGGTGGCGACCGCGACGGCGGCGGCGGTGAGACCGAAATTGGTGTAGGCGTAGGAGTCACGGAAGGCGTCCAGCGGCAACTCCCGCAACCGCTCCAGCACCTGGTCGCGGTCGTAGCCGAGATCCTCGAGCAGATCGCCCGCGTGATCGGGGAGCCCGGACCGATGCGCGAACAGATCACCGACGGTGACCTTCTCGGTGACGTACGGATCGCTCAACGCGAACGTAGGCAGCAGCTGGCGCACCGGGGTATCCCATCGCACGGCGCCCGTGGCGACCTGCCGTGCGACGACCGTCGCCGCGAGCGATTTCGACACCGACGCCAGCTGGAACACCGTCTCCGGACCGACCTTGGCGTCCGAGCCCACCGCGCGCACGCCGAAACCCTTGCGGTACACCACTTTTCCGTCGTGCACGACAGCGACGGCGAGTCCGGGGACATGCGAGGTCGCCAGCAGGCTCTGAGCGAGTTCATCGAGCCGATCCACCGCCTGGCCGACCTGCCCGTCGGGGATCGTCACCCCGGCGACCTGGTTCGGCGACTCGACGGAGGTGCTGGGCGCGGGCGACTGCGGAGCGGGTGCGTCGACGCAGCCGCCGACGAGCAGTCCCGCGGCCAGTAGCGCCGCGAGACCCGGAATTCTCCGCCGATCTCCGCGCACGGCCACTCCCGGGGCTCGTTGTCGACACAAACCCTCCTCGAGCGTAGAGCAACCGATCTTGCGACGAAAGGCTCGGCGGAGGGCGGTGGTGTTTGCCGCACGGGTTTCGCGGTAGTCCTCACCAACGAACCACTGACCGTCGGCGGACACCTCCGGTCGCCGACCCGCGGAGAGGAGCTTCGATGAGTCAGCTGCCGAAAGGCCGCGACGTCAGACGGCACACCGTAGTGACGCGCGGCGCTTCCGCCTTGGCGATGGCGGCCACGGTATTCCTCGCTCCGGTCGCGGGCACCGCGACCGCCGCCGATCCGCCGGTACTCGGCGGCGGCTCGGGCATCGTCATCGCCAACCAGGCCGAATGCACGCTCACCGCGATCGGCAATGATCGCGCCGGGCGTCTGGTCGGCCTCACCGCGGGACACTGCGGGAACGCGGGAGCGACAGTGCTCGCCGAATCCGATCCCAACTACGGCGTGATCGGCAGGTTCGCCCATACCGATCCCGTACTGGACTACGCGGTCATCGAATTCGACCCGGAGCGGGTCACGCCGGTGCGTCAGCTCGGCGACCTCGCGATCACCGGCCTCGGCGCACCGGCACGGTTCCCGGCGGTCGTCTGCAAGAAGGGCCGCACCACCGGAACCACCTGCGGCGTCGCGTGGGGCGGTGTGGGCCCGGCCGCCGAGACCTGGACCCAGTTGTGCGTGCTCGAAGGCGACTCCGGCGCGCCCGTGGTGGTCGGCACGACGCTCGTCGGCATGGTGAACGCCTACCTCGGGGTGGGTTGCTTCGGGCCGGAAGTGGGTACCGACATCCACGCGGTTGTCGCGGATCTGGACGGACGTGACCTCGTGGGGGCGGGTTTCCGGCCGATCTGATCGGCGCCGTTCGCGAAAGCTCGGCGGGTGCTCGCGGGTTGCCGCAGGTGAGCGATTGCCGGGCGGTTCGATCGAGGTGCGCGTCGGTGCGATCGCCGGTCCATCATGTGAATCGTGCGTCTCTTCATCCTGCGCGCCCCGGTTCTCCTATTTCACCAAATGCCAATGGATTCCGTGTGCGTCGCATTAGTCAAGTGGTGCTCGAATCTCAACACGAGGCGTCCCGGTTTGGGGTTGGTCACAACGACCAGATCGCCCGGCGAGGGTGTTTGCCGAATTCGCGCCGCCGAATCGCTTTCGAGGTTGCTGGTGGATACCGTGGGGGCACATCGGGAGGAAGCGGAATCCACATGGGCCCCAACGACGCCGAGGACGACGGCATGTCTGCTCCGGTGCGGGACTTCGGCACGGCGATCCGCATGGGCCTCGACCTCGCGCTGGCGTTGGTGGAGGACACCGACACCTCGCTGGACGGCATGCTGCGCACCCTCGAGCGTCACACCACCCGGTGGGCGCTGGACGGTGTACCCATCGACGAGATCCAGCACGCGGTCCACGACGGCGTCAGATCCGGGCTCGCCCAGCTGCGCGACGACGCGGAACCGGACCTCGACTGCGTACTCGTCGTGGATCTGCTCGACGTCATGACCTCGGCGGTGTCGCGCGCGTACGTGGCGGCCGACCGCACCGTGCGCGGCACCGCGCCCTGAGCCGCGCTCATTACCTCGCGGGTAATCGTGCGGCGCCCGCCGGATTCGTAGGATCGGCGAGGTGAGTACTCGAACAGCGGGCGATCTGCTGCGGCACTGGCGGCTCGAGCGTCGACTGAGTCAGCTGGAGCTGGCCGGCCGCGCCGAAACCTCCGCGCGCCACCTCAGTTTCATCGAGACCGGCCGCGCCACCCCGAGCCGCACGATGCTCGCGCACCTGTGCGATCACCTCGACATACCGCTGCGCGAACGCAACCGTCTGCTGCTGGCGGCGGGCTACGCGCCCGCCTACGCCGAACCGACCCTCGACACCCCCGAGATGGACGCGGTGCGGCAGGCGATGCGCCAGATCCTGGTCGGCCACGAGCCCTACCCGGCGCTGGCCATCGACCAGAACTGGAACATGGTGGAAGCCAACGCCGGTGTGGCCGTGATGCTCACCGGTATCGACGCGGGGCTGCTCACCGCGCCGGTCAACGCGCTGCGGCTGAGCCTGCATCCCGGCGGCCTCGCGCCGCGGATCGCCAACCTCCCCGAATGGCGCGGACACCTGTTCGCCCGGCTGTCGCGCCAGATCGAGATCACCGGCGCCCCGGAACTGATCGCGCTGCGCGCGGAATTGCGCGCCTACCCGGGCGGGGAAACCGAGGTCGCGCTACCGGAGCCGGAGCAGGTCACCGTCCCGCTGCGGCTGCGCCACGACGGCGCGGAACTGTCGTTTCTGTCGGTCACCACAGTGTTCGGCACGCCGATGAACGTCACCGTCGCCGAGCTCGCCATCGAATCGTTCTTCCCCGCCGACGCCGAAACGCGAAAGTACTTGAACGCGTCGAGTTCCTGAGTCATGCCGAGAGTGCGGCGCGGGCGGCGGCGAGAGTCTGCGCGCGATACCCGGAACCGAACAGCGCGACGTGCACCAGCAGCGGATGCAGCTGATGCAGCGGAACCCGGGAACGCCACCCCGCCGCCAGCGGGCGAGTCCGCTCGTAGGCGGCGACGACCCGATCCAGGTGCGGTGCGCCGAACAACGCGAGCATCGCCAGATCGGTCTCCCGGTGCCCGCCGTGCGCCGCCGGGTCGATGAGCACCACGCCCGCCTCGGTCCAGCGCAGATTGCCCGACCACAGATCACCGTGGAGGCGCGCCGGTGGCTCGGGCGGACCCGCCAACTCCTCGATGGACTCCATCACTCGCTCCAGCAGCCGCACCCCGTCCGCGCCGAGCACGTCCGCGGTGCGGGACACGAACGGGCGCAACCTGCGTTCGGCGTACCAGCGCGCCCACGGACCCTCGCTCGGCGTGTTGTCCAGCGGGAGTTCGGCGATCCAGCCGGGCCACGGCGCGCCGAAGACCCCCGGCGAATCCGCGTGCAGCACAGCGAGATCCCGGCCGAAGCGCGCCGCCGCGGCAGGCGAGGGCACGACGTCGGGCAACCACGGCAACACCAGCATCCCGTCCTCGGCGGCCAGCACCGGCGGAACCAGCGCGGAATGGCCCGCCCCGAGCCAGCGCAGACCCGCCGCCTCCGCCGCGAACACCCCATCCCGGTCCGCGGCGGCCTTGACGAAGACGACGCGACCGTCGGAAAGCTCCGCCCGGTGCAGCGTCCAGTCGTGGCTCGTCCCGAGGTCGGTCACCGCGTGGACGGCGACACCCAGCGATGCGCTCAATCGGTCGGCGATGCTCACCGCACCACCGTATGCGTACCTCCGCCTTCGCTATGGCCGTGCGCGGCTCGCGAACGGACTTCGTCCGACTGCGCCCCTGGTGCGTACCTGTGCCTTCGCTATGGCCATGTGCGGCTCGAGGCCCGACTTCGTCCGGCTGCCCCTCGCTCGGCCGTGCGCGAGTCTTCGGGCGGGCGTGCGGCCGACCGCGCCGATCTCAGGACGCGGTGCGCGCGATGACGTGCTCGGCGAACCGGGACAGGTTCGCGATCTTGGTCTCCAGACTCTCGGTGTCCTGATCGCGGGTGTACGGATTGCGGAAGCCGACGATGACGTCGGTGACGCCCTTGTCCTCCAGCCGCTTCACGCCGTCGACGGTGAAACCGTCCAGCGAGATGACGTGCACCTCGAAATCCTTGCGGGTGCCGTACTCGGCCCGCAGTTTGTCCAGCCTGGCCAGCAGCCGATCGAGCTCGGCGGGATCGCCGCCCGCGTGCATCCATCCGTCGCCGCGCTGGGCGGCACGCCGCAGCGCCGGACCGCTGTGCCCCCCGATGAGAATCGGGATCGGCTCGGTGGGCACCGGATTGATCTTGATCGGCGGCAGGTCGTAGAACTCGCCGTGGTACTCGAAATAGCCGCCCGCGGTGAGGCCGCGCACGATGTCGACGCACTCGTCCATGCGCGCGCCGCGCTTCTCGAACGGCACGTCCATGATCTCGAAGTCGTCCGGCCACGGGCTGATCCCGACACCGAGGCCGAACCGGTTGCCGCTCAGCGCCGCCACCGACGCGGCCTGCTTGGCCACCAGCACCGGCGGGCGGATGGGCAGCTTCAGCACGAAGGGGGTGAACCGCAGCTTCGTCGTCGCGGCCGCCATCGCCGCCGAGAGCACGAACGCCTCGATGAAGGGCTTGTCCTCCAGGAACTCCCGGCTGCCGTCGGGGGTGTAGGGGTAGGTGGCGTCGGAGTCGCGGGGATAGGCGACGCTGTCGGCCACCGCCATCGAGGTGTACCCGGCCGCCTCGGCGGCCTGCGCCAAAGGCACGTAGTAGGACGGGTCGGTCATCGTCTCCGCGTACGTGAACCGCATGGAATCAGCCTTCCTGCTCGGTCGTCGCCGGACAACAGCTCGTCGGTGGGCGGCACGCCCACGGCATCGCCATGGCGAACATCTCCCAGCCAATTAATCACTGGTGATTAACTTGGTCAAGACTCGGGTTCAGTACAGTGGGTGCCTATGCAAGCCGACGACTCGCGCGCCGCCCTGCTCGACGCGGGGGAGCGACTCATCGCCGAACGCGGCGTCGACGTCCCGCTGCGCGACATCGCCGCCGCCGCGGGCCAACGCAACAACTCCGCGGTGCACTACTACTTCGACTCCCGCAACGGACTCGTCGAAGCCATCGTCGAGCGCCGGATGAACCGCCTCGAACAGCGCCGCATGGAACTGCTCGCCGCCCACGAAGCCGACGGCACCGGCGCCGACCCGCACGCACTGGTCGGCATGCTCGTCGGACCCATGCTCGAACTCGTCGGCCAAGACCGCACCAGCCACTACGGCCGCTTCCTCGAAGTCGTCCGCACCCACCCCGTCATCGCCGACGCCCGCCGCCTCGCCGGCGCCGACCGCGCCGCGGTCCGCATCATCGCCACCCGCCTCGGCGCCGCGCTCCCGCAGCTGTCGCCCCGCCACCGCCGCCGACGCCTCGAAACCATGACCACCGTGCTGTTCGCACTCGTCGCCGACTACGAACGCGCACTCCAAGACGGCAGCCGCACTCCGCACCTCGACACCGACACCGCTGAGATCGCCGACATGCTCGTCGCGATGCTCACCGTGCCCGCCCGTGACCCGGCCTGAACCATGCGACCTCGCCGCGATCGCTGATCGGCGTGCTTGCCGGGCTGCCTCGCGGGCGCGTAACGCTCCTACTGCGCCTGAGCCTGAGAACAGGAAGCGATCCGCGCGATCATCGAGCGGCGCCGCCTCGGCGAGTGATTATCCCGCCGAGGATCCGGTGGCTCTGCGCCGTTCTGCCCGATCATCCCGCTGCCACGCGGGATCATAAAACTCCTACTGCGACTGAGCCTCAGGGCAGGAAGCGGCCCGCGCGATCATCGAGCCGCGCCGCCTCGGCGAGTGATTATCGCGCCGAGGATCCGGCACCTCCGACGACGAGTCCGGCCTCGCACAGCGACCGCCGCATACTCGCCCCAGCATTCGCGGCCGCATCACGCACCACCCTCGCGGACGATGATCAGTGAATCCGCCACGACCGGCGGACATGCCGTCCGCCACCCCCGATACCGCTCCATGACAGCCAGCATCACCGGGTCCGCACGTGACCGGAAGCGTAGGACTACTCAGCCGACCGCGACCTCAGCCCTCCCGCGCCCGCCGCGCCAATTCCACTGTCGCCGTACGCAATCCGTCGACACCATCCAGCCGCTCCGCATAACCCACCCGGGTCCGCGCCACCCCGCGCGGCGTCTCCACCCGCAGGTCCAGCCCGTACCGATCCGCCCGCTCGCACAGCGCCGCCGTCGCATCCGGATAACCACCGAGCACCCGCGCCATCGACAACAGCGCGTCCGCGTGATCGTCGTTCAGATGCGCGACCGCCCGCGCCGCCACCGGCGCCACCGGATCCGCCTCGGCCGCCAGATACTCCTCGGCCGTCGCCGAATCCATCCGCCCGTACCCGCCGACCCACCGCACCCGGCCGACCCGCAACACCCACAGCGAGAAATCGCTGTACTCGACATACATCCGCGCCGCGGGCACCGCAGCCACATGCGCCTCCCGCGCCGCCGCCAACTCCGCGCCCACTGGACGCTCCACCACCCCTGCCAGCGTGATCCGCGAACCCGCCAACGGATCCGCGGGCCGCTCCGGCGCCACGATCGACAGACTGGCCCGCGCATCGCCCGCCAGATTCCGGCCGTGCTCGGCCATCCGCGACACACACAACACCGGCGCACCGTCCAACAACCCGTACGTCACGAACGACGCCCACGGCGCCCCGTCCTCGCTCAGGCTCGCCAAAGTCGCGATATTCGTCGCCGCCGCAACGGTTCTCGCCTCCTCCGCCGCCGAAGGCCGCGCCGCGTTCACCACCGCACCGAGCGGACCGGGCACCGACGGCGCGTCACCGGGATCACCGTGATCGAGAGTCATGACCACCAGCGTGCCACGCCGAAACGCCGCCGGAGCCACAACCAAAGCAACCCAATACCCCCACGCCGCCACCCGATGCGTGAGGATGTGCCACGTGACCCGATACGCATTCGACGCCGACCGCAACGCACTCGTCGCCATCTGGGCGACCGGACGCGGCGACCTGGCGGAGACGGTGGCCCTGCTGCCGCCGACAACACCCGAGCTGGCAACGGATCTGGCGTCGAATCTGACCACGCTGTCGCGCTTCCACTGGCGCACCTACACCCACCCCGCGGCCGCCGCGGGCGACCCCGACATCCCCGACAGCGAAGCCTGGCGCCGCGCCGAAGAACGCCGCAACTTCACCGAAGTCGAGAACGGCCTGCGCGACCCCAACCTGCCCACCGAAGCCGGACTGCTCGTCTCCTACAGCGGCGTCGTCGAATCCGCCCACCGCGTCGGCCGCTGCCTGCACAGCATCGACACCGACGAACTCACCGAGACCATCGTCGCCGAAATCCGCCGCGAGCAGGCCGCCATCGAAGCCGCCGAGCTCGGCGACCTCTCCGGCCGCGCCCGCCAAGCCGTCGAACTCTCCCGCCCCGACGTCTCACCCGCCCAGGTCCACGCCGCGGACACTCTGCTGCGCACCGACCCACTCGGCGCGCCCGAACTGTTCACCGACCTCGACCCCGCCTCCGCCTCCGTCGCCGCCGCCCACTGGCTGCACGCCGCCGCCGAGGTCGCCGGCGAATTCGCCGACCTCCCCATCACCGACGTCATCGCCGAAGCCGACGACATCGAAGCCATTCCCGTCGAAACGCCCAGCCTCGTCCTGGAACGCCTCGACAGCGGCGAGACCGCCACCGACATCGTCACCGACCTCATCGCCGAAGCCGTCTCGGTCTCCGAAGGCCACCTGCCCGCGCCGTGGGCCGTGGTCGCCCGGGTCGCCGAACTCGAAGAGCACGCCCGCCGCTACGACTTCGACAAAGCCACCCGCGCCGCGCTGCTCGCCGAATTCCGGGTCAGCCGACTCGACCCCGCCCGCCCCGCACTCGACCTGCTGGAAGACCTCCTGGACGGCATCCGCGGCTGCCTGCTGCTCTACGCCGCGCACCACGACGACGACACCGACATCGAGGAGCGTTTCGCCGCCGACGTCCGTTTCGCCGCCGACAATCACTCCGAACGACTCTTCTGAGGCGAACCTCGACCCGCCCGGCCCGCACCGAGGGCCGCGGCGGGCTCACCGCCCAACCACCCACGCAACGCCTCGTACACGGCCTCGTGGTTCAGCAGCGTGAAATGATTCGCGCCCGGCAGATGCAGACCGTTCTCCTCCAGAAAACCGAGCCGCCGCGCCCGTCCGCGACCCGAACCGCTCGGGCTCAGCACCAGACCGTCACCGAAGACCCGGCCAAGCGGATGACGCGCACTCCTGGTGAACGTGGCGGTGACGAAATAGTGGTCCGCGCCCTCCAACAGCGGAACCTCTCGCGCCGCACGCCGCTCCAACGCGTCGGCGTCCACCCCGCGCCAATCCTCGTCCACCAGCGAACCGTGCCGAAGATCCCGGATCCCCGCGCTGCGCCGCCGCAGCATCCGGCCCACCGGCCGGGTCTCCGGCAACCGGACCAGCGCCGCCGACAACCGATGCACAACCTGCTCCAATGGCGCTCCCAGATGCGGCGAGCCGAGACACACCACCTGGCGCACCGACCGCACCCATACCCGATCCTCTTGCGCCGCACCGAAACACGCCGCCCGCGCCACCAGCCCGCCCATCGAATGCCCCACCAACGAGATGCGCCGCACCGGCACCGGCCAATGCTCGACCAGCCGCTCCATCAGATCGGACAGCTCCCGCGCGTTCTCGGAGATGTGCAGCCCGCTGTTGTAGCGCACCTGAACGCACGCGCACCCCAGATCGGTCGCCAAGCGCTCGCCGTACGTCGCGCGCCCACCCAATCGCCACGCGTGCTCCGTCTCGACCAGGCCGTGCAGGAACACCACCAGGTGTCCGCTCGGCGCGAGGTGCGCGGTAATCGACTCCGGCGCAACGGGATTCCCATCCACCCGCAGCGACATCGGACCCGCGAGAATCGGCATGCCGTCCTCGAGGCGGTCGCCGATCAGACCTTGCAGCGCCGCGAGGAATCCCGACCCCCACACGGTGCGGGACGGTGGCGCGCCCGGGATATCCGCCGCCCGTTCGCCCACCGCCCCCGCGGTGATCGCGGCGGTGCCGACGATCCGGTACACGCCGTCGCTGATCGCATCGTGCACCACCTTGACCGGCTCGGCAGCGGGACCGACGCCCCAGCGCACCGCGGCGAAAACACGATTCGACACCGCCCGATGGATCGTCGCGATGCCATCCACCGCGCCGCCCAGCTCATCACCCGCCAAGCGCGCCAGGGCGCGCACCTCCGCCCGGCGTTGCGGGACACTCTCCGACATGGCATTCAGTGTACAACTGTGCACTGAGATTGTTTGGTGGAAGGCTCAGCGAGGCACGCGGGTCGTGGCGATCGCCGACTCGGTCAAGCTGCCCAGATACAACATGCCCTCGTGCTCGACCATCCCGGTGACCATCGAGTACTCCGTGCCCTCGGTCTGCAAATCGTGCACGACCGTGCCATCGAAATCGACCGCGAGCACCCACACCGTCCGCGGCGGCTTCGGACGCGCCCACGCGGGCAGCGACCACACCACACGGCGCAGCGCGCCGGGGCGGGGGAGTAGGCGGTCCAGCAAGGCATCTCGCGGCGCGGGCAACGTGATCCAGACCAAGCCGTCGCTGCCGAGCGCCATATTGTCCGGAAATCCCGGCAGGTTCTCGATCAGCCGATCGTGCGTACCGGCTCGCGGCCCGGTCAGCCAGTAGCGGGTCACCCGATACGCGCCGGTCTCGGCCACCAGCACGCACGAGCGATCGGGGGCGAGCACCACGCCGTTGGCGAATTGCAGTCCGCCCAGGAGGGTTTCGACCTTTCCGGAAAGGTCGCGCCGGAACAGGCGGCCGGTGCCGGAATGTTCCAGCAGGTCACCCATCCACTGGTCCAGCGGATAACGGGCCGAGGACGCGGAGAAGTAGATGGTGCCGTCGAGATCGCGAACCACGTTGCTGGCGAACGCGAGTCGCTCGCCGTCCACCTCGTCGACCAGCACCTCGAGTGTGCCGTCCGGGTCCAAGCGCAGCAGCCCGCGCGCGAAATCGCAGATCAGCAGGGAGCCATCGGCATCGGCGTGCAGCCCGAGCGGGCGGCCGCCGGTGTTCGCCAGTTCGCGCACCGATCCGTCGACGGGGTCGACGCTCACGATCGCGCCGTTCGCGAGTCCCGCGATCACCTTCCCGTCCGGCGTGCGCACCACGTCCTCGGGTCCCTCGCCGGGGAGTTCGATGCGGGTGACCGGCGGTAGCGGGGGAGTGCTGCGCTTCGCGCGGGCCCGTTCCGGGGCGGGTGGGGGCGTCCAGCGGTGCGGTTGCATGGTCCAGCCTGCGAGCATGCGGTCAGCGTATCCGTGGGTGGGGTTGGTCTCGGCGAAAACCGACGGCAGAAAATTTAACATCCCGCTATGTAGATATGCGCATCTAACCATGTTTCCTATAGAACCCCAACGCCCGGCGAGCCGGGCGAAGCAAAGACAGGGGGAGGGAAGCGGCACGCCATGCCGGGAAACGATGGGGTGCGATTGGTGCCTTGCGGTGGTGGGCTGCGGCGCGGCAGGTGCTTACCGGGAACATCGCTGTGGTTCTGCTGGCGCAGCCGCGGCCCGGCGGCATCCCGTGAGCTGCTAGTGGATCGGTGAACTCGCAGGGGAGACGCTAGGAGGGCGGAACAGTTCCGGTGCGGACATGAGGTCGGCGAGCGCAGCGAAGCCGAGCTGATTGCGTTCGGCATCGGCGCTCGGTGGTGGCTGTCGGGCTCGTGAACAGGGGAGTGGCGCAACGTCTTGCGAGGCAGCGCACGCGACGGCTGAAGAGTTGAGACCGTCGAGGGGGGCGCTCGCATTCGATGGGGCTTCGGCGGACCTCGGCCGCATGTGGCCAATCGCTCCTTCATTGGGAATCCCGATATCGAGATATGCATATCTAACTACCTACCAACTCTCAACTAGCTGACACTTCTCACGATCTACCGATGAAAGAAGCACAGACAAGGGGAGAGGAGGTGGGCCGACGCAGTGGCCCACCTCGTCCGCTACGGAGTCGTGGTGAAGACGTGCCACAGCACGCCGAGTGTGGCAACGGCGAACAGCGGTGTGAGGATCCAGGTTTCGACCTTGTTCCCGGTTCGTTCGATGATCGGCAGGCAGGTGCGGAGCTTGAAGGGCCAGAAGAGGCGGCAGCCGCGGTCGGTGAGGCAGTCGCCGATGAGGTGGGCGAAGGCGCCGAGGCCGACGCAGAACGGCAGCCAGGCGGGTCGATCGCTGATCCAGTGGTCCATGGCGAAGGTGCCCGCCGTGGCGAGCACGACGATGGTGCCCCAGGATCGGATCCCGTCGCCCGGCGGGTACAGGTGCAGCGCGCGCACCGCCAGGGCAAGCAGGAAGAACACGAGCGCGAGAGTGAATCCCCGGCCGATCCAATGCATTCCGGCCCACGTGCCGTACGCGGCCGCGATCACGAACGCGAACGAATGCGTGGCTTGCCGGTGTCCACCGGCGACTTTCGATATGACTTTGCAGAGGAAATAGGTGAGCGGGCCGAGCACATGCGCGATCGTTCCTTTGGGGTGATCGGCATCGGGGAGCAGCGCCGCGCCCGCCGTGAGAAAGACGCCGAGAACGACGTCCACCGGCCCCAATCGGGCCTCGCTGCTCTGCAATACCGGATAGGTCAACGCCGCGAGAGGCAGCGTCGCCGCCGCCACCGACCAGGCGAACGCGCCGCTGGTCGCATGTGAATGTCCAAGCACTACTTCGAGATTAGTTGAACACCCGACCATTCGACATAATCCCAGCCTTGCGGATTATGTCAACCACTCCGTGCCGCTCTCGAATCGCTTCGGGGGAGTTGGCCTCTGGTCGCCGAGCGGTCCGAACTGGCCGTGCGTGCCGATCGCTGTGGCGCGAGATGGCCGACGCGCTGCCCGGTCGCCGTAGAAGTCGACCATGTTCTCACCGCGGAACAGGGGACCGGCGGGTATGCCCCTCAGGGCGCGGCGATGTGACTCCTCGCATGCGTTCCCCATCTATACGCCACCGTATTTCATGGCTAGCCTCAGCTATACGCAGCCGTATACAAGAACAGGGCCCGGGCGTCGCGGCCAGGCGAACGCATGTCGCGAGGCCGCAGCTGCGGAGTGGAGTCACACGGTTCCACGCACGGAGAAGGGAGTTCGCATGATCAAGTGGGCAGGCTGGCTCATTGTGTTGTTTCCAGGAGTCGGGCACACGGTGGGTGCGCTCGTGGAGACGGCCCCGGACTACGCCACGGACTGGTTCAACGGAGAGGGGTGGAAGGTCGATGCCACCGCGATGAACTATGCCGAGGCCACGTTGTGGTACACCGTATTCAGCTTCGGCGTGCCCTTCCTCCTGATCGGCCTGATGGTGCTGTGGCTGGACCGTCGAGGCATCACGCCGCCAGCGTTCCTCGCGTGGGTTGTGGCTGGTTGGACCCTGGTCACCGTCGCGGTCGGCGGCCCGTCACCCTTGCTGGTCCTCTTGATCGCCGCTGGCCTATTGCTGGTCGGCTCCCGACGCGCCGCCCGTCGCGACAGCCGAATCAGTGCCGCAGCGTCGTGATGGCGATGTCGAGGAATTCGCGCAGGAGCTTGTCGTGGTGGTCCACGGCGACGACCAGGCATGTCTCAGCCCCGGGGGCGTCGGTGACGGGGCGGTGGACGAGGCCCGGGCGGACGTAGGCGCGCGCCACACTCACAGGGACGAGCGCCAGACCGTGCCCGGAGGCGATGAGCTCGAACTTCTCTTCCAGTGACAACGTCCGCCTGTTCCGGATGTCGAGCATCCGCTCACCATCGAGATCGGCCAGGGTGAGTTCCCGGCGCGACGCGAGCGGATGGGCCGCGGGCATACAGGCAACCCTAGGTTCGTGACCGACGGGGATGGCGCGCATGCCGGATTCATCGAACGGTCTTCGCAGGTAACCGATCTGAGCTCGTCCGTCGCGCAGCGGCGCGTCCGGCTCCCACCGGCGCGCCGGGACGACATCGGTCTCGACCTCCGGGTGACGCCTCACGAATTCCCGGATCGCCTCCGACACACGCAATCCGGGGGAGAAGGCGACCACCAGCCGTCGCACGCCGCGGTCGACATCGTGTACGCGCCGCACTGCCGCGTCGACCGCCGCGAGGATCCCCTGCGCCTCCTCGTAGAGCTGCTTCCCGGCGGCGGTCAGTTCCACGTTGCGGGTGGTTCGCACGAGCAGTGCGCAATCCAATTCTTGCTCGAAAGCCTTGATCTGACGGCTCAGTACTGGCTGGGCGATGTAGAGCTTTTCCGCCGCCCGGCCGAAGTGCCGGTGCTCTGCCACTGCGGCGAAGTAGCGGAGCTTGCGCAGATCCAGATCCATACCTTCACGGTATCAATCTGCGGAAAGGGTCTTGGACGCGGCGATGAACTGTCACGAGACTCGAAGCATGATCGTAATCACCGCTCCCACAGGTCACATCGGCAGCAGACTGCTGGACATCCTGCTCGAAACACCCCATCGCAGTGAGGAATTGCGCGTCGTTGTGCGCGATCCCGGAAAGCTCCCCGAGGCGATCCGCTCCCGCGTCGATATCGTCACCGGATCGCACGGCGACGCCGATGTCGTGGACCGGGCCTTCGCCGGCGCGGACGCGGTCTTCTGGCTGGTTCCGCCCGACCTCTACGCGCCGGATCTGGACGCCGCGTTCTCGGGGTTCACGCGCGCCGCCGTGAAAGCGTTCACCACCCACGACGTCGGCCGCGTCGTTGGTGTCTCGGCGCTCGGGCGTGGTACTCCCGTCGCGGGTCGCGCCGGGCAGGTGACGGCATCGCTGGCCATGGACGAGCTCATCGCGAGTTCGGGCGTGGCCTATCGGGCGCTGGCGAACCCGTCGTTCATGGACAACCTGCTGTGGCAGGCGATTTCGATCCGCGACGACGGCGTTTTCACCGGCACCGCCGCCGCCGACAGCAAGGCGCCGATGGTAGCCACCCGCGATATCGCCGCGGCGGCCGCCCGCCTGCTGCTCGACCGATCCTGGTCGGGGAGTGGCGAGGTCGCGTTGCTGGGACCGGAGGATCTGGCGCCGAACGACATGGCGCACACCATGTCCGAGGTGCTCGGCCGCCCCATCCGCTATCAGCGACAGTCTCTCGACGACTTCCGCACCGCACTGACCGCGCGAGGCGTCAGCGATCCGATCGCGACCGCCTACGTCGACATGATGCGCGCCAAGGAGAACGGCCTCGATCACGGCGTGCCGCGCACCGACGCGACCGCGAGCCCGACGAGCTTCCGCGAGTGGTGCGAGCAGATTCTGGCGCCAGCGGTCCGGGCATGAGCACCAAGGCCGTCCGCGTCGTCGGGGTGTCGCGCAACGTCAGTCTCGCCGTGTTCGCCTAATGCGCGACGTGGCTGGCACGTCATTGCCTCCCGAGGGGACGGACGATGGTGCGTCGTTCGCGACATCGCCGGGGATGCGGGCCAGGCCCGAGTCGCGGGGAGTGCATGCGAAACCCTTACTTGACATAATGTCGATTATCGGTGCGAGAACGGCGCCGCTGGAAGGGGTTGGATCTGCTTGCGGCGCTGCCAGTTTGCGTGCTGTGGCGCTGCGTCGGCCTAGTCGGGATCCTTCGTTCGGCGACCACGCTCGCGGGTTCCCGTGCTGCGCGGAACGCCGACGCGGTGTCCCCTTGGCCGCAGATTTCGCTGTCGGAAATTTTCCGGCGTTCCTCGGATTTCATCCGAATATCTAGGGTTTGGCCAAGATTCGACTTGGCGCCACTTCCCCGCGCTGGGACGATCACCAAGCAAAACGTCACTGTGACGTATCACTTGGTGAACTTCCAGGCCTACCCATCTCGGCCTGACGTGCCAGGGATCTTCGTGCTCGGTGGGCCGACCGGTCGGCGAGGTAACAGGCCGGTGCCGAACAGCGCGGCGATCGCGAGCAGAGCGGTCACGGCGAATGCCACCTGCAAGGCCTCGAGACGGGCGGCGGAGTTGACCGCGAGGATGGCGTCACCTGTGGTGTCGCCGACTCCTGCAGTGTCGAGAGCGTCCGTCAACTGGGTGTTGGACAGGAACGGCACTCCGTCAGCCAAATCCGTCGTGGCCTGCTCCTGTACGGAAGCCGGAATTGCTGGATTGTTCTCGATGCCTTCGATCACGGACGACGTGAGCGTGGCGATCAGGACCGACCCGATCAGTGCGGTGCCCAGGGACGCACCGAGAGTGCTTGCGGTGTTCTGCAGTCCCCCGACCTCGGCACTCTCCGAATCGGGAACGGCGGATACCGTGACGGCCCCGAGTTGAGAAGCCAAGGCGCCCAAGCCCACTCCCATCAACAGCATCGGAATCGACACGACACCCGCATGGGCGCCCGGGTCCATACCGGCAGCGAGGATGAGAATGCCGACGATCATCGCGCCCAGACCCACGCGAACGACGCGGCGTGGATTGGCACGCGGCAAGAGCCGAGGGATGCCCGCGGCGGCAAGAACCAGCGCAATCGACAGTGGCAGGATCCGCACCCCGGTCTCGAGCGCGCTGAGCTCGAGCACCACCGACAGAAACAGCGGCACGGAGAAGAACACCCCGGCCTGCACCGCGAACTGCGCGAAGAACATGCTCAGGCCCCCGGCGAGCTGTCGGTTCGCCAGCAGGTCCGGATCAACCAGCGCGTCGCGTCCGTGCTTCGTCAAATAGATTTGCCGCCGCCAGAACAAGTACAACAGCAGTAGGCCACCGATCAGTAGCCAGATGACTGGCGACAAGCCCAGCACGGCAGGGCCTTCTGCCTCTGTACGTACCCAGCCCCATTCGCTGGACCGCAGCACACCGTAGACGACCATGCCGAGCCCGATCACGGAGAGGACGGATCCGACGAGATCCAGCCGGACACGTTCCGCGGGAGCGTCCTCGACCCGGCGCAGAACGAGCAGAATCAGCACGACGACGACCACCTCGCCGAAGAAGACGTACCGCCACGATGCGAACGTGGTCACGGCACCGCCGAGAAGAGGGCCTACCGCGACTGCCATCGCTCCCGCCGCCGCCACCAGTCCGTAGGCGGCGGACCGGCGTTCGGGAGGAAAGTTGCCCGCGACGAGGGCGACGATCGCGGGCATGATCAGTGCGGCGCCGATGCCTTCGAGCAGCGACCAACCCACTAGGAGGATCGGCAGGTTCGGTGCCAGCCCGGTGGTGAACGAGCCCACGCCGTAGATCACGAGGCCGACCCCGAAAGCCCGGCGCCGACCGAGAATGGTGCCCACTCGGCCGCCCGTGATCATCAGTGACGCCATCACCAGGGTGTACAGGGTGATGGCGGTCTGGATTCCGGTGATCGTGGTGCCGACGTCCTGGGCGACAGTAGCCATCGACACATTCATCACGGAGCTGTCGAGAGTCATCAGGAACTGGCCCGACGCCAGCACCATGAGTACGAGGGTGGTGCTGGATCTTTCTGTCGGCACCGGTGCCATGAGGCGCTCCTTCACTGGCAATGTGGATGGCGTCGGCTGACGGTCTCACCGCACTCGGCGTCATCGTCCCATATGAGCGCGGTCAGGTCCGTCGAGCGACGAGTTCGGCCGCGCGCCGCATGGAACGGAATAGCTCTTTCGGGGCGCGGTAGGTTCGTTGTCGTGTACGTGAAGATTTGCGGACTGACTTCCGTTGCCGCGGTGGACGCGGCGGTCGAAGCCGGAGCCGACGCGATCGGTGTGGTGATGAATCGGACCAGCCCCCGGCGGCTGGAGTTCGGCGCGGCTGCCGAGATCGTGGCGGCGGCCTTTGGCCGGGTCGACACGGTCCTGGTCGTCAATGACATGTCCGCCGTGGAGGCCGCGGAAACCGCCGCGAAGCTCGGTGTGACGGTGTTGCAGTTGCATGGTGCGTACACGCGCGACGACTTCACCGATGCGTTGGCGATCGTCCCGCGAGTCTGGCGGGCGACGTCACTGAAGGCGGACCCCGATCTCACCGTTGGCGCGTTCGGTGAGGAGGCGCTTCTTCTCGACGCGCCGAAGCCGGGGTCCGGTGAACGATGGGACCTCTCGGAGCTCGAGGCTCGCAAACCCGAGGGCAAGTGGATGCTCGCGGGCGGGCTGAGCCCCGACAACGTCGTCGAGGCGATTCGCTCGGTTCAGCCGTGGGGCGTTGATGTGTCGAGCGGTGTCGAGGCGAGCCCTGGCGTCAAGGACCTGCGGAAGGTTCGTGACTTCCTCGCCGCGGCACGCAGTACCAGCGAGGACTGACTGCGCCGGCGCGCTCTGGGCAACACCGGGGGTGGGTGCACGCGCCCCCTTGGGGGTCTATTTGCCGAACATTTGCTCCTCGACGATGGGAGTACCCATCCCCGATCGCCCACGCGAGGAAGAACCGGCGCTATGTCCATTGTTCTCGATCAGGCACTGCTCACCCGCACGGCTGTGCACGCGCGTCAGCACACGATGCTGTCGGCGCCGCCGACGGCCGTACCCGTCATCGAGGCGATTGCGACCGGCGCGCCCAGCCTGGTCCTCGACCAATCGGAGGCAGCGGACTGGATGGCTGGACAGTTCACCGATCCGGAGCAGCGAACCCGGGTCAGGCGCATCTTCGGCAAGACCATGATCGACAGCCGGCGATTCGCGGTCGACCCGCTGGATCCTCGACTTCACGCGCCTGGTGGCGAAACGAGGAAGATCCAGGATCGCATGCGCCTGTTCTACCGCCATGCCGTTCCATTGGCGATCGATGTGGCTCGGCGCGCGCTCGATGGTGTCGACCCGGCTGATCTCGGCCTTTTGGTGTTCGCCACGAGCACCGGTGTTATCGCGCCCGGCGTGGATGTCGCGGTCGTCGAAGATCTCGGACTGCCTCGGTCGGTCGCTCGCCTGGTGGTCAACTTCATGGGCTGTGCGGCGGCGATGAACGGAATTCGCACTGCCTCGGACTTCGTGCGGGCCAACCCGGACAAGAAGGCGATGGTCCTGTGTATCGAGCTGAACTCGGTGCATGCCGTCCCCGTCGAAGACATCGACGACGCGGTGACTCACAGCCTGTTCGGCGACGGGTGCGGTGCGGTCGTCATCGGGGCACGGCGAGGGGCGGAGCAGGCCGAATCCGGGACGATCGTCATCCGGGACAAATTCACTCACCTGTTCGAGGGAACCGACGACGGCATCGCGGTCGGCGTCAACCACGACGGCATCAGCTGTGAGCTGTCCGAGAACGTACCCGAGTACATCTACAACGGCGTCGCTCCCGTCGTCGGAGACGTTCTGCGCCGCAATGGATTGCGGCGGCAGGACATCGATGTGTGGGCGATCCATCCGGGCGGGCCGAAGATCCTGCTCGAATCCGCGCGATCGCTCGGCCTGCCGCCGGAAGCCGCGTCGACGAGCTGGGATGTGCTGAGTGAGTACGGGAACATGTCGAGCGTCTCGCTGATCTTCGTGCTGGAGCGGATCGCCGGTCAGGCAGTGACGACCAAGCCGATTTCGACGGGCGTCGCGTTCTCGTTCGCGCCAGGAGTCACGATGGAGGGATTTCTCTTCGACGTCGTTCGCCGCTGATCATGCTGTCTTTGTCGCAGACCCGCACCGGCCGATGACCGCACCGGCCGATGACCCAGCCCGCTGAGCGCAGGCCCCGCCCGACGTGCACGCCCGAGAATCCGGGTCTCGAAAATGTTTGCGCGAGGGCTAGATTGGTGTGCGACCGAATGCGGAATGTGGTGACGATCATGGCGACTGTGCAGAACGCGAACAAGGAACTGGTGCGCGAGATCTTCGATCGGATGGCCCGCGGCGATATGCGCGCGCTCGGCGAGGCGATGGCCGACGATTTCGCGTGGATCTTTCCCGGCGGCTGGTCCTGGGCGGGTACCTGGGCGCCGAAATCGGTTGTGCTGCACGAGATGTTGCGGCCGTTGATGGCGCAGTTCAGCAGCTATCGGCTGGAGGCGGACAGTATCGTCGGCGACGGCGATCGTGTCGTGGTGCAGGCGCGCGGCCACGGCATCACCACGCGAGGCGAGACGTACGAGCAGACCTACTGCATGATCTTCCGCGTCGCTGACGGGCGTCTGGCCGAGGTCGTCGAATACTGCAACACCGCCTTGGTCGAGCGAGTGCTCGAGCCGATTGGTCCCCCGCCGGGCGCGGTAGGTGGCGAGTGAAGTCGGCGCGACTCCCCCGCTGGGCGATTCGATTCGGGACGGGCCGATTTCCCATGTCTGCGGTCCGAAACAACGTCCGCGACCTGTTCGAAGCTCGTGGAAACCGGACACATCGAACCGTGAGTATCTTTTTCACACAACAAACCCCCGGTGACCGGGCGATGTGGCGGCAAGCCTTGTCCCCGTCACCGCGTCGGCGGACCATCGAGGAGAGTCACGGTTGTAAGTCGTTATCGTCTCTCAGCAAAGGAACCATGGAAATGCTCGCCAAGGCTGCCGCGGCGCTCGCCGCGATTGTGATCCCGTTGTCCGTCTGCACCATCGCCGCGCCCACCGCGTCGGCCGCGCCCTCGCCCGAGACCACCCCCGCACTCGGCCCGGTGGTCGTCTGCCTCAACATTCCGCTCGGATCGGTGTCGCTGAGCTTCTGCATCTGAGCCGACTTCTTCGGATGAGACCTGGCTTCCTGGGTGGCCAGGTCTAGGACAATGGGAAGATGCACCCGCACGGGATGCCGCCCGGCTCGGGAAAGGGTCTGAGCAGAGCCGAACTGCTCGCTGCGATATCGCTGGCGATCGACCTCGGTCTGGGTCAGCCGATGGAACACATGCTTCGCTCGTCCTTGATCGCGGCACGGATCGCCGAGCGGATGAGTCTCGACCCGCAACAGCGGGCGACGGTGTACTACGCCAATCTGGTCGGGTGGATCGGTTGTCACGCCGACTCCCACGAGCTCTCGGCGCTCTTCGGCGACGACATCGCCTTCCGGGCCGACACCTACACGGTGGACATGACCGGCCTCGCGTTTCTGCGGCTGATGACGAGTCATGTCGGACGGGGACTGCCGGGCTGGGAGCGCGGCATCCGTGCCACGTCCTTTCTGGTCACCGCCCGCAGCCAAGTCGCCACACTGATCCAGTCCCATTGCAGTTCCGCCGGCGTTCTCTCCGATCGGATGGGTCTGGACGAGCAGGTCGCGAAGGCGCTGGCCCACGCCTTCGAACGCTGGGACGGCCGGGGGTTGCCCAACGGTTCCCGCGGAGACGATATCCCGGTCGAGATCCACATCGCGCACGTCGCGGACGTCGTCGAGGTACACCTGCGCACGGGCGGGCTCGAGCACGCCAAGGATGTCGTCCGTTCTCGGCGCGGCAGTCAGTTCAGCCCAGCCGTGGCGGCGGTGTTCGAGCGCGACGCGGCGGCGATCGTGGACGGGTTGCTCGAAATCGACGTCTGGACAGCGGCGTTGGCCCGAGCGCCGGATCGTGACCGAACCTTGACGGCCGAGGAGAGCGACGAGTTGCTCGAGGCCATGGCCGATTTCGCCGATCTCAAATCTCCGTTCACTCTGGGGCATTCGCGTGGCGTCGCGAACCTGGTGGCCGGGGCGGCCCGGCATCTGGGCATGTCGCCGTCGGACATCACCCATCTCTACCGTGCCGGTCTGGTGCACGGCCTCGGCAAAATGGGCGTGTCCAACCGGATCTGGGAGAAGAAGGGGCCGCTCACCACGGCCGAATGGGAACGGGTACGGATGTATCCGGATCTGACCGGCCGGATACTGAGTCGGGTCAACGGCTTGGAGCCGGTGGTGCCCCTCGCGATGAAGCACCGGGAACGGATCGACGGGTCCGGCTTTCCCCGGGGGATCGCCGGCGCGGAGTTGACCGCGCAGGACCGGCTGCTCGCCACGGCGGACGCTTATCAGCGATTGCTCGAGCCGCGTCCCTACCGGGCGTCGCTCGATCCTCGCGGCGCTGCCGATCGGATACGAGAGCAGGCGCGCGCCGGACGCCTCGACGCCGAGTCGACTGCGGCCGTGCTCGCGGTGGCCGGTTCGCGGAACTCGCGGCGCACGCCCTGGCCGGCCGGGCTGACCGACCGAGAGGTCGAGATCCTGCGACTCGTCGCGCAGGGCCGATCGAACAGAGAAATCGCCGCCGAACTGTTCATCGCCGAGAAGACGGCGCGCAACCACGTCGAACGGGTCTACGCCAAACTCGGCGTGAACAACCGCACGCAGGCCAGTCTCGCCGCGATCGACCGGGGGCTGGCGGGCTTCCCGGTCCATACGGCCGTCGGACAGTGAAACATCCGCTGCCCCAGGTACTTCAGCGGGATGCGCCGGGCCGGGACCGCCGATCCAAGACCCATATCGTGGCCAGCACGAGGCCGACGGCGAACGAGGCGAGCGCGAGGAGACTGGCGCCGGTGCCTCCGTGGAAGGTGTCGCCGTAGGCGGACATGGCAGGCAGCGTGGCGGTGTAGCGCTCGAGATACAGGTCGCGACCCAGCGCTTCGAATGCGTGACGGTTGGACAGGCCCAGACTCATCAAGCGTCCCGGGAGGGCCATTTCGTCGACGGGGACTATGGCGCCACCGAACAACACCTGAGGGAAGCAGAGCATCGGCAAGGCGAGGGCGGCCTGCGCGGCGTTGGAGACCGCGGCCGAGGCGAGCAATCCGAGGGCCAGTGCCGAGGTCGCCTCGATCACGATCGTCACGAACAGCAAGGCGGAGACGTCCCAGCCGACGGCGGGGAGCCGACCGAGCGCCCGCAGCACACCGAGCAGCACCGCGCTCACTCCGGCAAGCACCGGAAGCAGCGCTGTCACCTTGGACGCCACGTAGGCGCCCACGCTGAGTCCGGCCAGGCGCTCGCGCCGGAAGACGGCCATCTCCCCGACGATCTGGAGCAGGCCGTAGGTAAGGCCGAAGAAGAAGCCCGCGAACGCGATCCAGAACACGATCTGGGCCGGGCCGAGGTCGGCCGTGTTGCGCGGATCGAACGCGTCTCGCTGGAACAGCGTCGCCATCATCGCCGTGACGAGCACCGGTGAGCCGAGCAGGACCGCCAGGGTCAGCCGGTTGCGAAGGAGAACATCGACATTGCGTCGGCTGAGTAGCCACCATTGCCGGACCATGTCCGTGCGCTCGACGTCGGAACGGGTGGCGGGGATGGGCGGGAGAGCCGAGCCAGGCCGGTTCCCACCGCTGTCCGCGAATCGCTGCGCCCAGATCTGTGGGGTGTCCTCGTGAGCCAGCCGCTCGTACACCTCGGCGAGATCCTCGACGTCGAAGTAGCGCCGAGCCTCGGTCGGGCTGCCGGTGAAGGCCAGGTGACCGTCGCGCGCCAGGAACACCACCCGGTCACAGCGGTCGATGCCGGTCGGCTCATGCGTCGTGAGGACGACGGTGACCCCGCGCTGGCTGAGTCGGCGCAGCAGACGCATCACATCGGCCGCGGTCGACGGATCGAGCCCGGAGGTGGGTTCGTCGAGGAAGAACAGGTGTGGCCTGGTCAGCAGCTCGACGGCGATACTGGCCCGCTTGCGTTGGCCGCCGGAGAGCGCGCGGACCGGCACCTCGGCCCGATCGGCCAGGTCGAGGTCACGCATCGTCTCTTCGACCACCCGGTCCGCCTCGGCCGCCGAGGTGCCCGCGGGCAGCCGCAGCCGCGCCGCGTAGCGAAGCGTGCGGCGCAGGGGCATCTCGAGGTGGATGATGTCCTCCTGGGGCACGTAGCCGATACGGGAATCGGCGCTGACCCGGACCCCGCGGACGACGCCGTCGTGCCGAACCTCCCCGGCAGAGGGTGGTCGCAGTCCCGCGAGGATCTCCAGCAAGGTGCTCTTTCCCGCGCCGCTGCCGCCGGCGATGGCGACCAACTCGCCTGGTTCGACCGACAACGACAGCTTCTGGAGAATCTGTCGCGCCCCGACACGACGGCTTACGTCGACCGCATCGACTCGCCCGCCGACCGGCGTTCCCACTGAAGTGGGTGTATCGAACCGCTCGACGGTCGCCGATTCGAATGTCGATTCGGTCATGACCGGTGATCTCTGTGCTTCCCGAACTCGCTTCGTCATGCCCTGATCATCGGTCCGCCGCCACCGTGGTCGCATGAGGCGTTTGCCTCAAATCGCGTCCACGCAGCGCACGGTCACGGAACCCGGACATGGCCCGGGTTCCGGAGACCGACCTGGAAAAGACCCGCGATGTCAGCGGGTGGCGATGATGGCCGAGCCGTGGCCGAACAGGCCCTGGTTCACCGCGATACCCGCGCGGGCATTGTCCACCTGGCGGCCGTCGGCCTGGCCGCGCAGCTGCCAGGTGAGCTCACAGACTTGGGCGATGGCCTGCGCGGGGATCGCCTCACCGAAACAGGCCAGGCCGCCGCTGGGGTTCACCGGCACACGTCCGCCCAAGGTCGTCGCGCCGCTGCGCAACAGTGCCTCCGCGCCGCCCGTCTCGCAGAGCCCGATGTCCTCGTACCAGTCCAGCTCCAGTGCGGTGGACAGGTCGTAGACCTCCGCGAGGGACAGATCGGCGGGACCGAGCCCGGCCTCCTCGTACGCGGCGTGGGCGAGGGCGGAACGGAACGGGCGGGGCGGTGCCTCGACGGCCACCGCGGAGTCCGTCGCGAAATCCGGCAGGTCGAGAACGGTTTTCGGGAACGTCGGCGTGACGGTCGACAGCGCCCGGATGCGGACCGGGTCGGCGACGCCGTGCCGGCGCGCGTACTCCATCGAGGTCAACACCAGTGCGGCCCCGCCGTCGCTGGTCGCGCAGATGTCGAGCAGCCGCAACGGGTCCGAGACGATCGCCGAGGCGGCGACCTCCTCGACCGAAACCTCCTTGCGATAGCGGGCATGCGGGTTGTTCAGGCCGTGCCTGGCGTTCTTCACCTTGACCGCGGCGAAATCGTCGAGCGTGGCGCCGTGCAGCGCCATGCGGCGGCGGGCGTACAGCGCGAAATAGATGGGATTGGTAGCGCCGAGCAGGTGGAAACGCAACCAGTCCGGATCATCGCGTCGCTCACCGCCGACGGGCTGGAAGAAGCCTTTCGGGGCGGCATCCGCGCCCACCACCAGTGCCACGTCGCACAATCCCGCCAGGATCTGGGCGCGTGCGTTGGCGATGGCTTGCGCACCGGAGGCGCAGGCGGCGTAGCTGCTCGAGATCCGCGCACCCGACCACCCCAGCGCCTGAGCGAAAGTCGCGCCCGAGACGAAACCGGGGTATCCATTGCGGATGGTGTCCGCGCCGGCGATATAGCCGACGTCGAGGTGGTTCACTCCGGCATCGGCCAGCGCCGCGCGGGCGGCGACCAGCCCGTATTCGACGAAGTTGCGCCCCCACTTGCCCCATTGGTGCATGCCCGCACCGAGGACGGCGATGTCGCGATCGTTCGTGTCAGTCATCGATCGGCCTCCACATCCACACCGTGTGCTCCGCTTCCTCGTCGGCGTACAGCGTGCCGAGGGTCAATTCGACCGGCATGCCGACGGCCAGGTCGTCCACCGTGAGGCCGCGCACGACCTGCCCGAGAATCACCATCTGCTCGGCCTCGAGTTCCACTGCCGCAACGACATACGGCTCGAATGGATCGGGCGAGACATAGGGCGCCGGAGGTTTGTACCGAGCGTCCGCGTACGACCAGATCCGCCCGCGTCTGGAAAACAGATGCTCGACGAGCTCGGAGCCATCCTTCGGACCGGGACACTGCGGGTTGCGGCAGGCCAGCGTGTTCCGCGGGAAATACGGGGTGGCGCAAACCTCGCAGCGACTTCCCTTCAGGCGCACCACGCCGTCGTCCGCAGTGAACCAGTCTGGCACGGCGGGCCGTTGTTCTTTCTGCACAGCCCGACCGTATAGGAACACGTTCTACTTTGGGGTCGAATTCCGCTCCGGCGATCCGCCGGCGGAGGTACGGTCGGTCTGGCTCGAGGACGTCCCGACACCTCGAGTCGATCTGGAGTACCGCAACGCGATGGGCGCCAAAGCCATTGATCCACAGGCAATCCGCAACGTCACCCTCGTCGGCGACCCCGACGAGACCGTCCGGGTGGCCCACCTTCTGCGCCGCCGCTGCGGACAGCCCGGCTCCGGCGCCCGGGTCACGGTCGGTTGGACGACGGGCCGCGTCGAGCACACGATCCGTATCGCCGCGCTGACAAGCCATGCGCCCGTCGCGGAGCTGGAGCGGTCCATCCGGGTAGCCGACGGTGTGATCGCGGTCGTGAACGCCGCCGCGCACCCCACCTCGCGCCTCGAGACGATGTTGCGGGTCGCCGACGACTACCAGGTCGCGCGCCTGTGCTTGATCAACGGACTCGACCACCCCGCCGCGGATTTCGACCGCTGCGTCCGCACGATCGCCGACACCCGCGGCGCGGTCCCACTGGCGCTGCAGATCCCCCTCGGCGCCCACCCCCCGTTCGAAGGCGTCATCGACCTGCTCTCGCTGTGGGCACTCGAACCACTGGCCGCCGAACTCTACGGCGGCCAGTGGGCAGTCGGCGAGCGGTGGTACGGCGAGCTCGTGAAAACGGTGATCGAACAAGCCCCTTCGGATCCGAACGTCTTCCCTGACATCCCGTTCGACTGGTTGCATCACCGCATCCGCTCCCTCACCCGCATCGGTGAGGTCGTACCCGTCCTGTGCGGTGCGGCGCCCACGAGCGATGACAGCGCCACGCTCCTGGACGCCATCGCCCGCTACCTGCCCTCCCCCATAGATGTCTGCCAACCCGAACACGCCCTCGACTATTGACGCACTCGCGCCGGATCGGTGCTCGCAGGTCACCGGAATCCGACCTGGGCAGGAGACCGAATTCCGACCGTAAGTGGATCTACGGCGGCGGGGGTGCGCGGTAGCCTGGGGCCAGCGACCGGCGGAAGGTGTCGAAAACCCATGAGCGCTACCACCATTGCCCGGCAGTGCACGTTGTGCGAAGCCCACTGCGGAATCCTGGTCACCGTCGAGGACGAGCGGGTCACGCGGATCGAAGGGAATCCCGAAGACGTGCTGTCGAAGGGATACATCTGCCCCAAGGCGACGGCGATGGGTGGGTTGCACCACGACCCGGACCGTTTGCGCGCCCCGGTGCGGCGGGTCGGCGCGTCGTTCGAGCCGATCGGCTGGGACGAGGCGTTCGCCGAGATCGGCAGGCGGCTGCGAGCGGTGCGCGCCGAGCACGGACCCAGCGCGATCGGCATGTACCTCGGCAATCCCGCGGCGCACAGCTCGTCGGTGCTCTACGGCGCACTGCTGCGGGCGGTGCTGTTGACCCGCAACTTCTACACCGCGTCCTCGATCGACCAGTTCCCGCAGGAATTCGCCGCGTGGCGGATGTTCGGGTCGAATGTGCTGATGCCGGTGACCGATATCGACCGCACCGACCGGCTGGTGATCCTCGGCGCGAATCCCGCGGTGTCCAACGGGTCGATCACCACCATGCCGGGGGCGAAACTGCGGATCAAGGAAGTGCGCAAGCGCGGCGGCACGGTCGTGGTGATCGACCCGCGGCGCACCGAGACCGCCCGCCTGGCCGACGAGCACGTGGCCGTGGCCCCCGGCGGTGACGTGTATCTGCTGCTGGGCATGCTGCACGTGCTGGTCACCGAGGGGCTGTGCGATCAGGTCTCGGTTCGTGCGCAGTGCTCGGGGTGGCCGGAGTTGAAGTCCCTGGTGGCCGGGGTGACGCCGGAGGCGATGGCGCCGCACGCCGGAGTGGACGCCGAGACGATCCGCAGTCTGGCCCGCGAGCACGCGAGCGCGCCGTCCGCGGTGCTGTACGCGCGGATCGGGGTCTGTCAGCAGGTGACGGGCACGCTCACGCATTGGCTGGTGAACACGATCAACGCCGTCACCGGGAATCTGGACCGGCCCGGTGGGCAGATGTTCGCCACCCCGCCGATCGACGCCGCGCGGTACGCGAAGTATCTGCCGATGGGCTACGGGGCCTGGACGGATCGCTCCGGCGCCTACAAGTCGTTCCGTTCGGAGTTGCCCGTGGCGGCGTTGGCGGACGAGATCCTCACCGAAGGTCGCGGCCGGATCCGGGCGATGATCACCTACGCGGGTAATCCGGTGTTGTCCACACCGCAAGGCGGGCGGCTGGACGCGGCGCTGGAATCGCTGGATTTCTATGTGGCCGTGGACATGTACGTCACCGAGACCACCCGCCACGCCGACATCATTCTGCCGCCGATCTCCCCGCTCGAGCGCGAGGACCTCAACATCCTGTTCCCGGTGTTCAGCGTCCGCAACAACGTGCGCTACGACGCGCGGGTGTTCGAGCCGCCCGCCGACGGGTTGGAGGATTGGCAGATCATGGCCCGGCTGGTCACCGAACTGCTTCCGCTGCCCGTGCGCGGGGTGACCGGGCGCGCGGTGAACGCGGTGTTCGAGCAGTTCAGTCCGGTGCGGCTGGCGTCGGCGGCGATGGCGGCGGGCCCCTACGGTGTGCTGCGGCAGGGGCTGGCCGGGTTGACCCTCGGAAAGGTGCGGGCGGCGGCAGGCGGAATCGATCTGGGACCGCTGCGGCCGCGGCTGCGGACACTGATCGGTACCCGGGACAAGAAGGTGCGTTTGGCGCCGCCGGACTTCGTGGCGGCCGCGCGCCAACTGGTCGAGGACGCGGCGCGCGGCCGGTCGCTGACGGCGCCGTCGGACGGTTTCGATTTGAAGCTGATCGGTCGACGGCATCTGCGCAGCAACAACTCCTGGCTGCACAACGTGCCGTCGATGGTGAAGGGCAAGGACCGCTGCACGGCGCTGATGCACCCCGACGACGCGGCCGAACGCGGGCTCCGCGACGGGGCGCCGGTGACGGTGACCTCCGCGACCGGCTCGATCGTGGTCACACTCGAGGTGAGCGACGATATCCGGCCCGGCGCGGTCGCCATCCCGCACGGGTGGGGACACCGCGAGCCCGGCGTCGGCTGGACGGTCGCGGCGTCGCTGCCCGGCGCGAACGTGAACCTGCTGCACGACCCTTCGTCGATCGACCCGTTCTCGGGTGCGTCGGCGGTCAACAACACCTGGGTCCGCGTGGAACCCGCACCGATCGCGCCCTCCGATGCCCCGGAATCCGAGAAGCTCGCGGAGTCCGCACCGATGACCTGAGTCGTCGAGCGCGAAACCTGCTCGCCACCAACGTCTTCCGACGGCGGCGGCCACGCGTCCACATCCACTCGTGGAGATGCCCGAAGAGATGGCGTGCGCTGGTGGCCGAGCGCCCCAACCGCGGTGGTACCGCCGATGGCCGGTACCACCAGGGTCGGGGCGGTGGTGAATCTGCTGGCGACCGCTCATCGAGGAGGGGCGGAACCTGTCGTCGACGAGCGGAATCCTGGCCGACAGCTCCTATGGTCTGCTGCGGGCCTGACGGATCGGCCTCACCTCAGGTGCCGGGCGAAGAACCGGTTCGCCTCGTCGCCCGCGAACCGCGGGACGCCGGTGTGCCCGCCCATATTGGCGTGCAGCGTCTTCTCTTTGGAGCCGAAGGCGTCGAACAGGTCCAGCGCCATGTGCCGGTCGTTTCCTTCGTCGTCCCATTGCAGCAGGACATGCAGCGGAATGGTGACCTGACGGGCCTCCTCGAACATGGCGCGGGGCACGAAACTCCCCGCGAACAGAACGGCGGCCGAGATGCGCGGCTCGACCACCGCCAGCCGGACGCCGATGGAGATCACCCCTCCCGAATACCCGACCGGGCCACCGATCTCGGGCAGCGCGAGAAGGGCGTCCAGGGCGGCCCGCCATTCCGGGACCGCCTTGTCGACCAGTGGGAGGACGAGCCGGTCGACGATCTCGTCATCGACCGGCTCGCCAGCAGTCACCGCCCGGCGCAGGTCGGCGCGGGCCTGCTCGGCGGCGGGCGAACGGGGCCGGTCACCGCTGCCGGGGAGCTCGATGGTGGCCGTGGCGAAGCCCTCCGCCGCGGCGTGCCGTGCCCGGGCCACCAGCCGGGGGTACATCATGGGCAGTCCGCCGGGGTGGCCGAGCAGGATCAGCGGCGCCGGTTCGGATGCTGATACAGACGTCCACAGAATGCCGGGGATCTCGCCGAGGGTGAACGCGCGCTCCAGGACGCTGTCGTCGAGGCGCTGTTCGGAAACGAATTGCACGGTAGTGCCTTTCGGGAGTGCTGTTGAACGGCGCTCCCGGACGACCTATCGCCCGACCGTGACTCCAGAGGGGAGCACCCATGTCGATACTGCGTTCACGGGTACCACCTCCTCGTTGTCTCTCACGGCCTTCGGAAAGTAGCAGCGGTCGCCATAGTTCGCCAACAGGTTTTCGCGAAGGCCCCGGCGAGCGCGCCCGAGTGGCCAGGTCAGCTGTTCGCCGGACCGATCGAGTCGAGGAAGCGCCTGTGCCACTGCGACGTAGCCGCACGCTCGGGGCGAGTGCGGTGAAACCTTGTGCGCCTCAGGCTGGTTCGATGCGGGCGGGGACGTGTTTGTGCCAGGGTGTGCCCGCGATGGCGTCGCGCAGGGTGACATCGGTGAGTTCGTTGAGTGCGACGCCGGTGCGGGTGCCGTCGGGCAGGTCGAGGCCGAAACCGTTGGGCAGGGAGACGTGGCCGGGTTGCATGCGGTCGGTGAGTTCGACGGTGGTGACGGCGCTGCCGCGGCGGGTGGTGACGCGAGCGCGGTCGTTGGCGCCCAGGCCGAGGCGGGTGGCGTCTTCGGGGTTCATGCGCAGTGCGCCGTCGGGATCGCGCCGACGCCACGTGTCGTCGCGGAAGATGGTGTTGGCGGTGAAGGAGCGCCGCTCCCCCGCGGCCAGCACGAACGGATAGTCGGTGCTGGTGTGGGTGGCGGCAGTGGTGTCCAGTGCGCGCAGGGCGTGCAGCAGTTCGGGGATGGCGAGGGGGATGCGTTTGCCGGGGTGCGGGACGTAGTCCCAGGCGTCGGCGTAGTCGTCGACGGTGAAGGTGACACCGGAGCGTCCGGCGAGGATGGCGTCGAAGAGGGCGTCGGCGTCGCGGTGTCCGGCGCGGCGCATGGCGGCGGGATGGACGCGGGCGACGCGCTGGGCCAACGCCCACAGCACCGCGGCGGCGCGCGCGCCGCCGGGCAGGGTGGGGCCGAGGGTTTCGTAGAGCAGATACGGCGCCAAGCCCGCGGTGTTCTTGTCGATGGCCACCAGCGCCGCGAAGGCCAGCGCGTAGGGGCGCCGGCCGAGGCGGGCGGCGGTGCGCAACAGCGCGAGCCGGGTGCGCGAGACCGCGCCGAGTTCGCGCAGCAGCCGCGCGTAGATCTCGGGTTCGGGCAGCGTGCCCGGTAGCGGGTCGAGCAGCGGCGCGCGCAAATGGAACGTGTTGTGCGGGAATTCGAGAGTGAAGAAGGTGGCTTCCCACTTCTCGAACTGACTGGCCGCGGGCAGCACGTAATCGGCGTGGCGGGCGGTCTCGGTGAGCGCGACATCGATGACGACCACCAGATCCAGCGCGTCGAGCGCGGCGCGGAAGGAGGTCGAATCGGCAAGGGAATGCGCGGGATTGGCGGACTCGACGATCATCGCGCGGAAGCGGTCGGGATGGTCGGTGAGTATCTCCTCGGCGATGGAGTTGCACGGCAGCATGCCGCCGAGGACGGGCGCGCCGGTGACGGGGCTGCGGCGGATGTCGCGGCTGTAGCCGGCCAGCGGGACCAGCCACGAGTGCGGTTGCATCGCGCCCGGTGCGGCGAAATTGCCGGTGAGCAGCCACAGCAGTTTGTTCAGATACGAGATGAGGGTGCTGTTGGGGCTTTGCTGCACGCCGAGGTCTTCGTAGGTGGCGACGCTGGCGGCGGTGCCGATGCGGTGGGCGGCGGTGCGCAGCAGCTCGACCGGGACGCCGCAGCGGTCGGCGTAGTCGGCGATGTCGACATCGCGCAGCGCGGCCACGACATCCTCGGCCTGGCTGGTGTGCGCGGAGAGGAAGTCGTGATCGAGCAGATCGTCGCGGACCAGGATGGCCAGCAGCGCCGCCAGACACCACGCGTCGGTTCCTGGGCGGACCTGGAGGTGGATGTCGGCGAGGTCGGCGGTTTCGGTGCGCACCGGGTCGATGACGATCATGCTGCGCGCGGGATCCTTGGCGATCTGCTGCAGGATGGTGCGGGCGCGCGGCACGCCGTGGGATTGCCAGGGGTTCTTGCCGAGGAACACCGACACTTCGGCGTGTTCGAAGTCGCCGGTGGTGTGGCCGCCGGTCAGGTGGGCGTCGACCCAGCCCTCGCCGGTCTTCTCCTGGGCGAGCGCGGTGGAGCGGTAGCGGCTGCCCAGGGCGCGGCGCAGGGCTCCGCTGTAGGCGCCGCCGAGGTGGTTGCCTTGGCCGCCGCCGCCGTAATAGAAGATCTTGTCGCCGCCGTGCCGGGCACGTACCTCTTCGAGCCGGGAAGCGACCTCGGAAATCGCGGTGTCCCAGTCGATTTCGGTGAAGGTGCCGTCGGGTTCGCGGCGCAGCGGGCTGGTCAGGCGGGCGCCGCCGTTCTGATAGTGGTCCAGGCGCAGCGCCTTGTTGCAGGTGTAGCCGGCGGAGGCGACGTGGTCTTTGTCGCCGCGGATCTTGGCGAAACGGCGACCGTCGAGCTGGATGAGCAGACCGCAGTTGTTCTCGCACAGAATGCAGGCGGTCTTGTGCCACGCTTCGGTGGCCGCAGGGGTGGGTTTCGTCATTTGCTCACCTGGTCTACGCGGGTGCCGTCGACCCATGGTCCGGGGTCGGCGAGGAAGGGTGTGTCGGCGAGGCGGTCGAGGTCCTCGAAGAAGGCTTCGGTGGTGCGGGCGGCCGCGGCGGTGGTGCCGACGGAGACGAAGCCTGCCTGTTCGGCGTCGAGACCGCGGGACAGAGATCTGTCGGTGCCGAAGTAGACGGCACGCTTGAGCTCGGCGACGACGATGGGGTTGCGGGCGGCCAGCCGGGCCGCGGTCGCCTGCGCGGCGGCGAGGAGTTCGTCGGCGGCCACCACCCGGTGCACCACACCGAGGCGCAGGGCTTCCTCGGCGGTGAACGGTGTGCCTTCGAGGATGATCTCGATGGCTTTGGCGGCGCCGAGCAGACGCGTCAGGCGTTGGGTCGCACCGCCGCCGGGGATGAGGTTGGCCAGTGTTTCGATCTGCCCGAGGCGCACGTGGTCGGCATCGGCGGCGTAGCGAAGGTCGCAGGCCAGCGCGATCTCGTGGCCGCCGCCGAGCGCGGGACCGTTGACAGCGGCGAGGTAGGCGACGCCGGAGCGGTTCATCCGCAGGGTGGTGCGTTTCCATCGATAACCCCAAACCAGCCCCGCGCCGAGCCCCCCGCCGCGGCGTTCGACGAGTTCCGCGACACCGGGAAGGCGCAGCGCGGCCGCGCTGGCGCGCAGGAACGGCGCCGCGACGCGGGCAGGAACGAACGGGTGCGGCATGTCGATCATGCCGGCCAGCGCGGCGGGGTCGGCGTGGGTGAGGAAACGACCGGGCAGACCGCCGGTGAGTACGACCGCACCGACGGTGTCGTCGGCATCGACGGCGGCGGTGAAGGTGTCCAGATCGCGCACCACCGCCGGGGTCACGAAGTTCCACGGCGGGGCGACGATTCGCGCGGTGAGGACCCGCCCGTCTCGCTCTAGTTCGATGGTGTCCAGTTGCAGGTCGTCGGCGGACATCGGCGGCTCCTTCGGTGCGCGGCTGCGGTCGGAACGCGAGAGAAAGCGTCAGTGAACACGTTTCGGGGTCGCATCGTCCCGATACCCGACTATGGAGTACACCATAATGGGTGTGTCAAGCCTCCAAGCGTCGCCGCCATGTGTCTGCGTTGCCTGCGTGATCAGCGGGACCGGAGGTGGGAGCCGTCGTTGACCGAAATCCAACCTCTAGGGGTATAGCGGCGTGGGCCCGGCAGGGGTTGACTTGTTCGCATACTCAGCGCGGAGGTCCAAGGTCGAGAAAGGAACAGTCATGTCCGGCAAGACCAAACAGGCCCGCAAATCGGGTACCGAGCCAACCGAGACCGCACCTTCGGTGGCTGAATCGGCGGGAGAACCCTCGGCAACCGAATCGAATATCGGACCCGCCGCGAACGGAGGAGTGCGTGTCCCGATTCCGACGGTCGGAGTGCGGATGGCGCGAGTCCCGCTTCCGCCCGGATCGCGCACGGCGGCCAACGGTGTCTCGTCGGTGACCACGGCGGTGCTGCATCGAGTGCCGGATCGGGAGTCGATGCTCTACTACGGCGGGCTCGGCGCGGCGGCCGCCACCGGACTGGTGTCGTGGCCGGTGGCCACGGCGATCGGGGTCGGTGTCTGGGTCGCGGAGCACGCCCGCAACGCCGCGTCCGCCAGCCGGTAACACCACGTCGAACAGCGAGAGCACGCTGCGGCCTGCGTCGGCCGCGCGGCATGTCCGCGGCCGCTGAACCCGCGCGACGGAAGTCGGTGCGGGAGGTGGTGTCGGCCGTCAGGGTGCGGTGTGCCTCCGGAAATGGCATGGCCGTGCGCGCACGGTTCTCCTATGTTCGGATTCGTGATCTCCGCTTCGCTACGCCCAGCCATGACCGCCGACGAACCCTTCCTCTGGGAAATGCTCTACGAGGCATCGCACGCCGCCGATCAGGGACTGACCGTGGCCGACCTGGAAACCATTCCCGCGCTGTCGCGTTACGTCGACGGCTGGGGCGCCGACGGCGATCTCGGCGTCATCGGCGGCCCGGCCGAATCCCCCTGCGGCGCGGCGTGGTTGCGCTTGCTGACCGGCACGGACGCCGGATACGGCTACGTCGACGACGCCACTCCCGAACTCGCGATCGCCGTCGCACCGCGGGCGCGCGGCACCGGGCTCGGCACGGCGATGCTCGAACAGCTCGTCACCGCCGCCGCCGGACGCTATCCGGCGATGAGTCTCAGCGTGCGCGAGGAGAATCCGGCACGACGGTTGTATCAGCGCTTGGGCTTCGTCGATGTCGACGGCTCGCGCATCGTCAACCGGGCGGGCACCACCAGCATCACCATGGTGCTGCCACTGCGCTGAGGACCCCGCGGTTGCTCGCGGCGCTGGAAGTGCGCGGAGCTCCGTTTCACCGCGAGCAGACCGCCCTCCAGCGCTGCCGCCGACGTCCTCGAACAGCAGCGACCGGGGGCAAGCATCGGCGAACAGCAGCGACCGGGGGCAAGCATCGGCGAACAGCAGCGACCGGGCGCACCGGTCGAGTAGCAGCGACCGGTGCTGCACGGGATCAGCTCGAGTGTCGTTCCGGCGTCCTCACCGTTTGGCGCGCTGCGCATCGGCCAATGTCGCCGCGATCTTGTCCGCGCCCGCGAGCCGCTGCACCCGCGCGGACAAGCCGGGCGCGATGCCCGCGAGCAGCGCGCCGATGCGCACCTGGGCCGGGGCTACGTCGATCTCGCCGACATTGCGTTCCACGGCGCGACGCACCGCGGCCGCCACCTGATCGGGCGAGGAGGTGCCGGTGCCGAAGGCCGGGGGAACGCCCGCGTCGGCGAACATGCCCGCGTCGCGGACGAAGCCGGGGAACACCGTCGAGACGCCGACGCCGTGCGGGGCCAGATCCTGGCGCAGCGCTTGGGCGAAGCCGCGCAGCCCGAATTTGGTGGCGTTGTAGAGGGAGACCCGGGGTGAGGCGATCTTGCCCGAGATGGAGGAGATGAACACCAGATGCCCGCGTCCCTGGGCGACGAAGGGTTCGGCCAGCAGGCGGGCGGTGATGATCGGGGCGCGCAGGTTCACATCGAGTGCGCGGTCGATCTGCTCGAGGGAGTAGTCGGTGAGCAGCCCGCTGGCGGGCACGGCCGCGTTCGCGATGACGATGTCGAGCGGGCCCGCCGCCGCGAGCAGCGCCGCGACCCCGTCGGGGTCGGCCAGATCGGCGGGCACGGCGCGGGCGCCGGTCTGGGCGGCCAGCGGGGCCAGCACGTCGACGCGGCGGCCGGTGAGCACCAGCTCGGCGCCGCGTTCGGCGAACGCGTGGGCGATGGCGTGCCCGATGCCGCCGGTGGCGCCCGTGATCAGAACTCGTGAACCTGCGATCTTCATCGGCTGTACCGTCCCCTGTCGCCGCGGTGCGGAGAACGCGGGTCTGTCCCGCTTCTGGGAGCACGGTAGCGAGCCGAGCGGGTCGAACACATCCACGCGCGGTCGGATCTCCGACTCCGACCGTGGTAGGGGTCGCCGGGTCAGTGCGTGGAGGTCGGGTAAAGCGCGCGCAGCTCGCCGACCGCGTCGTCGAGGGGTTCGATGCTGCGCTGGACCCGGCACAGCGCGATGGCGCCTTCGAAGGAGGCGACGGTGAGCACCGCCAGGCGTCGGGCCCGGTCGGCGGGGACGTCGTGGCGGGTCAGCACGTCGGTGAGCGCGGCGTGCCAGCGCTCGAAGACGGCGGCCGCGGCGCGCGCGAATTCTGGTGTCTCGTCGTTGGTTTCGACGGCGACCGCGAAGATCGGGCACCCCGCGCGGAACTGGCTCTCGCGCAGCGTGGTGCGCCACATCTCGGCGAACTTCTCCAGCGCGTCGACCGGGTCGCTGTCGCGGGTGAGGCGCTCGATGTAGCCGGACATGATCTCACCGGCGGTGGTGACGGCGTCGTTGACGAGCTGGGTACGTCCGCCGGGGAAATGGTGATACACCGAGCCGCGCGGTGCGCCGGTGCTGGCCAGCACCCGGTCCACGCTGGTCGCGCTGGCGCCGTGCACGCGCAGCGAGTCGATGGCCCCCTCGATCATCCGCTGTCGCGCGTTGGGCAGGCGGGTACGAGGGGAACCGTCGGTGCTGGATCGGCGTGCCACGCCCTCATTCTATGGGGTTGCCCATAGTGAAGGTGTGGCGGTCAGCGCACCCGGCTGCGGTGGAATTCCAGGAACGCCTCCAAGGTCCGTTGCGGCGCCTCGACCTGCGGGTAGTGGCCGATGTCGGGCAACTCCACTACGTCGGGGTCCTCGATCAGTTCGCGGTAGCGTTGAACCATGTGCGCACCCGAGACCGGGTCGCGCAGCCCGTCGATCAACCGCACCGGCACCACGGCTTGCTGCAGCGCGCCGACCCAGCGTTCCCGATGCTTGCGCCGCTCGGCCATGTAGCGAATGATCTTGTGGCCGTTGCGTTTACCGTGCCGGGACGACCACAGCAGCCAGAATTGGTGCAGCTCGGCGGCACTGGGGCGGGTGTCGGGTCCGAAGACCGCAGCCAGGCTGCGCTTGAACGCGGTCTCACCGCCGAGAACCCCGACCATCGGTCCCAGCGGTCCGGCCAGCAGCCGCTGCACCCAGCGGGCGCGGTGGGTTTCGGGGAACAGTCCCCCGTTGAGCAGGCACACCGATTCGATGGTCAGCGAGTCGTCGCCGATGGCGCGGCGTTCGGCGTCGCGGGCCAGTAGTTCCTGGGCGACGGTGTCGCCGTAGTCGTGGGCCAGCACGTGGAAACGGTGCACGCTCTGTTCGCGCAGCAGTTGTTCGTGCAGGTCGGCTTGGTCGGCGATGCTGTAGTCGTAGGTGCGCGGCTTGGCCGACCAGCCGAAGCCGATCATGTCGGCGGCGAGGACCCGCGCGAACCGCTCACCGAGCCCGGGCCACACGGGATGCCAGTCCCAGGACGCGGTCGGGAAGCCGTGGATGCACAGCAGGACCCCCTCGGGTCCGCCGCCGCCCTCGGTCCAGAAGATCTGATGCCCGTTATGGGTGAACCGGTGTCCGTTGGCACGCCAATTCGCAAACTCCTCCATACCCGATAAGCATTGCCGGTGCGCGGGCGCGCGGCAGCGATTCCGGGGAATCGGCCTCGCGACCGCGTCGTCCACGGCGCGAACGCGGCGATGGTGGCGTTTTGGGAGAATGCGATGGTGCATGTCGCGATCGGCCTGGTGGTTCTCGTCGCGTCGGCGGCCGCGTTGGCGGCGCTGGCGCGGCGGTTCGGCGTCTCAGAACCGTTGGTGCTGACCCTGGCCGGGGTGGCGGCCTCGTATCTGCCGTTCGTTCCCGCGGCGCACCTGGAACCGGAGGTGGTGCTGCTCGGTTTGCTGCCGCCGCTGCTCTACACCGCGGCGATCCGGACATCACTGGTGGATTTCCGCGCCAATATCGGCACCATCGCCTCGCTGTCGGTGGGTTTGGTGCTGTTCAGCACGTTCGCGGTGGCCGCGGTCGTGTGGTGGCTGCTTCCGGTGCCCTTCGCGGTGGCGGTCGCCCTCGGCGCGGTGGTCGCCCCGCCCGACGCGGTCGCCGCGACGGCGGTGGCGCGCCGGATCGGGATGCCGCGGCGCATCGTCACCATCCTCGAAGACGAGTCGCTGTTCAACGACGCGACCGCGCTGGTGGCGTTGCGGACCGCGATCGCGGCCTCGGCGGGCACGGTGTCGGTGTGGCAGGCGGGCGGTGATTTCCTGCTCGCCGCGGGCGGCGGCGCGCTGGTCGGCATCGCCGTCGCCGCCCTGCTCGCACTGCTGCGGCGGCGCATCACCGACCCGGTGCTCGACACCACGCTGTCGTTCCTCGCGCCGTTCGCGGCATATCTGCCCGCCGAACAGATACACGCCTCCGGGGTGATCGCGGTCGTGACTTGCGGGATGATTCTCGGCCACGGTGCGCCGGTGTGGCAGTCGGCGGCCTCGCGCATCGCCGAACGCACCAACTGGCGCACCATCCAGTTCATCCTGGAAAGCTCGGTGTTCCTCATCATCGGTCTGCAGGTGCGCGCGATCGTGGAGGATGCGTGGAGCAGCGGGCTCGACCACACCACCCTGGTGATCTCGGCGATCGCGGTGTTGCTCGCGGTGATGGTGGCGCGGCCGCTGTGGATCTTCCCGTGGTCGCTGCTGTTCCAGCGGCTCGGACGCTCGACCGTTCCGCTGAGCTATCCGACGGTGGTGTCGTGGGCGGGCATGCGTGGCGTGGTGACCTTGGCCGCGGTCCTGCTGTTACCCGAAGACACCCCGCAGCTGCCGGTGCTGAAGCTGCTGGCCCTGGTCGTGGTGGCGGGAACGCTGCTGTTGCAAGGCACCTCGCTGTCGTGGCTGGTGCGGCGCCTGCATCTGCGCGGTCCCAGCCGCTCGGAGGACGCGCTACAGAAAGCGAACCTGCTGACCCAGGCGGGCGCGGCCGGAATGGCGGCGCTGGACGCCGCAGCCGGACCCGACACCCCGCGGCAAGTCGTGCAATCGCTGCGCGATCGGCTGACCTGGCGCACCAACGCCGCCTGGGAACGGCTGGGCCGCGCCGAGTCCGAACAGCGCACTCCCACCGCCGAATACCGCAGGCTGCGCCTCGAGATGCTGCGCGCCGAACGCGAAACCGTACTGCGGGTGCGGGATTCGGGCGGCATGGACTACGAGATCCTCCAGCACGTGCTGGCACGGCTCGATCTCGAGGAATCGATGATCGACCGGTTCGACGAAACCGAGGAAGAACGCCGCGAACCCCTCGCCGCGCCCGCCGCGGCCGCCGACTGCGACCATCTGCGGGCCGCGCCGCTGCTGCGCGAACCCACCGAACCCGATCAGTGCGCCGAATGCGTCGCCGAAGGCCAGAGCTGGGTACACCTGCGAATGTGTCTGACGTGCGGGCACATCGCCTGCTGCGACTCCTCGCCGGGCAACCACGCCACCGAACACCACGCCGCCACCGGGCACCCGGTGATGCGCAGCGTGGAACCCGGCGAAGCCTGGCGCTGGTGCTACGTCGACGAACTGCTGGGCTGAGCACCCACCGGCGCCGGACGGCGCGCGTGCGAGTAGATCAGGCGGGCGTACTCGGTGAGCAGCCGCCGCAGTGACAGATTCTCCCCGCCCGCCGCGATCTGCTGGTAGCCGATCAGCATCGCCATGCCGAGCGAGGTGACCACGGCGGCGGTCTCGTCGTCGCCGACCACGCCGTTGATCACCTTCTGCACGGTGCGCCGCCGCGACTCGTCGACCCGCTTGACCGCCAGATTCACCGATTCGTCGTTGGCGGCCCACGCCCGGATCGCGGCCTCGGCCGCGTGATGCAGACCCGCCGCCAGATCCGACATCGCGCGCACGTCGTCGTCGGGATCGCCCTGATTGAACTTCAACGTGCGCAGGATCAACACCTGCCGGTTCTCCCAGTGCTCGAGCAGCGCGTCGACGAAACCCTGCCAGCTGCCGAAGTGGTGATAGAACGAGCCGCTGGTGACCCCGAGCCGACGGCACAGCAGCCCGATGTTGAGACCCTTGAACCCGAGTTCGGCCAGCACCTCCAGAGCGGTGTCGAAGTACTGCTCCTTGGTGACCACTCGTGACATGCGGATGCCGTTCTGCTCGTGCGGGCAAGGGGGAGGGCCCGAACAGTACCGCATCGCTTCGCGCGCGCGGGCGGGCACAAGCGAATCCGCTAGGTGACGCGCGGTAGCTGTTACCGCGCGAAATATGCAGTGCCCGTGGCGAACCGAATCCGGGTTGCATAACAGAGCAATTGCTCTGTTATAGTCGGCGCCATGCCACGACCCCGCACCCACGACCCCGGCGCCGTGCTCGACGCCGCGGAATCGCTGGCCGTCCGCGGCGGTCCGGCCGCGGTCACCATCCGCGCCGTCGCCGCCGCCACGGGGGTGTCCAACGGCGCGCTGTACCACACGTTCGGGTCGCGATCCGGAGTGTTGGGGCGCGCGTGGTTGCGGGCCGCGCGGCGGTTTCTCGCGGTGCAGAACGAGTTGATCGAGGCGGCCTCCGGATCGGAAGGCGATTCGAGCACCGGCGCAGGCGAATCGAAAAGTGCTGCCTATCAATTGGATTCGTCGGCCGAGGCCGTGTGGGACGACGCGATCGTGGCCGCCGCCGAGGCGCCGAGCGTGTTCGCCGAGCGATTCCCCGACTCCTCGCGCCTGCTGCTCACCGTCTCGCGCGAGCAGCTGCTCGGTGAAGACCTGCCCGAGGACGTGGCCGCCGAAGTTCGCGCCGCCGAACGCGCGCTGATCGACCTGCTGGTGGGGCTCGCGCAGCGCCGATGGGGCCGCCGCGACCGCCGCGCGGTCGAGGTGCTCACCACCTGCCTGGTCGACCTGCCGACCGCCATCCTGATCCGCCGCGAGCGGATCGCCGAACCCTTTGCCCGCGAACAACTTCGGGCTGCCGTCCGCGCCGTGCTCGCAGTCGGACCGCCCCCCTGATCCGCAAGTCCCGACCACTCTCGACGAAGGAACCCGCTATGCCCACACTGGAATACCACGACAAGATCGCTGTCCTCGACCTCGGCGGCGACGAGAACCGCTTCTCCCCCGACTTCCTCGACGAAGTGAACGCCCACCTCGACACCGTCCTCGCCGACGGCGCCCAGGGCCTGCTCACCACCGCGAGCGGCAAGTTCTACTCCAACGGACTCGACCTGGACTGGCTCGGCGCCAACGCCGACCGCGCCCAGTGGTACGTCGGACGCGTGCAAGCGCTGTTCGCGCGAGTGCTCACCCTGCCCGTGCCCACCGCGGCCGCACTGCCCGGACACGCCTTCGGCGCGGGCGCCATGCTCGCCATCGCCCACGACTACCGCGTCATGCGCGCCGACCGCGGCTACTTCTGCTTCCCCGAAGTCGACATCCGCATCCCCTTCACCCCCGGCATGGCCGCCCTCATCCAAGCCAAACTGACCCCCAAGAGCGCGGTCGCCGCCATGACCACCGGCCGCCGCTACGGCGGCGAGGCCGCGGCCGAAGCCGACATCGTCGACGCGGCCGCCCCGGAAGGACAGGTCACCGCCGCGGCGCTGGAAATGCTGCTTCCCTTGGGCGGCAAGGACTCCGGCACACTCGGCGCGATCAAGAACACCATGTTCGCACCGGCCGTCACCGCGCTGACCGCGCCGTAGACCCGCCGAGTGCACCGGCGGCCGACTCAGCGCGGCGGGGCGTTCTGGCTATCCGCCAAGTGGGTCTCGAAGAACGCGAAGATGCGTCGCCAGGCGTCGGCGGCCGCATCGGCGTTGTGACCCAGGCCGGTGACGCGCAGCAGCCGGTCGCCGGGGAAGGTGTTCGCGAAGCCGTGCGTGACTCCCGGATAGGTCTTGATGTCGTGGGCGACGCCGAAATCGGTGAGCGCGCGCTCGAGCTTGGCGGGTGCGCCGACCAGCGATGGATCGAGGCGGGCGTAGCTGGCCACCACCGGGCAGATGCCGTCGAGCAAGCTGCGGTAATCGCCGTACAGGCCCGGATAGAACGGAGCCGCGGCATCGAAACCGCGCGGCGCCGTCAGCAAGGCGAACCCGCCGCCCATACAGAAACCGATCACGGCCGTGCGCCCGGTGCACGCCGGATCGGGCACCAGGCGGTCGCGGGCGGCGAGAATGTCGCGCACCGGGACCACGTCGGCATCGGTTTTGCCGCCGGTGAACCACAGCGCCCGCATCACCGCCCGCATGCAGCGCGCGCGACCTCGCGAGAACAGATCCGGGGCGATCGCGAGGTAGCCGTGCTCGGCGAGCATCGCGACGTGTCCCTCGAGGTCCGTACCGAGGCCGAGGACATCGTGGACGACGACAACGCCAGGCCAGGGACCCGCACCCGCCGGGCGGGCCAGCAGCGCGGGCAGCGGGCCGTCCGGTGCGGATAGCTCGACGGTGTCCATGATCGGAAATGTACGCCGCGCGGGGCGTGCTCGAGCCGCCTTCGGCGCAGTGCCCGATCACGGCGGCGGTCCGTTCGCGGTCCAGCTCAGCCGGACCGCGGTGACGAGTGTGGCCCACTACAGAAGGGGCGTAACTGGTCGAGAGCGAATCGCTGTTTCTGGCGTACCCACACCGCGGGTCAGTTCGGTTCCACCTCGAGATGCCGGGTGTCACCGAGGCTGGTGACCGCACGGTTGTGGAAGAAGTCGTCCTCGGTGAGCACCGTGATGCTGCCCGGCGCGGCGCGGAAGGCGACGTAGTCCGCCGAGTCGATCGGCATCCCGATCCAGGCCGCGAGCACGAATGTCAGTGCGCCCCCGTGTGTTACGACGACCTGCTGTTCACACGGGTCGTCCACGATCGCACCCATTGCCGCGTAGATACGTTGGGCGAGTTGTAATTTCGTCTCCGCGCCCGCGATTCCCTCGTCGTGGCGCAGACGTTCGCCCACGGCGGGCGGCGGGACGAATCGCCGGTCCAGCCACTCCTGCGGCCTGCCGCCCGCTTCGCCGTAGGACTTCTCGCGCAGTCTCTCGTCGAAGATCGGCGTCACGTCGAGCGCCTTGCCGATCGCTTCGGCCGTCCGCGCGGTACGCAGCAGATCCGAGGAGTGCACCCGCACCTCGGCGTCCTCGGCTATCCGCGCGCGCAGCGACTCGGCGATGGCCGCCGCGGCGCGCTCGCCTGCCGTGGTGAGCTGCGAGTCGTACCATCCGCCGACCAGTCGGTCGACGTGATGGGTCGCCTCCGGGTGGGTGACGACATAGATGTGGCGCATCGAATCTCCTTCTCGGGTGGGACCGCAGCGGCGCACACAGCGAATCGACGGGATCCCCTCCGACTTTCACAGTATCGGCGCGAACTCGAAGAACGTCGGCCCGCCGGACGACGTTCGGCGGGCGGCGCTTTCCGCCTCGACATGAACAAGCGCCTCAACCCGGAGAATTGGAGCGAGACGATTCGCCTTGTTATGGTGACCACGCCCACACCTCCCTGCCCACCACCATCGTGACCACCTTCCTGACACCACAACAGCGCGCCGACCGCACCGCCGCCGCCGTCGCGGCAGCCGTCGGGGCCGGGTGTGAGTTGGGGCTGACCGTCACCGAGCCCACGGTGCTGCACGACGTCTTTTCGGTCGTCGTCCACTTGGCCCCCTCGCCGGTCGTGGCCCGAATTCCCACCGTCCTACCCCGCCCGGACGACCTGGCCGCCCTCGCGCGCCGCCAGCGGGACGAGCTGGATGTCACACGGTGGCTGGCCGACCAGAAAATCCCCGTGATCGCGCCCAGCCCGCTCGTGCAGCGCGAACCCGTGCAGCGCGACGGGTTCTCGATGACGTTCTGGCCGTTCGTCGAGGAGGCCCGGGACAAGGAACCCGACTACGTCGCGAACGCCGAGAGCGTCGCCGACCTGCACGCGGCACTGCGCGCCTACCCGGGCCGCCTGGAGTTCCTGTCCGCGGCCGACCCGGAGTTCATCGCGGACAGCCTCGCCCGGCTCGACCAGCATCCCGACCTGATCGGAGCGGCCGAACTCGACCGGGCCCGCCGCGAATGGCAGTTCCTCGAACCCCTCGTACGCTCACGCAGCGCCTTCGAGGCTCGGTTCCCCGGCATCGACCTCCAACCCATCCACGGTGACTCCCCGCCCGCGAACATCTTCCACGCGGTGGACGGCGACCGCTACGCCGACTTCGAACTGGTCACCCTAGGGCCCGTCGAGTGGGACCTGGCCGCTCTCGGCCCCGAGCACGAAGCCGCCTACAACCGCGGCGCACGACGCAACGGGACGAGGCCACTCGACGAGGAGGTCCTCGCCTTCGTCAACGCCCTGGGCATGCTGCGAGTCATCGCCACCCTCACCCTGGTCCCGCAGCTTCCCGAACTGATGGAGTACCTCGAGCCCGCGGTCGACCACTGGCAGACGACGCCCTTCGCCGCTGGCATGAGCGGCTGATATCAACCGACTGATAACCGGTGACGCCACCGCTGGCTCCGCGCAAATCAATTTGCTAAAGATATGCTGTATCGGTGGTGTCCGCGCCGTCGCCGATGCTGGCCCTCTCCGGACGACCGCCCGGAAATCCGGACGGTTGGGCCTTCGAGATGAAATGGGACGGCATGCGCGCCGTCGCCGCGGTGGCCGAAGGCGACTGTCAGCTCTACAGCCGAAACCGCAAACAGGTCACCCGCTCGTTCCCTGAAATCGCCGCCGCCGTCGCCGCGGCGGTCGGCGAGCATCAGGCCACGATCGACGGGGAGATCGTGGCGCCGGAAGCCGCGAGCGGCGCGCCGTCGTTCTCCCGGCTCCAGCGCCGCATGCACGTCCGCGTGCCATCGGCGCAGCTGATCAGGGATGTTCCGGTGCTGTACATGATCTTCGACCTGCTCGCCCTCGACGGCCACGCCACCACCGCCCTGCCGTACCGGCAGCGGCGGGAGTTGCTCGCCCAGCTCGACATCGCCCGCCCGCCGATCCAGTTGTCGCCCTACTGGACCGACATCGAGCCCGAGGCGCTGTCGGCGGCCGCGGCGGAGAACGGGCTCGAGGGTCTGGTCGCCAAACGCCTCGACTCCACGTATCAACCGGGTGAACGGTCGCGCAACTGGATCAAGATGCCGTTCCGGAAAACCACCGAAGCAGTCATCGCCGGATGGTTGCCCGGAAATGGCCCGTTCGCCAACGCATTCGGGTCGTTGATTCTCGGCGCGCACGATTCGGCGGGACGGCTGGTACATATCGGCAATGTCGGGACCGGATGGAAAATCGCGGAGCGGCGCAGTCTACGCACCCGCTTGGACAAACTCGCCCGCCCCGATACACCTTTCGACGTACCGCCGCCGCGCGCGATCGCCGTGCTAGCGCACTGGGTCGAGCCCGAGTTGGTCGCCGATATCGAATACCGGGAAGCCACCCCCGAGGGACTACGGCATCCCAGCTGGCGGGGTATCCGCATCGACAAATCCCCCGACGAGATCGAAGTGCCTTTGTAGGATCGTTCCGCATGTCGATTGGTACGCGTTCGCGCACAACGCAACAGCGCGCTGCTCGAACTGGCCGGCGAGGTTCTCTGGCCGATCCTGGCGCAGACCACCGGCATGCACATCACCACCGCGGTGCGCTGGAGCACGCTCGCCGCCCGCGTCTGGACGAGAACGGGAATGGTTCCCATCGCTGTGCCCGTCACCAGGGCACTGCTCCGGCGTCGTCGAAGAATCTGCCAGTCGGTCCGTCATCGGGCAGGGTCGCGAGGTGAATCGCGATCGCCGCCCCCTGTTGTGGTGTACGGACGCCTCGGAAGCCATTGAGGTCGGTGGCGGTGAAACCGGGGCACCCGGAGTTGATCAGGATGTTGGTGTCGCTCAGTTCCTTGGCGTATTGGATGGTGACGGCGTTCAGGAAGGTCTTCGATGCCGAGTACGCAGCGAAAACCGGGCCCATGTCGATGCCGGGCGTGGTCTGCAGGGCGAGCGAGCCCACGCTGCTGGACATGTTGACGATTCGCGGTGACACCGAGCCGCGCAGCATGGGCAGCATCGCGTTGGTGACCCGGATGACGCCGATCACGTTGGTTTCCATGACAGCTCGCACAGTCGCGGGATCGACCGTCGTGGGTGTCTGTGGCATACCGCCGGTGATCGCGGCATTGTTGACCAGGACGTCGAGCCCTCCGGCATGGTCGGCGATCAGCTGGGCCGCGGCGACGACACTCGCGTCGTCGTCGACGTCGAGCGGCACGCCGAACGCGTCGGTCCCGGCCGCGCGCAGCTTTTCCACCGCGGTGTCGCGGCGTTGTCGATGCCTAGCGCCCACACCGATTCGCCAGCCAAGGGCGCCCAGGCCCGCCGCGATCTCGTATCCGATTCCTTTGTTCGCGCCGGTCACCAGCGCGATCATCGATTCACTCATGCCGTTGATCATGTTGTGGACTCGGGTGGGGCGTCCAAGACCGATCGGGTGGGTGGCGATACCGCACGGGTATTGGTCGTGGTGAGCGCCGGATACGATCACCACATGGTGGAGACGCGGGAGTTGCGATACTTCGTCGCGGTCGCCGAGGAATTGCACTTCGGGCGGGCGGCACAACGGCTCGCGATGGCGCAACCACCGCTGTCGCGGGCGATCCAGCAGCTCGAACGGCGACTCGGAGTCGTTCTGCTGCACCGCAATGCTCGCGCGATCAGGTTGACCGAGGCCGGGTCGGTGTTGCTGCGGGAGGCCCGGAACGCTCTCGAAGCGGTCGAAGCCGCCGAGCGCCGCACTCGCCGCGCCGCTGCCGACCTGCCCGGTGTCGTGCTGGCCACCAAGGCGGGAGCCTCCAGCGAACTGTTGTCGAAGCTGCTGGACGCCTACGCTGCCGATCCCCGCGCTGTCGCAGTCGAGGTGCTGCTATGCGGACCCGGCGAACCGGAAAGACTGCTACGTGACGGGTGTGCCGACGTTGCTCTGCTCCACCGGCCCTACGACACGACGACCGGCTTCGATACCGAGGACCTGCACACCGAACAGCAGGTCGTGGTCCTGCCCGCGGGGCATCCCCTCGCCAACCGACCTCATATGTCGATGGCCGAGGTCAACGCCCTGACCGACCTGCCCCTGCCGCGCTGGCCCCGACGGGATGGAAGCTATCCGGACGGCCCCGGCCCGCAGGTTCGCGACCATACCCAGTTGGCCCAGCTGATCACCCTCGGACGGGCATGCGCGGTCGTGCCCGAGTCGCTCCGCGCCCAGTTACGCGACGATCACGCCACCGTGCCGGTGCCGGACGCACCGGCCGTCACCACCGTCATCGCGTGGCCACCACACAGTAGATCCAAAGCCATCGCCGACCTTGTCCGTACGGCGATACGCCTCTAGCCGACAACATCCGCGACGAACACTGCAAGTTCGAACACGCCACTCGGGACACCGGATCTCGGCAGCTCGGCGCGGAAGCCGACAAGCTACACGGTGCTAGACGCCGAGTGCGCCCGGATCGACGGATCCGGGCGCTGTGTGGCGGTCGAGCCGAGGTCAGCTCAGGCCGCTGAGTTCCTCGGTGGCCCTGGCTCGCGCTGTCAGCTCGTCGAGGAAACGATCGATGCTGCTCGACCTGGCGAGCGGTGATTCGAGTAGGTCACGGGCTATGGATTCGGCGCGGTCGATGACCGCTGTGGTGAGGTCGTGGGTGAGTTCTTCCTCCAGTTGCCGATGTGCCAGAGCGACGTTGCGCAGGCCTTCTCGGCGCACCCGTTCGACTTCGGCCGCCGCGGTGTCCCGCAGTTCGGTGACGATCCGGTCGGCGTCATCACGCGCCTGGTGGCCGATGCGTGCGACCTCGACCTGGGCGGCCGCGACCGCCTTGGCGAAAGCGCGTTCGGCGGCGGCCAATTCGGTCGCGGCGTCCGCGCTTTCCGTCATCTGTTCCTCGATCGTGCGCTGCGCTTTGCGCATGACCGTCCGAACCTGCGGGGCAACCCATTTCGACAGTGCGCCGAGGATGACGGCGAAGCCGAAGAGCTGGCTGACGAATACGGGCCAGTCCCAGGTGATGTCGTAGACACCGTCGCCGGTGTTCATCGTTGTCCACCTCCGATCACCCGATCCGCAAGGTCGTGCGCAATGGGATCGAGATGCGTGTCGAATCGTGCCGCCGCCGCGGCGGCCTGGGTTCGCAGTTCCGCGGTGGCCGTGGCCACCATCTCCTCGGTTCGATCTCGAGCGCGATCGCGGTGCGCGACCAGGATCGCTCGGCCTTCGTTCCTGGCCTGTTCGCGTAGCCGCGCCGCGTCGGCGTGGGCCTGGGCGAGCGCGGACCGGTAGCGGTCCTCGGCCGCGGCGAACGCTTCCCGGGCCTGTCGCCGGTGGGCGGCGGCTTCGGTCACGCGGGCCTCGCGTTGGTCGAGTACCTCCCGGATCGGTGGTACCACGAACAGCCAGATGACCGCGAACACGATGAGGAAGATCGCCAGCTCGACGAAGAACGTGCCGTTGGGAATCAAGAAGTTCTCGGCCGCGCGGATTTCGGTGTTCATGGCGCTACTTGCCCGGCGCCGCGAACGCGAACAGTGCCATGAACGTCAGATTGATGAAGTACACGGCGTCGACGAGGCTGACCGCCATCAGGTAGTTGCCGCGCAGCTTGCCCTCGGCCTCCGGCTGCCGGGAGATGCCGTTGATCAGCGCCGAGCCCGCCATGCCGTTGCCGTAACCGGCGCCGATCGCGCCGCCGACCATCATCAGTCCACCGGCGACCAATGCCGCCGCCTGAACCACCGTCTCGTGCGTTATGTCGGCCATGTGTCATTCCTTTCCTCGAATGATCCAACATTTGTGTGCGGTGCGGGATGTGCGCCTGCCGCTCAATGCTTTTCGTGTTCGACGGCGGTGGCCTGCCCGAAGTAGAGGACGGTCAGCAGGGCGAAGATGAAAGCCTGGATGAGTCCTACGAACAGGTCGAACAGCTTCCATGCCGCGTTCGGACCCCAGCTGAGCCAGGCGGGCAGCAGTGCGATCACCGAGATCATCACTCCGCCCGCGAACATGTTGCCGAACAACCGCAGCGCCAACGACAGCGGTTTGGCGATCTCCTCGATGACATTGATGACAACCATCGGACCCCAACCCATATGGCCCTTCAGCAGCTGCTTCACATGTCCGATCGGACCGCGGCGTGCCACGCCGGCGGCCTGGTAGGCGACGAAGACGAACAGGGCGAGCGCGTAGGTGAAATTGACGTCGGCCGCGGGCGGTTTGATCAGCTCACCGGCGCCGTACTGCACCGGCAGCACCGACAACCAGTTCGACAGCAGCACGAAGACGAACAGCGTCACGGCCAGCGGCAGGACGAACGGTGCGATCCGTAGTCCCACAGCGCTTTCCACCTGCGCGCGCATCTGCACGGTGACCGCTTCGAAGAACAACTGCACGCCGCCGGGGACCCCGGAGGTCAGCTTGACGCGCAGGGAGAACGCCAGACCCAGCACGACGGCGGCCGCGACCACGGTCGCGACGATCGTGTCGACGTGAAAATCCATTCCGAACAGGTGCGCGGTTTCGTGGTGTCCCACTTCGACTTTCGTCATCGAGCGCTCCGCAGAGTCGGTGCGGCCGCCCAGAACGCGGCGCCGATTTGAAAGGTCACCAGGCCGTACAGAATGCCCAGTCCGTCCGGGCGTGTCAGGACACCGGCGACCAGCGCGAGCACCGTGACGGCGAACAGCCGGATCCCGGTGACGGCCGCCAAAGGCCCTTTGCCGGAAGTGTTCTCACTCACGAGCGCGGCCACGCCCAGGCGGGTGAGATACGCGTTGGCCAATCCCAAACCTATTCCGGCGCAAATGAATACACCCAACAGCAGCCGATCCTGCATCCCGGCGGCGGCGAGAATCGTGATCCCGGCCGCGGTTGAGACGATGATCGGGCCGCGGTCACCGTTGACCGTCATGTGCCCTCCCTCGGCGATGAATGGCGGTGGAAGGCAATGCCTTCCGCGTCACAAGGTCATTCTTGCTTACTACGCCCCGTAGTACAAGAGAAGCGGGCAAATCGGGCATATCGGTCGTGCGATGGCGAGACCGGCGACCCGGGCCGCGAACTCTTGATGGCATGAACATATCACGTAAGTTGGTACATGCATACCATCAACGGTTGCGGTTCGAGTGCTGTGCGCGCAGAGGGATCGCACTGGCGCCGCGCCGAAATCGACGTTCCCGGTGGCGCAATTTGCACGGGTGCGATTCGGCGTCAGCGCCAGAAACGTTGCCACCAACGGCGCTTCGGACGGGCGGACGATTCCGCCACCACGCCCTGCGCCGATGACCCCACCTGTTGCTCCGAAGGTTCGCGCGCGCGTTGCGTCGAGCTGGTCGCGCGTCGAGCCGAGGTTGCAGACGCGCGGCGCGCCGAATCCGTACTTCCGCTCGACGCGGACGCCTTCTCCTCCCGCCACCGCCGCACCACCGTGTCGGCGTCGATCGGCCCCACCGGCACGTGTGGCGGCGTCGGTACCCGCACATAGCGGACCACCCGCTGATTCAGTTCGGCGACCGCGGCGCGCACCTCACGCTCGGTGTCCAGTTCGGCGACCGTCTCGTGAATTCGCTCCAGATCCCGGCGCAGAACCAGCGATTCCGGCAACATGCCGTCGGCTCGAATCCCCTCGCGCCGCAGATAACTCCGCAACCACCAGTTCTCGTCCACCTGGGTGCCGACCCCCGGGATCGGCTGACCCGCCCCGTGCAGATTGTCGAATTCCCCGCGCTCGGTGGCCTCGCGGACCTGCTTGTCGATCCACGATTCGAAGGTCTGATCCGGCGGTTTGCGCTCGGTCATGTCCTCCAGCCTACCGACGGTTCGGCGACGTCGTTCACGCCGACCGCGCTGGCGGGTAAGCGCCTGTCCGCGAACAGGTTTCGGAAAAAGCCAGCGCGCAGCACCCCGCCCGACCTACCGTCGGAGCACAGTGCCGGGCGTCGTGAGTGAGACCGAAATGACCGAACCGAACACCTCTTGTGCCGCATTCCAGCGCGTCGCCGCGATCGATCCGGACGCGGTAGCCGTCCGCTCGATCGGCGGCGAGCAGAGCCTGACGTGGCGTGCGTATTCCGAACAGGTCCGAGCCGTCGCGGGCGGGCTGAGCGCGCTCGGCGTGGGGCGCGGTGACACCGTGGCCCTGATGATGGGCAATCGCGTCGAGTTCTATCCGCTCGAAGTCGGCGCACAGCACACCGGCGCCACGTCGTTCTCGGTGTACAACACCCTCGCGCCGGACCAGTTGCACCATGTGTTCACCAATGCGGGCAACCGGGTGGTGATCTGCGAGGAACAGTACGTCGAGCGGGTCCGTGGCTGCGGCGCGCCGATCGAGACCATCGTGTGCGTCGACGGCGCGCCCCAGGGAACCATCGGTGTCGACGAGCTCATGGCCTCGGCCGCTGCGGATTTCGATTTCGAGGCGACCTGGCGTGCCGTGCGCCCGTACGACATCGTCACCCTCTGCTACACCTCGGGCACCACTGGCAATCCCAAGGGCGTGGAGATCACCCACGAGAATCTGCTGTTCGAAGCCCGCGCGTTCGCCTCGGTGCTGCCGGTCGAATTCGGCGACCGTCAAACCTCCTACTTGCCGACCGCGCACATGGCCGACCGGTTCACCGCGCTGTACCTGCAGGAGGTGTTCGGCACGCAGATCACCGCCGTCCCCGATCGCGCGCAGCTGCCCGCCGCGCTGCTCGACGTGCGCCCCACCATCTGGGGCGCGGTGCCGCGGGTGTGGGAGAAGTTCAAGGCGGCGATCGAGTTCTCCGTCGCCAACGAGCCCGATCCCACCACCAAGGCCGCCTTGCAGTGGGCTCTCGACACCGCCCGCCGTAAGGCCGAGGCCCGGCTGCGCGAGGAGCCCCTCGATCCCGCTCTCGCCGAGGAGTGGGCGCGCGCCGATGCCGCGGTGCTGTCGAAGCTGCGCGCGAAACTCGGTCTGGATCAGGTGAAGTGGGCGATATCGGGCGCCGCGCCGGTGCCGCCGGAGACGCTCGGGTTCTTCTTCGGGCTGGGTATCCCGATCTCCGAGGTGTGGGGGATGTCGGAGCTGACCTGCGTGGCCAGCGTGAGCCCGCCGGAGCAGGCGCGGTTGGGCACCGTCGGCAAGCTGCTGCCCGGGCTGGAGGGCTCCGTCGCCGAGGACGGTGAGTTCCTGGTGCGTGGACCGCTGGTGATGCGCGGCTATCGCAAGGAACTCGACGAGACCGTCGCGGCGCTCGATGACGACGGCTGGCTGCACACCGGCGACATCATCACCGTCGACGAGGACGGTTACCTGAAGGTGGTCGACCGCAAGAAGGAGTTGATCATCAACTCGGCGGGCAAGAACATGTCGCCTGCCAATATCGAGAACGCCATCAAGGCCGCCACCCCGCTGGTCGGCTCGCTGGCGGTGATCGGGGATCGGCGGCCGTTCACCACCGCGCTCATCGTGCTCGACGCCGAATCCGCGGCGCCCTATGCCGCTCAGCACGGGCTGCCGGATTCCTCGGCCGCCGCACTCGCCGCCGACCCCGGAGTGATCACGGCGATCGCGCGCGGGGTGGCGGCTGGCAATGCGGCGTTGTCGCGAGTCGAGCAGGTCAAGCGGTTCACGATCCTGCCGGTCTTCTGGGAGCCGGGCGGCGACGAGATCACCCTGACGATGAAACTGCGCCGCAAGCCCATCGCCGAGAAGTACGCGGCCGAGATCGAGGAACTCTACGCGGACCGACCGGATGGTTCGGTTCACGAGCCGATCGAGGCGCTGGACACCGCGGTGCGCTAGGGCCCGAGCCGACCGGTCTGGACGGTTACCCACACTGTTGTATTAGCGATCCCACAGATCTAATTTAGGTAATACGAAAACTCTGTGGGTAAGGCGTGCGGTGGTGCAGCGTGACCTGATGGGGGAGCCTTCGCGCCGCGGCTTTCTGGCCGGCGGCGGCGCGCTGCTGGGCCTGGGTGGCGCGGCGGTGGCGGCGCGCGCGGGTCTGTCCGAGGCGCGACCGCGCTCGGAACAGACCGGCCACGGTACGCACGGGGCGGTCGCCCACGGCGGCGGGGTCAGCGGGCCCACTTTCCGCATCGGTTCGGCGGTCGACCACCACGGCAACGGATTCGACCCGACCGAGATCCTGCGCGACTTCGACTACGGCACGGTCACCGAAGCCGCCGACGGTCGCACCGTGCGGGAGTGGGAGATCGCCTCCACCGACAAGGAACTCGAGGTCGCGCCCGGCGTGCAGTTCCCGGCGTGGGTGTTCAACGGCCGCATCCCGGGACCGACGCTGCGCTGCACCGAGGGCGACCTGCTGCGCATCACCTTCACCAACGGCTCGCAACACCCGCACACCATGCATTTCCACGGCATCCATCCCGCGGAGATGGACGGCACCCCCGGCCTCGGCGCCGGACTCATCGCGCCCGGGCAGAGCACCGTCTACGAATTCGACGCCATCCCCTTCGGCGTGCACCTCTACCACTGCCACGTCGGGCCGCTGGCCGAGCACATCGCCCGCGGCATGTACGGGACGTTCATCGTCGACCCGCCGCGGCCGCGTCCGGCCGCCGACGAGCTGGTCATGGTGCAGCACGGCTACAACACCACCTTCGACGCCGAAGGCAACCAGCTCTACGCCGTCAACGGCATCCCGTTCCACTACATGCACGAACCGGTGCGCGTGCAACGCGGTGAACTCGTGCGCATCTACCTGGTCAACGTGCTCGAGTACGACCCGGTCAACAGCTTCCACATCCACGGCAACTTCTTCGACTACTACCCCACCGGCACCCGGCTGCAACCCGCCGACTACACCGACACGATCGTCCAGGGCCAAGGCCAGCGCGGCATCTGCGAACTGCGGTTCCCGTACGCGGGGAAGTTCATGTTCCACGCGCACAAATCCGAGTTCGCCGAACTGGGGTGGATGGGATTCTTCGAGGTGACCTGATGAGCGAGCGCACCGAAACTGCCGCATCGCAGAAGTCCGAGGCTCCCGGATGGTTGTCGACCGTGGCGGTGGTTCTGCTGCTCGGCTTGGCGCTGGCGGCACTGGCCGTAGTGGGTGGGCGTTCGCTGCCCGAGCGGATCGGTCCACCGGTGGAAGAGATCGCGGTCGAACAGGTTCGGATGTCGCCGGGCCGCATCGATCTCACCGTGCGCAACGCCGGACCCGATCCGGTGCGGGTGGCGCAGGTGTTCGTCAACGACGCGTTCGTCGACGTCCGCGGCGGCGAGGAACCGATCGGACCCCGCCGCAGCACCGTGCTCACGCTGGACTATCCCTGGCAGGAAGGTCAGCCGTATCTGGTCTCCATGCTGACCTCCACCGGACTGGTCGTCGAACACGAGATCGCCGCGGCCGTCGAGACACCCACCGGCGGGCGCGACCTGTTCGCGGTGATGGCGCTGCTCGGCGCCTACGTGGGCATCATCCCGGTCGTTCTCGGCATGCTGCTGCTTCCCGTGCTGCGGCGAATCGGCAAGGGCGGCATCCGTTTCCTGCTCGCGGTGACCGTCGGGCTGCTGCTGTTCCTCGCCGTCGACGCCGTCTTCGAAGGGTTCGAGCTCGGCGAGCGTTCCGGCGGCGCGTTCGGCGGCATCAGCCTGCTCGCGCTCGGGGCGATTCTCGCCTTCCTCGCGCTCACCTTCGTCGACCGCTGGCTCACCCGCCGCGCCGACGCCTCGGACGGACGCGGCGGCACCCGGCTGGCGCTGATGATCGCCATCGGCATCGGACTGCACAACCTCGGCGAGGGCCTGGCCATCGGATCCGCCTACGCGCTGGGCGAACTCGCGCTCGGCGCGGCGCTGGTCATCGGGTTCGCGTTGCACAACACCACCGAAGGATTGGCGATCGTCAGCCCGCTACTGACAGCGGCCCGTCCGGGGGTGCTGCGACTGCTCGGGCTCGGGCTCATCGCGGGCGCACCGGCGATCCTCGGCGCGGTGCTCGGCGCGGGCGTCAACAATGCCGAACTGTCGCTGCTGTTGCTCGGTCTGGGCATCGGTGCGATCGCGCAGGTCGTCGTGCAGATCGCGCCCGCACTGCGCACCGCGGACGATCGCGACACCGGAACCGTGGCAGCGATGGACCCCACCGCGACCCTGGGTGTCGCTGTCGGCGTAGCGGCGATATACGCGACAGGTCTACTCGTATTGCCCTGAGCACCCAACGATTCCGAGCCAACTGGCACACAGGTTTTGCACGCCGCACATAGGCATCGTCTGTGTGCGGCGTGCGAAAGGTATGTGGAACGCGGCCGCGGTTCAGAGTGTGAAGGTGAGGCGGTCGGGGCTGAGGTAGTCGGTGGGGTCGTGCATGGTGCGTAACTCTGGGCGTCGCCCGGAAGCCAAGCGGGCGAGTTCGGTGCGCAGCGGGGCGTCGTAGGTGGCGGCGCTGGCCGTCAGGCCCGGCAGCCAATTGTCGTGGTGGGACGGGACGAACAGCGCCGGGCCCAGCGCCTCGACGTACTTGCGGGGATCGCGCAGGCCGTTGGTGATCTGGTTGTAGCCCTGCACCGCGCCGATGTGCACGTCCGTGGACGGCAACCCCGCGAGCACGTCGAACACCTCGGGCGCCTTCTCGGTGAGCGGGCCCGCGGAATCGTGCCAAGTGAGCGTGAAACCGGGGACGCGGAATTGGTAGAGCAGCACACCGCCCTCTGGATCCAGTAAGCGCGGCAACGTCTGGCGCAGATCGGTGAGCGTCGGATGGTGGCGCAGGATCGGTCCCAGTTCCGGACGCGGAAAGAACCGCCGCGCCTCGTCGGCCGGATCCTGCGGGGTGCGAGCCGAATGCAAGTGCCGGACCGCGGTGACCGCGACCCCACCGACGGTGACCTCGTGGCGCTGCCCGATGGGCGTGTGGGCGTCACCGAGCGCCTCCGACGGAAACGTGGCCTCGGGCACCTGGGCGCGGATGGCGGCGCAGTGCTCGGCCGTGCCGTAGACCGTCGCGCCGCTGGCCTCGGCGATCGCGCCCGCGTCACCGGCGTGGTCGAAATGGCCGTGACCGATGAAGATCGCCGCCGGACGCAAGTCCGCCAACTCCTGCGTCGTCGCGGGCACATAGCCGGAACTGGTCACCCGGGGTACCCACGCGTCGAGCAGGAACACCGAACCGCCCAGCGCAAGCGCGTAAGTCGTGCAGCCGACCCATGACAGCACCACGCGATCGGCCGGTACCGCACCCGTCTCGGGATCGGCCGCCGCACCGAAGAACCGCCGCCGCGCCGCCGTCGTCCGCGCGTCCCCCGCCTCGCCCACCGGTTCCAATCGCATCGGCCGCCCCCACGCCCCGCGGAACCCAGCGATCAGCGAACCAGGATGCAGATTGCACATCCGTGCACCAGATCACGGAAACCCGGCATCTGGCAACCCCTCAGGGTCCGTCCCGCCGCGTCCGGGAACGCGGCGGGCGTCGTGTGAGTCCATGATCGAAGCGGCGAGACCGGCTGTGACCCGGGGGTACTGGCGGGTGACCGGCCCGGGGCGAAGGTTATCGCCCACCGAATCCGTGGTGGTTTGCAGACGACCGGGCGGTGTAGCGGACGACCCGTGGCGGCACCGGCGGCGCGCAGCCCTTACAGCTCGACGCCGAGCAGCGCGTCGACGGCCGTGGCGACCAAGCCGGGCGCCGCGGTGTCGGGGCCGCCGTATTCGAGCGCCTGCGCGACCCAGTTGTCCACGGCGGCAAGGGCTTTGGGGGTGTCGAGGTCGTCGGCGAGGTGCTGGCGCAGGCGGGCCACCGTGTCCTCGGCGACGGGGCCGGAAGCCAGGGCGGTGGCGCTGCGCCAGCGGGCCAGGCGCGCCTGGGCGTCGGTGAGGACCTCGTCGGTCCACATGCGGTCCTGGCGGTAGTGTCCGGCGAGCAGGCCGAGGCGGATGGCGGCCGGGTCGACACCGGAGTTGCGCAGCTTGGAGACCAGCACCAGGTTGCCCTTGGACTTCGACATCTTCTCGCCGTCCAGGCCGATCAGCCCGGCGTGCACGTAGTGGCGGGCGAAACGGCGGCCCGCGATCAGGGATTCGGCGTGCGCGGCGGAGTACTCGTGGTGCGGGTAGATCAGGTCACTGCCGCCGCCCTGGATGTCGAACTCCGGGCCGAGGCGGTTGAGCGCGATCGCCGAACACTCGATGTGCCAGCCAGGCCGGCCCGCACCGAACGGGGCGGGCCAGGACGGCTCGTCGGGACGGGCCGCGCGCCACAGCAGCGCGTCGATGGTGTCGCGCTTGCCGGGGCGGTCCGGATCGCCGCCGCGTTCGGCGAACAGCCGCTCCATGGTCGCGCGGTCGTAGCCGGACTCGTAGCCGAACTGTTCGTTGGCATCGGCGCGGAAGTAGATGTCGGGGTACTCCGCGTCCTCGACGACGTACGCCGCACCCGAGGCGAGCAATTTCTGGACGAACTCGACGACCTCGTCCACCGACTCGATGGCGCCCACGTACTCGCGCGGCGGCACGATCCGCAGCGCCCGCATGTCCGAGCGGAACAGGTCGATCTCGCGGGTGCCGAGATCGCGCCAGTCCAGGCCGTCGCGGGCGGCGCGCTCGAACAGCGGGTCGTCGACGTCGGTGACGTTCTGCACGTAGTGCACGTCGTGGCCCGCGTCGCGCCACAGCCGGTTGACCAGGTCGAAGGTCAGGTAGGTCGCGGCGTGTCCGAGGTGGGTGGCGTCGTAGGGGGTGATCCCGCAGACGTACATGGTGGCGGTGGCGCCGGGGGTGACCGGCCGCACCCGCGCGTCGGCGGTGTCGTACAACCGCAACGGTGGCCCTGCTCCGGGGACGGTCGGTAGGGCGGTATCGGACCAGGACTGCATGATTCGAGGGTAAAGGTGTGGCCGAGTTCATCGCCGCTCGCCCCGGCCGCGCGGGCACCCCGAGCGCCACACGACCCTATCGGGACCAGCCAAAACGAGACCGCTACCAGAAGTCAATGGTTTCGCTCTCGCGGAAAAGAACATCCGACGAATCATGCGGGCTCCGGTTCACGCCCAAACCTGCAGACGACTTCGCCGCATCAGAGCCTCGCGCAGTTGGCGAGAAACCGCGGCGACCTATACGAACGCTCTGCCGCGCCCATCCACTCGCGTCGCCGCGGAGCCGAAGACGAACGGATGCGGTTCGGACTCGGCGAGGAAGTCGCCGGGGAACCCGCGCTCGAACGGCGCCGCGGCCTCCAACCGGCGCACCGCGTCCTCGGGCAGGGTCAGCTGGGCGGCGGCCAGATTCTCGCTGAGTTGCTCGACGCTGCTCGCCCCGACCAGCGGCAACACGGCGGGCGACTTGTGCCGGGTCCAGGCCAGCGCCACCTGCGCGGGTCGCGCCCCGAGCTCGGCGGCGACCTCGGCGACCGCGTCGGCGGCGGCACGCTCGCGGTCGGTGAACGCGGCCGGGTCGACCCGTCTGCCGGTCGAGCCCGTCAGTATCCCTGCGGCCAGCGGCCGCCACGCGGTGACGCTCATCCCGAACGCCTCCGCCATCGGCAGCAGTTCGCGCTCGATATCGCGCTGGAGCAGGTTGTAGGGCACCTGGAGCCCCGCGAACGGCGTGCGATCCCGCCACTGCGCCAGAGTGTTGGCGCGCGCGACCACCCAGGCGGGCGCGTCCGAGATTCCGAGGTAGCGCACCTTGCCCGCGGTCACCGCGTCGTCGAGGGCGCGCACGGTCTCCTCCAGCGGGGTGTGCCGGTCCCACACGTGCACCCAGAAGATGTCGACGTAGTCGGTCCGCAACCGCCGCAGGCTGCGCTCCAGCGAGAGCATCAGGTTCTTGCGGTGGTTGCCCGCGCCGTTCACGTCGTCGGGGTCGCGGCTGAGGGTGTATTTGGTGCCGAGCACGAATCGGTCGCGTCGTTTGTCGAGAATCTCGCCGAGAATCTCCTCGCTGTCGCCGTAGGCGGAGGCCGTGTCGAGTGCGTTGCCACCCGCGTCGGCGAAGGCGTCGACGATGTCCCGCGCCTGTTGTGTTTCGTCGAAAAGCATTGTGCCTAGGACGATTTCGGAGATTCGTAGGCCGGTGTTGCCGAACAGTCGGTAGCGAAGCATGGGACGAGTCTCACGCGGTAGGCGCGCGGTAGGGAGGCCCTGGCAGGGTCACCCTCGCGAACCGCCGAACCTGTCGGTGCCGACCGCTACCGTGGCCGGGGTGACGGTACTCGGCGCTATCGCACTTCCCCAGCTCCCGCCCGAACGGCTGCCCGAGGTCGCCGTGGCCGCCGAACAGAGCGGCTTGGCCGAATTGTGGCTGTGGGAGGACTGTTTCTGGGCCGCGGGTAGCGCGTGCGCGGCCACCGTGCTCGCCCACACCGAACGACTGCGCGTCGGGATCGGGGTGCTGCCGGTGCCGCTGCGCAACGTGGCGCTCACCGCGATGGAGATCGCGGCGCTGCTGCGAATGCACCCTGGTCGGTTGATCCCCGGCATCGGGCACGGCGTGCAGGACTGGATGGGGAAGGTCGGCGCCCGCGTCGACTCCCCGCTGACCCTGCTGCGCGAACAGCTCACCGCGCTGCGCGCCCTGCTGGACGGGCAAACGGTCGACGCCGCGGGCGCCTACGTCCGCCTGGATCGAGTCGCGCTGGACTGGCCGCCGCGCACGCCCCCGCCGCTCGCCGCGGGCGCGAGCGGACCGCGAACGCTGCGGCTGTCCGGCGAACTGGCCGACGCCACTGTCCTCACCAGCGCCACCACGCCGGAGGGCATCCGCGCCGCCCGCGAACTCATCGACGAAGGACGTGCGAAAGCCGGACGCACCGACCCGCACCGCGTGATCGTCTACCTACTCGCCGCCACCGGACCCGACGCGGCCGAACGCCTCGCCGCCACCCGTCGACGCACCGGTCTGCCCGACAGCGTCGGAGTCGTCGGCGACGCTCAGGCCATCGCCGACGCGGTTCACCGATGGTCCGCGGCAGGCGCCGACACCGTCGTCCTAGAACCCACCCCCGACGAGCCGGACCCGCTCGCCTTCATCCGTTTCGCGGGCGAACGGGTGCGCCCGCTGGTGGAGTGAACGCCGCCGCGCCGGAAGCCGACCTCAGAACGCCGGCCAGGGAATCGGCCGCGACGTCCGCGGCACCGGCATCACCGGCTGATCCAGCAACTCCTTCGTCCGGCCCGCGAGCGCGTCGATCTCCGCGTCGGTGATGTGCGCGGCGAGCGCGTCGGCGAGTTCGCCGGGCAGGGCGGCCGCGAAGGCGGTGATGTCGGCGACCAGGTCGTCGCCGATCGGCCGACCGGCCCAACCCCACAGCACCGTGCGCAACTTGTGCTCACTGTGCAGGCAGATGCCGTGGTCGACGCCGTACACCTGACCGTCGACGCCTTCCAACGCGTGTCCGCCCTTGCGGTCGGCGTTGTTGAGCAGCACGTCGAGCACCGCCATGCGCCGCAGACGCGGGTCGTCGGCGTGAATGAGGGACACCTCGTTGCCCTCCCCGTCCAGCGCGCGCAACACCTCGCAGAAACCGGCGGGCACCGCGCCCGGCGGGCACAGGTCGACCAGATCGAGGCGATTGCCGCGCTCGGTGTGGTTGTCGACCGCGTCCACCCAGCGCTGCACCATGCCGGGACCGTACGGACCCTCACGCAGGATCGTCTCCGGGATCACGCCCCAGCCGAGAGCGTCGGAGATCAGATACGACGCCACCTCGCGCCCGGCGAGGGTGCCATCCGGGAAATCCCACAGCGGCCGCTCCCCGCGCACCGGCTTGTACACCACGCGCAGCGGATGACCATCGACATCCGAGTCGACCACATCGCAGACCAGCGTCACGTTGCTCGCGGTGCGTATCCGCCCGATCACATTCAGCTCACCGCTGGCGAACCTTTCGTCGACCCGCGCCACATCACTCCTCTAGCTCGGCCGCGCCGAAGATGTCCCCGCGCTTGTAGCCGTTGGTTCGCACACACATGTGCCCGCGCGAGGAGAGCGGCTCCCCGCACAGCGGGCACGGCGGCCGGCCCGCCGCGATCACCCGCGCCGAACGCAGCGCGAACTCGCGGGCCTGGATCGGTGTCAGGAACACCCGGACGGCGTCGGGGCCCTCCTCGGTGTCGTCGAGCACCACCGACTCGTCCACCTCGGTCTCGGTGATGGCGAGCAACTCCACCACGACGGCGCCCGCGTCGGCGTCCCAGCCCAGACCCATGGTGCCGACCCGGAATTCGGCGTCGATCGGCGTCACGAGCGGATCGGTGTCGGCCACGTCGTCGGCCTGCGGCGGCACCTGGGCGCCGAAACGGCGCGCCACCTCGTCCAGCAACAGTCCCATACGGTCGGCGAGCACCTTCACCTGCTGCTTCTCCAGCAGTACGCTCACCACGCGCGGCTGCTGCACCGCTTGCAGGTAGAAGGCGCGATCGCCCGGCTCACCGACGGTCCCGGCGACGAAACGATCGGGGGTGCGAAATACATGGATTGCTCGTGCCATCTGCACCTCCTGATGCGTGACCCTGATCGACTACCCGCGGCGCCCGGACTCCCGCAACACCGTCTACTCGTTTACAAGGAATCTCAAAGCTACGCATTCCCATTATCCGCACTAGCAGTACCGCCTAGCTCGCCGCCGGGAACCGGTCCGGACGTATCGGGGCGATCGTTGTCCGCGTCGCTGTCTCGCGGTCGCGGTCTGATCGCCTCCAACGCGCTCAGGTCCGAACCGGTGTCGTTGAGCCGCCACACGTAGGGGGCGTGCGGGGTGTAGCGGACGACGCTGATCGACGCCGGTTCCACCACGATCCGCTGAAAGCCGTCCAGGTGGATGCCCAGCGCGTCGGCGAGCACGGACTTGATCACGTCACCGTGCGTGCACGCCACCCACAGCACATCCTGGCCGTGCCGCTCGGCGAAGACGCGATCGTGCTCGCGGATCGCGGCGACCGCGCGGTGCTGCACCTGGGCGAGTCCTTCGCCGCCGGGGAACACCGCGCCGGAGGCATGCCGCTGCACGACCTTCCACAGCGGTTCGGTGAGCAGCTCGGCGATCGGCCTGCCGGTCCACTCGCCGTAGTCGACCTCGATGAGCTGGTCGTCGTACTCCGGTTCCAGCCCGAGCTTGTCGGCGAGCGGGCCGACCGTGCGCTGGCAGCGCAGCAGCGGTGAGTGCACGATGTGCTGGATCGGCAGCCCGCCCAGTCGTTCGGCGACCGCGCGGGCCTGATCGGCGCCGTGTTCGGTGAGGTCGACTCCGGCGCTGCGGCCGGCGAGAGTGCGGGCGGTGTTCGAGGTCGACACGCCGTGCCGCAGCAGGATCACCGTCATGCGGCCAGCCTAGTGGGCACAGCCGGACGGGGTCCGTCCGAAAACCCGCGCGTGGCCGCAGCGAAGGCGGCTGTACGCCCGAGGATCATGTCGCCGACACCACCCCGCCCGCGAGCAGACCCATGATCACCAGGCCGAGCACGATGCGGTAGCCGACGAACCAGTTGAACGAGTGCTTCGACACGAACTTCAGCAGCCACGCCACCGAGGCGTAACCGACGACGAACGACAAGAGCGTGGCGACCAGCAGCTGCGGGCCCGAGGCGTTGAGTCCCTCACCCGCGGGGGCGAACGCGTCGGGCAGGCTGAACAGGCCGGACGCGGTCACGGCGGGAATGGCGAGCAGGAAGGAGAACCGCACGGCGGCCTCGCGCTCGAGCCCGAGGAACAGGCCCGCCGAGGAGGTGGCGCCGGAGCGAGACACACCGGGGATCAGCGCCAAGCACTGGGCGAAACCCATCACCAGTCCGTCACGGGTGGTGAGCTGTTCGATCGGTCGCCGCTTGGCGCCGTAGTACTCGGCGGCGGCGATCACCAGTGCGAAGGCGATCAGCATGAACGACACCAGCCAGAGGTTGCGCGCGCCGGTGCGGATCTCGTCTTTCAGCACGTAGCCGATGACCCCGATCGGGATGGTGGCGATGATCACATACCAGCCGATGCGGTAGTCGAGTTCGCGCTGCCGATCTTCGGCCAGACCATAGGGAACGCCGTCTCCGGTGATGACCGGGAGTTTCGTGGTGACCTGGTCGGTGATCGGCACCGTCTCCCTGGACTTGGCGCTGACCTTCTCGGCCATGGTGGTGAACCAGGCGACGACGATGCGCCAGATGTCCTTGGCGAAATACACCAGCACGGCCGCTTCGGTGCCCAGCTGGGTGACCGCGGTGAACGAGGCGCCCGCGTCCTCGCCGAAGAACACCGAGGAAACGATGCGCAAGTGCGCCGAGGAGGAAACCGGCAGGAATTCCGTCAGACCCTGCACCAGTCCGAGTACCAGCGCCTGTATCCAGGTCATCGACTCGCCCACGCAACCTCCTCTTCCGTTGCCCGAAACCGCCGTTCCGACTGGGCAATTGGTCCAGCGACGACACCGTTCGCCGGAAAAGCGGCGCCGCAATACCGCAGCGACAGTACATGTCGCCCGGTGAAGCGGTGATTCCGGCCGCTGCCCGGCGCCGCGCGGCGGCCACCGCGAGCGGCCCCCAGCATTTACGCTTGGCGCCGTGATGAAAGCGCGGATCCGGTGATGGAACAGCGGACGGTCGGACGCAGCGGCCTACGGGTGTCCCGGATAGGACTGGCGACCCACACCTGGGGCCTGCAGACGGACGCCGACGACGCGGCGGGGCAGCTGGTGGCCTTCGCCGAAGCGGGCGGCACCCTGGTCGACACCTCCCCCGCGTACGCGGGCGGCGCGGCGCAGCGGATCCTGGCCGATCTACTCGGCGACCTGGTCTCGCGCGACGAGCTGGTGCTGAGCGGTTGCGCGGGCGTGCTGCCGCGCACCGAACCGGCCCAGACCGCCGTGCCGGGTCCGGCGCCGCGCACCGAGATCGACGCGTCGCGGCGCGGACTGCTGCGCCAGCTCGACCGCACCCTGCTCGAACTGGGCACCGATTACCTCGACATCTGGCATGTCGCCGCCTGGGATCCCGGCACCCCGCTCGACGAGATCGCGGCCACCCTCGACCACGCGGTGCGCTCCGGCAAGGTCCGCTACGCGGGCGTGCGCGGGTTCAATCCGTGGCAGCTGGCCAGTCTGGCCGCCATCGCGCCGATCTCCGTCGCGCACACGCCCTATTCGCTGCTCGCGCGCCGTGCCGAAAACGAATTCGTCCCCGCCGCGCAGCATCACGGCGTCGGCGTGATCGCGTCCGCGCCGCTGGCAGGCGGCATCCTGACCGGCAAATACCGCGACGGCGTTCCCGCGGACTCGCGCGGCGCGGACGAAGCGACCGCCGCCGAGATCCGCCACCGCCTCGACGAACGCGCGACCCGGGTGGTCGACGCGCTGGTCACCGCCGCCGACGGGCTCGGCACCTCGCCGCTCGCGGTCGCGCTGGCCTGGATCCGGGACCGGCCGGGCATCGCCAGCATGATCGTCGGCGCCCGCGACATCGGACAGCTCACCGGCGTGATGGCCGCCGAGACCCTCGAATTGCCACGCGCGATCGCGGCCGCACTGGACGACGTCAGCGCGCGCACGGAATGACGCGGACATTAGGCTTGCCTTCATGAGGCTCGTCGACCGTGCTCGTCCCGGAGTGGTTCGCTCCCTCCTCGCCGCCCTCGCTTTGACACTGATCGCCGGAACCGCGGCATGCGGCAACGACAGCGAAGCGACCGGTTCCGGACAGCGCGGGCCGAGCACCGCCACGGTGGGCAATCTGGATCCGGTGCCGATCGGTCCCGCCCCCACACCGGTGCTGCCGGTGACGGTGCGCTCCTTCGACGGCACGGAGGTGACGGTCACCTCGGCCGACCGCATCATCGCCGCCGACCGCTACGGCACCCTCGCCCAGACCGTCTGGGCGCTCGGCCTCGGACCCAACCTCATCGGGCGCAGCACCTCGGCGGCGTTTCCCGCGGTGCTGGACCTGCCGAACGTGACCGGCGGCAGCGGCTCGCTGAACGTGGAATCCATTCTGGCGCTGCGGCCCACCGTGTTTCTCACCGACACCACCAGCGCCGCGCCCGCGGTGCGCGAGCAGCTGCGCGCGGCCGGGGTGACCGTCGTCTACTTCGATCCGCAGCGAACCATGGACGGTGTGGCGCCGCAGATCGAGGCCGTCGCCGCCGCACTCGGCGTCCCCGAGCGCGGTCGGGAGCTCGCCGAGCGCACCCGCGACGAGATCGCCGCCGCCTCCGCCGCGGTCCCCGCCAAGGACAAGCCGTTGCGCATCGCGTTCCTGTACTTGCGCAGCACCGCCATCACCATGATGGCCGGGCCGGGTTCCGGTGCCGACTCGCTGATCACCGCCATCGGCGGCGAGGACGCGGGCACCGTCGCCCAACTCACCGAACCGTTCACCGCCATCACCAGCGAAGCGATGATCGGCGCCGCGCCCGACGTCCTGCTCGTCATGACCGACGGGCTGAACTCAGTCGGCGGAGTGGACGGCCTGCTGAAGGTGCCCGGCATCGCGCAGACACCGGCCGGGAAGAACAAGCGCGTGGTCGACATGTCCGACGCGGTGCTGCTCAGCTTCGGACCGAATACCGGGCGCGTGGTCGCGGCGCTCAACGAGGCCGTCTACGGCTCCGCGCCCGCATGAGCGAACGCAGTGAGCGAATCATGTGCCAGCGCGCATCGCGCATGCCGGAGCCGAGCGCCAGCGAGGCGCAGGCATGAGCGACCCGGCTCGCACATCTTCGGGAACTTCGGCCAACGGGGTCGGCCCCGCGCAGGAGAACGGCGCGGGCGGGCTCGACGGAGGTCCACAGCGGCCGGAGATCACGACCGGCGCGAGCTCGGCACCGGTCGAACCACCCGCGAACACCGCCGACGCTCATGGCACACCGATCACTACGGGCACGCGTTCGATCTCCCGGATCACCGTCGCCTTCGCGGTCGCGATCGCGGCGCTGGTGGTGCTGGCACTCGCCTCGGCCGCCATCGGACAGGTGCCGACCTCGCCCGCCGAAGTCGCGGGCAGTGTCTTGCACCGGATCGGTCTGGATTGGGGCCCGTTGCCCGCCCATCCGTCCGGTGACGTGACGCTGTGGGAGGTGCGTTTCCCGCGCGTCGTGCTGGCCATGCTGGTCGGGGCCGCGCTGGCGACAGCGGGTGCGTTGTTGCAGGGCGTGTTCGCCAATCCGCTGGCCGAGCCGGGCGTCATCGGCGTCTCGGCGGGCGCCGCGGTCGGCGCGGGCACCGTGATCGTGGTGGGCGGGGCGTTCGTCGCCGCGTGGTCGGTGGCCGCCGCGGCGTTCGTCGCCGGGCTGTTCACCACGCTGCTGGTGTATCTGCTCGCGCGATCCAACGGCCGCACCGAAGTGGTGACCCTCGTGCTCACCGGCGTCGCCATCAACGCCTTCGCCGGTGGTCTGATCGCGTTCCTGCTGTTCGTCGCCTCACCCGCGGCCCGCGATCAGATCGTGTTCTGGCAGCTGGGCAGTCTCAACGGCGCGAACTGGGACTCGGTGGCGGTCGTCGCGCCGCTCGCCGCGCTCGGTGTGTTCGCGGCGATCGTGGTGGCGCCGCGCCTGGATCTGCTCGCGCTCGGTGAGTCCGCGGCTCGCCACCTCGGCGTCGACGTGGAACGGCTGCGGCGCAATGTGATCGTCATCGTGGCGGTGCTCGCCACCGCGGGCGTCGCGTTCACCGGGATCATCTTGTTCGTCGGCCTGATCGTCCCGCACCTGGTACGCATGATCGTCGGCCCCGGCCATCGCGTGCTGATTCCGCTCAGCGCCATCGTCGGCGCGGTGGTGCTGCTCGCCGCCGACGTCGCCGCCCGATCCCTCGTCGACAACGCCGACCTGCCCCTCGGCATGCTCACCTCCCTCATCGGCGGGCCGTTCTTCTTCTGGCTGCTTCGCCGCACCCGTGCCCGCGCGGGAGGCTGGGGATGAGCGCGGCCCGCACGCACCAGTGTCTCGATCATGCAGTCGATGCAATGCCGCACACCTCGCCAATCCAGGGGGGTCGTCGACCGCGTCCAGCAGTCGTTGCCCAGGAGCGACGGGTCGTCGCCCGGCACGCCGAATCATCTCGCGTGTCGCTCGGTCACACCGCGCGTACGCCCGGTGACGCGCTCGACCCGATGACGGAGGCCGCCGGTCAGTGCGGTGCTGCCGCACGCGGACGCACAAGGAACTCGCAGTACCAAGGCCGGGCGGTGACCACGTGAGCGGAATGCGGCAAGGGCTTGGCGCGATGCTCGGACGGACGCACGAGGAGCCGGTGCGGCCCGAGCGCGGCGCGGTGACCTTGCGAGCGCGCGGGCTGAGCGTGGACCGGCGAGGCGGAGCGAGCGGGCACGCGCGCCGAGTGCTCGAAGCCGTCGATTTCGAGGTCGCCGCTGGCGAGGTCGTCGCGCTGGTGGGACCGAACGGTGCCGGAAAGTCCACGCTGCTGGCCGCGTTGGCCGGTGAACTCACACCGAGCGAGGGCAGCGTCGAACTGGACGGTCGAGCCCTCGACCACTGGACTCCGCTGGACATGGCGCGCAGACGCGCGGTACTGCCGCAGAGCCACACCGTGGGCTTCCCGTTCACCGCGCGCGAGGTCGTCGCCATGGGGCGCGCGCCATGGGTGCGCACCGCACGCGGCGAACGCGACGACGAATTCATCGCCGCCGCGATGACATCGGCCGACGTCGGTCATCTGGCCGCGCGCTCGTTCCCGACGCTGTCCGGTGGCGAACGCGCGCGCGTCGCGCTGGCCCGCGTGCTGGCCCAGGACACCGCCACCTTGCTGCTCGACGAACCCACCGCCGCACTGGATCTCGGCCACCAGGAAGCGGTCCTGCGTTTGGCGGCCGAGCGGGCGACGGCGGGCGCGGCGGTCGTCGTCGTCCTGCACGACCTCGGCATCGCCGCCGCCTACGCCGACCGCGTCGCCGTGTTGGAGTCCGGCCGCATCGCCGCGGACGGCCCGCCGCGCGAGGTTCTCACCACCGAATTGCTGAGCCGCGTCTACCAGCATCCGGTGGAAGTCCTCGACCATCCGGTCACGGGCGCCCAACTGGTCCTGCCGGTCCGTCGCTGACCGCTCGCTCTCGCCGGCCTCCGTCAGACGACGGCCGATGCTGGCGTGCGGCCACGAAGTTGTGCCGGGTGTCGTCCGCCCCTACTCCCCGACCCGCACCTGCAATCCATCCTGCGTGACGAGCCTGACGGTCGCGTTCACACCCCACAGCACGAAGAACCCGATCCCGAGCACCGGCGTCACCGCGACGGCCCAGGCCACCGCTCCCCCGCCGAACCAGATCACCTCCAGCGCCACCCGCCACCACCCGGTGAGCGGGAACCGGGCGTTGGCCGCCGCGCCGAACAACGCCCACATGAGCACGAACAGCGCGGGCGCGAGCACACCGGCGGTCAACCGGGGCACCAGTCCGCCGGACAGCGTGAAACCCCAGAACGCCGCGCCCGCGATCACGCCCAGTTCCAGCAGGAACATCAGGAACAGATTCGCCCCGATCAACCCCCGTCGCATGCCCCTCATCTCCAGATCAGTTTCAGTACCGCGGGCGTGAGCAGCATCCGGATGACGGTCGCGTCGATGATCAACGCCGCGATCATGCCGTAGGCGATGTATTTCATCAGCACCAGATCGGAGAAGCCGAACGCGCCGGTCACCACGATGAGAATCGCGGCGGCCGAGGTGATCACGCCGCCGGTGTGGGCGATGCCGTAGCGGATAGCCTCCGGTGCGTCGGCTCCGGCCTCGCGCGCCTCGGCGACCCTGGACAGCAAGAAGACCTCGTAGTCGGTCGACAACCCGAACACCACCGTCACGATCAACGCCAGCACCGCGAACATCAACGGCCCCGGCGTGAACTGGAAGACCTCCGACCCGTGTCCTTCCACGAAGATCCAGGTGAGGATGCCCAGCGTCGAGACAAGGCTCAGCCCGCTCATCGCGACGGCCTTGAGCGCGAGCACCATCGAACGAAACGCCAGGTAGATGACCAGGAGCGCGGTGCAGATCAGGATCGCCAACAGCGTGGGCAAACCCTCGAGCAATCCGTTGATGCTGTCGCGTTCCAACGCGGGCACCCCGGCCACCATCACCTCGACACCCGGCGGTTCGGGTATGGCGCGCAGCGCGGCGATCACGGCGTCGGCCTCGCGTTTGTCGGTCAGCCCGGCGTTGAGGACGTTGACGCCGTCCTTGGTCGGCGCGGCCGGTTCGAAGCGCCCGGTCAGCCCGGGCACCTGGTTGGCTTCGTGGCGAATGTCGCCGAGCTGTTGCGAATTCGCCCCGACCACCACGAGTTTCAACGGTTCGGTGCGGAAGCTGGGAAACAGCCGGTCGAAGTCTTCTTGGGCGACGCGGGCCGGATTGTCCTCGGCCAGATAGCGTTCGCTGATCCCGCCGAACTCGATGTTGCGCAGCGGGATGCTCAGCGCCAGCAGTGCGAGCACGATCGGCACCGCCACTGCCCACGGCCGCCGCATGGCGAACAGCGCGAGCCGGGAGAAGAATCCGGCGTCGATCTGGGCCTCGGTCTTGGTGCGGGAGAAGCGCTTCCAGCCGAGGAAGTCGATGCGCCGACCGACGATGCTCAACGCGGCGGGCAGCGCCGTCACCGAGAGCAGCGCGGCGAGCAGCACCGAGCTGATGCCGCCGTAGGGCACCGAGCGCAGCACGCCGTTGGGGAAGATGAACAGCGCGGCGAGGCTGATCGCGATGATCGCCGCCGAGAACAGCACCGTGCGTCCCGCGGTGGCCACGGTGCGAGCGGTCGCCTCCTCCACGCTGCGCCCTGCGGCGAGTTCCTCACGGAAGCGGGTGACGGTGAACAGACCGTAGTCGATGGCGAGGCCGAGGCTGACCAGCGTCATCACCGCGTTGGCGAAGACGTTGACCTCGATGTGGTCGGTGAGCACGCGCAACATGCCCTGCGTGCCCATGATCGTCATCCCGCCGATGATCACCGGCAGCACCGCGCCGATCACGCCGCCGAACACGAAGTACAGCATGATCGCCACGATCGGCAGCGCTATCAGCTCCGCGCGCTGGATGTCGTTCTGCATCCCGGTGTTGATGCCCTCGACGATCGGCTGCAACCCGGCCAGTTGCACCGTGGTTCCGCCGGGGCCGCCGCCCGCGTCGCCCGCGCCGAGCGAGTCCTTGATCGCGAGATAGTTCTCGACGGTCGCGGTGCCCTCGCCGCGCAGCCCGACGCTGGCGAAGGCGTGTTTCTTCGTCGGGTCGCTGGCGCTGGCCGTGAACGGGCTGTCCCAATAGCTGTCGATCTTCAGTATCCGGTCCGGATAGCGTTCGAGCAGGCCGCGCAGCTGGGCGGTGACCGCGGCGCGCACCTCCGGTGAGTCGACGGTGCTGCCCTCGGGGACGGTGTAGACCAGGATCAGGTCGCTGTCGGTGTCACGGCCGAAGGTCGCGTCGGCGAGTTCGGAAGCGGCCACCGATTCGCTGCTCTCGTCGAACCACCCCTCCTGGCTGAGCCGGTCGATCAGGTCGCGGCCGTACCAGCCCGACAGCAGGACGGCCAGCGCGAACCCCGCGAGCACGAGATAGCGGTAGCGGTGGACGAACCGGCCCCACCCCAGGAAACCCGAATGCAGCATCGATGGGCCGAGCCGCTACCCGCACGCCGGGGTGCGGTAGTCGGCCGAGCGCAGGATGCCGCACAGGTCGGTGCGCGAGATCTTCCAGCGCCCGTCGAGATAGACGAAGTGCACCACCGTGGTGCGCACGGCGGTGCCGGTGCCGTCCTTGTCCAGGCGCATGGTGGCGGTCAGGGTGCCGTCGCGGTTGTCGAAGACGGGATCGGTGACGCCGTAGATGGCGCGCGGGTTGTCCTGCAGCGCCCGGTACATGTCCGGGATCGCGTCGCGGAAGGCGTCGCCGTCCTCGATCAGCGCGGTGCGCTCGGTGTCGGGCAGCGCAGGGTCGAGTGCCCGCTTGATCTGAGCGTCGAGTTCGGCGGCGGTCGGTATCGGCCGGTTGGCGATCGCGCTGGAGGTGGCGGCGGAGGAGGAGGACAGTTCGGCGATGGCCTTGGAGCGGGCCGCCTCGACCGAGGCCTCGTCCGGGCCCGAATCGCACGCGGCGACCGCGGCGAAAGCGACACCGGCGGCCAAGGTCAGCGCGATACGGGAGATTCGTGTGGAGTGCATCACTACCTACATACCATCGATGACGGAACTGATCCGTCCCAGCAGAGCGCGCACGGTCGTGACGTCCCGATCGGCGGCCGCCTCGACCGGGGCGGCGTCGGGGATCATGTCGCGCACCAGCGCGACCACACTGCGTTCGTCGTCCAGATCGACGTCGGTGACTCGTACTTCGGCGACCGCGACCACATCTTCCGGGCCGGGCACGTCGTTGCCCAGATCGGCGCGGTAGATCTCGAGCGTCAGGATCGAGCGCACCGTGCGGAACGCGTACGGCCTGCCGTCGGCGCTGGTGCCGAACCCGTGAGCAAACGGACCAACGGTTATGTCATCGATGGCAAATCCCGATGCATGGTCGGCTTTCAACCGGATCTCCCTGAGTCGGACACTGTTTGATTACACCGTAACCCCCATCACGGGTAATTCGGTGCTGCCGCCACCCCGGTCGGCGGTGGTGTTGCGCCATCATGGTCAGATGGTGACGTCGCGTTGATTCGTCGGTAGGAGGAGTTCGGTGGTGCGCCCTCGCGGCTCGGTCCCCTCAGCGCTGGTGGGCGTGGCGGTGCTCGCGCTGCTGGCCGGATGCTCCTCCGACAAGGGCGAACGCGACGTCCCGACCCGCGAACCCGCCACCGCGGCCGTCGCTCCCGCGCCGCAAGCCGCACCCGCGGGTGACGTGATCGGCATGAACGCCCCGCTTCGGGCCATGCTCGCCGACCCAGGCACCGGTCAGCTCGCGGCGCTCGACAAGAGCAGCGACGACACCACCGTGCTCTTCCTGATCGATCCGGCGACCGCGGGCCGACGGACCGTCACCCTGCCCGCGCACGGAACCAGCCTGTCCGCGGGCAAACCGGGGGAGGTCCTGGTCACCGCGACCGGCTGGATCTTCCGCGTCGACGTCGCCACCGGCGCGGTCACCGAGACACCCGTCGAGGGCGACCCGCGCTCGGTCCGGCAGCGCGAAGACGGCACGCTCGTCGTCGGCACCGCCGACGGCGCCGTGCGCACCCTCGGCCCCGGCGGCGAAGTTCTCGACACTGTCTCCGGCCTGGTCTCGGCCGACGTCGTCGCTCTCACCGCCGATCGCGTCGCGGTGCTCGACCGCCGCCAGACCTCCGTCACCGAGATCGACCCCGCCGAGGACCACCTCGGGCTCGCGCTGCGCGCGGGCGACGGCGCGACCAACATGATCTCCGACCACTTCGGCAGGGTGATCGTCACCGACACCGCGGGCGAGGAACTGCTCGTCTACACCACCGGACCACTCGTCCTGCGCCAGCGGTTCCCGGTAGGATCGTCGCCTTACGCGCTCGCCTATGATCGACGGTCCGACACCGTGTGGGTGACGTGCACCCAGAGCAACGAAGTCGTCGGCTTCGATCTGTCGACGGGTATACCGAAGGAAGTGGGACGCTATCCGACCGTCCGGCAGCCCGAATCGGTGACCGTGGACGAGCGCACCGGTGACCTTTTCGTCGGATCCGCCACCGGTGACGGTGTCCAGCGGATCCGCGCGGACCAGCTGAAGAGAGGGCAGTGATGGCGCCGAAAAGCTCCCGCGCAGCGTTACCGGCGAACTGGGAGACCAGCAGCGACGACTACGAATACGTCCCGCTGCGCTTACCGAAAGACGTGACCAGGGTGACCGCCTCGATGCGCCTGGCGATTCAGGCCGAATTCGGCGGATGGGAGCTCTCGCGCGTGCGCGCCTACACCGACGGCAGCCGCAAGGTGCTGCTGCGTCGTCGCAAGACCTCGCTACTACCCCAGCCCGAGCCGGGGATGTGAACCGGATGTACGCACTGCTGCTTCGCCTGATGTTCTTCGTTCCGCCGGAACGCATCCATCACCTGGCCTTCGCCGCCATGCGCGTCGCCGCCCGGTTCGCCCCGACCAGGCTGCTGCTGAAGCGGCTCGCCGTCGTCGAGGATCCGATCCTGCGCAACACCGTCTTCGGCGTTCAGTTCCGCGCGCCGCTCGGCTTGGCCGCCGGTTTCGACAAGAACGCCGAGGGCGCCGACATCTGGGGCCCGTTCGGCTGGGGCTTCGCCGAGATCGGCACCGTCACCGCGCAGGCTCAGCCGGGCAACCCCGCGCCGCGGCTGTTCCGGCTGCCCGCCGATCGCGCACTGATCAACCGGATGGGCTTCAACAACCACGGCGCCGCCCGCGCCGCCGACCAGCTGCGCGCCAAGGCCGCCACCGTCCCGATCGGCGCCAACATCGGCAAGACCAAGATCGTCGACCCGGCCGACGCCGCCGCCGACTACGCGACGAGCGCGGCCCTGCTCGGCCCGCTGGCCGACTTCGTCGTCGTCAACGTCAGCTCCCCCAATACGCCCGGTCTGCGCGACCTGCAGGCCGTCGAATCGCTGCGCCCGCTGCTGCGGGCCGTGCTGGACACGGTGCGCGTTCCGGTCCTGGTGAAAATCGCCCCCGACCTGTCCGACGACGACATCGACGCCGTCGCCGACCTCGCGCTCGAACTCGGTCTCGCGGGCATCGTCGCCACCAACACCACCATCCGCCGCGACGGGCTGCGCACCGACGCCGCCGAGGTCGCGGCCATGGGCGCGGGCGGCCTGTCCGGCGCCCCCGTCGCCGAACGCTCGCTCGAAGTGCTGCGCCGCCTGTATCGGCGGGTCGGCGATCGTTTGGTGCTGATCTCCGTCGGCGGCATCGAAACCCCCGATCAGGCCTTCCAGCGCATCCTCGCCGGCGCCAGCCTGCTGCAGGGTTACACCGGTTTCATCTACGGCGGCCCGTTCTGGACCCGCAAGATCCACCGCGGCCTCGCCGCGCGCCTGCGCGAGAACGGCTACACCTCGATCGCCGAGGCCGTCGGCGCGGAGAACGTCGCGCGAACCTGAATCCCGCCGCGTCCCTGCGGCGCGGTCATCCGTACACGCGGGGCGGTCCGCTCGTGCGCTGCGATACGCACCGCGCGCGCGGGCCGCTCGGCGGATCGCATGCGCCGACCGGGCCCGGCGCGGACTCGTCCGGCCGATCTCGCAGCCGGGCCACGATCCGCTTGTGCAGCAGGATGATCGCGTGGTCGAGCAGGATGCCGAGCCGGTCGGCGCGCTCGGCGGCATGGGCGTGCGCGATGCGGTCGTGCACCATGTCCGGGTCGCTGAGCAATTCGTCCAGCTCCATGCCCGCGAACGCCTGCTCGCGGGAGAGAACGCGACCCGGCAACCAGCTCAGCCGCCAGGCGTCGGCGCCGTCGCGGTAGGCCGATTCGGGCGTCAGGTCGCTGATCATGGTCCACTCGGTGGTTTGAATGGTCATGGCTGCCTCCGGTGACTACAGCCCGAGCAGAATCTGCTCCAGGGAAATTCCGAGTTTTCCGGCGTAGTGCACCGCCCGCGAGTGAGCGATCCGATCGTGCCGGTAGGTCTGGGTGCTGACGATCTCGGCGAGATCCATCCCCGCCAGTGCCTGTTCGCGGGTGAGCAGGCGGTCGGGCAGCCTCGGCCGCCAGACGTGGTCCGATGATCGGCGACGCGTCGCGCCGATTCGTTGGTGCGATCGCTGGTCGTCGACCGATCGGTGGTGTAGGCGGCTGCGAATGCCTCGTGTCGGACATCCGGAGGTCGAAGGGGGTCACCGAAGAGTTTCATCACCAAGGCCCTCCCGAGTCCGCTGGTGGGGACGAGCAATCGCCCAAAATCAGTGTGGCATTTGCCTTTTGTCCGGTCAATTGCCGGAGTATCTTGGGGATTGCCGGTCTTATTGCCCGCTAAACACCCATATCGGGGCAATCTCCGCACAAGCACAACGAATTGGCAACGACGCGATGGAGGGCGGACTCGCCGATGGCTCCGCAGAATCCCCGCACGATCGCGATTCGCGACATCCTGACCCGCTTGTGCACCTACTACGGGCTGCGCCCGGAACGCTTGGGCCACACCGAGATCGACGTCACCAGCCTGCTCGAGCTGCCGATCGTCCGTCAGCACGCGCAGCGCACCGGGCGGCCCGCGAGCGAGTCCCTGCTGCCGGTCGTGCGCGACACGGCGCGGCGGTTGCCGCCGACCGATCGTCTGATCGCCGATTCGTCGTTGGCTCTCGGACTTTTTCGTGACAACCCCCCTGCCGGAATCGATCTGGCCCGTCTCTACGCCGACAAGCTCGGCCCGCGCCGCGACTATCTCGTCGAGCACTGGCTGGGCCTGCACCGAGCGCTCGGCGTCGACCGTGTTCCCGAAGCGCCGACGGTCAAACGGCTGCGGACCTCGTCGGAGGGCGACACCTTCACCGCCCTGGCCGAGCTGCTCACCGCCGACACGGGCTACGCCATTCCCAAGGCGATGCCGAGCGGCAAGATCCTTGTCTCGCTCCCTGATTCGGTGCGCCGGCCCAAGTCGGTGACGGTGGTCGGCGACGCCGTCATCGACCATCTCTATCGTGTCGACGGGTTTCCGACCGCCGACCGAACGGCCAACGGCAGCTTCTTCCGGCCCCCCGGTGGCAAGGGCCTCAATCGCGCGGTGGCGGCCGCGCGCCTCGGTTTGGACGTCGCGCTGGTCTCCGCGGTCGGCGACGACGAGGACGGCGCGGAGATCCTGGACTTCCTGACCAAGGAGAACGTTCGCTGCGATCTGGTGAAGACCGTCGAGGGCGGCCGGTCCCCGGTCACGGCCGTGATCATGAACGACAGCGGCGAGACGATTCTGATCGGGTGCAAGGACGACAGGGTCAAGCTCGAGGTGGCGGATCTGCACACCGGAGCCGTGCACGCGGCGATGGCGAGTTCGGAGGTCGTGCTGCTGACCCTCGAGCACCCCAAAGGCATCGCCGAACAGGTGCTCGCGATGGTGCGCGGTATGCGGCCCAGACCGAAGGTGATCCTCTGTCCGTCGCCGAGTCCGGCTGTGCCGCAGGACCTTTACCCGTATCTCGACATCGTGGACTACCTGGTCGGATCGCCTTCGGAATTGAACGCGATGCTACCGGTCGTCACGACCGCGTCCACCGCCAAAAGCGCACAGATCCTGCGCGGGCTCGGAGTTCGCACGGTCTGCGCGATCGAGAAATTCAGCTGTTCGGTGTTTTCGGAGCCCTTGGAACTCGAGGTCGGACACTTCGAAGGGGCGTTGAAGAAATCACCCGGCGCCGCCGCCGCGTTCTCGGCCGCGTTGGCATGCCGTCTGATCGAAACCGACGGTGAGCTGGCCGCGAAAGACTTCGTCTGGGCCACGGCGGCGATGATTCCCACCCAGCAGCTCGGCGCGGTGCCGCGCGCGATGCCGGACCGGGACCGAATCGACGATGTGGTCCGGCAGGGCAGCGGATCGTGACCAGGGCGGCGCGGCCGAAATTAACGCAAAAGACCTGGTAGTAACATGTGTGTTCGCTTCGCGCGGGGTACAGTCTCGAGGTCATCTCGGATGTGCGGCAGCGGCCGCACCTGTTGAGTCGGAGGAGCGGTTGACGACGGTTGCGTCGGATCTTGCCGAAGCCGGTCATCGGTTCACGCGCAAGGGGCGTGACACTCGCGTTCGCGTGATCGAGTTACCCGATCGCGGCGACGGAGGCGGCCACATTCTCGTCTTCGGGGACATCACCGACGGTTGTCTGGTCCGGGTGCATTCGCGATGCCTCTACGGCGAGGCACTGCGGTCGGACGACTGCGACTGCGGCCCGGAACTGGACAAGTCCCTCGACATGATCCAGGACGCCGGGTCCGGGGTCTTGGTCTATCTCGAGCAGGAAGGCCGCGGCGCCGGTCTGCTCGCCAAGGCGCGCGGATACCTGGAGAGCGAACAGTCCGGCGCGGACACCTTCACCAGCTACGAGAAGCTGGGCTATCCGCCGGACGCGCGCTCCTACGAGCAGGCGGCCCGCGCGCTGGTCGACGTGCTGAACCTGCGCAGCGTCCAGCTGCTGACCAACAATCCGGTCAAGATGCACGCGCTGCGCGAAGCCGGTCTCACGGTGCAGGTGGTGCCGCTGGTGACCGAGGCGTTGAGTCAACGCGCCATCGACTACCTCGACGCCAAACGCCGCAGGCGCAGGCACTGGATTCCCAACGGCGAATCGCCGTGGTCGGCCGAGCAGACCATACTGCCCCGGTCGGAGGCCGCCGAGCCCCCACGCGAAAGCGCGCCGCCCGTTCTGGTCTAGCCACTGCTGCGACGCCCGGCCTGCGGCTACCATAGATGGATTGCGCGACTGGGGATTCCGCAGTTCGCCGGCCCGCTGCAGCGTGCATCGGAGGGGCATGGACCAAGCGGCATTCCATCTCCGCGAGACCGGGCATCGTCTGACTCGCAAGGGACGCGAACTCCGCGTTCGAGTCATGGCGATACCCGGCGCCGAGGACGGCGGGCACGCCATGATCTTCGGTCCGATCGCCGATGCCTGCCTGGTGCGCATCCATTCGCGCTGCCTCTACGGCGACGCGCTGCGCTCCGACGATTGCGATTGCGGGCCCGAACTCGATCTGTCGATGGACATGATCCAGAACGCCGGATGCGGGGTGCTCGTCTATCTCGAACAGGAGGGCCGCGGCGCCGGATTGGTCGACAAGGCGCGGGGTTTGCGCACCAGCGAGGTGTTCGGGCTGGACACCTTCGACAGCTACGAACGGTTGGGGCTCTGCGCCGACACCCGCTCCTACGAGAACGCAGCCCGCGCGCTGCTGCACCTCGGTCTGCGTTCGGTGCGGCTGCTGACGAACAACCCGGACAAGGTGCGCGCGCTGACCGATCTCGGCATCGCGGTCACGGTGGTGCCGCTGGTGACTCGGCCGCGCAGCGAGCGCGCCCGCCGGTACCTGGAGGCCAAGCGACGAAGGCGCGGTCACACGATCCCGGACGAGAGCGCGTCGGCGCTCGGGCGAGCGGTGTGGCGGTCGCGATGGCGGTGGTTCATGCCGAGCTGCTGGTGGCGTCGACTTCTCGCGCTGTAAAGGCCGTCACTTTTGTCCAGGTCTGGCTACCATGAGTGAGCCACGCCACTCGTTGACCCCGCATCCGGCGAGAAGATGACCTAGAGTCTGGCGCAATGCGTCAGCGCTTGGCGCCGAGCGCATCGGGTCGGTTCACCGACAGGATCATCGGGAACAGGGAAAATGAGCACTACAGAAATCGGTTACGCGCACGAATCAGGCAAGACGGTCTACACCGTTCCCGAGGCGTTCCAGGAGACCATCAAGCTGCGGCCGGATCAGGTCGCGCTGCGCACCGTCGGCGGCACGACCGAGATCAGCTGGCGGGAGTACGGCAGACGGGTCGAGGCGATCGCGGCCGGACTCGCGGCATTGGGCGTCAGCCGCGGCGACACCGTCGGGATCATGCTCACCAACCGGCCCGAATTCAACCTCGTCGACACCGCCGCACTGCATCTGGGCGCGACGCCGTTCTCCATCTACAACACCAGCTCCGCCGAGCAGATCGCGCACCTGTTCACCAACGCCGAGAACAAGGTGGTGGTCACCGAACGCGTGTTCCTCGACGTGATCACCAGCGCGGGTGTCGAACTCGCGCACACGATCGTCGTGGACGGCCCGGCCACCGGCGCGACCACGCTGGCGGAGGTCGAGGCCAACCCGGCCGCCGACTTCGATTTCGCCGCCGCCTGGCAGGCCGTGGAGCCCGGCGACCTGGCCACCCTGATCTACACCTCGGGCACCACCGGCCCGTCCAAGGGCGTGGAGATCACCCACCGCAACGTTCTCGCCCAGATCATCGCGCTGGTCAACGGCGCGCTGCCGGTCGGCTTCGACGACCGGGCGATCTCCTACCTGCCCGCCGCGCATGTCGCCGACCGCATCTCCGGGCACGCCATCAGCCTGCTCACCGGCATCCTCATCACCTGCGTTCCGGATCCGCGCGAGATCGCCGCGGCGCTGCCCGACGCACGCCCGACCGTCTTCTTCGGCGTGCCGCGGGTGTGGCAGAAGATCAAGGCGGGCATCGACGGCAAGCTGGCCACCGAACCGAGCCCGGTCAAGAAGTCCTTGGCGGCCTGGGCCATCGGCACCGGCGTCGCCGCCGCGCGCGCCGATCTCGCGGGCAAGGGACGCGGTCCGGTGCTCGGGTTGCAGTACAAGATCGCCGACGCGCTCGTGCTCTCGAAGCTGCGCCACGCCCTGGGCTTGGACAACCTGAAGGTCGCCGCGTCCGGTGCGGCCGCCATCCCGCCGGAGACCCTCGAGTACTTCCTCGGTCTGGGTTTCACGGTCACCGAAGTGTGGGGAATGTCCGAGACTTCCGGCGTCGCCACCTTCACCGAGCTGGACAAGCCGCGCCCCGGTTCGGTCGGCCGCGCGGTGGACGGGCTCGAGCTGCGCCTCGGCGAGGACGGCGAGCTGCTGGTGCGCGGCCCGATCGTCACGCCGGGCTACCGCAAGCAGCCCGACAAGACCAAGGAGGCGCTCGACTCCGACGGCTGGCTGTCCACCGGCGACGTGGCGACCATCGACGCCGACGGCTACGTGCGGATCGTGGACCGCAAGAAAGAGCTCATCATCAACGAGGCGGGCAAGAACATCTCGCCCACCAACATCGAGAACGCGGTGAAGGCAGCGTCCTCGCTGGTGGGTCAGGTGGTCGCGATCGGCGAGGCCAAGCCCTACATCTCCGCGCTGATCGTGCTCGACCCCGACACGGCCGCCATCCGCGCCAAGGAAATCGGCGCGCCCGCCGAGGATCTCGCGGCGCTGGCCACCCGCAAGGAGATCGTCGACGAGGTGCTCGCCGCGGTCGAGGCCGGTAACCGCAAGCTCTCGCGCGTCGAGCAGATCAAGCGCTTCACCATCGTCGGCAAGCCGTGGGAGCCGGGCGGCGACGAGCTGACCCCGACCATGAAGCTCAAGCGCAACCCGATCGCGGCGAAGTACGCCGAGGAGATCGTGACGCTGTATGCCACCCCGCTGCCCGAGACGGTGGTCAACGTCTCCTGAGTCGTGCTGGAAGAACTGTGGCCCCGAGCGAAAAGCTCGGGGCCACGGTCGTTTTCGGGCGAGATTACTGCTCGTAGGTACCGATCAGGGTGGCGCGGGCCAGGGTGTGAGAGAACAGGTTGAAGCCGAGGAAGGCGGGCGACGCGTCGGCGGGGATGTCCAAGCTCTCCACGTCCACCGCGTGCACCACGACGAAGTAGCGGTGCGGGCCGTGGCCGGGCGGCGGTGCGGCGCCGACGAATCCGGCGAAGCCGCCGTCGTTGCGCAGGGTCACCGCCCCCGCGGGCAGCGAACCGCCCTCGCTGCCCGCGCCGCTCGCCAGCGAGGTGACCGAGACCGGGATGTCGGCCACGGCCCAGTGCCAGAAGCCCGAAGCAGTCGGGGCGTCGGGGTCGTAGACGGTGACGGCGAAACTCTTGGTCTCGGCCGGGAATCCGGACCAGGACAGCTGCGGGGAGACGTCCTTGCCTCCGGCGCCGAACACGCCGCTGACCTGATCGTTGCCGAGCGGGCTGCCGTCGGTGACGTCTTCGGAGGTGAGGGTGAAATCGGGGACCTGAGGTAATGCGTCGTACGGGTTGTAGGTCATGGTTCCTCTTTCGAAGCCGTGGTGTGCGGATCAGCTGTGCAACAGGAAGTGTTCCAGTACGCGGGTGCCGAACTCGAGAGCGTCCACCGGAACACGTTCGTCCACGCCGTGGAACAGGGCGCTGAAGTCCAGTTCCGGCGGCAGCCGCAGCGGTGCGAAACCGAAACAGCGAATCCCCAGGCGGGCGAACGCCTTCGCGTCGGTGCCGCCGGAGAGCATGTAGGGCACCGTGCGGCCCTGCGGGTCGTTGGCCAGGATCGCGTCGTTCATGGCGTCGACCAGGTGCCCGTCGAAGGTGGTCTCGTAGGAGTCGAGCTTGGTGATCCACTCGCGTTCGACATCGGGGCCGATCAGCTCGTCCACCTCGCGTTCGAAGGCGGCCTGGCGGCCCGGCACCACCCGGCAGTCCACCACCGCCTCCGCGGTCTGCGGAATGACGTTGGCCTTGTAACCGGCCTGCAGCATGGTGGGATTGGCGGTGTCGCGCAGGGTGGCGCCGATGATGCGGGAGATGGTGCCCAGCTTGGCGAGCTGGCCCTCGATGTCCGGGCTCTCCGGGTCGAAGGGGATGCCGGTCTCCTCCGACACCGCGGCGAGGAACTCGGCCACCGAATCCGAAAGCACCAGCGGGAAGGTGTGTTTGCCGAGCCTGGCCACCGCGTCGGCGAGGATGGTGACCGCGTTGTCCTCGTGCAGGAACGAGCCGTGCCCCGCGCGCGCCTTGGCGCGCAAACGCATCCAGCCCAGCCCCTTCTCGGCGGTCTCCACCAGGTAGAGCCTGCGTTCACCGCCGTCGCGGCGCGGCACCGTCAGCGAGAACCCGCCGACCTCCCCCACCGCCTCGGTGACACCGTCGAACAGGTCGGGGCGGTTGTCCACCAACCACTGCGAGCCCCACTTGCCGCCGTTCTCCTCGTCGGCCAGGAACGCGAAGACGATGTCGCGGGGCGGCACGGTGCCTTCGACCTTGAACTGGCGCGCCACCGCCAGCATCATGCCGACCATGTCCTTCATGTCGATGGCGCCGCGACCCCAGACGTAGCCGTCGCGCACCGCGCCGGAGAACGGGTGCACGCTCCAGTCCGACGCCTCGGCAGGCACCACGTCCAGGTGCCCGTGCATCAGCAGCGCGCCCCGGCTGGAATCGGCGCCTTTCAGTCGCGCGAAGACGTTGCCGCGGCAGGGCGCACCGGATTCCACGTATTCGGTGGTGTATCCGACCTGGTGCAATTGATCGGCCACCCACTGGGCGCATTCGCGCTCACCCTTCGTGGTGGCCAGATCACCCGTGTTCGAGGTGTCGAACCTGATCAGTCGACTGACCAGCTCGACGACCTCGTCCACCGCGCGAGATCTGCTGTTCGGACCGGAGCCTTCGCCGTTAACGGACACGTCCCCTTTCCTACCACTCGTCGCCGGTGCGGCGCTCCGCCACCGCGCCGCGAGTCCGCACGCGACGCGCCGTGGCGTGCGCGATCGCGGCGCCGTCCGTTAGCGATCAGCGTGCGGCAAACCCGGGCCCGCGGCCGAAACATGCTGTCGCGGCGGGCGGCACCGCGGCGGACGGCCGACAGGAACTGGTGGATCCGACCCACTACACTGCCGGAGACCTGGTCGACAGACTGTCAAGGTCGTTCGGGGGGCGTGCTCGGAGTTCCGCCGAAATCAGACCCGCGCTCGCCGAGCGTCGACGACAAGTGAGGAATTGATGACGTACCCCCCGCCCCAGCCCGGCTTCGACCCGTACAAGCAGTCCGACCCGTACGCGCAGCAGCAGCCGCAACCGGCGAGCGACCCCTACGCGCAGCAGCCCGGGTACCCGGCCGCGCCGGGGTATCCCGCGGCGCCGGGTTACCCTGCCGCGCCCGGCTACCCCGCGGCGCCGGGTTATCCGGCCGCGGGTGGCTACCCGCCCGCCCCGGGCTACCCGGCCGCTCCCGGTTACGGCCCCGGCTACAACCCGGGAACGCCGCCGGAGAACAACATGGTGTGGGCGATCCTGGCGACGGTGTTCTGCTGTCTTCCGTTCGGCATCGTCGCGATCATGAAGGCGGCCAACGTCAACAGCCTATGGGCGCAGGGGCAGGCCGCCGAGGCCTACCGTGCCGCCGAGGACGCCAAGAAGTGGACGATGATCTCGGCGGTGTGCGGCGTGATCGTGTTCGTGATCGCCCTCGTCGCCAACATCGCGCTCATCGGAGCCTCCGGGGTGTGAGCACGCCCGTCTCCGTCTCGCACCGGCTGGCCGCGCCCGTCGCGGTCGCCGGTGCGGGCGCACTGGTCTGCGCCGCCGTGCTGTGGGCCGAACCCAACACGCCCGGCGGTGTCATCCCGGTCTGCCCGTCCAAGGCGCTGTTCGGCATCAACTGTCCCGGCTGCGGCAGTTCCCGCATGCTGTACTCGCTGCTGCACGGCGATCTGCCCGCGGCGCTGCACTACAACGCTCTCGGCCTGCTCGCGTTGCTCGCGCTGGTCGGCACGTTCGTCTTCTGGACGCGCGACCGTGTCCGTGGCCGCGACTCGGTGCGCTGGTATCAGTACCGCAACGCCCCGCACGTCACCCTCGCTCTGGTACTCGGCTGGCTGGTGCTGCGCAACATCCCGTTCGCGCCCTTCACCGCTCTGCGCGTCTGAACTCAGGCGCGTGGTGTCGCCGTCATCGGGACCGGCCCGTCCGGCCCGCCGGTGAACGACAGCGCGCGCCGAATCGGTTCCTCGGTCGCCAGGTCCATATCCATCCGCTGCGCCAGAACCGCCAGCGACAGCACCATTTCCATCATCGCGAAGTTCTGCGCGATGCAGATGCGTTTGCCCGCGCTGAAGGCCAGCGATCCGTGCCTGCGTTCGGTGGTCAGGTTCTCCGGCAGGTGCCGCGAGGGGTCGAAGCGTTCAGGGTCGGCCCAGACCGACGCGTTGTGGTGCACACCGTGCAGGCTGATCACCACCGTCGTCCCCGGCTCGATCCGGTAGCCGGCCAGCACGTCCGGTCCCTTCGCCACCCGGGTCAGCCCGATGATCGGCGGATACAGTCGCATCGATTCGGCCAGGACGGCTTTGGTCCACACCAGCTCGTCCACGTCGGCGGCGGCGGGGGTGCGCTCGCCGAGTACGTCGCGCAGCTCCTCGTCCATCCTGGCGCGGGCCTCGGGATGCTCGGCGAGCAGCTTCCAGGTCCAGGTCAGCGCGGTCGCCGAGGTCTCCATCCCGGCGCCGATGAAGGTCATCAGCTCGTCGTGGATCTCGGTGTCGCTGTAGGCGTGGCCGGTTTCCGGATCGCGCGCTTCCATCAGCAGGCCGAGCAGATTGTCTTTGCGCGCGATGCGGCCGTCGCGGTGATCGGCGACGAGGGTGTCCACCGCCCGCTCGATGCGGCGCAGCTCGAGCATGATGTGCGGGGCGGTGAGCCAGGTCAGACAGCGCATGGCGCGGATGGGGACGCGTGAACCGGCGCGCCGCTCTTCGGGTGTCGTGCATCGGACGACGAACGTCGACAGCGCGCGCAACGGCCTGCTGATGTTGGTGGCGAAGCCGACGCCGAAGAACTTCAGCAGGTTCGTCAGCCGGATCTGGGAGATGGGGCCGGACAGGTCGGTGCCGAACATGGTGCGCGCCACGATGTCCAGGGTCAACCGGTTCATCTCGGCGCCGATGTCGACCGAGCCGTCCGCGGCGCAGACGCGCAGGATGCGGTCGGCGGCGTCGGTGGCCGCCTCGGTGATCGGTCCGGCGAACTGCTCGATGTTGCCGCGCGCGAAGATGGGCTGCACGAGGCGGCGGTTGCGCTGGTAGCGCCGGTCGTCCATATCGGTGACGAGGCCCTGGCCGAAGGTCACCGCCATCATGTCGTATTCCGCGCTCTTGCAATAGTTTTCCTGATTCGAGACCAGGATGCGGCGGGCCAGTTCGGGGTTGCGCACCACGGCGTAGCGCAGCATCGGCATGCGCGCGACGAGCACGTCGTCGGCGCCGGGCAGCTCCACGGTCAGGTAGTGCACCAGCGTCCGGTCGCGCCAGCGCGGGATCAGCGCGGCGGCGTAGCGCCAGGACTGCGCCCAGCCGACCTCGGTGCGATGCCAGCGCATGGGCGCGGGCTGCCAGCGCGGCGGGTGCAGGGTGGTGTCGCCTCGGTCGTCGGTGGGTTTCTCGGTTGCCGATGTCGTCATGCGGCAGTCCTCATCGTGTGTGAATGCGTATGCGCCGAAGGGTGTTCGGCCCGTGCGGGCTCGGTCGAAGAGTAGACGACGCGTCCGGCGCGCGACGGGTCCTCGCGGCCCGTCGAAAGTACCGGCTTGCGGGAACTTTTTTCCTCGATTACCGGCGGGTAGCTTTCCGTCGCGCGCTGCCGCCGATTGGTGTACGTTGCTGTTTGTAAATAGAAATTCCTGCTCGGGCAGGGGTTTTCACACAACCCGTCACGAAAGTTCCTGGTGCCTCAGACGTTCGACGACGTAGTGGTGCGAACCGCTACGAAACAGGATGTGCCCGAGCTGGTCTCGGTGCTGGATCGAGCCTTCGACGCCGACGATCCGTTCGGCGAGTACATGTTTCCCGACCTCGCGCAGCGTCGCCGCAACCAGCCTCGGCTGACCAGGGCGATGATCCGCCACCAATACCTGCCCGCGGGCGGGGCTCTGGTCGCGACCAGTGCGGGACGCATCGTCGGAGGCGGACTGTGGCAGACCCCGGACTACCGCTTCGGGCCGCTGCGCTACCTCGCCTCGATCCCGGAATTCGTGTGGGCCATGGGTTCCGGCGGCCCGCGCGCCTTGGCGATGGACGCCACGATCAGCAACCTGGCCAAGGGCCTACCGCACTTCTTCGGCGTGACCCTCGGCGTCGATCCCGCGCACCAGCGCGGCGGGGTCGGCCGGGCGGTGCTCGCCTACGCGATCGCGGAGATCGAACGGGTGGGCGCGCCGATGTTCGGGGTCTGCAAGGACGGCAATGTCGCCTACTACCGGGCGCTGGGGGCGCTGCGAGTGGGCCGGGTGCGGATCGGACGCACCGGTCCCCTCGTCAACGTGATGATGTGGCTGCCGAGCAGCCTCGCCGAGTGAAGGAGCACATTTCGTGACCGACATCGCGATCGTCGGCATCGGCTGCCGCTACGCCGGTGGCATCGACTCGCCGGACACGTTCTGGGATTTCGTGGTGGACAAGCGCGACGCGGTCACCGAGATCCCGGCCGACCGCTGGGACTACCGCCGCTACTACGACCCCGACCGCCGCGCGCCCGGCCGGATGTACACCAAGCGCGCCGCGTTCCTGACCACCGATCCGTGGGCGTTCGACCCCGACTTCTTCGGCATCTCCCCGCGCGAGGCCACGGCGATGGACCCGCAGCAGCGGCTGGTGCTCGAGGTCGCGTGGGAAGCGCTCGACGACGCGGGCATCGCGGGCCGCACCGGCGAGGCGCCGGTCGGGGTCTACCTGGGCGCGTTCACCCTCGACCAGCTCGCGGTCGGCTTCACCGGCGAGGCGGTGCCGCACATCGACATGCACTCCTCGGCGGGCGCGTCCTACACGATGCTGTCCAATCGAATCTCCTACACGCTCAACCTGAGTGGGCCGAGCGTCACCGTCGACACCGCGTGCTCCTCGTCGCTGGTCGCGCTGCATCTTGCCTGCCAGGCGCTGCGCGACGGCGACTGCCGCACCGCACTGGCGGGCGGGGTGAACCTGATGCTGCAACCGGGCACGTTCATCTCCATGTGCAAGGGCGGTTTCCTCGCCGAAGACGGACGAAGCAAGTCCTTCGGAGCCACCGCCGACGGATACGGGCGCGGTGAGGGCGCGGGCATGGTCGTGCTCAAGGCACTCGCCGATGCCGAAGCCGACGGCGACCGCGTCTACGCGGTGATCGAGGCGACCGGTTCCAACCAGGACGGCCGCACCACCGCCATCACCGTGCCCAACGCCGAGGCCCAAGAGGCGCTGGCGAAATCGGTGTGCGCGCGGGCGGGCATCGCACCGCACGAGGTGACCTACGTCGAGGCGCACGGCACCGGAACGCCGGTCGGCGACCCGCTGGAACTGCGCGCGATCGGGCGGGCCTACGGCGCCGTCGCGGGGCGCACCGCGCCGTTGGGTGTGGGATCGGTGAAAGCGACCCTCGGGCACACCGAGGCCGCCGCGGGCGTCGCGAGCGTCATCAAGGCGGCGCTGGCCATCTCCCGGCGCACGCTGCCGCCGCAGGGCTGGCTCGACGACGAACTCAATCCAGACCTCGCGCTCGACGAGCTGCGGTTGACGATTCAGACCGAGGCGCAGCCGGTCGGTCCCGAGGAGTGGATGACGGTGGCGGTCAACGGGTTCGGCTATGGCGGTACCAATGCCCATGCCATCTTGCGCGAGTACCGGCCTGCCCATGGGCGAGGGACCGCACCCGCGGCGTCCCTCGCGGCGCACGTGCCGGTCGACCGAGCGTCCACGTCGGTTGATCGAGCGCTCACCTTGGTCGGCCACACTCCGGCAGCGTTCGATACCGCTCCCGCGGCTGCGGCAACCGCCCCGCGCCACCGTGGCGTGCTGCCCATTTCGGCGCGCAACGAACAGGCAGTGCGCGAGCTCGCGGCCGCGTACGCCGAGCTGCTCGCCACCGGCGCTGATCCCGATCACGTGGCCGCAGCGGCCTGGACCAGGCGGCACCACCACCCGTTTCGGGTCGGTGTGCCGTTCGTCGATCCCGCCGAGTTGATCATCGACCTGCGCGGCTTCGCTGCGGGCGAGGGTCGCGCACCGGTGCGTGCCGTCGGAAACCCCTCCGTCGGACCGGTTTTCGTGTTCACCGGTATGGGTCCGCAGTGGTGGGGCATGGCGCGGGATCTGCTCGCCACCGACCCGGTCTTCGTGGCGGCGGCCGAACGTGTCGACACGGCGTTCACCGCCCTGGCCGGTTGGTCGATCCGCGCGGAACTGTCCCGTCCCGAGCACGAGTCCCGGGTGACCGCGACCGAGATCGCTCAGCCCGCGAACTTCCTCGTCCAGGTCGCGCTCTTCGAAACGCTTGCGGCGCTGGGCGCCCGGCCGTCGGCGGTGGTCGGGCACAGCGTCGGCGAGGTGTCGGCCGCCTACGTCACCGGCATGCTCTCGCTCACCGACGCGGTCGCAGTGGCCTATCACCGCGCCCGTCTCCAGGCCACGACCGCGGGCACCGGCGGCATGCTCGCGGTCGGCCTGCCCGCCGAGGAGGCGGCCGACCTGCTCGGCGCGGGCGTCGACATCGCCGCGATCAACAGCCCGACCGCCGTCACGCTCTCCGGCGCGATCGACCGGCTCGACGAGATCGCCGAAACACTCACCGAGCGCGGCATTTTCGCGAAGCGACTACAGGTCGAGGTCCCGTACCACAGCGCGCTGATGGATCCGATCCTCGACTCCCTGCGCGCCGCCCTCGCCGACCTGACCCCGCGACCCCCGTCGATCCCGCTCTACTCCACCGTGACCGGCGACCGGGTGACCGAGGCGGACTGGGACGCCGACTACTGGTGTGCGAACGTCCGTCGGCCGGTGCGCTTCGCCGCGGCGATTCGCGGCCTGATCACCGCGGGCGAACGCGTCTTCCTCGAAGTGGGCCCGCATCCCGTGCTGGCCGCCAACCTGCGCGAGCTGCTGCTGCACGCGGGCGAGAAAGGCGCCACCGTCGCGACGCTGCGGCGCAAGCAGGCCGACGCGGTCAGCGTGCGCGAGATGATCGCCGGGCTCTACACCGCGGGCGCCCTCGACATCCCCGCCTTGGTCGGCACGGCACCCGTCGCGCACCTGCCGCTCCCCCGCTACCCGTGGCAGCGCAAGCGCCTGCGCTCCGACCTGCCGGAATCGTCACAGCAGCGGTACGGCACTCCCGGCCTGTACACCATGCTCGGCGACCCTGGCTTGGACGACGAGCGGCACTGGACCGTCCCGATCGCCGCCGAGGTGCTGCCCTGGATCGATGATCACGTCGTCGACGGCTCCCGAATCCTGCCCGGCGCAGCGTATTTGGACGCGGCGTTGAGTGCGGCCGCCGTCGAGTACGGCGCGAGCGTCGAACACAGCATCGCCGCGGTGGAGCAGGTGCGGTTCATCGCGCCACTGCTCGTCGAACGCGGCGATGTTCCGGTGATGCAGTTGCGCGTGGAGGAGTCGACCCGCCGCTTCACCATCCGCTCCCGGACCGCGGTCGGGACGACGTGGACCGTGCACGCCACCGGCCGGCTGGTCGAGGGCGCGTTCGAACCGGGCAAGATCGCGGTCCCCGACACCGCCGCCATGACGCCCGTCGTGCCCGAGACTCTCTACGACGACCTGACCGCGACCGGCGTCGCCCACGGCCCGGCCTTCCGATTGGTGCGGGAAGCCTGGGTGGACGGCGACACCGTCGTCGCGACGCTGGACGCGAGCATCGCCGCGACCGCCGGGCATCTGGCGCACCCGTGCGTGCTGGACGCGGCCTGGCAGGTCGTCTCCCTCGGCGACGCGGGCGGGCCCGAACTGACGGGTGCGGTCATCCCCGTCGGCGCGGCCGCGGTGCGGATGTTCGCGCCGCTGCCCTCGCGCGCGGTGGTCGTCGCCCGGCTGACCGAACCGCTGCGCGCCGAGGTCGCGGTGCTGGACTCCGAGCACAACCTGGTGTTGCAGATCGTCGGCGCGAAGTTCCAGGCGGTGCCGTTCGGCGGCGGGCTGCGGCGCCGGCTCGAAGACCTCTACTACGAGGAACGCTGGACCCTGCGCGATCCGCTCGACCGCGCGGCGCTGCCGCAGGCCGCCACCGCGTACACCCTCGTCGTCCCGCTGTCCGGCGCCGCCCCCGCCCGCGTCGAACAGATCGCGCGTTCGACCAGCCGAGCCGAAATACTCTTCCCGGCAAACGATTTCGAACAAGCGCTGGCCGAGCGGCTGAGTGCCGCGCACGCCACCGAAGGCGTCGACCGCGTGCACGTCTGCGTGGTGGCCGGGACGAGCGCGGACCCGGTCGCCGACCTGTGGCTGTTGAGCAGGCTGGCGCTGATCGTGGAAGAAGTCGCCGACGAAATGCATCCCGAGCCGCTGCCGTTGACCGGAGACGGCTCCGTGCACGTGACTTTGGTGACCGAACGCGCCTTCACGCATCCAGAGGACACGGCCGTGCCCAATCCCGCCCACGCGGCCCTCGCGGGCGCGCGCCGGGTGTTGCTCAACGAGCAGCCACCGCTGCGTTGGCGTCTGGTCGACATCGAACCGGAGACCTCCGAAGCCGAGCTGCTCGCCGAACTGTCCGTTCCCGGCGCGTTCAGCGCCGACGGGTCCGACGAAGTGTTCCTGCGCAACGGATTACGGTGGCGCACCGTCGTGACGCGCGCGCTGCCCGACCGGCTCACCGCTCTCGACGATCCGGCGCCGCTGACCGATCCCGAGGCCAATTTCGTCCTCGACATCCCGCGCTCGCGCGTGCTGTCCCAGCTCGGCTGGCGCCGCGCCGCGCGCCGGGCCCCCGGTCCCGGTGAAGTCGAGGTGCGGATGGCCGCCATCGGACTGGGCTTCAAGGACCCGCTCAAGATTCTCGGCGTCCTGGGCGCGGACGACTTGGGTGAGACCCACTTCGGTGTCGCGCCGGGCATGGAGGGCGCGGGCACCGTGGTGCGGGTCGGCCCCGACGTGACCCGGTTGCGCGTCGGCGACCGCGTCGGGCTGGCCTCGGCGGGCATGATCGAACGCTTCCACGTCGCCAGTACCGAGGTCGTGGGACCCGCGGCGGAGAGCATTCGGCCGGAACTGTGCACCTCGACGGTCTCCTTCGTCACCGCCGAGTACTCGCTGCTCGATCTGGCGCGGCTGCGCGCCGGGGAGACGGTGCTGGTACACGGGGCGGCGGGCGGCGTCGGGGCTTGCGCGATCCAGGTCGCCAAGCGGCACGGCGCGCGAGTGATCGGCACCGCGAGCACCGACGAACGGCGCGCCTATGCGCTGGAGCAGGGCGCGGACGAGGTGGTGAACTCGCGGTCGCTGAACTTCGTCGACGACGTCCTCGGCCTCACCGACGGCCGCGGCGCCGACATCGTCATCAGCACCGCGCCGGGCGAGATCGTGCACCAGAACTTCAAGGCCGTCGCCGAATTCGGGCGCATCGTGGAGATCGGCAAGGCCGACATCTACTCCGGCGGCGTGCTGGACCTGCGCAACTTCGACAAGAACGTCGCGTACTTCTCCTTCGATCTGGACCGCATGCTGAAATTGCGCCGGGCCGAGGTGGTGGCCAGGGTGCAGGCGGTGAACGAGAGACTCGCCGACGGCACCTACCGTCCGCTGCCGTACCACAGTTTCGGCGTCGACGAGGTCGGGGCCGCGTTCGAGGAGGCCCTGCGCTCGACCCGCCTCGGGCGCATCGCCCTCGACCTCACCGGCGAAACACCGCCGGTACGACCGCAATCCGCCGACGTGCCCATCGATGCGGACGGCCGCTACCTGATCACCGGCGGCTTCGGCGCTTTCGGCCTGGCCACCGGCCGCTGGCTGGTCCGCCGCGGCGCGCGGCGCCTGGTGCTGATCGGCCGCGGCGGTGCGGGCACCGACACCGCCCGCGCGCACCTGGACACCTGGCGCGCCGAAGGGGTCGAGGTGCTCGTCGAGCGCGCCGACGTCACCGACGCCGATGCGATGCGCGAGGTCGTGGCGCGCGTCCACACCGAAGCGCATCCGTTGCGCGGTGTCTTCCACGCGGCGGGCGTTCTCGACGATCAGCGCATCACGACGATGGACCGGGCCAGCCTGACCGCCGTCTTCCGTCCGAAGCTCGACGGAGCGCTGGCGTTGCACACCGCACTGACCGCCGCGAAGGTGCGCCCCGACCTGATCGTGCTGTTCTCCTCCGGCAGCGCCATCATGGGCGGGATCGGCCAATACTCCTACACCGCGGCGAATCTCGCGCTCCAATCGTTCGCCGACCAACTGGCGCGCCGCGGCGAGCGGGTGCTGTGCATCGGCTGGGGCGCGATGTCCGGCGGCGGCATGGTCGACGCCGACGAGAACGTGCAGCGCTACCTGCGCATCGCGGGCTTCGAGGCGATCGATATGGACGACGGCACCGAATACCTCGGCGAGGCATTGCGTCTCGGCGTCCGGCAGGCCGCGATCATCCCGGTCGACTGGAGCAAGGTGGTGCTGGCCGCGCCGCAGCTGGCCTACACCGCGCGCGTCGCCGAGCTGATCGCCGCGGCCTCGGAGGACAATTCGGCCGCGGCGCGGCTGCGCGGCGAGATCGTCGCGCTGGACGAGGCGCAGCGCGCGGCCGTCGTCGGTTATGTTCTCGCCGAACAGCTCGCCGAGGTGATGGGCGTGGCTCCGGATTCCATCGACCTGTCGGTTCCGCTGCCCGAACTCGGCCTGGATTCGCTCATGGCGGTCGAGTTCGGCGCGCTGGTGAGCAAGACCCTCGGTGTGGAGATGAACAGTATGCAGCTGGGTCGTTCGTTCAGCCTGGCGCAGGCCGGCGCCAGGATCGCCGAGATCATCGTGGGATCCGGAAGCGCCCAGGCGGTTCCGGCATGACCGACGAGCGGGACATCGCGCGGCGGCTGCTGGCCGGTGCCCGCGAGCGCGACACCGCCGCGCCGCCGGATCGGCCCAAAGCCGCGCAGGCCACTCCGCGCACCAGCGCGCGGCGCGGACCGGGACGCCAGTTCGCCGACCATCCGGCCGTGGTGGCGGCGCTGGAGAAGCAGGCGGCGATCCAGCGGCTGATCGACGCCACCGGGCTGCCGCATCCGCTGTTCCTCTCGCCGGAAGGACACAACGGCGCGGTGATCCGTTCCGGCGGAAAGGCCTTGGTGAACTACAGCTCCTACAACTACCTGGAGTTGGCCGGACACCCGCGCGTCATCCGCGCCGCCAACGAGGCCGCCGAACGCTACGGCACCTCCGCCTCGGCCACCCGCATCGTCACCGGGGAGATCCCGCTCTACGGCGTGCTCGAACGCCGCCTCGCCGACATCTACCGGGCGGGCGCGGCGCTGGTGACCTCGAGCGGGTTCCTCACCAACGCCGCGGTGATCGGCTTCCTGCTCGGCGAAGGCGATGTCGCCGTGTGCGATTCGCTCGCGCACGCCAGCCTGGTCGCGGGCACCCAGTGGGCGGGGTGCCGACGAGTCACCTTCCGGCACAACGATCCCGAGTCGCTCGCCGCGCTGCTGCGGACCTGCCGCCACCAGTTCGATCGGGCGCTGGTGATCATCGAGGGCCACTACAGCATGGACGGCGACCTCGGCCGGATCGCCGAGATCGCCGCCGTGGCACGGACATACGATTGCGCGGTCCTCGTCGACGAGGCGCACGCCATCGGCGTCCTCGGCGCCACCGGACTCGGCAGCCGGGAACACTTCGATCTGCCCGGCGACCTGGTCGACATCTGGGCGGGCAGCCTGTCGAAGGCGCTCGGCAGCACCGGCGGGTTCATCGCGGGCGACGCCGACCTGGTTCAGGCGATCAAGTACGCCGCGCCCGGCATGGCGCTCTACACCGCGGGACCGTCCCCGGCCAACGTCGCCGCCGTCCTGGCCGGGCTCGACGTGCTCGCCGACGAACCCGACCGGCTGACCCGCCTGTGGTCGAACGCGCGCTTGTTCACCGGCGCGCTGCGCGCGCGAGGCATGAATCTCGCCGACTCCGAATCGACCCCGATCGTGCCGGTCATCGTGCCCGGTGAGATCCGCGCCGGATACGCCGCGGCGGCGCTGCTACAGCGCGGCTACAACGCGGGCGCCATCCTGTCCCCCGTCGTGCCCGCGGGCGCCGAACGGCTGCGGTTCTTCCTGACCAGCGAACACACCGAACGCCAGCTGCTCGACACCGTCGACCAGCTCGGCGAAATCCTCGACATCGTCCACCACATCCCGGACCTCACCATCGGAGCCTTCGAGGCCCCCGACCAACTCGGCCCCCTGCCTGTCCCCGGACGCTGAGATCGGCGCGCGTTCGTTGCTCGAGCCCACCTCACTCCCGTTCCAGTCGGGGGTGAAGCCGAGATCGGTGTGTGTTCGCGGACCGACCCACCCGACCGGACCGCGGGGCGGATGCTGGGACGTAGCCCGGCCTCGTCGCGGTTGCCATCACCGCTTCTTGTCGGGCGATGGCAACCGGACCGCATCCCAGGGCACCCAGTGCCGCAGGGTCGTCTCGGTGAGCTTGTTGCGGGTGCGGTAGTCGACCGCGACCTCGGCATACCAGGCGACGTAGTGCCCCAGGTGCAGCCGGACCCAGCCGTACTGGGTCGCCTGGACCCACGGTTCTTGGAACCTCGGGTCCAGGCTGTTGGACGCGACGCCCAGCGACGGACGCTGCGGTCCCGGCCGGTTCGGCAGCAGCCAGATCCGCTTCGGATCGACCAGCACGGGACGTGGTCGCGGCAGACGCCGGACCGCCGACCAGCCGTCCTCGCTCACCGTCGACCACCCGACCCGGCCGCGCTGTAATTCGAACACATGTTCCCATCATGACATGTCTACGGACCGGTCGGAATGCCCCCCGCTACTGAAGTTGCTGAGCTTGCGCGACGAGCTCGAGAAACGTCCACAACTCGCCGGTGTCGTAGGTCTCGGGCGCCTCGCTGCCGCCCAGGAACGGATAGGGCGTCGCGATGTAGACCTGCTCCGGCGCGAGCGGCCCGAGCAGGTCGCGAATCCGCGCCACATGCTCGGTGCGCAGCACGTAATCGGCGAACCCTTGCTCGCGCAGCACCCGATCCGCGAACTCGGCGGGATCGGCGAACGCGCCGTAACCCTTCGCCGCGGCCCGATAGGGATGCAACACCGCGCACTCCCCCGACTGGCTGTTCACCAGGAACGTGTGCCCGAGATCCGAATACCCGAAAACGAGATCGAACTGCGGAAAGTGCGGCGCCCACGCCGGCATCGCCTCGACCACCGGCCGCTGCCCGATCAACTGAAAACCCTCGACTGTCACGCACCGATCCAATCAGCCGAGACCGCCCGCTGTCTCCACGCCGCGCGGTTCGTCGCGCCTCGGCGAGTCGTGACTCGATGACCACCGATATCGCCGTCGAGGTCGCGGGTTGCTCGACCTGCCGGACGACGCACCGGTCGCGGCATCGATTTCGGCGGGGATCGCACGGCTGACAGACGTTCGGCGCGAACACGATCGCGCGGATGTTTTGCGAATTGATGACGGCGATATGTCGATTGCGATCAAAAATCGCGAATTGTCTGCGGTGGCGGTGCTTGTCGAGTTATCGTCGGCAGGCTCACCGCCATTCCCGCGCAGATCGAAGCGCCCGCGGCGAGCGCCCAGGTCAGTGAACCGGTCAAAATCGCAACGCCGCAGGCCAGGGCCGTGGCGATGAGAGCGCACAGCACGGCCGTACCGCGCTCGATGCCGATTATTCGGCGAGCTCGGTCGTTCCGTGAAGTCATATCGTTGTAGTACCCGAAGGCTCCGTGATTGAAACGTTATTCTTTGTTTCCTTTCTCGGGCCGGTGTTTTCGTCGCGTACCGCGATCACGCGATTGGGAGTGCGCGAAAGAGGTTTCGCCAGTGCGGGCTTGGAGAAATTGATCATGACGGCGTGCCCGGCAAGCCCACATCATTCCCGTGTGACACCGGCAAGCGGTGCGCTTGCCCGAACCTTCGCGACGAAGGCGGCGCCGAGTGCCTTGGCGGAGTAGGGATCCTGCCCGGTCAACAGCTCGCGGTCGTCGACGATCTTGCTGCCCATCGGCAGCCGGGTCTGCTCGACGCGCGCGCCGCACTCGCGCAGCAGCTCGGTCGGATCGACAGCGAGGTGACCGCGGAACCGGCGCGCCACCGGGACGACGCTGAGCATGGTGTCCACGACGGTCTTGAAGCACGTCATCCGGTAGCCGTCGTAGATCCAGCGCCCATCCACCTTCGGGGCCGCGGCGAGCGCGGCAGGTGCGTGGCAGATCAGCGCGGTCGGCCGGTCGTGGTCGTGGAAGTACCGAAGCAGCGCACCGAAGTCCTCGTTGCGCGAATCGTCGGTGAACGCGTCGCGGTACAGCAGGTCGACCAGCGGCGCGTGGCCGCCGGGGACGAACACCGCGTCGAAACCGGCGAGGTCGCGCGGCGAAGCGGCCAGGTCGGCGAGGTCGGCGGGCTCGGCGAGGCCGAGCTCGAGCAGGCGGGTGTAGCTGGTCAGCGCCGCGTCGCGGGCGCGGCGGGACATGCCGAAGTACATCAGGCTGCACGAGGTGCCGTCGATCGTCGGGATCTTGCCGCCCGGTGTCGCGAACGACAGCCGGAAGCCAGCGGCGAGCATGGCATCGGTCGGCTCGACGAGTTCACCGAGATAGGTGCCGGTCGGTTCACTGCCGCCCTCGCGCAAAGGGATGCGATCGGCGGCGGACACCACGACCAACACGGTGCGGAGCGCACCAGCACTCCGGCTGGCGGCAGGCGAATTCGAGGCGGTCACAGCCGTCGCGTACCCGCGCGCCTTCGCACGAAACCGGCGGTGAATTCCGCTCGTTCGCAACTCTTTTGCCACGGCATGCCCGCCGTACCGCAGCCGAACGGGCCATCTGGCTATCTCACAGCTCATTCAGGCCTTCGATCGTTCGATCTCGCACCCGCGTCGAGCTCCGATCACCCGTTGTGCGCGCTCGTGCGTTTCACATATCGGACCGCTCCGGCTTTTCGCAGGAAGAACGCGGTTACAACCGCCTCATATTCGGCGTAGCGTCGAAGACTAGGGGCGTGATGTGATCCGGCCCACCTCTGAACGAGTGAGGCTGCAACCGGGCTCCGTTTCGCACACGCGCTGATATAGAGCGGATGGCAAACCAGGAGTGACCATGAAGGGTGGAGCGAGGCTGGCGGCGGGGGTGGGGATCGGATACGTGCTGGGACGCACGCGCAAAATGCGACTGGCGTTGATGCTCGCGGGCGCGGGATTGAGCAGGCAGGCGGGGGGCCCGCAGGCCCTGCTGCAACGCGGTGCGTCGGTGCTCGGGTCGTCGAAGGAACTGACCAAGATCACCGACACGATTCGCGGTGAGCTGATGGACGCCGCGCGGGCCGCGGCGGTCAGCGCCGCGAGCAACCGTATCGATGCGTTGAACGCCCGCCTCCAGGGCGGCGGCGAGACCTCCGAGGCGGACGAAGACACCGGCCAGGAGGAGCGGCCCGAAGACGCGGACGACTACGCCGAAGAAGACTACGAATCCGACGAAGACCGGGAGGGCGAGGACGAAGACCAGGAGGACGCCGAGCCCGAGAAAGGCAAGAAGTCTTCATCCACCCGCTCACGCACGCCCACCCGCCGTCGGGCCGCGGCGACCAGTTCCAAGCGGACACCGGCCAAATCGTCCGGCTCCGGGGAGCGTAAGCCGACGGGCTCCCGACAGCGTCGAGCCCGAGCCGACACCGCCGACAGCGCGCCGGTGCGACGCACCAGGAGGTGACGGCGATGGCTGCGAAATCTCTCGAAGACGTCACCCGCAAGCTCGGTGAGACCGCGACCGGAGCCGCGAGCCGGGCCAAGAAGACGGCCGGTTCCGCAACACCGCAGCAGCAGCTGCAGGACTCACTGCGGAACCTCACGGGAACCATCGCCGAGCGTGCGCTCACGAGTGTCGCCGGCCGGGTAGCCGGGACAGCTGATCGTCTCACCCAAGTGGCCGAGGGCGGCGGCGGCAACCTGCTGTCGGCGTTGACCGGGGTCGAGAAGCTCGCCGAAGGCAAATCACCGATGTCGGCGGCGATGAGCGCGGGTATGGACAAGCTCAAGAGCTCCGCCACCGAGAAGTTCCAAGACGTGAAGGAATCCCTGACCGGTGGTAAAGGCAAGGGCAGCGGCGGCAAGAAGCTCAAGCTGACCAATATCGTCGAGCACATCGATGTCGGTGTCCCGATCGACCTCGCCTACGACCAGTGGACCCAGTTCGCGGACTTCCCGAAGTTCATGAAGAAGGTCCAGCAAGTCGAGCAGGTCTCCGACGAGAAGCTCGAATGGTCCGGCAAGGTCTTCTGGTCCAAGCGGACCTGGAATTCCACCATCGTCGAACAGGTGCCGTTCGAGCGGATCGTGTGGCGGTCGAAGGGCCACAAAGGCTATATCGACGGCGCGGTGACCTTCCACGAACTCACCCCCGATCTGACGCGGATCATCGTGGTGCTCGAGTACCACCCCGCCGGGCTCTTCGAGAAGACCGCCAACCTCTGGCGTGCGGCCGGACGCCGGGTTCGTTTGGAACTCAAGCACTTCCAGCGTCACGTCATGACCGAGAGCGTGCTGCACCCAGACGACATCGTGGGCTGGCACGGCGAGATCCGTGACAAGAAGGTGGTCAAGGACGACGAGACCGCCCGTCGTGAGGAGGAAGAAGGCGAGGACGAGGAACGCGACGAGGCCGGCGACGGTGAGGAATACGACGAAGCCGAGGAAGAGGAGACGGACGAGGACGAAGAACCCGACGAAGACGAAGAACCTGACGAGGACGAGGACGAGGGCGAACGCGACGAGGCCGAGGAAGAAGAACCCGACGAGGACGAAGACGAAGAACGCGACGAGGCCGACGAAGGCGAGGAGGCCGAGGAAGACGAGCGGCCCGCCCGTCGGCCCGCGGCGCGCCGGCGCGCCACCTCGACGAGTCGTCGCACCACATCAGGGAGCAGGCGCGGCACCACGGAACGCCGAGCGACCGCGCGCAGGAGGCAAGAAGCATGACCATCGAACCCGCGGGTGGCGGAGGTGTCGCTGCCCGCCCGAATTCTTCGGGCTTGGCCGACGTCATCGACACGATTCTGGACAAAGGTCTGGTCATCGACGCGTTCGTGCGCGTGTCGCTGGTCGGTATCGAACTGGTGACCATCGACGCCCGAGTCGTGGTGGCCAGCGTCGACACTTATCTGCGATTCGCCGAGGCCGTCAATCGACTGGAAATCTCCGACACCGAACCGAAGGGTCTGCCGGATCTGGTCGGGGAGGTCGCCAGCGGCGGTGCCAAGCACAAGACCCAGGGCGCGCTCGAGGCCGCCGGCGAGAAAGTCCTGAACTTCATGGACGACGTCGAGGCGAGGCGCGAGAAGCAAAGCCGGTCGACGAAACGTAGGGAGGATTGATGTCCACCGAACAAGCGACCGAAGCGCGAGAGAAGGAAAGCGCTGGGAGTACCGCGGTGTACGTCTACGGAATCGTGCCCGCGGATGTGGAACCGGAAGAGCAGGCCTCGGGAGTCGGCGATCACGGCGTCACCGTGGTGCGACATGGAGACATCGGCGCGCTGGTCAGCGAGATCTCGACCGACCGCCCGCTCGGTACTCCGGCCGACATGACCGCGCACGCGGAGCTGCTGGACGGCTCGGCCGCCGTGACACCGGTGCTGCCGCTGCGGTTCGGCGCCGTCATGTCCACCGCCGAAGCGGTGGAGAAGGAGTTGCTCGAGGCCCATCAGGACGAATTCCGCGCGGCGCTGGAGGAATTGGAAGGTCGCGCGCAGTTCGTGGTCAAAGGTCGCTACGTCGAGAAGACGATCCTGCGGGAACTGCTCGCCGAGAACGCCGAGGCGGCTCGATTGCGCGACGCGATCCGTGACAAGGAAGCGGATGCCACGCGGGACGCCAGGATGGCACTCGGCGAGATCATCAACCAGGGCATCGAAGCGAAACGAGCCCAGGACACCCGTCGAGTGCTCGACGCGCTCGACGAGCTGGACCCCCTCGTCAACGAGCGGCCCCCGACCAACGAGCAGGACGCGGTGCACGTCGCGATCCTTGTGGAGCTGGCCAGGCAGGGCGACTTGGAGGATGCGCTGGCTCGGCTCGCCGACGAGTGGGAGGACCGCGTGACCTTGTCGCTGCTCGGTCCGATGGCGGCCTACGACTTCGTGATGAAGCGCGCACCGGAGGGCTGATCGGTGGGTTTGATTTCGGCGATCGTCACGTTGCCGCTCGCTCCGGTCCGCGGCGTGATCTGGCTCGGTCAGGTCATCCAGGACGAAGTCGAACGGCAGCTGAACGATCCGGCGACCATCCGGCGTGAGCTCGAGGCGATCGACGAGGCCAGGGCGGCCGGTCAACTGTCCGAGGAAGAGCACGCGCAGGCCCAGCAGGCGGTCCTCGACCGGATGATGCGCCCGCGCGGCACCGCCTGACCGGAGGGAGTGATCCGAGTGAGCGCCCGGAGAGCCGACGACGAGACCGAGGACGGCGGCCGATCGGATCGATCGCAGTGCCGGACCGCCGCACAGGCGGCCGCGGCGGCGATCGCGGAGCTGGCCGAGCTGACTTCGAAGCAGGCCGAGGGGGCAACCTCGGCCGAGCCTATCGAGGAGGGCTGGCTGGTCGAGATCGAGGTGCTCGAGGACCGTCGCATCCCCTCGTCGTCGGACATGCTCGCGCTCTACGAGGTGGAACTCGACCTGGACGGGAACCTGGTGGCCTACCGCAGAACCCGGCGTTACAGCCGCGGTAGTACCGACATCGGTGTCCGAGGTTCGTCATGACCGTCGTGAACAGCGGATCATCGATGCCGGAGCCGTACGGCGGCGGCCACCGGTCGACGAACCTCGGCGACATCCTCGAGCGGGTCCTCGACAAAGGCTTGGTCATCGCGGGCGACATTCAGGTCAATCTGCTCGACATCGAGCTCCTCACGATCAAGCTGCGGCTGGTGGTCGCGTCGCTGGAGACCGCGAAGGCGGTGGGCATCGACTGGTGGGAGACCGATCCGTGGCTCAACAGCAAGGCACGGTCCCTCGAGCGGCAGGATCACGATCTCGAACTCGAGAACCAGAAGCTGCGCGATCGGATCGCCGAACTGGAGTCGCGAAAGGATCTCGGCCGCAAGCCCATCGAGCGCGCACGCGAACCGGAGGAAGAGCGAGACCGTGACTGACGCCGACGGAGTCTGGCTGTACGCGGTGACCGCGGACCTCGGGGCAGACCTGGGCGACCTGACCGGCGTGGCCGGGGAGGCGGTGCGCACGGTGGTCTCCGGCGATCTCGCGGCAGTCGTGGGGTCGGTGCCGCTCGCGGTCTTCGGCGACGAGCCGCTGCGCCGGAATCTGGAGGATCTGACGTGGCTGGAGGCGACGGCTCGGGCCCACGACGCCGTGGTCTCCGCACTGGCGCGACGAGGCGCGGCCGTGCCGCTGCGCTTGGCCGTCGTCTTCCTCGACGACGACCGGGTGCGCGGCATGCTCGACGAACGCCGCGCGGCCTTCGAATCGGCGCTTGCCCTGATCCAGGGGCGGACCGAGTGGGGCGTCAAAGCCTACGGCGACCGGGCGGCGCTCACCGCCGCGGTGGCCGAGGCCGATCTGGCCCGGACCGAAAGAGGCGGCGCGGGCACGGCTTATCTGCTGCGGCGGCGCGCGCAGTTGTCCGCGCGGGAGACCGTCGAACGTGACGCGGCCGAGCGCGCCGACCAGATCCACGAGCGCCTCGTCCGGCAGGCCGCGGCGGGTCGGCGTCAGCCGCTGACCGATCCCGTGCTGAACGGCCGCCGGGACTGGATGGTGCTCAACGGCACCTACCTCGTCGACGACGACCGCGCCGACGAATTCGCCGCGGTGGTGGAGGATCTCGGGAAGCAGTTCCCCGGCATCCGGCTCGAGCTCACCGGTCCCTGGCCGCCGTACTCGTTCGCCGGTGCGGAACGGGAGGCGCGATGACGCGCACCGACAGCGAGCGACGCGTCGCGCTCATCGATCTGCTGGATCGGGTGCTCGCGGGCGGCGTCGTCGTCACCGGCGACATCAGGCTCTCCATCGCGGACGTCGACATGGTCCAGATCTCGCTGCGCGCCCTGATCTCCTCGGTCAGCACCATCTCCGCCAACCCGCTCGCGCCGGCGGCGCGCAGCGCACTGGAACCGGCCCCGGATGACTGAATTCGACGGCCTGTCACCGCGTATCGACGCCGATCCCGAATCCGTCGAACGCGGACTCGTCACGCTCGTACTCACCTTGGTGGAGCTGCTGCGACAGCTGATGGAGCGCCAGGCACTGCGCCGCGTGGACGACGGCGACCTCAGCGAGGCGCAGATCGAACGCATCGGCACCACCCTCATGCTGCTCGAGCAGCGCATGGACGAATTGCGCGAGCACTTCGGTCTCACACCCGAGGACCTGAACATCGACCTCGGCCCACTAGGGACGCTTCTGCCCGAAAGGTGACAGTCCGTGCGGACTATGCGGCGAGGAGGTCGGGATCATCGGCCACAGGGGTGCCGCCCGCTCGCTCCAGCAGGCGGGCGAGGGCGTCGGCGACGTGGCGTGGTTGCTCGAGGATCACGGAGTGGCCAGCGCCCTCGACCATCACCAGGTCCGAGTACTCGATGGTGGCGGCCATCGCGACGGAGTGCGAGGGCGGCGTCATCAGGTCGGCCGAGCCGCACAGCACCAGCGTCGGGATCTTCGAGAGGACGGCGAGCGCGTCGGTCTGGTCGTAGACCATGAAGGCGCTCAGGAAGCTCGCCATCGTCACGATCGAAGTCTTGTTGTGCATCGCGTTGGCGAGCGTCAGCACCCGTGAGCTGACCTTGCGATCGCCGAACTCGGCGGTGCGGATGAGGGGGGCGAAGACCTTGCAGGCCAACAGCTTCGCGTGGTGCATCATGCTCGGCGCGCGCCGGACGGCGGCCTGGAACAAGGAAATGACCGGGTTGCGCAGGAGACGGCCGAAGCCCGCGTCGGCGAGCCCGTTCGCGGCGGTCGCGATGAGCGCGACGCCGACGACGCGAGTGCCGATTTCGTGCGGGTACAAGCTGGCATAGGTCAGCGCGGTCATGCCACCCATGGAGTGGCCGACCAGCACGACCGGCCCGATGGGGGCGACGACGTCGAGCACGTCGCGCAGGTCGTGGCCGAGCTGCTCGAGGTTGTAGGTCTGACGGGACGCGACGGCGGAGTCGCCGTGGCCGCGGTGGTCGTAGCAGACGAGCCGACCGCCCGGATACTTGCGCATCAGCGCGTCGCGGACGTAGGCCCAAGACGCGGTGCGCAGGCAGTGTCCGTGCAGGAGTACGACCGTGAGCTCCGCGTCTTGCGGTCCGTATTCACGAAGGGCGAGTTCCACACCGTCTCGGGTCGAGACCGTGGCACGCCGACCCGCCGAGGTGGCGGCTGTGCTGGTGATCGACATCGGAGGCTCCGGTTCGCTGGTGGTTACGTGTCCCACTGTCCGCCGGATCGTCCGCCGTAGTCAGTGCCCCGAGAGCTGAAGTCGCTTCCCCAAGGGGTGAACGGATCACCACCTTGGTGGAACCGGATCTACGCGGCGCAGAACTCGTTGCCTTCGGGGTCTCGCATGACCCACCAGTGCCCGGCGGGTCCGTTGTCGAACTCGCGGACGCGAGTCGCGCCGAGCCCTTCCAGCCGTGCCACGAGACCCTCGAGATCGCCCGGCTCGCTATGCACGTCGATGTGCAGGCGGTTCTTGCCGGACTTGTCCTCGGGTACGTCCTGGAAGAGCAGCCGCCTGCCGCGCCCGACGCCACTGAGCGGATCGAACGGATCGTCGGGATGCCGGATTCCGGCGTAGCCGCGAAAGATCTTGCGGCCTCCGTGCTCCAGAATCGCCTCCTCGCCGAGATGGCCCGCGGCGAGCAGCTGCTCGATGAGAGCGCTGGGGTCTTCCACCTCGTACTCCAGGGCCGCGGCCCAGAAGTCCGCGAGGGCGGGCGCGTTCTTGCTGTCGATGACGAGCTTCCAGTTCAATGCCACGCGCCGGAAACTACACCGCCGGTACGACAGAAACGCGGCGCCAGGCCCTCACCGACACATCGAAGCCGAACCCGACTCCGGTCACGGTCGGTAGCGCCAAGGTGACAGGTCGAGGTCGGGGTAGCGCAACGCCATGCCCGCCAGAGTTTCGTCGGTCCAGAAGGCATGGCCGGGCGGCGGGAATCCGAAGAGCTGTAGCTGACGCGGGCTGGCGCGTTCGACGAACCGATACCAGGCGGGTTCGTGGCTGCGCAGCGCCCATCCGTAGCGCTGGCCCCACTCGTTGTCGGCGCGGCGGTAGCCCAGATGCATCGAGAAACGCGCGCCGCCCGGCCGTGCCATGCCGGTACCGCGGTGAAAGGTGCCCAACTCGAACGCCACCACCGTGCCGGCGGGACCGGCGGCGGAGACCTCACGTTCGTACAGGTCCGGTCGGCCCGGCCCGCGGAACCTCGCGGCCGGGTCTTGTCCGGACTCCCCATCCGGAAACCAGTTCGGTGTGGCGGCGATATCCCTTGTGTGAGTTCGCGATACGAGATGGGGAGGGCCCAGATCCTCGGGGACGTCGTCGAGAAAGACGAACATCTCGACCTGCTTGAAGGCCGGGGCGCTGCTCGGCACCAGCAGGGTGTGGTTGAGGTAGTCGCGGTGTAGATGCTGGTCGTAGTCCGCCGCACCGGTGTACTTCGCCCACGCCTCGGCCGTGTAGAGGCGTAAGTCGTTGCTGCCCAGCAGTTCCTCGGCCAGATCCGCCAATTGATTCCGAGCGGCTGGGGCTGCTCAGCGAGACGGTAAGGCGCGGATGATGTCGAGGGCTTGGCCGAGGTTGTCCAGGCGAGCGGCGAGGGTGTCCCCCGCGGGATAGAGGCGGACGGTGTCGACACCGGCTTCCTGCCAGACCCGCAACCGGTCGCGCACCATGTCGCACGTTCCGATGAGGGTGGTGGCCAGCACCATGTCGTCGCTGATCAGCGCCGCCGCACCGGCGCGGTCGCCCGCGTGCCAGCGCTCGTTCACCTCGGCGGCGATATCCGACCAGCCCTGCCTGCTGTAGGCGTTGTTGTAGAAGTTGGTCGTGCTGGTGCCCATCGCGCTCAGCGAGAACGCCAGCTCCAGCTTGCGACTGGCGAGCACTTCCGGCAGGTCCGCCTCGTCGGCGACGATGTTCACTTCCGCGCCTTGGCAGATGTCCAGATCGGCGCGGGTGCGACCGAAGCGGCTCAGGCCTTTGTCCAGATGGGAGAAGTACGCCTCGTCGGCGCCTTCCGGGACGAAGCTGGTACCCAGCCAGCCGTCGGCGATCTCACCGGTCAGTTCCAGCATCTTCGGCGACAGCGTCGCGAGGTAGATCGGCACCGACACCGGCTCCAGGGAAACCCGCATCGGCTTGCCCTGTCCATCGGGCAGCGGAATCGCGAATTCTCTTCCGCGATAAGCGATCTTGTCGCCGGTGAACACCTGGCGGACGATCTCGACGGTCTCGCGCATGCGCCGCAGCGGGTGGGCGAACGGTACGCCGTGCAGCCCCTCGATGACCTGTGGACCCGAGGCGCCCAAGCCGAGCAGGAACCGGCCACCCGACAGCTGCGCCAAGGTCATCGCGGTCTGGGCGATCGTGACCGGCGATCGGGTTCCGAGCTGAATGACGCCCGAACCCAACAGGATTCGTTCCGTGCGCGCGGCCAGATAACCCAGCGGCGACGGCGCGTCGCTCCCCCACGCCTCGGCCACCCAGCACATGTCGAGCCCGAGCTTCTCGGCTTCGACGACGAACTCGGTGATCGTGCGCCAATCGCCGCCGGTACCTTCCACGGTCGTCGCGGTGCGCATCACTTCTCCTGTTCGGCGAGCCGCTTGATGGCGGCGAGGTTGGTTCGGATACCGCTCTCGAATTCGCGCAGCCGCACGAAAACGATCTTCTGTTCCTTGTCGGGCATCGCCTCGATCGCGAGGCTGAGTCCGGACGGCGCCGGTCCCATCTGCGCTTCCTGGCGCAGTGTCGTCCCCGAACCGGTGGGCTCGAGCGCGAACCGCCACACCGACGACGGATGGGCGGGATCGCCTATCGCCCAAGCGAATCGACGTGGTCCGTCGAACTCCACCACGGTGCTGACCGTCTCCCATTCGCCCAGGGATGGATGGGCATTCCGGCCGACGAACCGGCGCCCGACGCCGGGACCGGTGGCCTCGTCCAGCCAGGACACGTCCTGCACCTCGGCGCTGAGCTGCGGCATCAGGTGAATATCGCTGATCAGCTCCCATACCGCGTTCGCGTCCGCCTCGATGTAGACCTCCGCGGCGACCACCGGCACGTCCGCATAGACCTGTCCGGTCCACTCCATTTCCGAACCCTTCCCGCTAGCCCCTCTGCCTCCATAGTTGCGTAGATAGACCCACTGCGCAAATGCAAAAGAATTGTTCTAGCTGCTGAGTCTCATAAATAGATCCGCTAGCATGGTCGAATGAGGCGTACCTCGTTCGCACACTGGCCCTGCTCGTTCGCGCGCACCATCGACCTGCTCGGCGACTGGTGGACCCCGATGGTCATGCGCGAAGCGTTCTACGGATTCCGTCGATTCGACGAGTTCCAGCAGGAACTCGGCATCGCCAGGAACACGCTGTCCGAGCGGCTGCGCCGACTTGTCGAGGCCGGATTGCTCGACAAGGTCCTGTACGAAACGCAGCCGCCCCGATGCGAGTACGTGCTGACCGAATCCGGGCGCGACTTCTACACCATCGTCGCCGCGATGACCCGATGGGGCGATCGGTGGCTCGCCGACAGCGACGGACCGCCGCTGGTCTTTCACCACGAGCCCTGCGGACACGACAGTACGGCCGAGGTGGTGTGCGGACACTGCCGAGAACCGATCGATGTCGACGACGTCGTCCCGCGCCCGGGCCCCGGCTACCCCGCCAAACTGCTCACCCGCCCGGATGTGCGGCGGAGATTCCACCTCGACGAATCCGGCGACGCCCGGCCGCACGACAACTCCGCGCGAACCGAGAACGCCACGACTCCATAACGCGCTCCGCCGGTCTCGCCTTGGGACGCCTGTCCGCTTCGGCGGACTATCGAGGCGAGCCATGCGCGCTGCGCCCGGAGCTTGCGGGACCGATCGCGTTCGCGATCGCGAAGCCGACGACGATCAACGTCGGAACGAGCAACACCTCGAAGCTCACCACCGGCCCGGCGCTGTGGTGCCCGGCATGCGCCGCCGCGCCGGGGCTCGTGCCCATCGCCGCGGCCATGAACGCGGGATCGGCGATGTACAGATACATCGGATAGCACACGGCGACGGTGACGGACAGACCGGCGGCCGCGATCACGCCCGCGGCGGGCCCGGCCGGAAGATGTCGCGACCCCCGCTGGATGACCAGCCAGGTCAGGACACCGGGAGCGAAACCCCATCCGAGGACGAACCAGGTCGCCATCAGCGTCTTGCGGGCCGGATCCTCGGCCATGGCAAGCAGGTCCGCGTGCCAGGCGAGCAGATCGAAGCACGCGCCGATGACCGTGAGCCGGACGCAGACGCCGAGGGTGTTGGAACTCGATTCCTCCATCGGGCTCAGTGAAACACGGCTTCTATGAATTATGCAATAGTGTATAAAACTGCGGGGCCTACTCGGCCCGCGCGTGACGTCGAAGGAGGGGCCGTGCCCAAGAACACCAGGGCGGCGATGATCCACAGTGCGGTGGAAGTGCTGCGCGAGCGCGGGGTCGGCGGCGTGACGATCGACGCGATCCTGGCCCGCAGCGGCTCGCCGCGTGGCTCGGTGTATCACCACTTCCCCGGCGGCCGAGCGCAATTGATCACCGAGGCCCTGGAATTCGCCGGGGACGCGATCGGCGCCATCGTCGAGGGGGCGGCCGCGGAGGGATCCACCGCGATCCTGCACGAGTTCGTGCGATTCTGGCGGCAGATGCTGCTCGACAGCGATTTCACCGCGGGCTGCCCGGTGGTCGCGGTGGCCGTCGGCTCCAACGACGAGGCGCCCGAACTGTTCGACAGCACGGCCGGAATCTTCCAACGCTGGTGGGACGCACTGCATCGGGCGTTCCTCGGCGAGGGTCTGGCCGAGGACGATGCCGGGCAGCTGGCGACCATGGCGATCGCCTCGGTCGAAGGCGCTGTGGTGCTGTGCCGGTCACGGCGCGGCCCGCAGCCGCTCGACGACGTCGCGCACCAGCTGGAACTCCTGATCGACAGTCAGCGCTTCCTCTCCCGCGCACGCCGCTCGACATCGACCGAGCGGTCTTAGCCGAGGATCTTCCGCTCGCTCCCTCTGGTCTATGCATTATGGTATGTGACATACTCTGCACCAGCCGTCGACCACCGCTCGACCGGCCATCCCAGCGACCCACTCGGCGTCGTCACACCACCGGCCCGCACCGGTGCAGATTCAGGAGTACTCAATGGCCACGATGCCGAATTTCGCCACGACCGCAGGACCGTCGATGTCCGAGGGTGAACGCCGAGCTCTCCGGACGATCAAGGTCTTCATTTCCCTGGGTTTCCAAGGGGAACTGTTGTTCTTGATCATCGGGTTGATCCTCTTTCCCGATAACGGCCCACTCGTATGGCGTTTGGTTTGGACCCTCGGCTTGTGCGGAATCGGCATGGGCGCGGCCGTCGGCGGCATCACTTACCTGATCGGCCACCGATTCCGCCCCGGCACCCGTGCCGCCTACCTCGTCACCGCGTTGTGCGCGGCAGCGGCATACAGCGTGTGCCAGACGCTGTGCTGGAGCCTGGACCACAACGTCGGCCTGAACTACTGGGGTTCGATCGACATGCCCGAACTGTTCTTGATCAAGGGCTACACCGCCGCGCTTCTCGGCGGCGTGACAGGCAGCTTCCTGCTGAATTCCGACCTCGGCACTCGCTTGCTCGATCGAGCGAGGATGTGAGCGGTTCCCTCGGAGGCTTACCCTCAGCTCCCAAAAAGCACTGAAAAACGAACCACCGCGCGGTCTTTCGACTGCGCGGTGGTGGCGTTTGCTTATCGAGGCGCCTGCTGAATGATCTTGCGGCACCGCCGATGCAGGTAGTTCACGGAGAGCCATAGCGTACGGAACGCCGGGTTGCGGGTCTGCTTGTGGTGGCAGCGGTGAGCATGCCGGGCAGGTGGCTTGGCTGGCGACGGGCGCGGACCGCACCGTGTTCATCGCCCATCAGCTGACCTTGGCGACGACGCGCAGCGGCAGAACCCGCATGGCGGCCGCCAGCGGCAAGCCCGGCCAGGCGGGGACTTTGGCCTGGACGCGTTCGGCCTCGATGGCTTTGACCATGGCCCGCACGCCTTTTCTGGTCGACACCATCAGCGGCGTGCGGCCCGCGGCGGCGGTCATCTCCGACTCGATGTACCCCGGGTACAGCGTGGTGACCGCGATCGGAGTGTCGAGCAGTTCGGCGCGGATCCCCTCGGCCAGCGCCGCGACACCGGCCTTGCTCGCGGCATAGGTGGTGAGATTGCGCGGCAGGCCCCGCATCGCGCTGATCGAGGAGATGACGACGAGGTGACCGGACCGCTGACGGCGGAAGATCTCCACTGCGGCCTCGCATTGGGCAAGTGCCGCAACGAAATTCGTCTCGGCGGTCTGCCGGTTCGCGTGGAAGCGGCCGGTGCCGATCGGCTGGCCTTTGCCGAGCCCGGCGTTGACGATCACCCGGTCCAGGCCGTCGAGGTCGTCGCGGAAGGCATGGAACACCTCGAAGACCGCGTCGTGGTCGTTGACGTCGAGTTCGCGCACGCTGACCCGAATGCCGGGGTGCGCGGCGAGCAATTCGTCGCGCAGCTGGTGCAGCCGCTCGACGCGGCGCGCACACAGCGCGAGGTCGCGTCCTTTCGCGGCGAAGCCGCGGGCCATCTCCTCGCCGAGGCCGCTGCTGGCGCCGGTGATCAGAATGCGCTGTCGGGTGGTCATCGACGATCCTCCTGAGGTTCGAATGTGTGCGGCCGGGTCACGCGCGGTACCGATACCGGGCGAGTTCGACACGGGCGACGACGCCGAGGTGCACTTCGTCGGGGCCGTCGGCCAGCCGCAGCGCCCGCGCCGCCGAGAGGAACCCCGCCAGCGGGGTGTCGTCGGACAGTCCCGCCGCGCCGTGCAGCTGGATCGCCATGTCGATCACCGAGTAGGCCATGCTCGGCACCGAGGCCTTCACCTGCGACAGCTCGCTGATCGCCGCCGCGGCTCCCCCGGTGTCCAGCAGCCACGCCGTGTGCAGGACTTGCAGCCGCGCCTGGTTGATCGCGATGCGCGCGTGCGCGATGCGTTCGCGGTTGCCACCGAGATTGATCAACGGTTTGCCGAAACCGTGGCGGCTGCTGGCCCGTTCGCAGGCCAGCTCGAGCGCGCGCTCGGCCATGCCGATCAGGCGCATGCAGTGGTGGATCCGGCCCGGTCCGAGGCGGCCCTGGGCGATCTCGAAGCCGCGGCCCGGTCCGGCGATGATCGCGTCCAGCGGCAGGCGGACGTCGGTGAACGACACTTCGCCGTGGCCGTAGGGCTCGTCGTAGTAACCCATCACCGGCAGCATCCGTTCCACCCGAACGCCCTCGGTGTCCAGCGGCACCAAGACCATCGAATGCCGTGCGTGGCGGTGCGCTTCGGGATCGGTCAGGCCCATGAAGATGACGAATCGGCAGTTCGGATGCCCGATTCCGGTGCTCCACCACTTGCGGCCGTTGAGGACGACGCTGTCGCCGTCCACGATCGCGGTCGCGCTCATGTTCGTCGCGTCCGAGGATGCCGCGTCCGGCTCGGTCATGCAGAACGCCGAACGAATCCGGCCCTCCAGCAGCGGTGTCAACCATTCCGCGCGCTGGGCGTCGCTGCCGTAGTGCACCAGCACCTCGGCGTTGCCGGTGTCGGGGGCGTTGCAGTTGAACACCTCGGGAGCCAGCAGCGAGCGACCCATCAACTCCGCCAGCGGCGCGTACTCCACGACCGACAGGCCCGCCCCGTACTTGTCGTCGGGCAGGAAGAGGTTCCACAGCCCCTGCTCACGCGCCGCGGCCTTGAGTTCCTCGACGACGGGCGAGACGACCCACCGGTCCGAAAGACCGTGCAGCGTGGCGAAATAGTCCGCCTCGCGCGGCGTGATCTCATTGTCGATGAACGTGCGTACCCGGTCGATGTAGTCACGAGCGACGGCTGAATGTGTGAAGTCCACGATGGCTCCTTGTCGATTCCCCCGATACGGCGACATTAGAACATTTCTAAGCAATGCTCAATAAGGCGCGCCTCGAAGGACTCGATGCAGGGTTCAGCGGTGTCAGTCTGCGGGCGAGCCGAACAGGCGGCCGAGGGCGTCGACGAGGTAGTCGACCAGATCCGAGGTGGCCACGTCGTCGTCGGCTTCCACGGCCATCTCCTCGGCCATCGCGAGCCAGCCGCGGACGGCGAGGCGCGTCATCGCGTCGGCCTCCGGACGCCCCATCGCGTGCAGGATCCGGTCGGTCAAGGTCGCGCGAACGTCCTGGAACACTTCCATGACTCGGTCGTCGCCGCCGCTGGCCGCGCGCACCAAGGCCACGTAATTGGCGCGACGACGCCGGATGAAGTTCACGAAGCCATCGGTGACAGCGTGCTCGCGCGTTTGCGACGTTCCGTCTTCGGGCACTTCGGTCTGACCGAGCATCCGGTCCCCCGCCGCCCGGACTACCGCGATGTAGTAGTCGCGCTTGGTCGGAAAGTAGTGGAACAGCAAGCCGCGCGAGATGCCGGCCTCCGCGGCGACCTCGTCGATGGCGAGCTCGTGGATCGGGCGGGTGACGAGCAGGCGCAGCCCGATGCCGATGAGCTGTCGGCGACGATCCTCGCTCCTCAAGCGGATGCGGGCGCTCCCGGACGCGGTCATCTGGCGAAGGTACCACCGTTGTGCAAAGCTCCATCCACTATTGAGCGTTGCTCAACCTGACGCTAGCCTGTAGCCCCGCGACGATGAGTCGACCGCTGACCAGGCAGGAGTCACTATGCCGACCAGTCACATCAATGGCGCCGAACTCGCCTACATCGACACCGGCCTCCCGCCGCGGCGGCCGCACGCGCCGACCATCGTGTTCGGACACGGGCTGTTGTTCGGCGGCTGGATGTTCGAACCGCAAATCGAGTCGCTGCGTTCGCGTTACCGCTGCGTCGCGATCGACTTCCGCGGCCAGGGCTACAGCGCACCGACGCCGTCGGGCTACGACATGGACACTCTCGCCGATGACGTGGTGGCCCTGATCGACCACCTGGATCTCGCACCGGTGCACTACGTCGGCGTGTCCATGGGCGGGTTCGTGGGGCAACGCATCGCCGCGCGCCGCGGCGAATTGCTGCGCTCGCTGACCCTGCTCGACACCAGCGCCGAGGCCGAGAGCGCCGTGCAGTCCGCCAAGTTCAAGCTGCTCGCCTTGGTCTACCGGCTCGCCGGAACCAGCCTGGTGCGCGACCGCGCCGCGAATCTGCTGTTCGGGCCGGTGTTTCGGGCCAGCTCGGCGGGTGAGCCGGTCATTGCCGAATGGGCTCGGCGGCTGAGTCGATCCGAGCGCGCCGGAATCCACCGCGCGATCATCGGTGTCGCCGACCGCCGCGCGATCCTGCCGGAACTGGACCGCATCGATGTGCCCACCCTCGTCGTCGTCGGCGCCGACGACATCGACACCCCGCCGGACAAAGCCAAGCAGATCGCCGACCGCATCAAGGACGCCACGCTCGAGATCGTCCCCAACTGCGGCCACACGAGCACGCTCGAGCAGCCCGAGGTGATCACCGAGCTGATCGCACGATTCGTCAAAACGACCGACGACGTCGCCGCGGCCCGCACCAGGCGCTGAGCCGCGTTCACGAAACCGCTACGCGCCCAGCGTCTCCAACACCCGCCGCGCCTGGTAGTCCGCCCCGAGCTGGTTGGGATGGAAAGGCACGGCGAGACCGGCCGGTGTGCTGGAGAACGGGACGAGCCCCTCTACCCACCGCACCCCGGGAGGTTGGCAGGCGTCGTGGCCGGTGCTGCCGGTGTGGGTGTCGACGAACTCCACACCGGTGGCCGCGGCGACGCGGGCGAGCATGTGGTTGAGCTCGATGAGCTTGTCGCCCAGCCAGATCGCGTCGGCGTCGGAAATGGGAATCTCCGGGAAGCAGCCGCCGGTGGTGCCGACGGCATCGAAGTAGTCCAGCAGCAGGATGCGGGCGTGCGGGGCGCGTTCGCGGATGCCAGCGATCGTCGCGGTCACCCGGGTGGCGGCGACGCCGATGGCCTCGGTCATGCGGTCGGTGTCACCGGTGATCATTCTGTCCAGGCACGGTGTCGCGGCGGGATCGAGCGTCAGGCAGGTGAACACGGACTTCGCCAGGGCGGCGTCGTTGCCGCCGATGCCCAGGGTCACCAGATCCGTGGTGGGAGTAAGACTGTCGAATTGGGGCGGGTTGCTGCCCAGTGCCGTGGCCTGCGGGCTCGTCATGTGCCGGGTCTCGGCGCCGCCGCAGGTGGCGTCGCGAAAGACCGGTATCGACAGCGCGGCGGCCACCTGCTTCGGATAGTTGAAGGCGCTCTGCAGGCAATTCACCGGCGCGAACTGTGTGCTGATCTGACTGCCTGTGACATCGGCCGCCCACGAATCCCCCAGCGCCACATACTCGGAATACCCCGGATCGGCCGCCGCCGGTCCGGCGGGCAGTCCCGCGGCCGCGAGGGGCAGCATCGCCACCGCGGCGGACGCCAGCACTGTACGCGTGGTCCCAAGCACTGTTTCTCCGCTCGAAATACCCGACCCCGTGTATGAATTGGACTAACGTCCAGACGGAATGTAGCACGGTTGTGCGGGCATGCGCCCGCCACCGCGGAGATCGGCTTCGGTAACGGAAAATTCGTCCCCTCGCTCTTAGGGATTGAGCCGGTATCGGCCGCCGCCGAGGGATCGAGAGCGGGAACGGACCTCGTCGGAATACTCGCCCCAGCGTGTCGCTTCCGACCACGTCACGTCTTTCGCCGTCGCGATGCCCGGAATCTCGGCCTCGGAGAAATCCGTTCCCGCCGCGTCGACTCGGGTCAGGTCCGCGCCGGTGAGATCCGCGCCGCGCAGATCGGCGTGGTCGAGCTGGGCGTGCGCGAGTTTGGCGTCGACCAATACCGCCTCGACCAGGTAGGCCTGGCGGAGATCGGCGGAGGTGAGATCGGCTCCGGTGAGATCCGCTCCGGGGAGCTCGACCCCGTGCAGTCTCGCGCGAGCCAGATCGGCGCCCGGCCGGATCGCCACTCCGCCGCAGACGATCAGCACGGTGCGTAGCGATGCCGCGCCGCGCCACAGCGCGGTGGTCGCGTTCTGGAGCAGCGTTCGAGGTGCAGCAGTACTCAATCAAGCCCCCTGCATGCGAGAAGTTAGCCAGCGAGTTCCGGCACGGCACACGGTGTGGCCGCCCGGGTCGTTCGAATTGTTCGATGGACCAATCAAAATCGGCGGGGTTCAGCGCAGATAGCCAGCTTATCGCTACAGTGTGACATGGAGGAAGCTCGACATGGCTTGTTCGACAGGTAATAGCTGTCGCGTCCGAATGTCCGTCGGGAAAGAGGATCCGGCGGTGTCACCGCTGTTTACGCATCCGAGTTTCGTATCCGAGAGGACACTTCGTGAACCCGAAGGACCGAGCCTGGGATCTCGGGTACGCGGCGGGCTGGCGGCTGGTGCGTTCCATGCCGCAGCGGTGGGCTGGCCGGCTGTTCGACATGGCGGCCGAGCGCTCGGCCCGTGACGGCGGACCAGACCAACTGCGGCGCAATCTGGCTCGGGTACTCGGCACCGCCCCGCACGAGGTGCCGGACGATCTCGTGCACGCGAGCCTGCGCTCCTACGCTCGCTACTGGTGTGAAGCGTTCCGGCTGCCGTCGATGGATCCGGTGCGGCTGGCCGAGACCATCGAATCCTCCGCCACCGGGCTCGAACACATCCACGAGGCGGTCGAGCGCGGACGCGGCGCGGTGCTGGCCTTGCCGCACAGCGGGAATTGGGACTTGGCGGGGGTCTGGATCGTGCAGCGGGTGGGTTCACCGACCGTCGTGGCCGAGCGGCTCGCACCGGAATCCCTGTTCCGGCGCTTCGTCCGGTTCCGTGAGAGTTTGGGTTTCGAGATCGTCCCGCTCACCGGTGCCGCGACACCACCGTTCGAGCACCTCACCGCGCGACTCGAGCAGGGGCGGATAGTCGGGCTGCTCGGTGAGCGCGATCTGTCCGGCAGAGGCGTGCCGGTCGCGTTCTTCGGCGAACCGGCCCGCATGCCCGCCGGTCCGGCCCGGCTGGCGATCGACACCGGCGCACCGCTGCTGCCGGTGCACTGCTGGTTCACCCCCGGCGGCTGGGGATTCCACGTCGGCGCGCCGATCGACACAACCGGCGGAGTGCGCCACACGACTCAAGTCCTCGCCGACCGATTCGCCGCCGGTATCGCCGCACACCCGGCAGACTGGCACATGCTGCAACGGGTATGGATCGCCGACTACACCGACGACGAACTCGCGCGCATACAGGCTCGCCGCGATTGACGGTCCGCCGCTGTCCATTCTCCGCCCGCCGCGGCACCGACTTCCGCTGAGTCAGGGTTCGAGATAGAGTCGGGTCGACCAAGGGCGCGGTGTCCGGATTGCTCCGAGCCCGTTTCCCTTGGCCGCCCGCCGAACCGGACGTGCGACTCTCACCGCATCCGGCTCTCCATGGACGTCATGCTCGTGAGAGTGTGTCGAGTTGTTCGGCCAAAGCGCTCCATGGTGTCGGGATCGTGTAACCCCGCCATCGGTATCGTTCGATGACTATTTCCGCGGGGTTATAGAGCACGGTCCCGTTCTCTGCTGGCCGGTAGGCCGGATACCTCGGATCGGAGTACCGGCGTCGGAGTTCCCGCCAGCGAACGCGCCTGTGTTTCATGTTCATCCAGTGCGCTACTTCTCGCCACATGTAGTGACCGAGGTAGCTGAATGTGTCAGAGGAAACACCGTGCCGGAAATACATACACCATCCCCGAACTACGAGGTTCAGGTGTTTGAGCATCTTCTCCAGCGACACATAGGTTGTCGATCTGCTGGTGATGCGTCTGACCTTCCCGACGATCGAAGCCAGCGACTTCTTCGACGGATAGGTGTAGATCACCATCTTCTTCCGGTTCGTGCCTCGCTTCGCCCGGCGCTGGATGCGCCAGCCGAGGAAGTCGAACCCATCATCGATATGCACCACACGAGTCTTCTCCGGCGACAGGGACAGCCCCATTGGCCGTAGAACCTCGGCGACCTCGATCCTGGCCTGTTCGGCATGGTGTTGTCCGCCGTTGACCAAGACCACGAAATCGTCCGCGTAGCGAACGCATCGGTAGGTCGCTCCTCCGGTCCGGCGCAGGTATTTCCGTCGTCCACGCGGGTCTTTATAGCCCGAGACGTCGGCATCCCACTTGTGTTGATAGTGGTCATCCAGCACCGACAGGGCGATATTCGCCAACAGCGGCGAAAGAATCCCGCCCTGCGGAGTTCCTGTGTGAGAATCCCGGCTCACGCCCTCCTCAGTAAGGATTCCCGCTTTGAGGAAGGCTTTGACCAGGGCCATGACACGCTTATCGGCGACTCGGCCACGAACCCGCTCCAGCAGGGCCGAATGGTCGATCCGGTCGAAACACGCCTCGATATCCGCCTCCAGCACCCAGTGATAACCCCGGGAACCGAATTGATGGATCTCAGCGATCGCGTCCTGAGTGCGTCTTCTCGGCCGGAACCCATAGGAACTGGGTTGGAACCCGGCTTCGAAGATCGGCTCGAGCACCAACTTCAGCGCGGCCTGAACGACACGGTCCGCTGTCGTCGGTATCCCCAACTGGCGCTTCTTCGATGGACTACCCGGTTTCGGAATCAGCTTCTCACGCACCAGCTGCGGACGAAACGCCCTCTCCCGCAGCTCGATCCGCAATCTCGATAACAGTTCTGTCGACTCTTTCGGGATCGACCGGGGTGCAACCCCGTCGATCCCGGCACTCCGACCGCCCTTGTTACCGTGAACCCGCTCCCAAGCGTGCACCAGAAACGCCGGATCACATATCAGATTATGCAGATCATCGAACACCCGACCCGGATCCCGGGTCGCCCACAAGTACAGTTTGGCCTGCATCCGCCGTACTCGCGACCAGGCTTCATCGAAACCCGGCCACGATTCACTCGAATTCACGAATGACTCCGTCCATTACAGTCCCACGCTGTTGACATCCACTGGGGTCCTTCGCCATGTACCCGGCTTTCCCGGGCTCGGACTACTACGACCCCTCCGCCCCACCACGTTCCATCAGCCGACGACGAGCCTGCCCATCGAAAATCGTTGGCCACGACCACCAATGGGCGAAACGAGATGGTTCCCACGTTCACTGCTATCCATTCGGGACAGGAGGCGGCCGGCTTTGCTCCAGCGGCCTCGCCACGGCTACGCCGCAGACTTTCACCGTGGCCTTCCCCTCCGACAAGGCCATCTGTCAGGGAAGTTCCCCGATCCGAAAAGGCGATCGGAGACGCACCGCAAGCCAACCCATATCCACCGAGTTGGAGTTGGCACCCGAACTTGAGGAGCTTTACGGCACCGGTTCCTCTCGTCCACCTCTGTCCCACGCTCACCGGACCCGCACCATTCGGCGGTGCTGGCACGTCCCGACTTTGTCAGGGCTGCTTTCCGCCCTCCCCGGCGTCTCCCGGATCAGACTGCCCTCAGCTACAGCAATCGTGCTGCGACACAATCACTTCGGAGTCATTCCACCTCCAACATGGATAACAGCGCCTCGTGGCGCACGCCGCTCGTTCGGCAGCCGCCGGAATCCGTTCACGGCGGCATCGACGGTCACCGCGTCGACGTAGTGCCGGTCGCGGTGCTCGGCGACGAACACCAGCGCGGCGGTCAGGCACGCGACGAAGTCCATGCGCACTCCGTGCAGGAACACCGAAAGGTGCACATCCGGCTCCTCCGGTCGCGGTGAGACGGTGCTCATCGCGAATGCTCGCGGAGCGAGGTCGCGCACCTGTGCGCTCCGGAGAGCACCGCACGGCCGGAAGGGCGGAACGTCGAGTGCGCGGCGGTGATCCACCCGCGATACTCCGAGCCCTGATCGGCAGGTGACGGCAACGCGATTCGATCACCGTTGCCCAGCACCGTGATTCGGCGACTGCGAGACAACGCCGCTTGCGCCGCGACCATGGTTGCCGGGATGTCCGAGCGCACGAGGAATGTCCACGTGCGGGATCGGGGGTGGGTGACGATCGGCCCGCCGCCCTGTTTGGTGGTTTCGAGGTGGAATTCGACCGACTGTCCGAGTTCGGAAGGCATCTCGATCGCCCACACCATGCCCGCGGTGAAACTGATCCGCCCCGTGTCGGGTTCGACGACCGCGGGCAGATCGCACACCGTACGGTAATAGGCGACCCTTGAACGCGGTGTATCGGCGCCGACCCGCGCGAACGGATCGGTGCTCGGCGGGGTGTCGTTCACAACCGCCTCCTGACCACTGCGTCGAACACACCCATTCGGAACCCCCTTGTTCACTCGACATATGAGGAGCGCCCGCCGCCGGGAACTGATGGGGGCACCGCATCGACCCGGCGGCGGGGCCAGGTATCAGCTTGATGGTTGGGATGTGTTCGAAAGGCCAGTGCAGGGACAGGTTTCGAGTAGTGCGGGGCGGTGCGGTGGGGATCGATCTACCCTCGAGGCATGGGCCAGCACGCTGGGGAGCGGATCGCCGCGGAACGGAAAATCGCTGGGCTGAGCCAGCAGCAGTTGGCCGGTCGGGCCAAGTACAGCCTGAGCATGGTCAAGGCGGTCGAGCAGGGGCGTGAGGTGGCTTCTCCGGGGTTCATCGCGGCGGTGTGCGGCGCGCTCGGCATCGAACCCGAGCGGCTTCATGGCAATCCCTATGTCGAAACTCTCGCCGAAGACGGTCCGATCGAAGGGCTCGCCGAGTTGCGCACGGTGCTGGCCGAAGGCGCGTATGTCCGAGCGGTCGAGCCGCCTTCTTTCGAGGAGCTGTCCGCTGGCCTTGCCTCCGTGGAGGTGGCCCTGCGCAACGACCGCACCCGTCGTGCCCTGGTACTGCTCCCCGCTCTGATCCGGCAGTTGTACGGCGCGATCCACGCCGCGCGAAACGACCGGGACCGCGCGAAGGCGTACAAGATGCTGTGCGCGGCGTATATCGCCGCCGAGGGGGCGTGCGGCAGACTGGGCTACTCGTCGTTGACGGCGCTGGTGCTGGACCGGCTGGATTGGGCGGCATCCCACGCCGACGATCCCGCCTATGCCGTCCGCAGTCTGATCAAACGGTCGCGCCTTCTCATGGCACACGGAGCGACCGACGTGGCGATGTCCCTCGTCGATCGTGGCCTGGCTCTGGTTCCCGGTGACAGCGAGGCGGAGAAAGTCCTTCGCGGGTACAGCCACCTGCGCGGGGCGATCGTCGCCGCACGTGCACGACGCCTCGATGACGCGCGGACCCATATCGGTGCGGCACGGCGGATCGCGAGCCCGATGGCCGGGGAAAGTGCGCTTTATACGACGGATTTCGGCCCGGGGAACGTCGAGGTGCACGCTTGTGCGGTCGAGCTCGAGGCGGGCGATCCTGGCAAAGCGGCGCGTGACGGTGCCGCCTTGGCCCTTCCGTCCGATATGGCCGCGCCGAGGGCGGCTCACCACTGGCACGACAACGCCCGCGCCTGGCTGATGACCGGCAAACCCGATCAAGCCCTGGCCGCGCTCAACAAGGCCCGTGCCGCTGCGCCTCAGCAGACGCGCCTGCATCCGTCCGTGCGGGAGACTTTGTTCGGCATCGCCGCAGCGCAGCGCCGCCAGACCGAGAGCCTGGTCGGCTTCGCCTCCTGGCTCGGCGCGAGTCTCTGAGCCGTCAGCGCACCAGGCGATCCAGCGCTACCTCCGACCCCGGAGTGCTGCCGCTGGTGCGGGCAGCTCCCGGGGTTGCTGGTGTGGTTCTCCTGGGCGCGTGCCGGACGGCGGCGCGGTGATCAGTAGTAGTAGTAGTTACCGTAGGCGTCGTAGTTCTCGGACGATGTGCCGGGCGTGAGGTTGGTCTGGCCACCCGGGGTCAGGTCGGTCTGGCCGCCGGGGGTCAGATCCTGCTGGCCGCCACACACCAGGTTGGGCCAGGAACAGGTCGGCAGGCTGGGGTCCTGCTCGGCTTGGGCGACGCCAGCCGTCACCAGGCCGGCACCTAGCAGGGCGGGTGCCGCGGCGATCGCCAGGGCGCGTGCGAAGCGGTGGGTGCGGCGGGTCGAGCGCTGGTCGGTCGTCATAAGGGCTGCTCCTTCGTGTTGTTCTGGCGGGGCGGTCCCGCTGTCGTTGTGACGGTGTCCAGCCTGCTCGACGCTGGCCTGCGCTGATAGGACACCCAGGGTGCGGGACGACGCCCCCTCCTTGTGGTTCGAACCCACCAAGGTGGGCTTCGGTTCGGAGCTCGTGTGGTTGAAAAATCGACTACCCGTGACAGTTGAAAACGCGATCAGACCGGCACCTTGGGGGGCGACCAACGCCCATGTAGCAGCGCCGGCGTCCGGTGCGGAATGGGAGCCGAGACGAGCGGCGGCGGTACCTCGCGCAGGCCCAGTGGTCAGCAGCGCGATCGACGTGTTGGACAGCAATCGAGGGACGCGGCACGGTGGTGGGCGCGTCAGTGATCACCGTGAAGACGATCGGCCCGGTGGATGCCGTTGAATTCGTCGGCGCCGTGCCATCCCGCTGACTCGCGGATGAAAAGTATTGTGCTCGAACATATTTCGTCAGCAATGGAAGAGTGCGGAACACGTCGAGCAGGCACCCCGATGCCGCCGATCGTCCGTAGGCCGGTTCGCATCCGATTCCTCTTCGGACGCTGTCGCGAAGGCCGCGGTGTCAGCGGGGTGACTGAGATTCGTTTATTATCAAGCACTTTGAAGCGAAAGCGCGAAGCTGTCGGACGCGCGTGGGTCAACGGCTCGGATCGCGAGCCGATCAACGAACGATAGCGTTCGCGAACGCGCGCGGCAAGGCTGTCGCGGCGTCACGGCCTACTTCCCACGCCTCGAGAGGGTAGCGGCAGACGCATTGCGGAATACGCTACGAGCACGTAGAAGCAAACAAGTAGCGATCGAATGATGTTGCCCTCGAACGATTTCCGGAGCAGGGCCGTCTGATTCGGGTTCGCGATGGTCCGGTACTGGGGATCGTTCCATGACTACCCTCCGCCAGGCCCGGTGGTCGAGCACTGAACCAGCGTCTGTCTGAGTTGCATTGTCGTGCAATGTGATTCCTCACAGAAGTTTGCCCAAAGAATTCCGGTCGGTTTCAACGCGCGCCTAGATGTGTTGTGCGGTAGCCTCTTTCGCTATGTTCGTGGTTGAAGAACTTGTTGCGCTCGTGGTTGCGCTGGGTGATGGACGGGCTGCGGCGGGCGTAGAGCAAGACCATGTGGAACGACTACTACCGGGTGCGTGACCATCTGCGCGCGTACGCGGACGAGCACCCCGGCGATCCGGACGGTGTGCTGGTTGTGGACGAAACCGGGTCTTTGTACAAGAACGTGAAAACCCTTCGGGCGCAGTGCCTATGCTCGCGTCCAACAGGTGCGGTCGAGATCTGTCGGCTCGACCGTCTCGGCAACGGGCATGTCCCCGCTGTGTCGCGCCGCCGGGCCACCCCGACTAACACGGCCGACCTTCGCTCCGAACATAATGGTGCACAACTCATTTCACGGCACTCGACATCGAAGTCGACCCGGTTACGCGATGGTTCCGTAGCCGGAAAGCTGTGGATTCCCGAACGGGCGACGGTCGCACTGCCATCCGCCCCACGGACCACTCCCCCCGGACTCAGCTGCGGACCCATCGCTCGGCGGATACCATCGCCGACTCCCGCGGGCGACCACGAAATCGCCGCCTAGCTGCGCTCCGCACTCACCGAGACCAGCGACGACCAGCTCACCGAAGTCGCGGTGGCGGCAACGACGCCTGCTACCCGAACGGCCGATTCGTCCGTAACCGCACGCCCTCTTCAGGCCCGTGGTCGCCACCGCATGCCCGACTCCGCTCGCTATGACACCGAAGGAGCTCACCGCCAATGGACAATCCCACGTCACCGTCAGGACTTCAGGAGGACGGGCACCTGGTCGCGGCCATGTCCGGAGGGTCGAGCACCGCGGTCGCGGACGGCCGCGTGCACGTCGCCACCCCGGCGGCGAACGGACATACCCGCGCCGACTCCGCAGAGCAGGTCGCCGCGCCGGTCGACCAAGCGGCGATGGTCACCGAGAGGATGCGCGAAATCCTGGTCACCGGAGGCGATTTCGACGACATATACCGCCACGTCCTGACCGCCCCCGGCAAACGGGTCCGGGCCAGACTGGTACTGGACTGCCATCGCCTGCTGCCGTCGGCCGTCTCGGCGTCCGTCCCCGACGCCGTCGATCTGGCCTGTGCGATGGAGATGCTCCACGAAGCGTCGCTGATCCACGACGACATCTGCGACAGCTCCCTGCTGCGGCGCGATTCCCCCTCGGTGCCCGCCTTGTTCGGCATCCGAACCGCCGCCCGGGTCGGCTTCCACATGGCGGGCACCGCATTACAGGTCTTGGCGCGGGTACTGGAAGACAACCCGGTGGTCTGCGCACACCTCGGTGAGGCTCCCGGCGTCACCTATCTGGACAGCATCTCGGACCTTTCCGCGGGGCAGCTCGTGGAGACCATGACTCCCGACGTCGACGACGCCGCGCTGCGCAGGCACTACGAGGTCGTCGCTGGCGCGAAGACCGGCACACTGTTCCGGCTGGCCTGCTCCTACGGCGGTACGGCGGGCGGTGTCGACCACGACCGGCTGCGCGCCCTGATGCGCTACGCCGAGCAGTTCTCCCTGGCCTTCCAGATCATGGACGACGTGCGCGACGTCGAGGGCGACCCCGCGCTCGGCAAGGAGGCCTGCGGCGACCTGGACCGCAGGGTGCCGACCTGGCCGGTGATCGAATGGCTGGCGATACGCCCAGACGCTCGCGAAATGTGGCTGTCCTCAACGACTTCCAGTGCCGAATTGCAGGCCGACCTGGTACGCAGCGGGGCGACCAAGGCCGCGCACGACGCCGCGATCCGCGCCGCCGAGACGGCCTGCGAGGCGCTGGAGACGTTCCCGCCGACCCCGGCGCGGGACGACCTGCGCAACCTGGCGCTACAGGTGGTGTCCCGATGACCGGAGGAAGACTCGGCATCCTCGCCAACGGGCTGCGCGACCTGCGCCGCGCACCCGATCTCACCGCGCTGCGGGCGGCAGGCTCGCCGGACGAGCTGGCCAGGCTGGCACTGATCCCGGCGGCGCGCAACATGGGCATCGCTATCGGTTTCCTCGGCGCGGATCTGCGGGCCGAGGCCACCGCGGCGCTGCTCGCCTGTCGCGTGCTCGACGCCTACGAGGACCTGATCGACCGTCCGCTGGCGGGCAGCGCCGTGCGGACCGCCGCCGAGTACCTCACCGGCAATACCGACACCCCGCCGCCACCGCCGGAGCGTGTCACGGTCCGCGACAGCGAAGCCGTGGACCTGGTGCTGGCCGAACGCATCGCGGACGTGCGCGCACTGGTGTCGGCGCTGCCCGTCGCGGCACGCGAACGCGTGGGCAGCCTGCTGCTCGATATCGGCGATGTGATGGCCCGCAACCTCGATTCGCCCCTCCCGCGGGTCGCCTACAGCGAGGGAGTGCTCGGCCGCGTGACGCATTACGCGTGCACGATGGCCGCCGAAGAGGCTTGTGCCGAAGCGGATTTGCGCGAGCTCACCGCATGCGTCGGCGTCATCGCCCAGGCGGCCAACGACCTGCGCGACGGCGAACTCGCGCTCTACGGCGTCGCCGACCGCGCCGAACTGACCCGAGCGGTGATGCTGCGACTGCTCGCGCCGGCCCTGGGCGGGTTCGCCCTGCTGGCCCGGCTCGGCCCGCGCACACCGAACCCGGGCGCCCGGGCGGCGATGGCGTACATGGCCATCACGACGACCGGCTTCCTGTGCACCACGGTCGGGGCGCCGGTCCCCTACCGGCGGCCGATCGGTGCGACCGCGCTGGCCATCCTGTCGCCCGCGCGCTGGGCCAAGATGGTCGAGCGGGTGCAGCGATGCGCCGACGCGGCGATCCACCGGGTCCTCGACACCTCGCCGGAGCTCGGCGCCGGTTCCGACGCCGCGGCCCGGCTGCTCGGCGCGGTCGACCCGAGCAGGCTCCCGCCCGCGATGGTGCCGCTGATCGTCGACACCACCTTCGCCCTCGTGCGGGCGCTGCCGGACGAACCGCTGACGGGCAAACTCTCCGCCTCCGACATCCGCACCATGATGATCGCCGATCACCTGGCCTTCGGCGCCCTGGACCGGCTGCCACCCCGCGGAGCCGACGAGATGCGCGCCCTCGCAACAAGATTCCAGTTGGCTGCCCTCGACAGCACAACCCTTGGAGGAGATCGCCCGTGACCAGTCCGTCGACCGGCTTCGGCATCGGAACGCCCGCCACCAACACCCGAGGAGAACACCTATGACCACCGTGCCAACCCGTCCCGGCGACGGAACGCCCCCGGCGTCCTCCGACCAACCGCCGTTCAGCCGGCGGGTGCTGAAGCTCGAGCACCCGGCGAACGTCGGCCCGCTACTGCACATCGTGGCGTGGGTCGTGCTGCTGTCCTTCGGCCTGTTCGTGCCGATCGCCACGAACTGGTACCTGGCTGCCCCACTGATCCTCCTGCTGACCTTGCTGAACTTCTCGCTCACCATCGGCGTGATGCACATGCACACGCACCGGGCGCTGTTCGTCTCGCGGCGGCTGAACCGATTCGTGGACATCATGTGCTGTCTGCCCGCCACGCTGACCTCGGCGGAGATGCGCGAAGTGCACGTGCTCAACCACCATCGGTTCAACGACGGACCGGGCGACGTCACCTCCACCGAGGGCATGGAGCGCGGGCTCGGCGCCGTGTGGTACTGGATCAGGTACGGCACGATCGTCAAGAACCACACCATGCGAATGATCTTCGCCGCCAACCCGTCCGAGGGCCGGCGCAAGCGTCGCCACACCTTCGTCCTCGATCTCACGCTGGCTTTGGCGCTGCCGGTGGGCATCTGGTACTTCGCGGGCTTCGAGCGGTTCGCGCTGTTCTGGGCCCTGCCGTTCCTCATCACGCAGGTGAACTCCGGCTACTTCGCCTGGCTGACCCACGCCCCGGCGCGGGTGTTCGAGGACGATCCGAGCAAATCGCTGAACACCGCGGGCAACTGGCTGAACTTCTTCATCTTCAACCAGGGCTACCACAGCGTGCACCACCGGTACCCGGGCGTGCACTGGTCGCAGATCCCCGACAAGCTCGACTTCATGCGCCAGGTCGACGCGGCCGTCATCGTGCCTTACTGGATGACGATCCAGTCGTCGTGGCGCCTGGTCCGGCCCGGTGGCTTCCTCGACGCGCGCTACGGCGAGCGCTGGAAGGCCAAGCTGGACAAGCGGATGGAGACGGGGACGGTCCGCCTGCGGTTCCTGCCCTGGTTCGCATGGATCTGACCACCACGCAGCAACAGGTTCGGGGCGCGCTGACGGACCGCCGCCGGCTCGTCCCGTTCCTGCTGGCCTTCGGCGTCTACGGCGTCGCCGGAGTGACCGTGCCGCTGCTGCTGTTGTTCGCCGGAGGCTGGTGGCTGCCCAAGACCGTCAACGAGGGACCGCACCTGTCGACCGGTCCGGCCATCGCCATCGACGTGCTGCTGCTGGCGCTGTTCGGCTTGCAGCACTCGGGTATGTCGCGACCCGCGTTCAAGGCGTTCATCACCCGCTGGGTGCCGGAAGCCTTGGAGCGCACCGTCTACATCGTCATGGTCTGCCTGGTCGTGTGGGTGATGTGCCTGGCATGGCAGCCGCTGCCCCAACGAATCTGGTCGGCGGACGGTGTCGTCGGGACCGTGCTCGACGCCGGGTTCTGGCTCGGCTTCGTGCTGGTCTACGCGGCGACGTTGCTGCTCAACCACTTTCACCTGCTCGGCATCAGTCAGGCGTACCGCCATTACGTCATCCAGGTGCCGGACGCGACCATGGACCGCCTACAGGTGCACGGGCCCTACCGTTTGGTGCGTCATCCGTTGATGACCGGCCTGCTGCTGTCGTTCTGGTGCGCCAGCGACATGACGGTCGGGCATCTGCTGTGGGCGGTCGGGTTGACCGGCTACATCCTGCTCGGCACGTTCCTGGAAGAGCGCGATCTGGTCGCCCGCTTCGGCGCGGCCTACCGCGCCTACGCCGAGCAGGTTCCGGCCTTCTTCCCGTCGCCGCTCGGTCCCTCGGCGCGGGCACGTCTGCGCCAAGCTCTTCTCGGCCGTTCGGATCAGCCGCTGTGACGGCCGAGTTGCGTTCTACCTAAACGTTTTCCGCTCTACCGCACGACCGTGGCCCTGGGTCGCCGCACATCGACGTGGCCATCGGCTGTGCACTGTCCGTCACCGGTTCGTCCCCAGTACGGGAACGAGCCGGTGACCCCTGCTCGAGTTGGGAGAGGAAACGACGTGAACAGCGTTCGCGAGGGCAGCGGACCCACCGCGGGACCCGCCGCGGGCACGGGCAGTGGACCCACCGCGGGCACCGGCAGTGGGCACGGCGCCCGCACGTGCAGCGGGCACGGCGCCGGTCGCGCCCACGGCAAGGCGATCCTGCTCGGCGAGCACACGGTGGTGCACGGCACGCCCGCGCTCGCGTTTCCCCTGCCGACGCTCGAGGCGCGCGCGGTCGCTCGCCGGGGTGGACCAGAGGTTCCTTCAGGAATCGATTCCCGTGCAGGACAACAGTTTCGGTTCACCGCTGGTGATGGATCCGCCGGGTCGTCCGGTGCGCACGTCGCGGTCGAGGAGGCGTTGCGGCGGTGGGGTTCGGCGGGTGAGGTGGTCGAGGTCGTGCTCGACTGCGAGATCCCGCCCGCGCGCGGCCTGGGGTCCAGCGCCGCGTGCGCGGCGGCCGCGGTGCGAGCGGTTGCCGACCTCTACGGCCGGACCGTCGGCTCAGAAACGCTCTACGAGTTGGTCCAGTGCGGTGAACAGTTCGCACACGGCCGAGCCAGCGGCGTGGACGCCAGCGCCGCGGTCGCGGCCGGGCCGATCCGGTTCCAGGCCGGGACGGCGCGCGAGCTGGCCGTCGGCTTGGACGCCGCCCTGGTGATCGCCGACACGGGGACGGCGGGCGCCACGCAGCACGCGGTAGCCGCCGTTCGCCGCAAGCTGGACGCCGACCGGAGAGCGGCCGACCGGCTGCTGGAGCGGGCGGCGAACCTGATCGAGTCGGCGGCTGCGGATCTGGCGGCCGGTCACGCCGAGCCGCTCGGCAAGACGCTGCTCGAATTCCAAGGCCTGCTGACCGAACTCGGCGTCAGCACACCCGAGATAGACACCCTCGTCACCGCGGCGTCCGACGCCGGCGCGTACGGCGCGAAACTCACCGGCGGGGGCTTCGGTGGATGCGTCCTGGCCCTCACCGAGACCGGCGACGGCGCCGCGAACGTGCGCGCGGCGCTGCGCCGGGCGGGCGCCGTGCGGACCTGGATCGTTCCGGTCCTAGGCGCACAGCAATGACCGATTCCCGATTCACCTCGATACCGGAGCTCGAGACACGCCAATGACATTCACAGCTGGAGCAGAGCTGGCCGACCCGCTCGCGGATCGACTCGGCGACAACGCGATCGGAGACGCGGCGGTCGCCGTCGCGCACCCGAACATCGCCTTGGTGAAGTACTGGGGCAAGCGCGACGAGACGTACTTCCTTCCCGTCACGGGAAGCCTCTCGATGACCCTCGACATCTACCCGACCACGACCGCGGTGCGGTTGAGCGCGGAACCGGCCGACACCGTCGTGCTCAACGACCACCCGGCGGTCGGCGACGCGCACGCCAAGGTGGCGCGGTTCCTGGATCTGGTCCGCGCGCGGGCAGGCCGCGACGAATACGCCATGGTCGTCTCCACCAACGCCGGACCGACCGGCGCTGGCCTGGCCTCCTCGGCGAGCGGCTTCGCCGCGCTGGCCGTGGCCGCGGCCGCCGCCTACGGACTCGACGCGGATGCTCTGGCGCTCTCGCGGCTGGCTCGACGTGGCTCCGGGTCGGCCTGTCGTTCCATCTTCGGTGGGTTCGCGGTGTGGCACGCCGGGGAGGGCGACGGCGAGGCGGGAGACGCGAGTTCCTACGCGGAACCGATCGACGGCGACGCACTGGATCCGGCGCTGATCGTCGCCGTCGTCGACGACGGGGCCAAGGCGGTGTCGAGCCGGGAGGCGATGCGGCGGACCTGCGACACCTCGCACTTCTACCAGCCGTGGGCCACCGCCTCCCGGCTCGACCTCGCGGAGATGCGCAAGGCGATCGCGCGCCGCGATCTGCCCGCCGTCGGGGAGATCGCCGAGCGCAACGCCCTGGGCATGCACGCCACCATGCTGCTGGCCAGACCGTCGGTCCGATACCTGTCACCACGCTCGGTCGCGATCCTGGACCGGGTGCTGGCGCTGCGCGCGGACGGCGTCGCCGCGTACGCCACCATGGACGCCGGACCGAACGTCAAGGTGCTGTGCGCCCGCGACGACGAGCAGCGGGTGACCGCCGCCCTGCGCGACGGCGGCGCCGTCGCCGACATCCAGGTGGCGCATCTGGGCCCCGGTGCGGCACTCGTCCGAGACGACGAGCGATGATCACCTGTCGCGCCCCGGGAAAGCTGTTCATCGCAGGCGAATACGCCGTCGTCGAACCGGGGCACCACGCCGTTCTCACCGCGGTCGACCGCTATGCCACCGCCACCGTCGGCACGGCCGATGACGAAGCCACGACACTGCATTCGGAACTGGACGGCGGTGTGACGCTGACCTGCGGGCGCATCGGCGACGGACTGGTTCCCTCCGATGGCGTTGTGCCGCCGAACTTCAGCTACGTCTTCGCGGCGGCCGCGATCATCGATCGGCTGCTCGTCGAGCGCGGTCTCGTGGCGCGACCCTACCGGCTGAGCATCAGCACCGACCTCGCCGACGAGGACGGGAGAAAGCTCGGACTCGGTTCCAGCGCAGCCGTCACGGTGGCCACCGTCGCGGCACTGGGCCAGTTCTACCGGCTCGAACTGAGCCTGATGGACCGGTACCGGTTGGCGATGCTGGCCACCGTGTCGATCAACCCGCGTGCTTCCGGCGGCGACGTCGCGGCGAGCACCTGGGGCGGCTGGATCGCCTACAGCTCCCCCGACCGTCGGCGCGCGTCCGAGGTGGTGGCCGAGGGCGGAGTCGACGCCGCGCTGCGTGCGCCATGGCCGGGGCTGTCGGTGCGCCCGCTACCCACGCCGACGGAACTCGCCATGCAGGTCGGCTGGACCGAGAAGCCCGCGTCGACACCGAAATTGGTCGCCGGGCTCCGCGAGCTCGGCACGCCCGCCGACTTCGTGGTCGAGAGCGACCACTGCGTCCAACGACTCGTCGCCGCGCTGGAAGCCGACGACGCACCAGCGATCCGTACTGAAATCGACTGCGCCCGAGTGCTTCTGGTCGATCTCGACACGAGAGCTCGGTTGGGCATCATGACGCCGTCGCTGCGTGCGCTGTGCGCGGCGGGTGAGGCGGTCGGCGCCGCGGCCAAACCCTCCGGTGCGGGCGGCGGCGACTGCGGCATCGCGCTCGTCGACCGCGTCCGCACCGCGGCGATCACCGAGCTCACCGAACGCTGGGTCAGCGCGGGCATCCGGCCGCTCTCGCTGCGAACACATCCATTCGAAGGGGATCGGCGATGATCGCGAGCCGCAAAGACGACCACGTCCGCCACGCCGTGAGCCAGCAGCGCGACGGCGGCCCCAACGACTTCGACTCGGTCACCTTCATCCACCACGCCCTCGCTGGCATCGACGGCGACGACGTGTCGTTGGCCGTCGACGTCGCCGGGAAGCGCTGGGACACACCTCTTTTCGTCAACGGCATGACCGGAGGCAGTCAGCACACCGGAGAGATCAACCGGCAGTTGGCCATCGCCGCCCGCGAGACCGGGATCCCCATCGCGTCCGGATCGATGAGCGCCTTCTTCCGCGACCCCTCCGTCGCCGACACCTTCCGGGTGCTGCGCGAGGAGAATCCGCACGGCTTCGTCATGGCGAACGTCAACGCCACCGCCACGCTGGACGAGGTGGCGCGAGCGATCGATCTGCTGGAAGCCGACGCGCTGCAGATCCACCTCAACGCCGTCCAGGAGATCGTGATGCCCGAGGGTGACCGGTCTTTCGGTTCCTGGCCCCAGCAGATCGAGCGCATCACCGAGCACACGTCGGTGCCGGTGATCGTCAAAGAGGTCGGATTCGGTCTCAGCAGACCCACCGTCACCTGGCTGCGTGACGCGGGCGTGGCCGTCGCCGATGTCGGCGGTCGCGGCGGCACCAATTTCGCGCGCATCGAAAACGACCGGCGCACCACGGCGGACTTCGCCTTCCTGGCGGACTGGGGCCAGTCAACGCCCAACTGCCTGGTGGATTGCGCGGGTGTCACCGGCATCGACCTCTTCGCCTCCGGCGGCATCCGCTCACCTCTCGACATCGCCCGCGCATTGGCGTTGGGCGCCAACGCGACCGGGGTCGCGGGCCGCTTCCTCGAGACGCTCGTCAGTCACGGCACCGACGCGTTGATCGAGACGATTCGCACCTGGCTCGATCAGCTGCGGCGGATTCTCACCGTGCTCGGCGCACCGACGCCCGCCGACCTGGCCGGTAGCGACCTGCTGATCACCGGCGAGGTGGACACGTTTTGCCGGCTGCGCGGTATCGACGCGGCCTCCTATGCCCACCGGAGCCCCCGGTGGAACGAATCGGAAAGAAGGAGCCACGCGTGAACGACGAGTCTTTTGCGGCGGTGCCGCTGCGGTGGGTCGGGCCGGTGCGCATTACGGGCAACACCGTCGACGACAGTGTGGACGTCCCCCTGGCCACCTACGAATCGCCGTTGTGGCCTTCGGTCGGTCGCGGTGCGCGGATCTCCACGCTGACCGACAAGGGCGTGGTGGCCACTCTCGTCGACGACCGCATGACCCGCTCGATCCTGCTCGAGGCCGACGACGCCTACACCGCGCACACCACCGTCGGACAGCTCCGAGACCGATTCCCCGAACTCCAGCAGGTGGCCGCGGGCAGCAGCCGGTTCGCCCGGCTGATCGACCTGCACCACCAGATCACCGGCAACCTGCTGTTCCTGCGCTTCGAATTCACCACCGGCGACGCCTCCGGTCACAACATGGCCACCCTCGCCTGCGACCACCTGATGAACCACATCCTGGCCACGATGCCCGGCCTGCGGTACGTCTCGATCTCCGGGAACTACTGCACGGACAAGAAGGCGACCGCGGTCAACGGGATCCTCGGCCGCGGCAAGAACGTCGTCACCGAACTGCTCATCCCCCGCGAAGTGGTCGAGAAGCGGCTGCACACCACCGCTCGCCAGGTGGCGGAGCTGAACATCCGCAAGAACCTCATCGGCACCTTGCTGGCCGGTGGAATCCGTTCCGCCAACGCGCATTACGCCAACATGTTGCTCGCGTTCTACCTGGCTACCGGGCAGGACGCCGCGAACATCGTGGAAGGGTCCCAGGGCATCACCCACGCCGAGGACCGCGAGGGCGACCTCTACTTCTCGTGCACGCTGCCCAATCTCATAGTCGGGACGGTGGGCAACGGCAAGGACCTGAGTTTCGTCGACGACAACCTGACCCGCCTGGGTTGCCGCGCGGATCGCGATCCCGGCGACAACGCCCGTCGGCTCGCCGTCATCGCCGCGGCCACCGTGCTGTGCGGCGAACTGTCGCTGATGGCGGCGCAGACCAACAGCGGCGAATTGATGCGCGCCCATACCCAATTCGAACGGCCCACCGCAAGCGTCCCCACCGCCAGTATCGGAGCACAGCCATGACCATCACCCCGGTAGGAATTCACGACCTTTCCTTCGCCACCACCCACTACGCGCTCGACCACGCGGTGCTCGCCGAGCGCCTCGGCGTCGATCCCGACAAGTTCTACCTCGGCATCGGCCAGGAGAACATGAGCGTCGCCGCCGCCGACGAGGACATCGTCACCATCGCCGCGGCCGCCGCCAAGCCCATCCTGGACCGCCACGGCGTCGACAACATTCGCACCGTGCTGCTGGCCACCGAAAGCGGTGTCGACCAGTCCAAAGCGGCCGGGCTCTATCTGCATCCGCTGATCGGCCTGCCGAACACGGCCCGCGTCGTCGAGCTCAAGCAGGCCTGCTACGGCGGCACGGCCGGATTGCAATTCGCCGCCGGGCTCATCGCCCGCGACCCGTCGCAGCGCGTGCTGGTCATCGCCACCGACATCGCCAAGTACGAGCTCGACACCCCCGGCGAACCGACCCAGGGCGCCGCCGCGGTCGCGATGCTCGTGAGCGCGAATCCGGCCATCCTGCAACTTGATCCGCAGTCCGGTATCTACAGCGCCGACATCATGGACTTCTGGCGTCCGAATTATCGCACCGCCGCCATGGTCGACGGCAAGACCTCCGTCAACGCCTACCAGAAGGCCACCCAGGAAGCCTGGACCGACTACCGCCGCAACGGTGGGCGCGAGCTCACCGAGTTCGCCGCGTTCTGCTACCACCAGCCGTTCACCAAGATGGCCTTCAAGGCACACCGCCACCTCCTGGAGAGCCAGGGGCACACCGCCGACGCGGCGGAGATCGACGCCGCGATCCACAGCACGACCATCTACAACCGCACGGTCGGCAACAGCTACACCGCCTCGCTCTACCTCGGTTTGGCGTCGCTGCTCGACCACACCGACGACCTGACCGGCAAGCCGCTCGCCTTCATCAGCTACGGATCGGGCAGCGTAGCCGAATTCTTCAGCGGCACAGTGCAACCGGGCTATCGCGAGCACCTGCGCACCGACGCCAACCGGGACGCCATCGCGACCCGCGTCGGGCTCGACTACGACCGTTATCGCGTCCTGCACGAAACCGAATCGCCGTCGGACGGGATGTATCACGCCATCCCCGAAGAGACCGGCCGCCCGTTCCGGCTGGCCGCGATCTCCGGCCACAAGCGCATCTACGAAGCTCGTTGAGGAGCGGTATGAGTGAAAGCAACACCAACGATCCGGCACCGCGGCACACACGTGTCCTCATCATCGGTAGCGGGCTTTCCGGAGTCGGTACGGCCGTTCGGTTGACCCAGGAGGGGCACACCGATTTCCTGGTCGTCGAGCGTGGTGACGATGTGGGCGGCACTTGGCGGGTCAACACGTATCCCGGTGCGGGGTGCGATGTTCCGTCGCAGCTGTACTCGTACTCGTTCGCGCTGAATCCGGAGTGGTCGCGGTCGTTCTCGCCGCAGCCGGAGATCCACCGGTACATCCAGGGCATCGCCGACCGGTACGGGCTGCGCGACAAGCACATCTTCGACTGCGCGATGACGGGCGCCCGGTGGAACGACGCGGACGCCCGGTGGGAGGTCGAGACCACGCGCGGGAAGTTCACGTCCGACATCGTCGTCTCCGCGGCCGGGGTGCTCGCCGAGCCGAATCTCCCCGATATCAAGGGAATTCACTCCTTCGAGGGTGAGATCTTCCATTCGGCGCAGTGGGATCACGACGCCGATCTGGCGGGTAAGCGGGTCGCGGTCATCGGCACGGGCGCTTCGGCGGTGCAGATCGTGCCGTCCATCGCGCCGCAGGTCGCGCAACTCGACGTCTATCAGCGCACCGCGGGATGGGTGTTCCCGCACCTCACCCGCAGGTACCTGGCGCCCGAGCGGTTCGCCTTCAAACATGTTCCGGGGCTTCAGCGTTTGATCCGCGGGCTGATCTACGCCAACCGCGAGCTGTTCGTGATCAGCCAGGCCAAGTACCCGGCCACGGCCGTGTACCTCGAGCTGATCGCGCGCGTGAAGCTGTGGTTGGAGGTGCGCGACCCGGCGCTGCGCAAGCGGCTCACCCCGAACTTCCGGGCGGGCTGCAAGCGCCTGCTCGTCTCGAACCGGTTCTACCCGGCGCTCACTCGGGACAATGTCGAGCTCGTCACCGACGGCATCGAGGAGATTCGCGGACGCTCGATCGTCTCGGAGGACGGCACCGAACGCGAGGTCGACGCCATCGTGCTGTGCACCGGCTTCCACGTCGCCGATTCGCCGACCTACAGCATGTTCACCGGCCGAGACGGACTCACCCTGTCCGAGGAATTCGATACCCACGGGCTACAGGCCTACAAAGGCACGACCGTCGCGGGCTTCCCGAACCTCTTCACCATGCTCGGCGCCAACTCCGGCCTGAACTACACCTCGCTGATCTACATCATCGAATCCCAAATCGCCTATGTCCTCGACGCTCTCGCGACGATGGACAAGCAGGGTCTGCGGACGTTCGAGGTCCGCAAGGACGTGCAGGACGAGTACAACCGCGGCGTGCAGCAGAAGATGGCGCGCAGTGTGTGGTTGACCGGCGGGTGCACCAGCTGGTTCCTGGACCGGCACGGGAACAATCCGACGCTGTGGCCCGACTTCAGCTTCCGGTTCCGCGGGCAGTTGCGCAGGTTCGATGTGGCGAACTACGCGACGACTCCTGTTGCGGCACAGGGCAATCCGACTACGTCGGTAGCGTGAAGATCGGACTGTTCCAGCTGTAGCCAACGGGCAGGCCATCGCGCGTCGACGGCCTGCCCGGACCTCGACGATTCTCCCCTTCCCCTTCTCGAGATATAGCGCACCGGGGGGCTTGCGGCAAGACCCGGGTCATGGCCCATCATTGTCGGCCGGAAGCCATGACCTGCGGAAATGGGGAGATCTAAAGTGCGTGTGTTGTTGACGACGGTGGGATCGCGCGGAGATGTCGAACCCGTGGTCGGGCTCGCGGTGGCGTTGCGGGAGCTCGGCGCGGAGGCGCGGGTGTGCGCGCCGCCGGACGAGGAGTTCGCGGCACTGCTGGCGCGTGTCGACGTGCCGCTGGTGCCGCTCGGCCCGCCCGTGCGCTCGGTGGTCGCCGGTGCGAAGCCGCCGACGGCGGACGACGCGTTCCGGTTCGCTCGCGAGTTGGTCGCGGCGCGGTTCGCCACGCTGACCGAGGCGGCCGAGGGATGTGACGCGCTGCTGGCGACCGGCCTGATGCCCGCCGGTGCGCGAGACGTGGCCGAGAAGCTGGGTATCGGCTACGTCTTCGCGTGCTTCCAGCTCTACGGACTGCCGTCGCGGCACTTCCCTCCCGGCGCGCGGCCGGGCAAACAGTCCCCGCAGAGCGAGACGGACAACCGGGTGCTGTGGGAGCAGGACGCCCAGCGGGTGAACGCGCTGTACCGCGAGGCGCTCAACACCCACCGGGCGGAGATCGGCCTGCCGCCGGTGGACAACGTCCGCGACTACGTCTTCACCGACCAGCCGTGGCTTGCGGCGGACCCGACGCTGTGTCCGCCGAAGGGCATGACGGACCTCGACCTCGTGCAGACCGGGCCGTGGATTCTGCCCGACCATCGCCCGCTTCCGGAAAGACTGGAAGCGTTCCTGGACGCCGGGGAGCCGCCGGTATACGTGGGCTTCGGCAGCATCGCCTCGTATGTCCCGAAGGACATCGCCCAGGTGGCCATCGAGGCGGTCCGCGCGCAGGGCCGCCGCGTCGTCCTCGCGCGCGGCTGGGCCGAGCTGGCTCTGATCGACGACGCCGAGGACTGTTTCGCCGTCGGGGAGGTCAATCAGCAGGCGCTGTTCGGTCGCGTGGCCGCGGTCGTGCACCACGGCGGCGCGGGCACCACGACGACGGCCGCCCGGGCGGGCGCGCCCCAGGTGGTGGTCCCCCAGATCGCGGACCAGCCGTACTGGGCCGACCGGGTGGCCGGGCTCGGCGTCGGCGCGGCACACGACGGCCCCGTACCGACCGTCGAATCCCTCTCGGCCGCACTCGAAGTCGCCTTGACCCCCGAAACGCGCACGCGAGCAGGGGCCATCGCGGACACGATCCGCACCGACGGGGCGACGGTCGCCGCGAAGATGCTCCTCAACTCCACAGTGTCACATGCACTTTCGGCCGGAACCGCGTGACGCCCACGCCGGAGCCGCGGATCATCGCCTGGATGCAGCGCGGGGTGGTGATGAACCGGAGTAGTTCCGACACCGCGGGCTGGCGAGCGTCGGGGGGCAGGGTGGTCGCGCACCACTCGTCGGATATCTGCAGGCCGGGGCCGTTGATGTGGGTCAAGCGACCGGCGGCGAGGTCGGAGGAGACGGCGAAGCCGATTGTCAGGGTGATGCCTCCGACGCGGCGGACCTCTTCGAGGGCGGCGGCGTCGCTCTGGAAGATCCGCTGCTGTGCTTCGGGAATCGCCAACTCGCGCAACATCGTCGCGATATGCCCGTCGACACTGCCCGCGCTCGGACCGAGCATCCACTGCTGCTCACGCAGCAGCGCCGGATGCGGTGTGGCGCCCGCCAGCGGGCTGTCGGGGCGCGCGACGGAGATGATCCGATACTTCAGGAACGGCCGGGCGGTGACGGTCGTGTCGGAGCCCTCCGGCGCGGGCCCGAGCGCGATGTCCACCGCGCGGGTCTCGATCAGCCTGCGGAACTGGCTGGTGGGATGCACGCTCAGCTCGACCGACAGATCCTTCGCCCGCGCCGCGAACAGATCGATGAGGCCGGGCGCGGCATGTTCGGCGAACGCGCTCGACGCCGCGATGTGGAGCAGCCGTCGGCCGTGCGCCGCCTCGCTCACCTCGATGGCGGTCTGGCGCTGCAGTCCGAGGATCTCGATCGCCCGGCTGGCCAGCCGCAGCCCGCCAGGTGTGAAGATCAGCCCCGCCGCCGCGCGGGTGAACAGCGGATCGTCGAGTTCCTTGCGCAGCTGGGCGATGTGCATCGAGACACCGGCGTCGGACATCCCCAGCTCTCTGGCCGCCGCGTGGACGGAGCCGAGCCGCACCACGGTCGAATAGGCCCTGAGCTGGGCGGGCGTCACGATCCGAGTCTAGTTTGGAGATGGACGCGGTGCCTACCGCCGCATTGTGCCCGGAGGACACATCATGCAGGACGTGCTCACGGATCTGATGACAACCTGGAACGCCGGGGGCACGGCCGGGGTCGCGACGGTCGTGCGGACCTTCCGTTCGGCGCCGCGACCGCCGGGTGCGGCCATGGTCGTCGCCTCGGACGGGACGGTCGGCGGTTCGGTCTCCGGTGGTTGCGTCGAAGGCGCGGTCTACGAACTCGCCACCGAGGTCGTCCGGACCGGTCGCCCGGTGCTGCAGCAATACGGCTTCTCCGACGACGACGCGTTCGCCGTCGGTCTCACCTGCGGCGGCATCATCGATATCTTCGTCGAGTCGATCTCGCGGGAGACGTTTCCGGAACTCGGCGAGGTCGCCGCTGACATCGCCGCCGACCGGCCGGTCGCGATCGCGACCGTCATCGAGCACTCCGACGCCGCCTGGGTGGGGCGACGGCTGGTGATCCGGCCGGACAGCGCACACGGCACGCTGGGTTCGGCGCGCGCCGACGACGCGGTGACCGATGACGCCCGCGGGCTGCTCGCGGCGGGCCGCAACAAGGTGCTGACCTACGGTCCGGACGGGCAGCGTCGCGGCGAGGGCATGGCGGTTTTCGTCGCGAGTTACGCGCCACAGCCGCGGATGCTGGTGTTCGGCGCGATCGATTTCGCCGCCGCGGTCGCCAAGCAGGGATCGTTCCTCGGCTACCGGGTGACGGTGTGCGACGCGCGACCGATCTTCGCCACCTCTGCCCGCTTCCCGACCGCCGACGAGGTCGTGGTCGACTGGCCACACCGTTATCTGGCCGCGCAGATCGAGGCGGGCGCGATCGATTCACGGACCGTCGTCTGCGTGCTGACTCACGATCCCAAGTTCGACGTTCCGCTGCTCGAGGTGGCGCTGCGCCAGCCGGAGATCGGCTATGTCGGTGCCATGGGGTCGCGCCGCACGCACGACGAGCGGATGGCCCGGCTGCGCGCGGCCGGTCTCACCGACGAGCAACTCGCCCGGCTCGCCAGCCCGATCGGACTCGATCTGGGCGGGCGGACGCCCGAAGAGACGGCGGTCTCGATCGCGGCCGAGATCATCGCACGACGCTGGGGCGGACATGGCCGCTCGCTGACGGAAACCGGCGGCCGGATTCACCACACACCCGGCGCGAACAGCGAATTAAGTGATTCCTTAAATCGGTCTTGACGGCAGCATGAGCGGGGCAGAGGCTGAGCTTCCCCCATCGATGTGAGGTCGATCACATGCAAGTTCCTGGGCCATTCGAATACGAGCGCGCGACGGGCGTGGATCACGCCATCGGACTACTGGACCGGCTGGGGGAAGAGGCGCGCATCATCGCGGGCGGGCACAGCCTGCTGCCGATGATGAAGCTGCGCTTGGCCAATCCGGAATATCTGGTCGACATCAACGACCTGGCCGCCGAGCTGGGCTACATCGTCACCGATCCGACCCTGGTGCGCATCGGTGCGATGGTCCGGCATCGGAATCTGCTCGAATCGGACCGCCTCGCCGCGGTGTGCCCGATCTTCCGCGACGCCGAGCGTGTGATCGCCGATCCGGTCGTGCGCAACCGCGGCACGATCGGCGGCTCGCTGTGCCAGGCCGATCCCGCCGAAGATCTCACCACGGTCTGTACGGTCCTCGGCGCGACCTGCCTGGTGCGCGGACCGTCCGGCGAACGGGAGATCGCGATGGACGACTTCTTGACCGGTCCGTACGAAACCGCCATGTCGCACAACGAACTTCTGATCGAGATCCGGATTCCCGTGCGGCACCGGACATCCAGCGCCTATATGAAGGTGGAGCGCCGGGTCGGCGACTGGGCGATCGCGGCGGCCGGCGCGACGGTGACCTTGAACGGCGACGCGATAGCGGCCGCGCGGATCGGTCTGACGGCGGTCGATCCCGATCCGGCGGCGCTGACCGCCGCGGCGGAAGCGCTCATCGGCGAGCCGCCCACCGAAGAAGTCTTCGCGGCGGCAGGCCGCCGGGCGAGCGCGGCGTGCTCGCCTGTCTCCGACGCGCGCGGCAGCGCGGACTACAAGCGCCACCTCGCGTCCGAACTGACGATCCGCGCGCTGCGCACGTCGGTCGAGCGCGTCATGAACCATCCTGCGCTGAAAGGGAATTAGCCATGCAGGTAACCATGACCGTCAACGGCGAGCCGGTCACCGCGGAGGTCGAGCCGCGCACCCTGCTCGTGCATTTCCTGCGAGATCAATTGCGGCTCACCGGAACCCACTGGGGCTGCGACACCAGCAACTGCGGCGCCTGTGTGGTGGAGGTCGACGGCGAACCGGTGAAGTCGTGCACGATGCTGGCCGTCATGGCGGGCGGTCATGCGGTGCGCACCGTCGAGGGACTCGAAGTGGACGGCCAGCTCGATCCCGTGCAAGAGGGCTTCATGCAGTGCCACGGGCTACAGTGCGGATTCTGCACGCCGGGAATGATGATCACCGCCCGCGCACTGCTCGACCGCAACCAGAATCCCGACGAGCAGACCATCCGGGAGGCTATCTCGGGCCAGATCTGCCGCTGCACCGGGTACACCACCATCGTGCGGTCGATCCAGTGGGCCGCGTCGAAGCAACGAGGCGAAGCCGCGGAACCCGAACCCGCTTCGACGGCAGCGCCGGCGGGGAGCGCGTCATGACCGCCGTCGAGCCCCGCCCCGAAGACCGCGTCGACAACGACCGCAAGCCATGCGGTCACGGCAGGATGCTCCGCAAGGAGGACCCGCGGTTCATTCGCGGACGCGGCAATTTCGTCGACGACGTGGCGCTGCCCGGCATGCTGCATCTGGCGATCCTGCGGTCCCCGTTCGCGCACGCGAGGATTGTCAGCGTCGATGTCTCAGCGGCACAGGCACACCCGAAGGTCAAAGCGGTCGTCACGGGCGCGGATCTCGCGGCCAAGGGCCTGGCCTGGATGCCGACACTGTCCAACGACGTGCAGGCGGTGCTGGCGACGGACAAGGTGCGGTTCCAGGGCCAGGAGGTGGCCTTCGTCGTCGCCGAGGATCGCTACTCCGCGCGCGACGCGTTGGAGCTGATCAATGTCGAGTACGAGATGCTCGAGCCGGTGATCGACGTCCGGAAGGCGCTCGCGCCCGAGACGCCGGTGATCCGCACCGATCTCGAGGGTAAGCGGGACAACCACTGCTTCGACTGGGAGACCGGTGACGCCGCCGCGACCGAGGCGGTGTTCGCGCGCGCCGATGTCGTGGTGAAGCAGGAGATCGTTTATCCGCGGGTGCATCCCGCGCCGATGGAGACCTGCGGCGCCGTCGCGGATCTCGATCCCGTGACGGGAAAGCTCACGCTGTGGTCGACGAGTCAGGCGCCGCATGCCCACCGCACGCTCTACGCGTTGGTGGCCGGACTGCCCGAGCACAAGATCCGGGTGATCGCACCCGATATCGGCGGCGGGTTCGGCAACAAGGTGCCCATCTATCCGGGATATGTCTGCGCCATCGTCGGATCGCTGCTGCTGGGCAAACCGGTGAAGTGGATGGAGGACCGCAGCGAGAATCTGGTCAGTACCGGGTTCGCCCGCGACTACATCATGGTCGGCGAGATCGCCGCCGACACCGACGGCAAGATTCTCGCCATCCGGTCGACCGTGCTCGCCGATCACGGCGCCTTCAACGGCACGGCCGCGCCGTTGAAGTATCCGGCGGGCTTCTTCGGCGTCTTCACCGGTAGCTACGACATCGAGGCCGCGTACTGCAAGATGACCGCGGTCTACACCAACAAGGCCCCGGGTGGCGTCGCCTACGCGTGCTCGTTCCGGATCACCGAGGCCGTCTACTTCGTCGAGCGGTTGGTCGATTGCCTCGCCCAGGAACTGGAAATGGATCCGGCCGAACTACGGTTGCGGAATCTGCTTCGCCCCGAACAGTTCCCGTACACGAGCAAGACCGGCTGGGTCTACGACTCCGGCGACTACGAGAAGACCATGCGCCTCGCGATGGACATGATCGGCTACGACGCGTTGCGAGAAGAGCAGCGGGAGCGGCGCGCACGCGGCGAGCTGATGGGCATCGGGATGTCGTTCTTCACCGAGGCCGTCGGCGCGGGTCCGCGCAAGGATATGGACATCCTCGGGCTGGGGATGGCCGACGGGTGCGAGCTGCGCGTCCATCCGACCGGCAAAGCCGTTGTGCGCCTGTCGGTTCAGACCCAGGGGCAGGGACACGAGACGACGTTCGCCCAGATCGTCGCCGAGGAACTCGGCATACCGCCGGATGACATCGACGTGGTGCACGGCGACACCGATCAGACGCCGTTCGGCCTCGGCACCTACGGCAGCCGGTCGACACCGGTCTCGGGCGCGGCCGCCGCGCTGGTGGCGCGGAAGGTGCGCGACAAGGCGCGGATCATCGCCTCCGGCATGCTCGAGGTCTCCATCGCCGACCTCGAATGGGAGAAAGGCTCGTTCCACGTCAAAGGCGATCCGTCCGCGGCGGTCACGATTCAGCAGATCGCGATGCGCGCGCACGGCGCCGGTGATCTCCCCGAGGGGATCGAGGGCGGACTCGACGCGCAGATCTGCTACAACCCGGAGAATCTCACCTACCCGTACGGCGCGTACTTCTGCGTCGTCGACGTCGACCCGGGCACGGCTGTGGTGAAGGTCCGGCGCTTCCTCGCCGTCGACGACTGCGGAACCCGGATCAATCCGATGATCATCGAGGGCCAGATCCACGGCGGTGTCGTCGACGGCATCGGCATGGCGCTGATGGAGATCATCGCCTTCGACGAGGACGGCAACTGCCTCGGCGGGTCCCTGATGGACTACCTCATCCCGACGGCGCTCGAGGTCCCGCATCTCGAGACCGGCCACACGGTCACCCCTTCGCCGCTGCATCCGATCGGTGCGAAGGGCATCGGCGAATCGGCCACGGTCGGATCGCCCGCGGCGGTGGTCAACGCGGTGGTGGACGCGTTGGCGCCGTTCGGAGTTCGGCACGCCGACATGCCGCTGACGCCGTCGCGGGTGTGGGAGGCGATGCAGGGCAGGCCGAGACCGCCCATCTGAGTGGATGCGAGCGATGAGATCACCGATGAAGATCAGCGAGCGAGCGCAGCAGCTGGTCCGCACCCGGACTCCGTTCGTGCACGCGACCGTCGTGCGCGCGCAGCAACCGACCTCGGCGCACGCCGGGGACGAGGCGATCCTGTTGCAGGACGGGACGATCGAGGGATTCGTCGGCGGCCAGTGCGCCCAGAACTCGGTCCGCAAGGCCGCGCTGGGCGCCCTGCAGTCGAACGAGAGTGTGCTGCTGCGCGTGCTACCCGACGGCGATCTGCAATTCCCCGAGGCGCCGGGCGCGGCGGTGGTGGTGAATCCCTGCCTGTCCGGCGGAGCGCTGGAGATCTTCCTCGAGCCACAGATCCCGGCGCCGCTCGTGCGCATCTGCGGCGCGACACCCATCGCGGACGCGCTGGCCGAACTGTGCGAACTGGTGGGCTTCGGGGTGCAGCGAAGCGTCGCCGAACCCGACCCGCTGGATTCTCCTGCCGACACGACGGCGATGGTGATCGCCAGCCACGGTGGACCGGAAGCCGAGCTGATCCGCGTCGCGCTCGACGCGGGCGTGGGCTATATCGGTCTGGTGGCCAGCAGCATTCGCGGGGCGTCGATCCTCGACGAGCTCGGCCTGACCGACGCCGAGCGTGCACGGGTGCGCACCCCCGTGGGTTTGCCGATCGGGGCCAAGACGTCCCAAGAGATAGCCGTCTCGATCGTCGCGGAACTGATCCAGGCGATCCGCAAGGGTGGTTTGACGGTGCCGTCGCGCCCGGCGAGCCTCGTGTCCGAGGCTCTCGATCCGGTGTGCGGCATGACCGTGGCGGTCGGGCCGGACACGCCGCGTCTCACTGTCGACGGTGTCGACTACTGGTTCTGTAGCTCCGGCTGCCGCAAGTCCTTCGCAGCGACGAAGACGGACTCATGACGAGCGGGTTCGTCACCGGAATCGTCCTCGCCGCGGGAACCTCGCGGCGTCTCGGCACCGCGAAACAGCTACTGCCGTATCGGAATACGACGGTTCTCGGCGCCACGCTCGACGTGGTGCGATCCTGCGCTTTCGATCAGATGATCGTCACGCTTGGCGGATCGGCGGCAGCGATCCAGCGGCAGGTCGATCTGACCGGGCTGGAGGTGGTCATGGCCGAGGACTTCGGTTCGGGATGCTCGTCGTCGTTGCGTTCGGCCCTGCGCTCGGTGCATCCCCGGGCCGACGGGATGGTGCTCGTGCTCGGTGATCAACCGGGTCTGTCGGCGGCGACGGTCGACCGGCTGATCGCCGAGGGAACGACCGGCGCCATCACGGTCTGCCGCTACCGCGACGGCCTCGGGCATCCATTCTGGCTGAGCCGCAGCATGTTCGGCGAGCTGGCCCGATTGCACGGCGACAAGGCCGTGTGGAAGATCATCGAGTCGGGTCGCGTGCCGGTGTCCCGACTCGAGGTCGACGCACCGGTGCCCCTGGACGTGGACACCTGGGACGACTACGAGCGCCTGCGCGCCGCCTCGCCGCCATGATGTCGCCGTTCGACGACGTCGAGGACGTGGTGCGACGTTTCGACGCCGACGACTACCTGCTCGATACCGGGACCGCCGCGGCGTTCTATCTGGCTACCACGCTGGGGCGGCCGCTGCTGCTGGAAGGCGAACCGGGAGTGGGCAAGACGACGGCGGCGAAGACCTTGGCCACCGTGCTCGGCGCACCGCTGATCCGCCTGCAGTGCTACGAGGGCCTCACGGTCAGCGAAGCGCTGTACGACTGGAACTATCAGCGTCAACTGCTCAGCATCCGGCTCGCCGAGGCACGCGGCGCGGCCCTCACCGAAGCCGATCTGTTCACCGAGGCATTCCTGGTCGACCGCCCGATCCTGCGCTGTGTGCGGTATCGCGGGCCGACGCCGCCGGTGCTGCTCGTCGACGAGATCGACCGTGCCGACGACGAATTCGAGGCGCTGCTGCTGGAATTCCTCGGTGAGGCGGCGGTGACCGTTCCCGAACTCGGGACCTTCGTCGCCGAACAGCCGCCGCTGGCGGTGCTGACCTCGAACCGCAGCCGCGACCTGCACGACGCGCTGCGGCGGCGCTGCCTCTACCACTGGATCGATTACCCGGAACCGGCTCGCGCGGTGGCGATCGTGCGACGCACCGTGCCAGGGGCGACCGACGCGCTGATAGAGCACGCCACCCGATTCGTCGCCCACGCCCGCACTCTCGATCTCGACAAGCCGCCCGGCGTCGCCGAGGCCATCGACTGGATCGCCGCGTTGGCCACGCTCGATGTCGCCGAGCTCACCGCGCCGGAGGCGATCGCCGCGCTCAGCGCACTGGCGAAGACACCCGACGACCGCGCCACCGTGCACGGGGCGTTCGACGAATACACCCAGGGCCTGGCTCCCGGATGAGAGGGATACTCCGATGAAGATCGCCAACGAGTTCACCGTCAACGCACCCGTCGAGCGGGCGTGGGAGGTGCTGACCGACCTCGAACAGGTGGTCCCGCTCATGCCTGGCGCGCAGATGGTGGGCTGGGAGGGAGACGACTTCCTCGGCAAGCTGAAAGTCAAAGTCGGTCCGGTGATCAGTGAATTCAGCGGTAAGGCGAATTTCGTCGAGCGCGACGAAAACGACCATCGAGCGGTGATCAACGGCCGTGGCCGGGATTCCCGCGGATCCGGAAACGCCGCGGCGCTCATCACCACACAATTGCGTGCAGACGGCGACCAGACCCGTGTCACCGTGGACACCGATCTCAAAATCGTCGGCAAGCTCGCTCAATTCGGCAGCGGAATGCTGCAGCAGGTTTCCGAGAAAATGATGGGTCAATTCGTTGCCTCTCTGGAAGCGAAACTCGCGGAAGCCGATTCGGCTTCCGTCGAGCCGGTGGCCGAGGTGGACAGCCGAGCAGTGCGGCCACAACCGGTCGCGCAGCCCGAGCAGGAGCCGCTCGACCTCGGAAATCTCGTCAGGTCGGCGATACTCGAGAAGTACGTGCCCGCGATCGTGTTCGCGCTCGCGGCCTTGATCGGAATCGTTGTGATAGTCAGGCGAATGCGCGGGCAACGATGACCCGAGCGGTCCTGCTGCGCGGCGTCGATCTGGCCGCGTTCGCCGTCGCGGTCGTCGCGCGGTTGCGGCGCGGCGGGGTCGCGGTGGCGCCGAGCGGGCCCGCGCTGTACGTGCAGGCCTTGCGTCGCATGGCGCCGCGATCGCGCACCGAGCTCTACTGGGCCACGCGCCTCACGCTCGTCGATCGCATGCAGGATCTGGCCGCCTTCGACGCGGTCTTCGCGGCGGTGTTCGCCGACGCGGTGCTGGGCACGGACCCGCCGAGCCGAACGCACGGACTGCCGCCCGGACGCGCGTCGGGCACGGGCGGTCGCGGGCGGCCTCGGCAAGGTAGTGACGTGCCTTGGGCGACACTGGGATCGGTAACCGGCTTCGATCAGTCGACCGACCAGAGCGCGACGCTGCCGGACGTGCTGCCGAGCCGCTTCGCGGCGCGAGCACAGGAACCGTTCGCCCGCTTCGATCCGGACGATCTGCGCACCATCGGGACCTGGTTGGAACAGGCGTCGGCGCTCTGGCCCCAGCGCAGCAGCAGGCGCTACGAGAGTCATCCGCACGGCAAGCGCATCGACTTCCGGGCGACGATGAACAACTCCCGCCGCACCGGCTGGGAGTCGGCGGTGCTGGTCCGCACTCGTCCACGGCGTAGACGGCGCCGAATCGTCTTGATCTGCGACGTCAGCCGCTCGATGCAGCCGTACGCGACGATCTACCTGCATCTGATGCGGGCCGCGATGCAGCGCCGCTCCACCGATCGACCCGAGGTCTTCGCCTTCTCCACTTCGCTGACCAGGCTGACCTCGGTGCTGGCGCACCGCTCCCCCGATGTCGCGGTGGCCCGGGCCAACGACAAAGTGGTCGACCGGTATGGCGGCACGCACATCGGCCGATGCCTCGGCGCGCTGCTCGCGACTCCGTCCGGCGCCGCGGTGCGCGGCGCCGTCGTCGTCATCGCATCGGACGGCTGGGACAGCGATACCCCCGATGTCCTCGCCCGTGCGATGGCCCGGATCCGACGCCGTGCGTGGCGCGTCATCTGGCTCAATCCCCGCGCGGGCGATCCTCGATTCGAGCCCACTACCGGTGCGATGGCTGCGGCGCTACCGTTCTGCGACATGATGATGCCCGCGCACACGCTGGCGGGTGTGGAGGCATTGGTGCGGGCGCTGGCCTCGTCGGTTGTCACCTGACGAGCACTCAGGACGTGGCCGAGTCCATGCGAAGGAACTCGTTGATGCGCAGCAGCTTCGGTGGACGCGCCACGTCATCGGCCAAGGCGCGGAACGCCTCCTCTGCCCCGACCAAACGCGGCGCGGCGAGGTCGAACTCCTTCCCGTCGACCCGGAGCCGCGCGGTGCCCGCCGCCAGGATGTTGCGCACCCAGTCCGAACCTGATCCGTACACCGGAATGAACAGATAGCCGCCGTCGACGGGATGGGCGTCGAGCGGCGTGCGGTAGGTCGCGCCGGAGACGCGGCCGACGTGAATAAGTACGGGCCGCTTGCCTCCCGCGATCGCGGGAGGATTGAACACCCGCTTGTTGACGTGGGCCAACCACCTCGGCATAGGCATCGGTGATCTCCTTCTCTCGCACCGGAAGGGCATCACGGATTGGTCGTTCGCCGAAACGGCGGCTGCTTCCAACCCGAGAAACTTACACTCGTAAGGCTGACTTACACCTGTAAGCTTGTCAACACCTTCACACCCTGGAGACGTCATGCCCCCACGCCAACCCCTCAGCAGAGATCGCGTGCTCGATGCCGCGATCCGGGTCGCGGATCGCGGTGGGGCGGAGGCCATTTCGATGCGGCGGGTAGCCCAGGAACTGGGCGTGGAGGCGATGTCGCTCTACAACCACGTACCGAACAAGGAAGCGCTCCTCGACGGCGTGGTCGATGCGGTGTTCGCGGCGATCGAGCTGCCCACCGTCGACTGCGACGAGTGGCGCGATGCGATCCGGGCGCGCGCTCGCTCCGCGCGCGCGGTCTTGTCACGACACAGCTGGGCTCTCGGACTCATCGATTCGCGCCGCAATCCGGGACCGGCGACGTTGCGCCACCACAACGCGGTCCTCGGTGTCCTCCGGGAGGCCGGGTTCTCGCTGCCGATGGCCGCGCACGCCGTCTCGCTCATCGACAGCTATGTCAGCGGGTATGTCCTCCAAGAGGCGAATCTGCCGATGACGACTCCGGCCGATATCGAGGAAGTCGCGGGCAACCTGCTCGAGCACCTACCGACGCGGGAGTTGCCGTACCTCACGGAAATGATCGTCGACCACGCCCTGCGACCGGGCTACGACCACACCAGCGAGTTCGGCTACGGGCTGGAGCTGATACTCGACGCGCTCGAAATGCGCCGGGAAACGCCGACGGTGCACATCCCGGCACCTCCGAGTGTGTAGCCCGAAAACTCGAGCGGGCGCACCCGTCGTCGTCAGATCCGCGCGGGGCGGGCGCCGCGGCGCCGCGGGCGCAGCTGGTACAGGCGGTACCAAGCCAGCGCGAGGAAGACGATTCCGAGTGCGGCGACGACTCCCATGTCGACCAGCCACGTCCCGATGCTGTGCTTCCACAGCGGGTCGGCCGCGCCGTCGTGCGGCGACAGAGTGTCGAGATCGAGGGTGGCGGCCCCGGCGGCGTACCCCCACCGCGACGGCGATATGTACGACAACTGCTCCAGGAAGATGGTGCCGGGCAGCCGCACCAGCCCGCCGGTGAGCACCAGTTGCGCCATCGAGAGCACGATCAGCAGCGGCAGCGTCTTCTCGGAGGTGTTGACCGAGACCGACACCAGCAAGCCCAATGCCAGCGAGGTGATACCGAGCAGCGCCATCGCCAGAATCAGCTCCACCTCGGCCGAGGTGAACAGCCCTTTGGGCGGCATAGCCACGCCGATGGTGCCGATCAGCACCAACACCACCGCCTGGAGGGTGGTGATCACCCCCAGCACCAGCATCTTCGACATCAGATAGACGCCCGCCGACAAGCCCGCCGCGCGTTCTCTGCCGTAGATCGTCTGTTCCTTGACGATCTCGCGAATCGAGTTGCCGGTGCCGACGAAGCAGGCGGCGAACATCAGAATCATGAGCTTGGTCGGCGCGTCGACGTTGGTTCCCGGCGTCCCGGCGAAACCCTGGCCCGGGGGCACCGCGGCGATCAGGCCGCCGAGCAGCACGGGCATCACGCCGAGGAGCGCCAGATAGCTTCGGTCCGAGGCGATGACCGCCAGGTACCGACGGCACAACGTGCTGAGCTGACTGAGCTTGGACTGCGGCGCGGGCGGTGGCTCCGGCGCGTGCACGTCGGCGGGGCCGACCTCGTCGGTCAGTCCGACCGCCACATACTGCTGGAAGTACGGGGAATCCCGGAACTCGCCCGCCCAGTCGCGGTCGGCCTCGCGTTCGAACGCCTGGAACACCTCGGCCCAGGTGCGCTGCCCGAAGTGCCGCAACCCCTCCGCGGGAGGACCGTAGTAGGCCAGCCGACCGCCGGGCACCAGCACCAGCAGGCGGTCGCAGGCATCGAGATTCGCCACGCTGTGCGTCACCACGATGACGGTCCGGCCATCGTGCGCCAGCTCGGACAGCATCTCCATCACCGTCTTGTCCAAGCCGGGGTCGAGGCCGGAAGTCGGTTCGTCGAGGAACAGCAGCGACGGCTTGGTCAGCAACTCCAGCGCCACGTTCACGCGTTTGCGCTGTCCGCCCGAGAGCCGATCGATGCGGGTCTCGGCGTGCTTCGCCAAGCCGAGCTCCCCCAAGACCTCGTCGACCCGCTGCTCGCGCTCCTCGCGGCGGGTGTCGCCGGGGAAGCGCAGTTCGGCCGCATAGAGCAGGGCGCGCCGGGTCTGCAGCTGGTTGTGCAGGATGTCCTCCTGCGGGACCAGGCCGATTCGGTGCCGGAGCTCGTCGTAGTTGGTGTACAGATCGCGTCCGTCGTAGCGGACCGTGCCCTCGGTCGCGGGTCGCAACCCGGTGACCGCGCCGAGCAGCGTCGACTTGCCCGCGCCGCTCGGACCGATGACGCCGACGAGCGAGCGGTGCGGTATGGGGAAGCTCACCCCGTCGAGGAGCACCTTGCCCTCGCCCGTCCGCACGATGAGGTTTTGCACCGAGACCGACACGTCACCCGTGTCGACGAACTCGCGCAGTTCGTCGCCGACCAGCCGGGCAGTGGTATGCCCCATGGCGATCAGGTCGGATTCGGTGAGGTCGGCGGCATCGACCCGGGAACCGTTGACATAGGTGCCGTTGTGGCTGCCGAGGTCGACGATCCGGTACTTGCCGTCGCCGATCACCCGCAGTTCGGCGTGATGGCGGGAGACCATGAGGTCGGAGACGACGATGTCGTTGTCGGCGGCGCGGCCGATCCGAAGCGGGCTCGTGGTGATCCGTACTACCGCGCTGGGGTCGGCGGACGGAGCCAGCGACCGCGCAATCGGCAGGCCGTCACCCGTGCGGAACTTCGTGACAGTCACTTCGTCGTCGAGCTGGTAGCCGGGATCCGGGACGATCATCGTGTCTCCGCCGGGATCGCCATCGGTCTCGCGACCGGGTGGCGCTTCCACCGAACAGGCCAACTGCTCGCCGTCCCTGGCGTGGCCGAGCTGGAACGTCTCGTCTCGGTCGATCACCATGCGTTCGACGCGTCTACCGTCGAAATACGTGCCGTTGCGGCTGCCCGCGTCCTCGATTTCCCACCCGTCGGATCCCCGCTCCAGGACGGCGTGCACTGCGGATACCCGGGGATCGGTGACCACGATATCGGCTGTGGGATCGCGACCGACGTTATATGCGCCACCGGCGCGTAGCCGATAGACGCGTTCCCTCGTCTGCACCACTAGAACCGGCGCCTCGGGAAATTCCGTGGAGGACGGTTCATCCGCCATAACGGGAGTATACGACCGTGCCGCACGCCCCCCGCAATAGTTGGTCGTCGGTGCCGGATTCGAATCCGCTGCGCCACCGGCCACAATGGAACATCGGAAATCTCGGCGTGAGTACGCAATTCGATCTCGATACGAAACCGATGCAGTCAGCGGAGCGCTTCGCCTATCGATGGGAATGCGCCGACGAGCGCGTCGGGGTTATCGTTGAAGTCCTGCTGGAGGCCATGGTGGCCTCGAGGGGACACGACATGCACGGAGCGAATGGCGCCTTTCCGCTTTCGGCGGCGCAGCGCGGAATCTGGTTCGCCCAGCACATCGCGGGCGACGTTCCGATCTCCCTTGCCCAATATGTCGACCTGGCCGGACCGATCGACCTCGATCGGCTGGCGCCGGCAGCGCGTCAGGCCGGACGCGAATTCGGCACCGGCTATCTGCGCCTGATCGAAAACGACGGTTATCCACTCCAGTGTGTCGATACCACCTTGGACGACAGCGCGCGCGTCTTCGACTTTCGGCACGAGCGTGATCCGGAGGGCGCGGCCCAAGCCTGGATGCGCGACGAATACTCGGCGCCGCTCGATCTGCTGAACGATCGGTTGGCCTGTGCCGTCATGCTGCGGATCGCCGACGACCGCTGGTTCTGCTACTGGCGTATGCATCACATCGCGCTCGACGGCATGGGCGTCTCGGCCATGGTGCGGCGCACCGGTGAGCTCTACACGGCGGCGATCGAGGGCAGGCCGCCGCCGCGGGCACAAGCCGAGGACCTCAGAAAGATCGTCGACGCCGATCTGGCGTATCGCAGCTCCGAGCGCTTCGCGGCCGACCGGGAGTACTGGCTTCGGCACCTCGACGGGATGGCCGATCCGGTGAATCTCGCGGGCCGCAGCGCCGACGTCGACGCGCATCCGAGGCGCGTCGAGGGCGTGTTGGCGCCGGAGACCGCGCGGTTGCTGGAGACGGTCGCGAAGGCGGCGTCGTCCGGTGTGGCGCCCACGGTGGTCGCCGCCTTCGGCGCCTATCTCGCCGCGACGACCGGTGCTCCGGAGGTGGTGTTGAGTCTGCCGGTCTCCGCGCGTACGACGGCGGCGATGCGGCGCTCCGGCGGCATGATCGCCAACGTCGTTCCGGTGCGACTGCGGCCGACTCCGACCATGACCATCGGCGAGATGATTCGAGCCGCGCAGAACGAGCTGACCGGTGCGCTGCGGCGGCAGCGCTACCGCCAGGAGGACATCTTCCGCGACCTAGGCTGGCCGATGGACGAGGTCGCGACATTCGGCCCCTCCGTGAACCTGATGATGTTGGACACCAAGGTCCAGCTCGGCCCGGTCACCGGACGAGCGCACGTGCTGACCCCCGGGCTGATCGAAGACCTGTACCTCAACCTGTATCCCGGCGTGGGCGGCGAGAGCACCCACATCGATTTCCAGGGCAACGCCAACCTGTACAGCGACACCGAGTTGGGCGCACACCACCGCCGATTCCTGCGATTCCTGCGGCGGTTTCTCCTCGCCGGACCGGACGCCAAGCTGTCCTCGGTGTCCATCGTCTCCGACGACGAGTTGGCCGAGCTGGCGCCGGCACGTGGACCGGCGAGCGTCGCGCCGCGTACGCTCCCCGAAATACTGTCCGCTGGTGCGCAAATCGACCCCGACGCGATCGCTGTACGCAGTGGCGCCACCGGTCTGACCTACCGTCGGGTGGGCGAATACGCCAATCGGCTCGCGCGTGTGTTGATCGCTGCCGGTGCGGGGCCGGAATCGCCTGTGGCGATCGCGATTCCGCGCTCGATCGATTCCGTGCTCGGGATGCTCGCGGTGGCCGAGACGGGCGCCGCCTTCGTGCCGATCGATCCGTCCTACCCGGTCGACCGGATCGCGCACATGGTCGACGACAGCGGAGTCGTCCTCGGTGTCACCGTGGCGACCGCGCGAACGTTGTTGCCTGACACTGTGAATTGGCTGGTTCTCGACGACGAGGCGACCCGCTGGTGTATCGCAGAGCAGAGCGCGGAAGCGATCGATGACAGCGTGCGCCGTGCCGCGGTACGCCTGGATCAGGTCGCCTACATCATCTACACCTCCGGATCGACCGGATCGCCCAAAGGCGTGCTGGTCACCCACCGGGGTTTGGCGAACATGGTCACGAGTCTGGCACACGACCTCGATGTCGGCGCCGATTCCGTGATGGCGCACGCGGTTTCGTCGAGCTTCGACCTTTCGGTCGAGGAGATCCTGGTGACCTTCGCCGCCGGAGCGACACTCGCCGTTGTCCCACCCTCGGCGTATGCGGGCGAGGAGATGGCGGACAACCTTCGCGCGCAGGGTGTTTCCCATCTGGATGCCACCTCGGCGGTGGTGGGATCCCTCGACCCGGCGACACTGCCCGGCGTGCGTACCGTCGTCGTCGGTGGCGACGCCTGCCCTCCGGAACTTGCGGCCAAGTGGTCCGGCCATACTGTTCGCAACGGGTACGGCCCCACCGAAACGACCGTCACGGCGACCTTGAGCGACGCCTTGGCCCCGGCCGCGCCGGTCACGATCGGTGGCCCTGTTCGCGGCGTCTCCGCGGTCCTGCTCGATCCGTGGTTGCGGCCGGTGGCTCCCGGCGCGATCGGTGAGCTGTACCTCGCGGGTGCGGGTGTGGCGCGCGGCTACCACCGGCGCACGGGCCTCACCGCGGGACGATTCGTCGCGAACCCGTACGCCGACGGCGAACGGATGTACCGCACCGGCGACCTGGCGCGCTGGACCAAGAACTCCGGGCGGTTGGAGCTGGAGTATCAGGGCCGCAACGACTTCCAAGTCAAGGTGCGGGGCTTCCGCGTCGAGCTCGGTGAGATCGACGCAGTCCTGCAGCGCCACCCGGGCATCGACTTCGCGATCACCGTCGGGGCCGAGACCAATTCGGGCGCCACCGTCCTGGTGTCCTACGTACTGCCCGAGCCGGGCGCGGAGGTGACTGCGGAGGAGCTGAAAGCAGCTGCCGCCCAATCGCTTCCGTCGTACATGGTGCCCGCCGCGGTTGTTCTCCTGGACAGCGTACCGCTGACACCGCTCGGCAAGATCGATCGTGCGGCGCTGCCCGAACCAGACTTCGCTTCCCACGCGCTCCTGGACCGACGACCCTCGACTCCGCGCGAGGAGACGCTGGCCGCGTTGTTCGCCGAGGTCCTCGGCCTGGAATCGGTGGGCGTCGAGGACAGCTTCTTCGCGCTCGGCGGCGACAGCATCTCGTCCATTCAGCTGGTCTCCCGGGCGAAAACCGCCGGGATCGCCTTCAGCGCGCGGGATGTGTTCGAACGCAAGACCGTCGCCGGGCTGGCGGCGGTGGCTACCGAGGCGTGCGCCAAGGCGGTGCACGAGCTGCCCGGCGGCGGAGTCGGCGCTGTCGAACTCACGCCGATCGTGCGCGCGATGCTGGACCAGGGCGATACCTGGCGCCGGTTCGGCCAGGCCGTCTTGATCGGTCTGCCCGCCGACGTCGACGGTGCTCGGCTGGTCGCGGCTGTGCGAACGCTCCTCGACCACCACGACCTGCTGCGCTGCTCGTTGCGAAAGACCGATCGCGGAGGGGAATGGAACGTCGCCCCGTCCGGTTCGGTCGCGGCAGACACCGTGGTGGAGGTGGTTCCCGCAGGTTCCGATGTCGACAAGACCTGCGAAGACGAATTGCAGTGCGCCGCAGACCAACTCGATCCGGAGGCGGGGATCGTCGCCCGCTTCGTGCTGATCGAACGCGCGGCCGCCGCTCCGCTGTGCTGGATCGTGCTGCACCACCTCGTGACCGACGCCGTCTCATGGCGGATCCTGCTGACGGATCTGGCGACCGCCGCCGCGGGCGGCGCTCTGGCTCCGGTCGGCACTTCGTTCCGGCGTTGGGCGCGTGGCCAATTCGAGCACGCGGCCGATCGCGATGCCGAACTGCCGGTCTGGCAACGCATCCTCGCCACGCCCGATCCGCCGATCGGCACGGGCACCTTGGATCCGGCCGTCGATGTCGCGGCCACCATGGCGACCTGTCGGATCACCGTCGCCTCCGACGTCGCGAATCCAGCGCTCACCACGGTCCCAGACCGATTCCATTGTGGTGCGGACGATGTGCTTCTGACAGCGCTCGCGATGGCGGTTGGCCGCTGGCGTGGCCGAAGGACATCGCTTCTCACGCTGGAAGGCCATGGTCGCGAGGAGACGATCCTGCCGGGCGCCGATGTCGCGCGGACGGTGGGCTGGTTCACCACGGTCCATCCGGTGGCCATCGATCTGACGGCCATCGACCTCGATGACGCGTTCGACGGCGGACCGGCGGCGGGAGCCGCGATCAAGACCACGAAGCAGCAGCTGCGCGCGGTGCCAGACAAGGGAATCGGTTTCGGCATGCTTCGCTATCCGAACGCCGACAGCGCGCTCGCGGACGCGCCGCTCCCCCAGCTGAGCTTCAACTATCTCGGCCGGGCGCCGACCGGTGGCGAAGCCGAACCGTGGCTGCCGCGACGCTTCGCGGCGACGCGCGACGACCGAGCGCCGTTGGCAGCGGTCGTCGATGTCAACGCCGTGCTGACCGACATCGGCTTGGAAGTCACCTGGGACTACGCTTCGCGGCTGCTCGACGCGGCCGAGGTCGAAGAACTCGCCGACCTCTGGGCGCAAGCACTGCGGGCCCTGGTCGATCACGCCGCTACCGCGGGAGCGGGCGGGCGCGCACCGTGCGACTTCGACCTCGTCACGGTCACCCAGCCGCAGATCGATGCCTGGGAGCAGGACTACCCGAAGCTGACCGACATCTGGCCGCTTTCGCCATTGCAGTCCGGCCTGTTCTTCCACGCGACATACGATCCCGACACCGCCGACGACTACACGGTGCAGTCGATATTCACGCTGGCGGGCACTATCGATGCCGCACGGCTGCGCACCGCCGCGCAGGCGGTGGTGGCCCGGCACGACATCCTGCGCGTCGCTTTCGTGGAGACCGGCGAGGGGCCCCGCCAACTCGTCTCGGCGGACGCCGACATCGGTTGGCGGGAAATCGATTTGAGCGAAGTCGCCGATGCCGACGAACGACAGCGAGAACTCGACCGGCTGATCGCCTTGGACGCCAGTACCCGATTCGACCTGTCCCGCCCACCGCTGGTGCGTTGCACGCTCGTACGCGGCGCCCCCGACCGGTACCGGTTCGTGCTGACCAATCATCACCTCGTGCTGGACGGGTGGTCCACCGCGTTGCTCGTGCGCGAGCTTCTGACGCTGTACGCCACCGCGGGCGACGCATCCGTGCTGCCGCCCGCGCACTCGTACCGCGAGTTTCTCTTGTGGCTGCGCGAGCAGGACCATGCCACGTCGACGGCGGCATGGAAGCGATCCCTCGCGGGCATCGATACGCCGACACGGGCCGTCCCGACCCTCGCCGGGGACAAGGCGATAGAGGCCGGGATGGTCTCCATCGACCTGTTCGGGGACACGGTCGACCGGCTGGAAACGGTCGCACGCGATTCCGGCGCCACGGTGAACACGGCGGTGCAGGCGGGCTGGGCGATGTTGCTGGCCACGCTGACCGGCCGCACCGACGTGGTGTTCGGCGCGACGGTGTCCGGCAGGCCGCCGGAACTGACCGGTGTCGAGGACATGGTCGGGCTGTTCATCAACACGCTGCCGGTACGAGTGCGGCTCGATCCCGCGGAGCGGGTGGACGACCTGCTGACTCGCCTGCAGAGCGAGCAGGCGCGGCTGATGGACCACCAGCACGTCGGGCTCGCCGCGATCCACAAGGCGGTGGGCTTGGCCGAATTGTTCGACACCCTGACGGTTTTCGAGTCCTACCCGATCGACCGGGAAGCTCTGTCGGCAGCACCCGACATCGCGGGCATGCGTGTGCTGGACATCGAGGGCGCCGACGCGACGCCGTATCCGTTGAACCTCATGGTCCTTCCGCTCCGCGGTGGCGCTGGGCACACTACGCTGCGCGTCACCCTGAAATTCGCGGCCGACCAGATCGCGCCGGAGGCGGCGCGGCCGCTGTTGGATCGCTTGGTCCGGCTGCTGACCCAGCTCGCGAACAACCCGCATGCTCTGGTGTCCCGCCTGCAGTGCTGCGACGACGCGGAACGAGCCGAGCTGCTGCCGGTTCGTGGCGCGGAGTCGGCGCAGCCGCGAACTCTGCCCGAGGTACTGCACGCCGGAGCGCGGATCGATCCCGGTGCCATAGCGGTGCGCGCGGGCGAGCGCACGATGTCCTACGGGGAGCTCGACGCCCGGTCCAACCGCCTCGCCCGGGCACTGCTGCGCCGTGGTGTCCGGCGGGAGATGTGCGTCGCGCTGGCCCTCGGGCGATCGCTGGAATCGGTGCTGGCGGTGTGCGCGGTGGCCAAGACCGGCGCGGCCTTCCTGCCGCTGGATCCCCGCAGTCCGATCGCGCGGACAGAGCACATGCTCGCCGACTCCAAGGCGCCGATCGGCCTGACGGTGACCCCGGTTCGCGAGACGTTGCCGAGCACCATCGACTGGATGCTGCTCGACGAGCCCGAGTCGATCCGCGAGCTCGAGCAGATCGCCGACGCGCCGATCACCGACGCCGAGCGCGGCGGGCGCATCGACATCGACCAGGTGGCCTACCTGATCTACACCTCGGGATCGACCGGCACACCGAAGGCTGTGCTGGTCGGCCACGGCGGTATGGCGAATATCGTTGCGGGCCTGCGGGATTACCTGGATCTCGGTCCGTCCGACAGCGTGTTGCAAATAGCCGCACCGAGTTTCGACGGGTCGGTGTTCGATCTGCTCGCCGCGCTGAGCGTGGGCGGCAGGCTCGTGATCTCGCCACCCGATGTCGGCGGTGGCGCCGACCTTGTCGATCTAGTACGCACCGAACGGGTCACGCACATGGCGATCACACCGTCGGCGCTGGCCACCATGGATTCCGCGGGCCTCGATTGCCTGCGGGTGCTCGCTGTCGCGGGCGAGGCCGCGACACCGGAGCTGATCGAGCAGTGGTCGACCGGGCGGCGGATGCTGAACTTGTACGGCCCGACGGAGTTCAGCATCTGGGCGACTGGTCGCGACGAACTCGCACCGGACGAGCCGCTCACCATCGGCGGACCGATCCGTGGCGCCGCGACAGTCGTGCTCGACACCTGGCTGCGCCCGGTGCCGGTCGGCGTCGCCGGTGAACTGTATCTGGCCGGTCCCGCGCTCGCCCGCGGCTATCTCGACCGGTGCGGGATCACCGCGGGACGATTCGTCGCCAACCCCTGGGGCGAGCCGGGTGCTCGGATGTACCGCACCGGTGACATGGTGCGCTGGGTCGTCGGGCGCGACCATGCCTACGAGCTGGAGTACTTGGGCCGCAGCGACTTCCAGGTCGAGATTCACGGCGTGCGGATCGAGCTCGGTGAGATAGACACCGTGCTGTCGCGCGACGAGTTGGTCGATCACGCGGTGACGATCGGCCGGGTCGGACCGACAGGATCGACCGTGCTGGTGTCGTACGTAGTGCCCGTCGAGGGCGTCGAGGTCGAGATCGAGCACCTGCGCGCGGTAGCGGCCGCCGCCCTGTCCGCGTACATGGTCCCTTCGGCTTTCGTCGTGCTGGACGCGCTCCCGCTCACCGCGGTCGGCAAGCTCGACCGGGCGGCCTTGCCCGCGCCGAATTTCGCGGACTGCCGGGCCGAGTACCGAGCACCCTCGACGCCGACCGAACGAACTCTCGTCGACATCTACGCGGAGTTGCTCGGTCTCGCCGAGGTCGGTGTCGACGAGTCCTTCTTCGCCCTCGGTGGCGACAGCATCGCCGCCATTCAGCTCGTGACCAGAGCAAGGCAGCGGGGTGTCCACTGCACGCCGCTGCAGGTGTTCGAGCACCGCACCGTAGCCGCGCTGGCCGCGGCCGCCGACACCGCATCCGCGACGCAGCCACCCGAGGAGCTGTCCGTGGGACCCGCGCTCGACGTCGTCTTGCCGATCCGGCTCGGCGGCGCCGAACCCGCGCTGTTCTGCGTCCACCCGTCGTCCGGAGTGTCTTGGAGCTACCTGGGATTCGCGGACGCACTGGCGCCCGGCAGGCCGATCTATGGACTGCAAGCGCCGGACCTGGGCGGTTCCGAAGCTCCGGCGCGCTCGATCGAGGAGTTGGCCGATCGGTACATCCGCGAGATCCGCGCCGTCCAACCCGAGGGGCCCTACCACCTGCTCGGCTGGTCGTTCGGCGGACTCGTCGCGCATGCGATGGCGGCGAAGCTCGAGAACGCCGGCGCCACGGTCGGCGTCCTCGCGTTGCTCGACGCCGATTGCGCCGACATCGACGCTGACGGCATCGAGCAGCTGTCCGTTGGCGCTTTCGTCCACACCTACGGCCCGATCTTCGGTATCCACGACGTGCCCGCCGATGCGTCGGCTCGGGAGGCCGCCGATCTGATCCGTGTCCGGCTCGGTGGCGCGTCGCCGATCGACGCGGACGTCATCGAGCGGATGGCCCGGACCTACAACGCGGCGGCGCGGATCCGAACGGGTTACCGGCGTCCCGTATTCGACGGTGACATGGTGTATTTCCGCGCCAGGATCGCTACGTCCGACATCTTCGGTCCGGTCGGCTGGAAGCCTTTTGTCACCGGCGAAGTCGTCAACCACGACATCGAAGCGACTCATGAGCAGATGACCGCGCGACACGTGCTGCCGATCATCGCTCGCGTACTCGACGAGCATTTGGCAGGTCGGAGATGATCATCGCGGTGTTCGGATCGGGTCAGGTCTGGTCGCCGGGCGCGCGAAGCAGCCGAGTTTGCAGCGCCAGATAGAGCAGCGCCGCGTCGGCGGGCGCCGCGAAGGCCGCGCCGGTGAGTCGCTCGATTCGCTTGAGACGGTGCAGGACCGTGTTGCGGTGCAGGTGCAGGCGCTCCCCCACCGCCGATGTGGAGCCGCCGAGTTCGTACCAGGCCAGGGCGGTTCGCAGGAGAGCATCGGCGTCGTCGGGGTGGAGTCGATCGAACGCGGCGAGCGCATCCGCGAGGACGTCCGCGGCGAGTCCGGGGTTCGCCGCGATCAACGCGCGCGCCGGGGACGAGGCATAGGTGTGGATTCCGGTGTCCGCCTCGCTCAGGCATCGGAACGCGAGGCGCGCTTGGTCGAGTGCGGTGGGCGTGGCCGCGAGGTCGGTGAACGGCTTGCTCGCACCGGCTCGCGCGCGCACGGCGTGCAGCGCGCGGTCGAGCGTGACCGGCGAGACCGCGGCGGCAAGGGTGACTCGGTCTTCGGCGAGACGGGTGCGGACGGTGGCGACTCCGGTCGCGACGAGGCGAATGTCGCCGACCAGGACGACGTACGTGGCTCGGGCGGGCAGGCGCATCCTTCGGCCCAGGTCCGCACGCTGCGTCGGCGGGAAGCCTGGATCGAGCAGCGCCCGCAGCAACCGTTGATCGGGTTGTTCGGCCCCGGAGACGACTACACGCCGGTAGGCGTCGGCCGCGGCGACGGAATACTCGTCGACGGTGGCCCACATCCGCGTGGACAGCTGAGGTAGCGCGGGACGGTCGTCGTCATCGGCGCGTTCGACGATGATCTCCCAGAACGCCAGGCCCGCGAGACGGAAGGCGTGCAGCAAACTGTCCAGCGGAATGCCTCGCTCGGCCTTGAGGCGTCCAGCGCCTCGGGCGGGTTCGAGCGAATACGGCTCTCCGCCAAGCGCGTCCAGCAACGCCGCGAGGCTTTCGGACACGATGGCGGCCAATTCGTGCTGATCGAGCGCGGCGTCGCCGTAGTCCCCGTCGTCGTTTTCGATTCTGGCGGTGACCATTTCGGAGATCGCGGCCAGATCCGCGCGCAGCTCGCGAAGGAGGCGCGGGTGCTCGGCGGGTATGTCCTGGGTCACTGTCGTGAACCTAGCGCTCGTTGTGCGCGCGCACAACGGAGGTGCCCGAAGTGGAGGCGTGCGCCCGTCGCCACGACGGACGGCTCCCCGCGACACTGAAGTCCCTGATCGGTCACAGCGTCCAGAGTGGCCCTCGCGGAACACCTTTCAGGTCATATCGACGAAAACTACTGCTACAGCGATCGGAGTTGGCCCTCATGACCACTGCCACACACGAATTGTTCGAGCGCTACCACGCGTGCTGGGCGGACCGCGACCCGGACCGAATCATCGAACTCCACACCCCCGACTCGGTGTTCCACTTGCACTCGGGCCAGGAACCCGCCCGAGGCCGCGCGGCCATCCGCCAGGCCGCGGCAGGGACCTTCGCCTTGGTTCCCGACCTGACCTTCCACCTGATCTCGTTGCGCGTCGGAGACGATTTCTGGGTGGTGCAGTGGCAGTTGACCGGGACCTCGGCGACCGGCAATCGCGTGCAGGTCGACCTCGCGGACTACGTCCTGGTCGAGGACGGCGCCGTCAAGGAGAAGCATTCCTACGTCGACGGGGTGGCCATGCAGGCGGCGCTCGGCTGACAGCGCGCTCACACCGCCGAGTTGCTAGTCACGCCAGACAGGTGGGCGCTTCTCCAGGAAGGCCGCCATCCCTTCGCGGGCGCCGGGAACTTGCGCGGCGGCGGCCATGACCTCCAGGGCGAGGGCGTAGGCGTCCGCTTCGGGGCGGTCGAGTTGGCTGTAGAGGGTGCGTTTGCCGAGTGCCTTGCTGGCCCGACTGCCCCGGGTGGCGCGGGCGAGCAACTCGTCCACGGCGGCGTCCAGCTCGGCGTCCGGCACCGCCCGGTTGATCAAGCCCCACTGTTCGGCCGTACGGGCATCTATCGGGTCGCCGGTGAGGGCCAGCTCCATCAGCCGCTTGCGGCCGACGGCGCGGGCCACCGGCACCGCGGGAGTGTGACAGAACCAGCCGCCCTTGCCGCCAGGGAGCGCGAAACCGGCGGATTCGGCGGCGACGGCCAGATCGCAGGAGGCCACCAGCTGGCAGCCCGCGGCCGTGGCCAGTCCGTGTACCCGGGCGATCACCACCTGCGGCACCGACTGAATCGTCGACATGAGTTCGGTGCACAGCGTGAGCAGTTCCCGCACGCCGAGCAGGTCGCGGGCGGCGACGTCGGCGAAATCGTGTCCCGCGGAGAAGACCGGACCGTGCGCTCCGAGCACTATCCCCGTGGCGTCGGTTTCGCCCGCGGCGCGGAACGAGGCGAGCAGTTCGGCCAGATGCTCACCCGACAGCGCATTGCGCCGTTCCGGCCGGTTCATGGTGATGCGCACGGTGTCGCCGTCCCGCGCGACCAGCACATGCCGATACTCCAAGGCGGTCATATCTCCACCGTAGAGCGCCACGGGCAACCGCACGACAACTGCGGGGCGGCACTGTCTTTTGCGTTCTCTCAGCCGCGGTACGGCCCGGGATCATGCGGCCGGGGCTCCGTCGCGGGAGTGGACCACGGTGCGGTTTCGCCGGGCCTCGGTGTGTCGGCTGGGCGGCGCTGCCTGTCCGCTTCGGCAGCGGCTCTGGTATCGACCTCACGTTGCGCGAAGGCGATGTCGCGTGCGCTACGCACCGACAATCGGCCCAGCGAGGTCGCGGCGAAGAAGAGGATCAGCGCACCGAGACCGTAGAAGTAGGTCAGTTGCAGCACGGCACGTTTCCAGTCGGACGTGGCGACCGGGTCACCGACATCCCCGATTCCCAACGGGCCCGCCAGCACCGGCCCGATGACGAACCAGAAGCCCGCCGCCACCCCCAGCCACGCGCCGAAGCTCGCCACCAGACGGTTGCGGCTCACCAACATGAGCAGTCCGCCGATGACCGCGGCGGCGCCGGGCAGTACTTCGAGCCACCCACGCGCCGCGGTCCACACCCACGGCTCGTCCGGAGTGAACGCGAAGTCGAAGGACGGCCCGAGGAACGGGATCAGCGCACCCCAGGCGCCCAGCAGTAGCACCGCGAGCCCGCCGAGGGCTCCCCGGCTACGCGGAATTCGCAGCCGCCGGCCGCGGTCGGCGGGAACAGTGTCATCGACGTCCCTCATGACGCCTCCATTCGTGGGGGTAGGTGCTTACACCGCGCCTACCCCTTGCCCACCGCGGTACGCACGATCACCGCAGGTGGGTCCACAGCCGCTGCGCGACCGGCGGCTATCCGCCGAATCCCACCAGCGCGTCGGCGAGGTCCGGAACCTCGAGCACCTCCAGTGCTTGCTGCCGGACGTCGGGGCAGGTCTGCGTGGTGACCGTGTCGACGATCGTCTTGTCCTGAACGACGTCGTCGGTCAGCTCGTTGCGGGCCGCCCAGTTCTGCACGGTTCCGTTGAAACTGGTCTTGGCGATAGTCGAACCCTGGTCGCGCCAGTTGTCGAGTTCGGGCTGGATCATGTCGCACAACTGCTGGCTGGCTTCGGAGCTGATTTCGGCACCCGTCGTCGGCGATGTCGCAGGGGAGGTGGTCGGCTGTGTCGTGGTGACGGGCAGTGTGGTGATGATCGTGGTGTCGTCTGCGGTGTCGTTGCCGTTGTCATTGCAGCCGGTGAGCATGATGCTCGCGGCCACCGTCCCGGCGACGAGAGCGGAGCGGGTAATTCGACGTCGGTTGGCGATCACGTCATCTCCTTCTGGTCGAGTCGTCGATTCGCGTTCGGAGCCCAGGTGAGCACCGTTCATCGTTGGGCGGGCAAAGCGCTGACCATCTCTGACAACTTGAATTCGCTGTGACACGACTGCGATGTCGTCTACCGGCCCGGGACTCGGCGCGCTCGCGACATGTGGATTGTGGATTCGCAGCCGAGCCGTTCGACCTGATACGGGGCAGTCCATCGAAATTGTGCCGGGCAATCGAGCGGCTCGTGGCGCATTCCGGAGATTCAGCGCCTCGGCGATGCCCCGGCAACGGTGGTGTGGACGCCGGATCGCTGCGCGCACCGATCGTCGAAAACCCGCCACGACCGCGGCAGCGGAGTACCTTTTACTCAGGTGAGCCGGGAAGTCTGGTCGGCGTGTCGTATCCGCCGACCTCGAAAGGGCTTCCATGTCCACAGCGGCGTTGCCCGCACGCGTCGATACGCGCGCGGCCATTTCGATCGAGCATCTGTCCAAGCGCTTCGGCCGCACCATCGCGGTCGATGATCTGACCCTGACCGTCGGGCCAGGTGAGGTGTTCGGCTTCCTCGGACCCAACGGAGCGGGCAAGTCGACCACTATCCGGCTGATTCTCGGCCTCATCCGACCCACCGCGGGCACCGTACGAGTGTTCGGTGCGGAGGCCGGTGATGTGCGGCGCGCGCACCGCCACCTCGCCTACGTGCCCGCCGATGTGGCGTTGTGGCCGTCTCTGACCGGTGCCGAGGCGCTCGAGCTACTCGCCCGCGTCGGCCCTGGCATCGACCTGTCCTACCGCGCCGAGCTGATCGACCGCCTCGACCTCGATGTCGACAAGCCCGGCAAGGCCTACTCCACCGGCAACAGGCAGAAGGTCGCTCTGGTCGCCGCTTTCGCCTCCCGAGCTTCGCTGCTCGTTCTCGACGAGCCGACGAGCGGGCTGGACCCGCTGATGGAGCGCGAGTTCCGTCGGTGTGTCGCCGAAGCACGCGAGCGCGGGCAGACGGTTTTCCTGAGTTCGCACCAGCTCGGCGAGGTCGAGGCGCTGTGCGACAGGGTCGCGATCCTGCGCGCCGGGCGACTGGTGGAGATCGCGACACTGGCCGAGCTGCGCCGACTGCACCGCACCATCGTCGAGGTCGCCTACCAGGGCGCGGCGCCGGCGCTGGACCAGGTGGACGGTGTCGAGGCCGTCGAGGTGCTCGATGATGGCCGCATGCGGTTCACCCTGTCCGGGCCGCCCGCGCCCGCGCTGCGCACGCTCGCCGCAGCGCAAGTGACGGCGCTGTCGTCTCGGGAGCCCACCCTCGAGGAGATCTTCCTCGACTACTACGGGCAGGCGCGGCGATGACCGCCACGACGGTCCGGCCACAGCCGGTGCGGCTTTCCGCGCCCGGTCGGGCGGCGGCCCGGCTCACCCGCCGTCAGGCGCGGCGCGCAGCGGCGATCGTGGCGCTCACAGCCACCGGCCTGTCGGCTCTCGTCGCGGCTCAGTACCGCACGACCTTCGCCGACAGCATCGACGCCGGCGCGCTGCGCGCACTGGCCGAAAACCCCGCTGTGCGAATCTTGTTCGGAGCCCCGCTCGCCCTCGACGATCCCGGCGGGTTCACCGTCTGGCGCACCGGTACCCCGGTGCTGGTGCTGTGCGGTATGTGGGCCCTGTTGGCCGCCACACGCCTGACTCGCGGCGAGGAGGACGCCGGGCACTGGGACCTGCTGCTCGGCGGCAGGCTACGCCCGATGGACCTGGTCGTGCGCTGCGCAAGCACATTGTGTCTGGCCGCCGCGGTGATCGCGACGGGAGTCGGAGCCGGTCTGGTCGTGACCGGTACGGACCCCACCGGAGCGCTGCTGCACGCACTGTGCGTATTCGGATCGACGGTGACCTTCGCCGGCGTCGGGCTGCTGGCCGCGCAACTGCTGCCGACGCGGGCGGCGGCTTCAGGGCTCGCCTCGGCAGTCCTCGGGGCGAGCCTGCTGCTGCGGATGCTCGCCGACGGTGTCCCCGCGCTCGCGTGGACCGCCTGGCTCACCCCCTTCGGGCTCGCCGCCCGCGTTGCCCCGTACGCCCACAACCGAATCGAACCGCTGTATGTCCTGGCGGTACTCGCCATCGCGCCCGCTACGGCGGCGATCGTCGCCGCCCGGTGGCGCGATCTCGGCGGCGCCCTGGTCACCCTGTCCGACACCAGGCCCGCCCGCACCCGACTGCTCGGCTCGGTGCTCAGCTTCGCCGTTCGGCGCGCCCTCGCACCCACCACAGGTTGGGGCGTGGGGATCGCCGCCTATTTCCTGCTCATCGGCGCATTGATCTCCTCGATCCTCGAATTCTTCGCCGAGAACCCGCGTTTCGCCGAACTCGCCGCGACGGCCGGGTTCGGTGGCCTCGATTCGGCCACCGGGTTCGCCGCCGCGATGTTCGCCCTGCTCTCCATCCCGGCCGGGCTCTACGCCGCCACCCGCATCACCACCATGGCTGCCGACGAGAAGGCGCGCCGCTGGACCGCCCTACACGCCCTTCCGCTGCCCCGCTACCGGTCGGCGGGAACCGAAATCATCGTCACCGCAGGCGGTCTCGCAGTACTGTTGCTCACCGCGGCGGTCGCGATGTGGGTCGGTGCGGTACTGACCGGTGCGCCGCTGAGCCTGCCCGAGGCCATCGCAGGCGCCGCGAACGCCGCCCCGGTCGCTGTGCTCGCGCTCGGCGCCGCGGCACTGGCACTGGGCTGGTTCCCCGAGGCCGTCGGTCCGATCGGCGCCGTGCCCGTCGTCGGCGGGTTCCTCCTCGACGTCGTCGCCCAGAGCATCGGTGCGCCCGGCTGGGTCCGCGAAATCTCCCCCTTCGCGCACCTCGCCGCCGTACCGGACACCGCACCCGACTGGACAGCGAGCCTCACCCTCGCCGCCATCTCGGTCGTGGCCGTGACGATCGGACTGTACGGCTACACCCGCCGCGACCTGAGAGGTTGAACTCCTCTGTCACCGCTTGCCGCCATTCGTGACGGGCGGCGAAAGGAGCCTTCCGCCCCGAGCCGTGGGTGCCGGTCTCGACGTCATTCGATCCGGGTTTCGTGCACGGGCGGTGACTGCGGTAGCGGAGATCGCGTGGTGATAACAATCGTTGGTGACCCGGTGCAAAGCTGCTAAATTTGCGAAGATTCGCCGTCGCATGCCGTTTCTACAACCTAAGCGTTAGGGAGAGGCAGGACGATGAAGGCGTTCGTCATGAAGCAGATCGGGTCGGTGGGGTTCGCCGAGAAACCCGTCCCCGAGCCCGGCCCATTCGACGCGGTCGTGCGGACGACCACAGCCCTCATTTGCACCTCCGACTCGCATACCGTCCAGGGTGGTATCGGTCCACGGGAGAACCTGACCTTGGGTCACGAGGCCGTGGGAGTCGTGCACGCAGTCGGCAGCGAGGTGCGGCGCATCCGCGCCAACGACCGCGTCCTGTCAGGTGCGATCACCCCGGATTGGGGTGATGCGGCCGCGCAGAACGGGTTTCCGTCGCAATCGGGTGGACCGCTCGGCGGTTTCAAGTTCGCCAACTCCAAAGATGGCGTTTTCGCCGAGTACTTTCACGTCAACGATGCCGATGCGAACCTCGCCGTCATCCCGGACGGTATTCCGGACGAATGGGCGGTGTATTGCGCCGACATGCTGTCGACCGGATTCATGGGCGCCGAGAAGGGCAACATTCCGATCGGCGGCACCGTGGCAGTCTTGGCTCAGGGTCCGGTGGGCCTGATGGCAACGGCGGGAGCGAAATTGCGGGGTGCCGGTCTGGTCATCGGTGTGGAGTCGGTACCGGCACGTCAAGCGTTGGCACGCCGATACGGCGCCGGTGAGATCATCGACTTCACGAGCGAGGATGTTGTCGAGCGCGTCCTCGAACTGACCGGCGGCGAGGGCGTCGACACCGCGATCGAAGCGCTCGGCGCGGATACCACGTTTCAGACAGCGGTGAAGATCACCAAGCCGGGCGGAACGATATCCAACGTCGGATATTTCGGCGACGGAGAATTCGTCCGAATCCCCCGGGTGGAGTGGGGGGTCGGCATGGCGGACAAGACGATCGCGACCGGACTGTGTCCGGGCGGGCGGCTCCGTATGGAGCGTCTGCTGCGCATCCTGGAGTCTCGCCAGGTCGATCCGACGCCGATGACGACACACGAGTTCGCTTTCGACGACATGGAGCAGGCGTTCGAGGTTTCGGACAAGAAGCTCGACGATGTCGTGAAGGTGCTGATTCGTTTCGGCTGAGGACCGCCGCCACTTCGCTTGCCTTCTTCCGGGAAAGAGCCGAGATGCACGATCCCGATCCACCATTCAGACCGATTCGTCATCGAGACGGCTATCTCCCGCTCGAGGACTACGGACTGATCGGAGACGGCGCGACCGCCGCCCTCGCCGGTGTGGACGGCACGATCCCCTGGCTGTGCATTCCCCGGTTCGACGCCGAACCGCTGTTCTGCGGACTGCTCGATCACGCACGTGGCGGCTCGTTCACCGTCGCACCGGCGAACTTGCTCGAAGGCCGACAGCGGTATCAACCCGACACCGGCGTACTGGAAACCGAGATGCGCTGTGCGACCGGGGTCGTCCGGTTGACCGATGCGATGGTGCTGCGCTCCGGCGCCGACCTGCGCGACGACGCTCCGGCCAACCGCGCCGAACTCGTGCGCTCCGCGGTGGTCATCGACGGACACGTCCGTTTGAACGTGGACGTCTCACCCCGCGGCGGTGGCGAGGTAAGACCGGTGTTCAGCGGTCTCGAGATCCGCGCGAAGTCACAACCGGGCCTACGGCTGCATCTGCGCGGCAACCTGCCGCTGACCGGCCTGCACGGCAGCTACGACCTGGAACAGGGAGAACGGCTGGACCTGGTGTTGTCCTGGGGACGATTCCACCGCCACCACCGTCTCGACGCCTCGTCGATGCTGCACGACACCGCAAGCGCCTGGCGATACTGGTTGACGGGGTGCAGCTACGACGGCCCGCGCGAACCTCTGGTCCGGCGTGCCGCGATCACCCTCAAACTGTGCGACCACTGGGTCAACGGGTCCGTCGTCGCCGCACCCACCTCCTCGCTCCCCGCACCGATCGGTGGCATCCGCAACTGGGACTACCGTTATGTGTGGATTCGCGACGCGTCCTATGCCGTGTATGCCTTGCGCCGCATCGGTTTCGACGGCGAGGCCGACGCGTTCCTCGGATGGGTTCTCGACGCGTTCGAACGCAGCAACGGGCCGCGCATCATGTACGACATCGACGGCGACCCCGTGCCCGACGAGACCGAGGCCGCGGATCTGGAAGGCTACCGGCGCTCGGCTCCCGTCCGCTGGGGCAACGGCGCAGCCGACCAACGCCAGCACGACGTCTACGGCGAGATTCTCGACTGCGCCGACCAGTGGCTGCGCTCCGGCGGGGAGATACAGCAAGTCCTGTGGGCCAGCCTGGCGCGACTGGCGGATGCGGCCGGTCGTTCATGGGAGGAACCGGATCAAGGCATCTGGGAAGTGCGCAGCCCAGGCCGCGCGTTCACCTACAGCGCCGCACTGTGCGAGGTCGCGCTGGACCGAGCCGCCTCGATCGGCGAACGCTTCTTTCTGCCCGGGCCCGTCGGCACGTGGCGCGCCACCGCCGCTCAGATCCGCGAATCCATCCTGAAACGCTCGTGGGACGATCGCGCGCAAACGCTCAGCGCACATCTCGACGGAGGCGGCGCCCTCGATGCCAGCCTGCTGGCGCTGCCACTACGGCATGTCGTCCCCGCCGATCATCCCCGCATGGTGGCGACAACCGCGGCCGTGGCCGATCGCCTCGGCGCCGGAAACGGATTGCTGTATCGATACCGGCACGACGAAGCACCCGACGGCCTGCCGGGCGACGAGGGCGCCTTCGTCTTGTGCAGCTTCTGGCTGGTCGACAACCTGACCATGCAAGGCCGTATCGAGGAAGCCGAGCAGCTCTACGACTCACTGTGCGACCGCGCCAGCACACTGGGTCTGTTCTCCGAACAGATCGACCCAACGACCGGTGCGTTCATGGGCAACTTCCCTCAGGCGTTCAGCCACATCGGCGTCATCGCCAGTGGCGTGAATCTCGCACGCGCGAAGGCGGACCGACGATGATCCAACGACTTGTCATCTTCGGCGGCACAGGCGATCTGACCGGACGCTATCTCCTGCCGGGACTGGCCGCACTGCACGAGACCGGAAAGCTCGACACGAGTTGCCAACTCGTCTGCGTCGATCTGAAAGATTGGGACGACAAGCAATTCCGGGCATGGGCTGCCGACCAACTCGACCAGCACGCCGCGAAGACGGCAGGCGATGCCAGACGAGCGGTCACAGCCGCCGCGCGATACCGGCGAGCCGACATCCAGAACCCGCTCGAGGTGGCCGAAGCGATCGCCGGTGACGGTCCGGTGGCTGTCTACCTGGCGCTGGCTCCCGGACTGTTCCCCACGGCGATTCGGACGTTGCACGACACGAACCTGCCCGACGGCAGCCGGATCGTGCTCGAGAAGCCGTTCGGCGTCGACCTCGCCAGTGCCGAGACACTGAACCAGCTGCTGTCGGACCTGGTGCCGGAACAGGCTGTGTTCCGGGTGGACCACTTCCTCGCCATGACGACCGTGCAGAACCTGCTCGGCAGCAGGCTGGCCAATCGCGTGCTCGAATCCCTGTGGAACAGCGCCCATATCGCCAAAGTCGAGATCACCTGGGATGAGACGCTCACCGTCGAGGGCAGGGCCGGGTACTACGACAACGTCGGGGCGCTCGAGGACATGGTGCAGAACCATCTCCTGCAATTGCTGTGCCTGGTGGCCATGGAACCACCGATCACGCTGTCCGAGCGTGATCTGCGCGACCGCAAGGTCGACGTGCTGCGGTCGATACGTCCCCTCACCGACGACGACATACCGCACCGCACGCGGCGAGCCCGCTACAGCGCAGGCACGATCGGCGATCGCAGCGTCCCCTCCTACACCGACGAGCCCGGCGTCGACCCGCGACGGGGCACCGAGACTTTCGCCGAAATCGAACTGGCACTCGACAATTGGCGATGGTCGGGAACGACCTTCGTACTGCGCACCGGCAAAGCTCTCGGCGCGGACCGCAAGGAAGTCGCGGTCCACTTTCGTCCCGTACCCCACGTGCCCTTCGGTCACGATGAATCGACATCGCCGAACATCCTGCGTTTCACGCTCGACCCCGAAAGCCTCACCCTCGCTCTCACGGTCGTGGGAGCCACCGTGGGCACCCTGGTCCCGCTCACCATGACGGCGCCGATTCAACCACCGGAACTTCCCGCCTACGGACGGCTCCTGTTGGACGTCCTGACCGGAAACCCGGTCCTGTCCATCCGCGGTGACGAAGCCGAACAGGCATGGCGGGTGGTCACTCCGATCATTTCCGCCTGGTCGCGCGACCTCGTGCCACTCGACCACTACCCCGCGGGTTCGATCGTCCCGAGTGGGGTCGGCAATGGCCGATGACCACATCAGAAGGCGGAAAGCTCTTGTCAGAGAATCACTCTCTCGTCCAGCGATGACAGCGTTGGGTCGACTGGGCGGCGGGGAGGCCGGGTCTCAGCGGTCCCTTCCGCTGGAGTCGTCGCAGCAGTCGCAGGCGTGCTCGCTCGTCCCCGCGGTGCCGAGCAGTGCGGTCGGTGTGGCGCAACAGGTGTCGCCCTTCCAGGCGTTGCGGCCTTCCTTCACCGCGATCGCGGCGATGACGAGCGCGGCGATCGGGTCGGCCCAGGACCAGCCGAAGAGGCTGTTGAGCAGCAGTCCGATCAGCAGGACCGCCGAGAGGTATGTGCACAGCAGGGTTTGCTTGGAATCGGCTACCGCGGAGGCGGATCCGAGTTCGCGCCCGGCCCGGCGCTGCGCCCACGACAGCACCGGCATGACGACCAGGCTGACCGCGGCCAGGGTGATCCCGATCGGCGAGTGCCGCGCGTCGCCGATACCGAGCAGGCCGCGGACCGACTCGACGGTGACGTAGGCGGCGAGGGCGAAGAAGGAGAACGCGATGATCCGCAGCGCGAGCTTCTCTCGTCTCTCCGGGTCTCGGCCGGCGAACTGCCAGGCCACCGCCGCGGCCGAGGACACTTCGATCACCGAATCGAGGCCGAACCCGATCAGTGCGGTCGAGGACACCCGCGCGCCCTCGGTGAGCGCGATGACCGCCTCGATGACGTTGTAGGAAATGGTCGCGGCGACGAACCACCGGATCCGCCGCGCCAGCACCGCCTTGCGATCCGGGCTCGGACCGACCGAGACCTCGAACGAGGGCATCCCGAGGGAGGCCATCAGCAGCAACCTTCGGTGACGGCGTCCGGGCAGCAGGCCGGGTCGACGGCCAGCACCAGGCCGAGCAGGTCGTCGAGGGCGGCCGCGATGCGGGTGTCGGCCAGTTCGTAGCGGCTGCGGCGGCCTTCGGGGACCGCGACCACCAGCCCGCACCCGCGCAGGCACGCGAGATGGTTGGACAGGATCTGGCGGGTGACACCGATCCGCTCGGCCAGCTCCGACGGATATCCCGGCTCGAGGCGCAGGTTCAGCAGGATCTGGGTGCGGGTCGGATCCGACAGCGCATGCCCGAACCGGGCGAGAGCGTCGGTGTGCAGCGCCGGCAGAGTCTCCATAGCGCAACAGTACATCAGAATCTGTATTCAGAAAATATTGGATCGTGATTCGGGGTTGCATCCTGTACCGGGGTCCAGGCTTACCGTCGGAACATGACGATTTCTCCTGGAAGCGAGGGCTGGGTGCCGGACGCATGCACCCTTCCCACCGCGGAACAGCCGATCCGGATCGCCGAATTCGACCGTTTCTTCGCCGAATCCGTGCACACCGCCCGCCGACCGAGCCCGGCCCGGCTCGAACTAGTGCTGGATCCGGCCGCCGAACCGGCCGCCCGTGATCTGGCGGCGCGGGAGTCGAGTTGCTGCTCGTTCTTCACCTTCGACTTCGACACCACCGAAGCCGGTCTCGTGATGGGCGTCGGCGTTCCCGACACCTACCTCGACGTGCTCGACGCCTTCGCCGCCCGCGCGGTCACCGCGATCGGCGGAGCGCGGTGACCGCGTTGCGCACCAGCGAACTCGCCGCCGCGGCCGGGGTGAACACCGAGACGCTGCGCTACTACGAACGCCGCGGCCTGCTCGCCGAGCCCGAGCGCACCCTCGGCGGGCACCGCCTGTATCCGGAGCAGTCCGTCACGGTGCTGCGAGTGATCAAGGCGGCCCAGCGGCTCGGCTTCACGCTCGACGAGGTCGCGGTCCTGCTCGACGCGACCCAGTTCGGGCGCGGCCGAGCCGATGCCGGGCTACAGGCCCGGGCCGCGGCGAAGCTGGCCGAGGTCGACGCCAAGCTCGCCGAACTCACCGCCGTGCGCGACACCCTGCGCGCGGCGCTGGCCGCCGGATGCGACGATCTGCTCGCGTGCAGCGAATCACCGTGCTGCCCGGTGCCTTTCGATACGAAAGTCGGTCATCGCACGACCCGCGTGGGAGGCCGCTGTGGTTGCTGAGACAACGAAGCGTCGTCGCTGGTGGGCACCGATCGGCGCGGGCGCCCTGCTGTGCCTGGGCTGCTGCGTGGTCCCGCTGCTCATCGCGGCCGGTGTCGTCGGCAGCGGCACATTGTTGGTCAGCCTGTCGTGGCTGCAACCGCTCGGCTTCGCGCTCATCGGTATGGGTGTCGCCGGATTGCTCTGGTCGCGGCTGCGCAGCCGCCGCACCGGCTGCGGCAGAACAGGCGATGCGAGATCAGGCTGCGGCTGCACCACGACCACGGCCGCCTGAATTCGGGCATTTAGGCTCTGCCCATGACCGTGCTGCGCTCGATACTGCTGTTCGCCCTGGCCGCCGTCGCCGAGATCGGCGGCGCATGGCTGGTCTGGCAAGGCGTACGCGAGCACCGCGGATGGGCCTGGATCGGCGCGGGCGTCATCGCCTTGGGCGTCTACGGCTTCGTCGCCACCCTGCAACCCGACGCCAACTTCGGGCGCATCCTCGCCGCGTACGGCGGGGTGTTCGTCGCAGGATCCCTGCTGTGGGGCATGGCGCTGGACGGGTTCCGCCCCGACCGCTGGGACGTGATCGGCGCCGCCATCTGCCTGATCGGAGTCGCCGTCATCATGTACGCGCCTCGCGTCGTCTGACCCCACTTCTTCCCGAAACCCAGCTCTTGCCGCGATGACGCCAGCCCCTCCTCCTCGGCCACCGCTCGTGTCGACGCCGCGCGGATCGTGGTGTGGGGTCGCACCTCTACGTCAACCAGATGAGCACGAGCACTACCGCGATGACCAGCAAGATCGTGATGGCGAGGTGGGGTGCGGGCACCCTCCGCGTGGTCGGCGCGTCGGAGGGTGAGACGTCGTCTCGACCGTGGTCGGCAGGCATCGATTGATCATCGAATCGTTCGGACATGCCCCTGCGATACCCGGGCGCCGGAGCGAAAAACTCGCTGAGTGCTCCCCCATCCCGCCGCTTATGCCGTTGCACTTGGCGGCGGCCTCCCCCGGCGGTGCCGTGGTTGGCCTTCAGACGCACGGCTCGGTTGGCCGATGCCGTCACGCTGGCGATCTTCTGCCTTGCGCAGCAGACGCAGCGGAAGCGGTCGCTCAGCGTGCGGCCCGGCCTCTGCGAACGGAGGTCAGTGCCGAGCTGTGGCTCGCAGGACGAGTTCGGCCACGTCCGCCGGACGCGAGACCGCGACGGCATGTGAGGCGGTGACCTCGACCGTGATCGCGTTCGCCCGTTCGGCCATGTTCCGCTGCGCCTCGATCGGGATGTTCTTGTCCTCGGTTGTGAGCAACGCGTAGCTCGGCAGTTCGCGCCACGCGGTGGCCGACGCGCCTTCCTGCAGAGCGGCGAGCGCGACGGGGCGCTGGGTGATGCCCATCAGTTCGCCGGTGGCGGCGGGCGTGTCGGCGGCGAACTGGGTGTGGAAGGCATCCTGGCGGATGTAGAGCTCGGTGCCGGTCGAGCCGTCGGGCAGTGGGTAGGTAGCCGAGCGGGTGGTCGGACCGAGAGTGGAGCCGGGGAACTTGTCGGTGAGTTCCAGGGCGCTCTCGCCGATGTCGGGGATGAAGGCCGCGATGTAGACCAGGGCGGTGACGTTCGGTTTGCCCGCGGCGGCCACGGTGATGACGCTGCCTCCGTAGGAATGGCCTACCACAACACAGTCGCCTTCGATCGAGTCGAGGACGGAGGCGATGTACGCCGCGTCGCTGTCGAGGCCACGCAAGGGGTTTGCGGCCGCGATCACCGATGTGCCTGCGGCGCGCAGTCTTTCGGCGACTCCGTTCCAGCTCGACGAGTCGGCGAAGGCGCCGTGGACGAGAACGATGGTCGGTGTGGGCAAGGCGAGTCCTCTCTGATGCGACGTGTTGCTGTGCCGCATTCAGTTTCGGCCGCCCACGCCCACGGCGCCCCTCTCCTCCGGCCGTAAATGCCTCCGATCAGGACAAGCCTTCCGGTCCCGCGGCTCGTCTACCGTGTCGCGCGGAGATCCCCGAATACCCCGACGCAATCACCTCCGCTGATATCGGTCACTTGCAGACGCAGCCGCAATGGCTTGTCGAATTCGAGATGGATCGGAACCGTGGCGCCGAGTTTCACAGTGACGTCGGTGAGGAGCGTCCCGTCGGCGTAGATCTGGAACTGCATGGCGATATCACTGGGTGTCGAGTCGTCGCGCACGCCTATCACTCCGTCGAGCCGAGTGAACTTGCGGCCGAGGTCGTATTCGACGAAAGCCAGCTCCTTGTAATAGGGATCGAGCATGACCGACCGACTGTAGGAAGTTCCCGACACCTTGCTCGGCCCGGTATCCAGATCCGAATACTTGCCGCCGGACAATGTCTTGAAGTCCATCAAATACTGCACAGCGTCGGTGCTCACATCCGACAGGGCGCCGGATGTGGGAGTGGTCGCCGTCTTCGAAACCGAGGTGGCCGTGCCGGATTGGGGTGCACTCGGCAGGCCGGCGGCCGAGGTCGCGACACTCGGGCTCGGTGCGACCGCGGTAGCGGGCGCCGCCGCTCGTCCCGCCGGGGTAGGCGACTGCTGCGTGACCAGCACCACGACCGCGCCGATCAGCACGACGCAGACAATCCCCAGCGCGGCAGCCGCAAGCAACCAGGGGTTGCGTCGAGCACTCGCAGGCGCGGGTAGATCCGCGAAAACGATATCCAGATCCGCTTGGGTGACCGCACTGGCGATCTTCTGCGACCTCAGATCGAATTCTCGGTAATCAATACGACCAGCCGCCTGATGTTCGTTGAGAAGCGCCAGGGCGCGATCCCTTTCGACCGTGCCTATCCGTGGAGCCATATTCTCTTCCATTGTCGGCAGTGTAGTGCATCCGCACACTTGTGTTGGAAATTTGCTGCAACAGTGCGGCTTTCGAACCAATTGGGACACAAGGAATTCCGTGAACCCGACTCGGCCCATTTAGTTGTTCGAACGAAGTTATGACCTGAATCGCCTTTTTCGTATGCGGAGAAGGTGCGCCTGGATCAGGCGGAGCTGATGCGCTCGAACGGGATTCGGTCGATGTGATGCCGCCGATGCGGGCAGGCTCTCCGCCCCCTCACCGTCTACGTCCGGGCGGCGCCGTGCAGTGCACCCGGGGTCGTCCCCACGCATTCTTGGCGTCCTGAGATTTTCTCGTGTCGAACAACGTCAGCCGCACCACACCGGAGAGATCGATGTCGACCTCCCGGGCGGCATCCGTCATGGACATCTCGTCGGCGAAGACCTCGCGATCGTCAGCCTTGACCACGAAGCGACCCACACCGGCGGAAGACGCGGACTCGGCATCCTTGCCGATCCACACCGAGAAGCGATCACATTTGCCGCCGACCATCCAGGTCGCGCGGTTCATGGGGTCGGACGAACTGGATGGGTAGTAACCGACGATACTGCTCGGGAAGCTCGCCGAACCGATGCGAACCGGATCGACCGGGTCGAATCCGTTGTTCCAGGCCACGGACTGGTACGCGGTGAGCTCGTACCAGCCGTCCGAGGGCGTCGGGCCATCGGAGTTCGTCGCGCCCGCACTGGGCACACCCGCCGAACTCGGCACCGATGTCTTCGGCGCCGAAGAAGTGGCACTCGTCGAAGGTGCGACGGAAGTGGTGGTTGCGGGCGAAGTTCCGGGGAGCAGCGCCTCCTTGTCCGCCGGAGTCGCCGATGGTGACGCCGAGGCATCCGATGCGAGCCGTTCCAGGAACGACAGCGCGCCGTCGGCATTCGACAGAGCGACGACCGCCAAGGCCAGCACCGTTGTTGCGGCCAGCCACCGCGATCGCTTCTCTTTGGTGAAATCCAAGGCAGGCTCCAGTCCTGATCGAATGGCGGTAGTGGTCCCCAGTCGCGGCAGTAGTGCCGACGTCGCAGTTTCGGGCTCAATCGATACGCGAGTATTCGTCGATTCGCAACCGAAAGGCGAATTGTCCGGGACGTCGGACCTCACGTCCGAATGCCGCTCGTGCAATGAGAATCCGAGCGGTCGGCTTTGTTTCACTGCATGCTCGAAGTATCCACGGCAAGCGGGATGCGCTACGGTCGCTGGACCGCGGACCGATTATTGGTCCAACGTCCAACCCAACTTCTGTTGTTCGGCTTTGAGCCGTCCGAAAGTGTCGCGCACATACTGCACGTATGCCGCGCCGGGATGCGGCACCAGGGGATGCACGTACACGCTGTCGGATTCGGCCGCCAGTTGCACCTCGACGGCCGCGACGTGCGAACAGAAATTGAGCAGCGGTTCGGGCACTTCGTATTCCGGTACGAGATCGGCGTGTTCGACGATCAGATCGCGCATCGCCCTGTTCACCGGCATCAAGGCGTGGTCACGCCACCGCCGCCAACTGTCGGTGGCGAGATCCGGACGGCGGCGGGCCGAGGCTGGTAGATGTGATTCGCGCAATTTCTCCCATATTTGCTCGTTGATATCGACCATCACGTGCAGCGGCCCGTAGAGCTCACGAATCTGCCTGCTCACCCTGCGTAGTCGCGCCTGCCTGCGCTCTTGCGCGATCTGGCCGCGCTGGTTCAGCAAGTAGGCGAGGCCGGCGACCGCGACGGTCGTCACGGCCGTGATGAGCGCGGCAACCGTGCTCACACGACCCCGCGGGTTCGGCGAACTGGGCTCTGCCCGTCACTTCGAACGAACGAGACTACCGGCATGCGCTGACTCTCCCTGTCGTACAGCAATACTCGAGGCTCCACGGGCGCCGACACCGATGTGGTGGAGCGAGGCGAGCTCGACCCGGGTTGCGCCGTCGCGAAGAACGGATCCAGGATATTTCTGCTGTGGCCGTTTTCGGATGCCGCTGTCGTTCAGACGATTACAGACAATTCCAGCGCGTGCCGCCGATGAGATCGCCGAATTCCCTACCCTCGATCGAACGAGCCTTGCGGATGCGCGGTAGCCGTCGGCGTGGCATCGCATCCGCGATCGTCGCGAGACTCGACGGCGTCTGCTCGAGCCGCGATCTCCGTCACGCGGGCGGTGTCGCGCACCTGGGTGAACATGACGATCGCGGTACGCCAGTGTTGTTGTGCGACTGTCCATTCCCCCGGGCGGCAGCAACCTTCCCGAGCCCATCGTGGCCACGAGCCTGCTCGACGAGACTGCCCGCCGCGTGCCCGAGGACGGTGGCGCGGTCGAAGGCTTCGCGCGCGTCTACGAGATCGTCCAGGACCAGATAGGCGTCGCCGAGCACGTTCAAGGTCATGGCCTCGTCGACGAAGAGATTGAATGTCCTGAACATCTCCAACGCCTCCAGGAGTCGCGGCACGGCGTCGAGGCACTTGCCGAGACTCACCTCGATGAGCGCGGTGTCGCGCAGCAGGATGGCCTTGTTGCGGGGAGCGCCGTGTATGTCGACGAATTCGAGTGCGCGGATACTAAGTCTCAGCGCCTCTTCGAACTTCCGCCGGTGCACGTGCACCCACGCCTGGTGGGCGAGCGCGGTGTGTTCGCCGTGTCGGTCACCGAGACGCACGAACAATGCCCGGGCCCGCTCGTACAGCACCGCGGCCGCCGTGTGGTCACCGGTGGTCATGAGGGCGAGACCGAGATTGTTGCAGGTGACGGCCTCCGCATACTGGTTGTCCGTCCGCACCGCGGCCGCCGCGGCCAGGCGATGGGTCTCGGTCCACAGCTCGATGTCGTTGATGATGAACGCGAATCCCCGCACCGCGAAGGCGATCTGCCAGCATTGTTCGTCGAGGCCGTGCTCGAAGGCTACGCGCGCCGCGGCGGCCAGATTGTCACGCTCGGTGGTCATCGCCCGCACGGCCTCCGGGTAAGTCGATGCCGTTTCGGGGATGCGAGGCGAGCGCGGCGCCATCTTCAAGCGGTGCCGATACGGTGTCAGGACCCGGTCCGCGGCATCGGCGAACACGGTGTAGTGGTCGACGAGGCGGGTGATGGCCTCGGTCGAGGTCACCGCGTCGCAGCGGGCGGCGGCGCGGCGTTGCGCGAAGGCGCGCAACAGGTCGTGGAATCGGTACCGTCCCGGCGCGGATGCTTCGAGCAGACTCACCTCGACCAGCGTGCGCAGGTGTCGCCACATGGCCGGGGGTTCGATGCCCACGAGTGCCGCCGCGCTCTCGATGTCGAAACTCGGTCCCGGGTGCAGGCCGAGCAGCGTGAATGCCTGCGCGGAATCGGGTGGCAGGCGGCCCACGGAGTATTCGAACAGCGTCTCGACATCACGATCGCCGTCGTGCAGCATCTCCAGATCGACTCTGGTCTCGCCGCTTCCGGCCGGAGCCGTTGGCCACATCTCGCTGCGCAGGATCGCCGAGGCGATCCTGACGGCGACGGGCAGACCATGGCACTGCCTCGCGATCGCCGCGCGCTGTTCGGGATTCGGTGCACGCTCGACCGGAAGCCCGCTCGTCAGGCGATCCAGCAGAGCCTCCGAATCCGAATCCGCCAGTCGCGCGATCTGTACTCGGTCGACATCGTCGAGGCCGTTGAGCGTGCTGCGACTCGTGACGAGTATCGCGGACGCACCCGCGGCGGGCAGCAGCGGCGCGACATGGGCGGAATCCAGGACATTGTCGAGCACCACGAGATAGCTTCCCGCACAGAGCTTGTCACGCAACAGTGCCAGCCGTGAATCCGGCGGGGCGGGAACGGACTCGGGAGCGACGCCCATCTGCCGCAGGAGCGCGCCCGCGGCTACCTCGGGCGCCACGACCGGCGCGGCGGCGTAACCGTGCAGGTCCACGAACAGGCAGCCGTCGGGGAACCGGGGAAGCAGAACACGGGCCGCGCGAACCGCGAGAGCGGTCTTACCGACACCGCCGAGACCCGACAGTACACAGACCGCACCGCCGTCTCGATCACCCGATATCGCGATCACCCGGTCGAGTTCGCGCTCTCGGCCGTGCAGGACCGCGATGTCGCGCGGCAGGTCGGGATGCTGCGGCACTTCCCGCATCGGCGCCTCGGCACGCACGTGCTCGCCTCGACGCGCGATGTCGATCGCGTCACGCAGGTCGATCAGCCGCTTGGCATCGCTGCCGGAAATATGCAACTTCTGGAGCAACCTGTCGAATATCTCGGTCTGCGGCAGTGTCGTGCCGTTCAGGTAGGCGTAGACACTGCCGGGAGATAGATTGAGCTGCTCCGCCATTCGCGCGCGACTCACGCGCCCGTGCTTCTTTTCAGCGCGTAGGGCGGCAGCGCTCAACTCGTCGATGAACGGCTTCATCTCCGGGTGCGCTCTCCGTTTGCCGCCCACTGTCACCCTCCTGCTCGGACCACACAGCACCTTCAGGGTGTTCGAGCACTTTTCAGGGCCCCGGGCGCCACACGCGTCGATTGTGCTGGAGTGAGGCCTTCGTAGTCCACCGAAGGAATGAACATGTCCGATGCGATGAATCAGCCGAGATCCACGGAACACTCGCCCTTCGACGGCACGACGTCGAGGCAGGCTCCCGATCCGACCGGTCCGCACGAACCGGCGGGCACCCGAAACCACCGCCGCCCGTACGGCCTGGTAATCGATATCGACGGACGAATTCTCTTGGCGGACAACGCAGAGGAGATTCGCGACCGCCGGTTCTCACAGGTCACCGCCGAGATGTTCCGCGCGCCTGTCCCGATCCGTGCCGCCGCCGAGACAGGCAGACTTCGGCTACCTCGCACGGCCGCGTGAGCGGAATGTTTCGCCACATCTCCATCGTCGACTCCGTCCTCGCCTCGATCGACCAGCATGTCGCCGCCCACCCACCGGAACGCGGCGGCGGACTGCTCGGACCGTTGGGACTTCCGCTGATCGCGTCGTTCCTTCCGGACTCGAACGCGATATCGACGGCTACGACCTTCCGCGCCTCACCCCTATTTCAGCGGATGCTCAGCCGCATCGAGGAGGCCGAGCCCAACCTCGAACTGAAGGGGATCGTCCACTCGCATGCCGAAGGCGTGGACCATCCCTCGCGGGGTGACGCCGCGGCCTTCGCCGACAGTCTCCGCTTGACTCCGTGGCTCGGACGGTTCGTCAACCCCATTGTCACGAACCAGAATCGGCGAACAGAAGACCACCAGGTGCTACTGCCCAACGGCCTCATGTCGGTCTTCGTCTCGGAGCTGACGCCGCAGGGTTCGGTCGACGTCCGTCCCGCCCGAGTACAGATCCTGCCGGTGGGTCGCGATTGCGCGAAACTCGCGACGGCACTCGGCGCGCAGGCTTTCACGCCGAGCACCGTCGATGTCGAGGGGGTCGGGTATGTCTCGGTTGTCTTGCGCACGGTCGGACTGGAGCTGAAGCTGTTGTTTCCGTTGCTGTATCCGATCCAGGCCCCGATCGTACTGGCCGAACGGACCGACGAATTCGACAGCAGGACATCGACATTGCTGCACCGCTTCGGCGTCGAACACCGGAACGACCGCATCCTTCCGCTGCCCCTCACCTGGGATCTGAACGTTCCCGCGGAATCCCGGTTGGCGCGAGCACTGCACGCCGCGCCGAATCCGGTGCGGTGATTTCGTGGCGCAATGCGGTCCGGAAGACCGATGTGGTCGCCTACCATACTGGGCCATCACCGAATTCGGGCCGCGCACAGGTCGGCGATGCGGAAGCGGCAGTGCACTCGTAACCCTGCCCGATGAAACACATTCGGGGCATCGATCGGAAAGGACGATATGAGAGGCGGGAAACCCATGACACCGACAAGGGCTGTTGAGCAGCCCACGACGCTCCAGTGAGCACGGAGCAGGATGCATCCGCGCGGGCGGCTTCGGACAACGAAGCCCCTCGGGTGTTTGTCTCCTATTCTCACGACTCCCCCGAGCACAAAGAACTCGTTCGCCAGTTCTGTACGTTCCTGCGCAGCGAGGCAGGCGTCGATGTCCGGCTCGACGCTTGGGACGACTACGAGCGCCGCGACTGGTCGCTGTGGGCGATCGACCAACTCTCCGCGGCCGATTTCGTCGTGGTCATCGCCTCCCCCGCCTACAAACGCCGCGCGGACGGCACCGCCGCGGCAGACGAGGGTCGAGGCGCGCAGTTCGAGGCGGCGATCATCCGTGACGGTCTCACCAGAAACTTGCGCGGGGAAACCCGACGCATCCTCCCGGTCGTGCTCCCAGGCCGCTCGGTCGACGAGATTCCAGTGTTCCTGGCCGCGCATTCCACAACCCATTACGAGATCAGCGAATTCACGACAGAAGGCATCAACGATCTGCTCGCGGCATTCAGCGGAGTCTCCGAACACGCCGCGCCGCCCCGCGGCAAATACGTCGGCCCGCAGTTCGGCGCCCGGCCGACCGAATCGCCGGATTCGAGCAGTACACCGCGTAAACGCAAGGCACGACTGCTCACCGACGCGCTCGAACCCCTCACGCGCGGCGCGGATCTACGGATCACCGGAGCCGATCTGAACGGCATCCACTACGGCAACAGCATCGTGCACCGCTGCGCGAACTTCTGCAGCGATGCGCGCAGTCCGATCGAGTACAACCTGCGCCGATCGTTTCGCGAGTTCGAAACAGTGGTCGGAATCCTGGACGACGCCGCGGATCCACGGCAGACCGGCTACTTCCAGGTCTTCCTCGACGGCGAAGCACAAAAACAGGTCGAGGTCGCCTACGGCGAGCCGGCGAAGATCCGCTACGACGTGAGCGATGTCCTGCGATTGCGCCTGGTCGCCTATCGACCGGACACGCTCGACAATCCGATGCTGGCCGGAGCGATGGCGGCTGTCGGACGTTCCGGCAGACTGCCTGCCCTCGCGTGGGGAAACCCGACCCTGTTCACCTAAGGCCGATCGGCCGTCCTGTAGATCCCGAAACACACCGCCTTTCAGAGGGAGTCGACCATCGCGGCGACTCCCTCTGCGGCTTTGCCCGACCGATCTCGCGATCCGCGAGGCGGCGTGGCCACCGGTGATCGGCGCAGCTCTCGCCGCGTCTTCCAGCAACGTTCAATACGCTCCAGCATTTCTTGGCTACGGACCGGCACACAGCCGAGGCCGTGCATGCTCGATCCGACGACGCCGTGGCGCCGTCACGAGAAGGTCCGGCCGATTCGGGTGCGGGCGGGGTGTACCCGAATCGGTGCCCGCCACCCATCGGAATCAGCTCCGGGACAGCTGATCTCAGGACCTGATGCCGCCCGCGGCCGGGTGCCGAGACGTCGAGACGAGCCGAAGTGCCGGCGCGACGACGCGCGCACCCACTCCGCACAGGGACTCACACAGGTCGATGCGGTGTCGAAAGCGATTTCGGATATGAGAGAGGTTGTCGGATGCGAGTTGTCAACGCGTTGTTCGTAGCGGTTTTCGGAATCATGATCTGTATAGCCGGATTCAACTACTACGGTTTCGGCGCGATCGTCCTGGTTGTTCTGGGACTGTTGTCCATCGGGTACGGAGGCTATATCGCGTTCTCGCGTGGCACATATTTCATGACGGATTGGTTCTATGCGCTCCCCATCGTCGGCGGGCTCATTCTCTTCGCCGGCCTCGACCACTGACAGGGAGTGGACAACACCATGAGATTCCGATCCGTTCTGCCGGTAGCGGCAGGCGTCCTGCTGGTCCTGGCACCCGTCTCGTGCGGGCAGGATCCCAAGGATGTGACCTGTTCGGACTTCGCCGCGATGAGTTACGAGGATCAGAACGACACCCTCGACGACCTGCTGTCCGACCACGGCCTGGACACACTGTCCGTGTCCAACACCATCGGTGTGCGCAAACAAGTGGATTCCTACTGCGGGACATTCGGATTCAGCAAGGAGACCGGAGGCAAGGCCGGACGCAACGGCACGCAGTCGATCGACAACGCCGTCGACTGGGACTCCAACACATGGGGCTGAGCTCACCGGCCGCGGACCACTGCGGCCGGATTCTCTCTTCGGGAAAGGTGAACCTGCAATGACCGTGGAAGTCGCCGTCGCCATGTTGATCGCATGGGCGGTCGGCAAGGCCAACCGCGTCGGAACACAGATCAACGGACTCACCGACGAGACACTGGACCTCGCGGTGAATCGAGTACGAAATGCGGTCGTCTTCAAGCTCGGCGACGACGCAGCCGTGCGACGACTGTTGGAGGAGGCCCGGGCGACGAACGGTTCGGTGTCGTCGGTGACGCAAATTGCCGCCGAACGGTCGATTGCGGCGGCGATCGCGGACGACAGCCGCTTCGCCGCCGAACTCGCGCGAGTGACAGCGACGCCGACCGCGCCCGGTACGGTGTCGATGAACAACTCCGGCAATTTCGCCGGGGTGATGGGCGATATCCACAGCACCGGTCCGGTGAATGTCACGAGCAAAATCGTCAATCAGGCCAAGAACCACCCCGTTCTCGCGGCATTCGTCGTCGTCGGCGCGGTCGCGCTTCTCGGCTTCTCGGCCGACCGGCTGATGGGCGGCGCGACGGATTCGCTGTCTTCCCCCGGCGGGGCGGCAGGCAACAGCGGCGGATCGAGCTCACTCTCGGGCGGGGACGAATCGGTGGGCTCCCGTGCCATAGTCGGCACCTGGACCGCATCCGACGGCACCGGAACGAAAACGTTCAATTCCGACGGCGGCAGTTGCGACGGCTTCTTCTACAGCAACGGCGAACCGCTCGACATCGGCGGCCCGATGACGTGCTCGATCTCGAGCAAACCCGACGCGCAGGGCCGATACACGCTGGTCGTGACGCAGAGCCCCAATCGCGCCAGCTACCGCGTCGAGTTCACCGACACCGACCATGCCTCCGTCTTCGACGCGTCCGGGTCGAAACTCTATGAGCTCGAACGTTTCTGACCGAGCTCACGGACCCCCGGTTCGATGGCGCCCCTGCTGTCAGATCGGCTAGGGCCCTCGCCGGAAACGGCTGTTGGCCAACGCGTTTCAGCGCCCAGTCGGCGGCGCGGGGTTCCCGCCGCCCGAGGCGGGCGACGATCACGGTGGCTACACCGCCGACATGAGGTCGGTGGGGTCGGTGTTGGCGCCGTAGAGGACGAAGGCGATGCGTTCGCCATGGTGCGAGCGGGACCTGCCCGCGCGCACGGCCGCCAGACCGGTGGCCGCGCCGTGTTCGACGGCGATGCGGTGGCGGTTCCAGAGCAGGCGGCGGGTCGCGATGATGGCGGGGTCGTCGACGGTGACCGAAGGTACGTCGGCGGCTCGGGCCCGCGCCAAGGGCCGCAGACCCGGAGTGCGCCAAGGGAATCGGCTGTGAAACCGAGCGGCCGGACGTCCGCAGGCCGCGAGACAACGAGAGTCCGCGGCCTGCGTTCGCCCGGCTCGGCGGTGCGGCCGACTTCTATCCCAGCACCGGGTAGTTCGCCCGGATCACTCCGCGCGGATCTCGCGCCCGCTTGATCTCGCCCAGCCTGGCCAGCGTCCCCGCGTCGAACGCGCTCGCCGCGGTCTCCTCCGGGGTGAGGAAGGTGTAGGGCTTGCGGCCGCTGATGCTGCCGCCGAGCGCGTCGACGATCTCGCGACGGCGGCCCTTGACCGCGTCGGCGAGATGCGGAAGACCCAGGCCGAGCAGGTACAGCAGGTAGGGCTCGGCGACGGGACCGCATGCACCGCCGTCGGGACCGGTTTCGGCCAATGCGCCGCCGAGGTGGCGGATCTGGATGTCGACCAGCGGGGCGACCGGTCCTTCCAGCACCGTCTTCACGACCGCGTCGTCGAGGGCGGTGAGCAGTTCGGCGCGGGACAGCGAAGGGCTGGGATCGGTGGGTTCGGCGGTGATGGCGCCGAGATCGGCCACCGCCAGCGCGCCGCGGGTGTCGGTGACCGCGCCGCCGATCGCGTCCAGCGCGGCGAGCAGTTCCCGCCCTGCATCCGGGTCGCCCAGGTAGGCGGCGTCCAGCCCGACCATCGGCGGTGCGTCCGGGAACTGGAAACGGTGGAACCACACCGACAGTTCCGCGGGCGCGGACGCGGTGATCTCCTCGAAGAGCGCGAACACCTCCGCGGTGCGGGTACCCGGCCACATCACCCGGCCGCCGTACAGTCCCGGCGCCGGGAACAGCTCGAACTCCAGTCCGGTCACGATGGCGAAGTCACCGCCACCGCCGCGCAGCGCCCAGAACAGCTCCGGATCGTTCTCGGCCGTCACCCGCGCCGCGGCGCCGGTCGCGTCGACGATGTCGAAGGCGCGCACCGCATTCGAGGCCCAGCCGTACTTGCGACCGAACCAGCTCAGACCGCCGCCGAGCGTGTAGCCGCTCACTCCGACCACCGGATTGCTGCCCGCCAGTCCGGTGAGCCCGCGCGCACCGGCCGCGGCCTGCACGGCACCCCAGTTCGCGCCCGCGCCGACCTTCGCGATCCGCCGTTGGGCATCGATCTCGACGCCGTCGAGCCGCCCGGTGCGCAGCAGGATCGCCTCCGAGATCCCACCCGCCGCACCGTGACCGGTCGGCTGCGCCACCACCGGCACCCCCGCCCGCGCCGCATAAGTGACGACGGCGGCCACGTCGGCGACGTCGGCGGCCTCCACCACCGCGGCTACCGGCTGAACGACCGTCACATTCCACGGCCGTGCGGCGCCGTCGAAGCCCTCGTCGCCGGGCAGCAGCACCCGGCCACGCATCGTGTCGCGCAGAGCATCGAAAGACATTGCTGCTTCCTAACTTTCAGTCGTACACACAAATGTGGGGCGCGATCGCCTTTGTCCGCGCCCACCGGAATTACGCGCGCCGGAACTTCAGCGCGAGGGGCAACGGCTTCGGGTCGCGCTGGGCCGGGGCGCGCAGCGCCCAAGAGGCCAGCGTCAGTCCCGCGAAAACCAGCGGGGACACCACCTTCGCGGTCGGATCACCGACCGCGAGATGCGAGGCGGCCGCACCGGCGTAGACGAAGAACAATCCGGCGTAGGCCCATTCCTTCAGTCGCGGGAATCCCGGCGTCACCACGGCGACGACCGCGGCCACCTTGGCCGCGCCGAGAATCGTCGCGAAGTACATCGGGTAGCGCAGCCCGGCGAAGGTCTCCTCGACGTACGGGATGCGGGCCAGATCCCAGTACGCGCCCACCACCGACTCGGTCAGTACCAGGCCGGTGGTCGCGGCGAAGACGGCGAACTTGGTTCGCGATGCCGCGGTGCGGCCCGCCACGGAGTCGATCAGGCTCCGCACGCGGTGTGCCGGAGTCGCGACGGTTGTGTTCATGGTCGGTGTTCCTTTTGGATTGTGTTCGGGTGGGCGGCCGCCCGGTACCGATATGACGACGCCGGGCTGAAAACTGTGACAGCGGGCCGCGGTTCAGGCCTGCTCGCCGCGGTGGTAGACGCCGGCGACGAACCCGGGGACATTGTTGGACTCGCAGTAGGCGGAAACCTGCTCGCGGAGCTGGACTTCGACGTTGCGCAGTGGGTTGTAGTTCATGCGAACGATCGTCGAACCTTCCCCTCGGGGCAAGGTCAAGCCCTGAACGTAGGGAGAAAAGAGCTGGTCCCAGCCGAGTCGCGCATCCGTGTACGACGCGTCACCCGGGCGGACGATGTGGCCGGTCAGCGTCGCGGGCGGCATTCCGGGCTTTTACTCGGGTGGTCCGCGGCCGTAAGGCCCGAGACGACGACTGCTCCGACGCCGGCGGCCGCCGACGCCCTGAGCAAGTCACGGCGAGAAAGATCGCTCGAGGTTCAGATCCTCTCAATCGGTCTACGCAGTACCGGGCTGCCAAGGGAATCTTTCCGGGCAGTGTGGTCGACCCATGCACGGTAACGGGATGATGTGGTGGTGTGTCCCGACACACCAATCGAGACATCGTCGTGGCCGCCGATGAGCGTTCGGCCTGGATCGCTCTGGTACATCCCGGGTGGGGACGAGCCACAGTCGGTGGTCCGGCTTTCACTCGAGGACGGGGCGCAGCTCGACCGCCTGAGCCCCCGCTCCGGTGTCTCTGGTGCGATGTGCTGACGGACTGCCGGCACTGTTCCCCGAAGGATCCAACTACGAACGCAGCAGACTCCGTATCCGGCGCTGCAGCCGCATCTACTTCTACGACAGGCTGGGCTCGAGTGGTCAGTGCGTCACCGCCGTGGATGATCATGTTGCGCGGAGGGTGTGGTGCGGTATTACGGGTTGTCGACGCGTGATGACCGCGACACGTAGCTCGCGGACGTCGGCGAAATCGCGCCAGCGGTAACTGATTTCGGTGTGGCGGCGGGTTGGCGAGGGGGCCGGGCAACCATCGGGCTCGGCGATCGTGATGAGCAGGATATGCGCAGGTCGGCAGTGGCTGCGCTCGCACCTGTTCGGCGTGGATGCTGGCCTCTGGTTCGGTTGTGTCCGGTGCTCGGGGCGCGCGTAGGTGAGTTTGTCGAATCGGAGGACCGCGGCAGCCAATCGGTCACGTCGGCCGTAGTGATACAGGCGCCGGTCGTGAGAACTGTCATAGTTCGTCAACGAAACGAAATCTGCACTCGGCCAGATGATCTGGGAGCGGCCGCCAATGAGGGCGGCCCCTACCCGAGGAGACGACATGGCCCAACGTATGTTGCTCGCGGCCGTCGCGGCCACCGCCGCGGTGACCCTCAGTGCGTGTGGCGGTGAGGGCGCGTCCAATGCCGGATCCTCGGCATCGAGCACCGTTTCCAAGACCGTCTCGACCACGGTGCCCACTGTCGAGACGACCGCGCCCGGCGCTGAAACCACCGCGCCCGGCGCTGAGACCACCGCGCCCAGCGCGGAACCCACGGCGCCTGCCACCAAGAGCACCGTTACCTCGGCGGCACCCCAACCTTCGGACACGCCGTCAGCGGACGAACCCTGCGCCATGGTCACTCGCGAGTTTCTGATCACCTCGTTGAGAATGACTGGGACGCCCAAGTATCCGCTGGCAGATCTCCAGCGCGCACGGTGTAGCGGCACCTTCGCCTCGGCGATGAGCTATCCGGAGGGCACCCTGCATCCGGTCATGTATCTGTTCCAGTACTCCGCGTGGAACGGGAACATGCGCTGGCACGTGATCGATGTCGGCGAAGGCCTCGACTGTGTGAACAGGCACGGCGTACCGGCGGCGGCAGGACGTGAAATCGGCTGCGCCGCATAATCGTTATCCATACCTGAGGGCATCGGTGTCGGAATGGCGTTGGCATGGGTGACGACCGAGGTCCCATAAACTGCCGTCGCGACGCCCGCTGAATGGGTTGGGGCTCCCCGACTTCGGAGTCTCCTGCCGGACCCACACGATTTCTCCACACTTGGTAACCGGATCAGACACAACTGGTCGATACATTGACCGCGTGTTCGCTCGTGATACATCGTGGAATCGCTCGAGCCTTTTCGCGTACATATTGCATGTCGTTGCCGTCGGCGCGCTGGCTGTGGCGTGGGTGGCGATCGGGCTCGGACTGTACTCGGAGCCGGGATCGGATCCACGGTTCGAGATCGTCGCGGCGTGCTTCGCCCTTGCCGCAGCGTTCGCGGCAGCCTTCTTGCACTTGTATGGCAACCGATCCGGTCGGACGCGCGCCGCCTCGATTCGAGGCGGAGCAGTGCTGGTAGTTGCCATTCTCGTCGGTGCGGTGGTCACGATTCCGCCGCTGATCGCGGGCAGCGGCACCCCGTCCGGTGTCTTGGCTCGGCTCGTCACCAACCCCCATTGCGGCAGGAACTTGTCGGACTGGACCGACGAGGGCCAGACGACCGTCTACACGGGCGGCGCGACACAGTCGTATCCGCCGAAAAATGTGCCCGACAACGTGTTCGGGGTCGTGGTCACACTGCACAACGGCACCGGCAGCGTCGAAACTACCCCGCCGACCGCGATCTCGTTCCGAGACGAGCTGCCACTACAGTCGGGTCCGCCGGGAACCCAAGTGATGCTGTATCAGCCTGGTACAGGCAACGAGTTCGCGTTTACCCACCTGCGCGCTCCGAATTGCGAGGCTGGCAGTAGCCGGGTGGTTTCGGCGACCTACGAATATGCGGATTACGGCGGAACGAGCACATCTCGGATTCAGGGCACGGTATCTCGTAGCGGCTAACGCGCTGGCAGGGGTGTTCGATAGCCGTCGCTGATCTGAGTGTCCGCATCCGCCTGTCGCGCGGTCGGACAGTCTGTCTGGCACTGGCTGGGTGACATGTCGGTTACACACTCATCAAATGGCCGCTTGCGGGAGGGAGACGACGATGTCACCTCTCCCGACAGCAGCCCCGTGATTCGGCGCGGCGAGAGCACGAATCCTGATGGATCGGTTAGGAGGTGGTGGAGCCGCTGCCGCCGGTCCGCGTACCCGGAACAGGCGCGGACGGATGTCCCCCAGATCGGTCTTCGACCACGTCGCTACCACCAAAGTCGGCAAGCATCCTGTAATGGCGAATCGAGTATGGTGCCGGGTCCCGAGCTGTTGTAACACCTGGTCAATCAGCGCTCGGAGCAGAAAGCCGAGTGGAGAGGAGAGCGATGACTGATCCCTGTTGGCAGCTGGTGGGGGCCGGTGAAGTCATCGGAGTCCTGGCCCAGGACGGCGTCGACATGTTCTGGACAGACTGCCTGTTCGAGCCTGGACCTGGATGGCCGGATCTCGAACCAGTGTTCGCTGCTTCTCGCGACGCCTGGCGTCGCGGCGACTCGAAGGCGGCCGCCGAAGCCGATGCGGCGATTCGGGCGCTGGGGCTTGCCCTCATGCCTATCGACGGCGGGGCGTCACTGACAGGAATTCTGATACGTATCAACGGGGACAAGGCCCGCTTTCGATACTGATCGCACTCTGACGACGCGCGGGCAGGGCGCCGATTGTCCGCTCACGCCGCTGATCGCGCGGGCTGCTCTGGGCCTTGGGAGGCAGAGTCGGCGAAAATGGCCGGGGTGACATTTCCATTAAGAGCACCTATCAGGTTCGGTTGCGGAGTCTTCGCCAGCAGATGAGGGCGGCGGCGAGGTCGAGGAGTCCTTGGTGGATGTCGGTGCGTCGTTCCCAGCGGGTGGCGAGGCGGCGGTACTGGTGCAGCAGGGCAAGGGATTGTTCGACGATCCATCGCCCTGTCACCTTGTCGTGGGTGCCGCGGCGGGGGATGTAGCCGGTGATACGACGTTGCCGCAGTTCGGTATACACGCGCGGATAGTCGTAGCCCTTGTCCGCGATCAGTGCCTTGATCCGGTGGCGAGGCCGACCCGTTCTGCCGCGCAGCGGCCGGACCCGGTCGAGCAACTCCGGCAGCATCAGGTGGTCGTT
>NZ_JCANSX010000012.1:0-384836 GCF_059570515.1 Nocardia sp. CNS-044
TGGGTGCGCTCGGTGCGCAGACCGACGACCTTGCCGTTCTCGTCGCCGAGCACCTCGGCCGGGGACTCGAAGAAGTGCAGGAACAGCTTGTGCGGGCGGTTGCCCTGGTCGCGGATGGCCCACTGCTCGAGGGTGTTGGCGACCATGTCGACCTGCTTGGAGTGCCGCCGCGCGGCCTCCGAACCCTCGTCGTAGTCGATGTCCTCCGGATCGACGATGACCTCGATGGTCGGCGAATGATCCAGCTCGCGCAGCTCCAGCGGGGTGAACTTCGCCTGCGCCGGACCGCGACGCCCGAACACGTGCACCTCGACGGCCTTGTTCTGCTTGAGGCCCTGGTAGACGTTCGGCGGGATCTCGGTCGGCAGCAGCTCGTCACCGGTCTTGGCCAGCACACGCGCGACGTCCAGCGCCACGTTGCCCACACCGAGCACCGCGACCTTCTCCGCCTCCAGCGGCCACGAACGCGACACGTCCGGGTGCCCGTCGTACCAGGACACGAAGTCCGCGGCGCCGTAGGAGCCGTCCAGGTCGATGCCGGGGATCGGCAGCGCGCGGTCGGCGTTGGCGCCGGTGGAGAAGATCACCGCGTCGTAGAAGCGACGCAGGTCCTCCAGGGTGATGTCGGTGCCGTAGTCGATGTTGCCCAGCAGTCGCACCTGCTCCTTGTCGAGCACCTTGTGCAGGGCGGTGATGATGCCCTTGATCCGCGGATGGTCCGGCGCGACGCCGTAGCGGATCAACCCGAACGGCGCGGGCATGCGCTCGTAGAGGTCGATGCTCACATCGGCATCGGACTTCATCAACGCGTCGGCGGCGTAGATCCCGGCCGGTCCTGCGCCCACGATCGCGATGCGGAGCGGGCGAGCCGCGCTCACCGCTGGTACTCCGCGACGTACGGCGTATCCACCCCTAGTTCGCCCACCTTCGCGGCGCTGCCGGGCGAGCCGAGCGCGGCGTCGCGGCCGGGCAGTGGCTCGCCGAAGAACCGGGCGTTCTCGGCCACAAAAGCCCGTTGCGCTTCCGGGATGTCGTCGTCCAAGTAGATCGCCTCGACCGGGCAGACCGGCTCGCACGCACCGCAGTCCACGCATTCGGTGGGATGGATGTAGGCCATCCGCCCTCCGGTGTAGATGCAGTCCACGGGGCATTCCTCCACGCACGCCCGGTCCATGACGTCGACACAGGCGGCGCCGATCACGAAGGTCATGACGCGCTCCGCACATCGATCGCCGCGTCGGCCGTCTCGGCGGACTCGCCGAGCGCGGCCAGGATTTCGTAACGCCTGCGGGCGAATTCGGGTTCGAAGCGGGCGCCGGGCGCCCGCGGGTGCTCGATCTCGACGACACGCTGGATACGGGCCGGTCGCGGCGTCAACAAGACGATGCGGTCGGCGAGCAGCAGCGCCTCGTCCACGTCGTGGGTGACGAACAGGACGGTGGTCTCGTGCCGCTGCCACACCGAGATCAGCAGCCGCTGCATGTCCGCGCGCGTCTGGGCGTCCAGTGCGCCGAACGGCTCGTCCATCAGCAACACCCGGGGATGCGCGGCCAGGGTGCGGGCCAGCTGCACCCGCTGACGCATGCCGCCGGACAACGCGCCGGGCAGGTGATCGCCGAAGCCCGCGAGACCGACCTGATGCAGCAGGTCGAGCGCTTCGGCGCGGCGCCGCCCGCGCGGCACGCCCCGCAACTTCAACGCGAACTCGACGTTCTTGCGGGCCGTGCGCCAGGGCAGCAGCGCGTCCTCCTGGAACACCATGGCGCACTGATCGGCCGCCGCGCCGACGGTGGCGCCGTCCACCGACACGGTGCCGCCGATCGGCGGGAGCAGTCCCGCCATGGCCCGCAGGATGGTGGACTTCCCGCATCCCGAGGGCCCGAGCAGCACCACGATCTCTCCCGGATCGACCGTGAGATCGACTTCCGCGGCGAGGCTTTCGCCATAGGCGATGCGCAGACCGGTCAGCCGGACGGCCGCTCCGGCGCTCATCGGACGGCCCTAGGCAGCCAGCGGTTGACCCGGCGGCCGACCAGTTCGACGAGGAACGCGGTGGCCCAGCCGAGCACGCCGATGGAGAGCATGCCGACCACCACGCTCGGATAGTCGAGCAAACCGTAGGACTGCCAGGTGAAGTACCCGATCCCGAACTGGCCGGAGATCATCTCGGCACTGATGACGCAGATCCACGCGACACCCATGGCGACCGAGAGTCCGGAGAAGATGCCCGGTAGCGCACCCGGCAGTGCGATCTGGAACAGGATGGCCCCGCGGCGCGCACCGAGCGTGCGGGCCGCTTCCTCCCACACTTTGGGCAAGGCGTGCATGGCGTGGATGGTGCTGACCGCCACCGGGAAGAACGCGGCGAAGAACGTGATGAACACGATGCCCTGTTCGCCGGTGGGAAACAGCAGGATGGCGAGCGGCACCAGCGCGATCGCGGGAATCGGGCGGAACACCTCGACGACGGGGCGCACCAGCGCGCTGACCAGTGCCGACCGGCCGATGGCCATGCCGATCAGCACACCGGCGACGGTGGCGAGGCCGAAGCCGACCAGGATGCGCCGGGTGCTGGCGAGGATGTTGCTGTAGTACGAGCTGGTGCCCAGTTGCGCACGGAGCGACTCGAACACCGCACCTGGCGTCGGGATCTTGTCGAAGCGCAGCCAGAACACCACCTGGTTGATGGTCAGCAGATACCAGAGCAGCACCAGCGCCGCCAGCGGAATCGCGGTGAGCAGCGCGGCACGCAGCTTGGGCGGAATAGGGTTTCGGAGGGATCGCCCACTGCTCGGATGGGTCGTTGTCGCGGCGTCGGTGGACGCGGCGGGGACGGCGGAAATCGGTTCCGCGGATACCGTCATGGTCGGCTCCTCGATCTCGAAGATGATGCGGGTCAGCGCGCTTGGAGTGCGGCGCGGTAGTCCAGGACCGTGCTGCCCGGATGGGCCCCTGCGTACGCCTTGGCGTCGGCCTCGACGGCGAACGGCCGGAGCCGCTGCTCGGGCGCGGCGGCCGGATCGCTCACCCAGGTGGCGGTGGCGGCGAAGATCCGGATCCCGGTGGCGGCGTCGGGCACATAGGCGGCCCGGACCTCGCCGCCGCGCTCGGCGATCTGGCGCAGCAGACAACTCGGCGTCCTTGCGACGGAGGTGCCCTCCTGTCCGGCGAACCACACCTCCGAGGCGGTGGCCGGATCGTCCAGCTGCCCGCCGCAGACCGGGTCGACGCCGGTCAACGGGCTCGGCGGCGCGGTGCCGGCGCGCTCGGCGTCGTACTCGGTGCCGTAGAGCGCACGCAGATACTTGTCCTCGACGAATTCGTCCAAGTCCAGATCGGCCAGCGCGCCAAGGCTTTTCAGGAACGGCAAGAGCGTGCCGAGCCCGTCGACGAGCGGCTGCTTGATGGTTGGGTCGAAGCTGACCAGACCGTGCGGGCCGTTGTACAGGTAGACGACCTCGGCCGGTAAGCCGGTGATCTCGGCGACACGTTGCGCCGCGGCCAGCGGATTGCGGTTGAGATAGTCGGTCGTTTCGCGCTGCGCGGCCAAGAACGCCGCGACGACGTCGGGGTGATCGGCGCCGAACCGCTTGGTGGACACCACGGCGTGGAACGTCGGGATGTTCGCGTTGCCGCCGTCGTAGAGCAGCCGTGCCTTGCCGTCGAACACCAGCTTCTGCGGCCACGGCACGAACTGGGCCAGCGCGGCGACCTGGTCTCCCTGGAGCGCCGAGGCGCCGACAGGCGGATCCTGGCCGAGCAGCTTCACGTCGTCGAGGGTCATGCCCGCGGCGGACAAGCCGGTGGCGAGCATGCCGTGCGCGGCCGAACCGACGCTGGTCGAGACCACCTCGCCGCGCAGGTCGGCGAGCGTCGAAGCGGGCGAATCCACCGGTACCACGACCTGATTCAGTGAGCCACGCAGGTTGTAGCCGGTGACCGCGATCAGCTCCGAGGCGACGTCGGGATGATCGCGGGTCTTGGAGCCGTTCACCAGGATCGGAGCGTCGCCCATCGAGCCGATGTCGACCTGGCCGGCCAGCATCGCCGCGGTAAGTGGCGGGCCGGAGGCGAAGTCCTTCCATTCCACGCGGTAGCGCACGCCTTTGGCCTTGCCGAGTTCGTCCAGCTCGGCCTCGAAGGCGGCGCGGTCGCGCAGCAGCGTGCCCGCTGTGACGGTGTTGATGGTCTTGGACTGGTAGCCGATGTCGACGGTGATCGTGTTGTCGTCGCCGCCGGAGCCGCAGCCCGTGAGCAGTGTGGCCGCGGTGGCGGCGCCGAGCAGCAAGGCCGCGAGCCGGGTGGGTGGTTTCCTCATCGTGTGTTCCTCCGCCCGGATTCAGCGCAGCAGGTACGGGATGTTCACGGTGACCGCCCCGACCGGGCAGCGCGCGGCGCACGGTCCGCAGTACCAGCACTCGTCGACGTGCATGTACGCCTTGCCGGTGTCGGGGTGGATCGCCAGCGAGTCGAGCGGGCACATGTCGACGCAAAGCGTGCAGCCGTCGATGCACTTGGCTTCGTCGACGGTGACCGGGACGTCGATGCGGGTGGTGACCTGGGCCATCAGAGTTCCTTTCCGGAGTTGGCAATGCCGATGCGTGCGAAGGCGCGGACATCGGCGTCCGGGTCTTCCAGTGCGGTGCGGAGGGCGGCGGTGACCTCCGGTCGTTCGGCGATTCGCTCGGCCAGACCGCGCACGGCGGCCTTGCGGACGTCGAGGTTGCCGTCGATGACGGCCGAGATCAGCCGCGGGGCGGCGAGTTCGGGGTCGGCGACGGCCAAGGCGATCGCCGCGCCCTGGCGTACCTGCCAGGCGGGGTCGTCCAGGGCGGCCGACGCGACGGCCGCGGCGTCGTCCCCGCAGCCGGTCTGCGCGAGCGCGGTCAATCCCGCTGCCCGCACCAGCGGTTCCGGATCGCCCGCCAGCCGGAGCAGGGTCGCCGTGCCGCGCGGGTCACCCACCGCGGCAATGCCTTTCGCGACCGCGATGCGTACGTTCGGTGCCGGGTCGGCGGCGGCGGCGTCGAGTTCGACGAGCGCGTCCACCGAGGTGAGGCCCGCCACCACGGTGCGGCGCACCGCGGCGTTGGCATCGGCGAACCAGCCGGCCAGTTCTGTCGCGTCGGTGCGGCGGTGCCGCCACAGCGCCTCGATCGCGGCGGCGCGCACCGCGGGCTCCTGCGCCGTCGCGGCGGCACGCAGCGCGGCATCGAATTCCGTTCCGGCGACCAGCACTTCGAGAAGCTCGGTGAGCAGGCCGATGGCGGCGTGGCGCACGGACACGTCCGGATCGGACAGGCCCGCCGCGACCAGAGGTGAGGATTGCGCCCACTCCTCGGTGGTCTCGCTGAGCACCGAGAGCGCGGTGCGGCGCACCTCCGGGTCGGGGTCGGTCAGGAACGGCCGCAGCTCGGACAGCTGCGGGCATTCCTCGGCGAGGTCCATCAGCTCGAGCAGCCGGGCGCTCATCGGGCGCTCCACGCGCCGACCAGCTCCGGCGCCGCGACGTCGGGAACGCCGTCGGGCCGCGTGAAGCCGGGCACCGGAACGATGTAGGGCGCAACCGGACGGGTCAGGAACCGCATGTCGCCGGACTCACCACGGTAGAGGTTGAGGTGGCAGAACCACTCCGCGTCGTCGCGCGCGGGCCAGTCGGAGCGCTGATGGTAGAGGCCCCAGCGGCTTTCGGTGCGCCGCAAGGAGGCCCGTGCCGCCATCTCCGCGCAGTCGCGGATGAATGTCACCTCGGCGCAGCGCATCAGCTCGTGCGGGGTGTGCCCGCTCATCTGGGCGATGTCGGCGTGCATCCGCTCGAACGCGGCCAGACCGAGCGAGAGGTAGCGCTGGGTCTTCGGGGGTTGCAGGTAGTCGTTGACGAAGCGGCGCAGTTTGTATTCGACCTGCGACTGCGGCGGGCCGTCCGGATTGCTCAGCGGACGGTAGATCAGCGCGTGCGCCGCCTCGATCTGATCCTCCGGCAGCACGGGCCGCGCCGCGCCCCGCGCGTATTCGGTCGCGCTCTCGCCCGCGATGTCGCCGTAGACGAAGGCGCCGATCATGTAGTTGTGCGGCACCAGGGCCATGTCCCCCGCCGCGTAGAGCCCCGGCACGGTGGTCGCCGCGTGCTCGTCGACCCACACGCCCGACGCGGAATGTCCGCTGCACAGACCGACTTCGGAGATGTGCATCTCGATGTCGCTGGTGCGGTAATCGGTGCCGCGGCCCGCGTGGAAGGTGCCGCGAGTCGGGCGCTCGGTGGTGTGCAGGATACCCTCGATCTCCTGGATCGTGGCGTCGGGCAGGTGGCTCAGTTTGAGATAGATCGGGCCGCGCGCGCTGTCGAGTTCTCGCTTGACCTCGGCCATCATCTGCCCGGACCAGTAGTCGCAGTCGACGAACCGGTTGCCCTCGGCATTGACCTGGTAGCCGCCGAACGGGTTGGCGACGTAGGCGCAGGCGGGTCCGTTGTAATCCTTGATGAGCGGGTTGATCTGGAAGCACTCGATACCGGAGAGCTCCGCGCCCGCGTGGTAGGCCATCGCGTAGCCGTCGCCCGCGTTGGTCGGGTTCTCGTAGGTGCCGTACAGGTAGCCGCTGGCGGGCAGCCCGAGACGACCGCACGCGCCGGTCGCCAGGATCACCGCGCCGGCCGAGATGGTGACGAATTCGCCGGTGCGCGTATCGAATCCGACAGCGCCGACGGCTCGGCCGTCCACCGTGAGTACCCGCACGGGCATCACTCGGTTGCTGATGGTCACCTTGGCGCGGACGTCGCGGGCACGCAGGGTGCGATACAGCACTTTCTTCACGTCGCGTCCCTCCGGCATCGGCAGCACATAGCTGCCCGAGCGGTGCACCTTGCGCACCGCGTACTCGCCGTGCTCGTCCTTCTCGAACTTGACGCCGTAGCTCTCCAGCCGCTGCACCATCTCGAAACCGCGGGTCGCGGTCTGATAGACGGTGCGCTGGTTGACGATTCCGTCGTTGGCCACGGTGATGTCGGCGACGTAGTCCTCCGGAGTCGCCTTGCCGGGCACCACCGCGTTGTTGACCCCGTCCATGCCCATCGCCAGCGCCCCCGAATGGCGCACGTGCGCCTTCTCCAGCAGCAGTACGTCGGCGCCGTGCCTGGCGGCGGTGAGCGCGGCCATGGTACCCGCGGTTCCGCCGCCGACGACCAGTACATCGCAGCTCAGCTCCCGGCGCTCAGCGACGGGTGGAATGTCCATCGACATCCGGATCAGCTCCTTTCCTTCGGTTCGGCCGCACCGCGATTCGGTGTGACCGGGATGCGGTGCAGCCGGCCGGACAGCGAGAACCGGTCGCCGCGATAGCGCACGTACTCGAGGTCGACGGGCCGGCCGGAATCGGTGTAAGTGAGTCGTTCCAGGAACAGCAGCGGCGAGCCGGGCCGCACCGCGAGCAGCCCGGCTACCGTCGGATCGGCGGCGACGGCCTCGATGGAGACCGCGGCCGAGCCGAGCGGCAGCCCGAGTTCCGCCTCCAGCAGGCCGAAGACGTCGCAGCCGGTGAGATCGCACTGCAACAGCGGCGCGCCGACGTCGGCGGTGAGATAGCTGGCGTCCAGCGACAGCGGCGCGCCGTCGAGATGGCGGACGCGTTCCAGCGCCACCACCGGTGTGCCCGGCTCCAGCTCGAGCCGCTCGGCGACGATCGGTGTGGCGGGCACGAGTTCGGCCAGCAAGACCGTGTTGACCACGCGGGCGCTGCCCGTCTCGAAGGTCTCGGCCAGGCCGCGCAGTCGGTCGAGACCTTGCACTGCCTTGTCCGCCACCACGAAAGTGCCCGCGCCGGGCACCCGGTCGACGAGCCCCTCGTCGCGCAGCAGGGTGAGCGCGTCGCGCACGATATTGCGGCTTGTGTCGAAGTCGGCCGCGAGTTGGCTCTCCGAGGGCAACGGCAGATTGCCGTAAACACCGCTGCGGATCCGTGCCCGCAGAATGTCCCTGACCCGCCGGGCGGGCGCCGAGCGGCGTCCGGTGCCGGGATACGTTCTGCCTGTCATGCGGCAAATGCTGGGAACGGATCGTTACGCGCGACGTTTCCGGTGATTACCAGGTGGTTACGCCAGTTCCGTTTCCGAGCGCGGAGCTCTCACCTGCGAAAACGCGGGGGCTCCCGCGAGTATCACCAGTTGACTCAGCCGTCCGATTCGGTTCGCTCGGCGATCTCGGCCAGCAGACGCGCCGGACCCGAGAGCGGGAAGCGCGGCCGCCACACCACACGGAACCGCCGAGTCAGCGCGGTGGATTCGGTCAGCGATACCTCGACGAGCGTCCCGCGCTCGAGTTCGGGCGCGGCGATCAGCCTGCTGACCACCGCCGGCGCCACCGCGGTGCGTGCGGCGGCGATGATCGTGGCCGCCGAGCCCAGTTCCGCGGCCGGTCGGGCAGGCTCGCCGAATCCCTCCAGAACCTCCCGGACCGCGTCGCGAGTTCCGGATCCCGGCTCTCGCCACAGCAATGGAGTGGCGGCCAACTCCCGCGGCGACACCCCGCCGCGGCGGCGGCGTGCCCACGGGTGAGCGGGAGAAACCACGACGACGAGTTCGTCCGTACCGAGCACCCGGCTACCGAGATCGGCGGGCGGATGCGGCCCCTCGACGAAGCCGAGGTCGGCGGCCTCGCGGCGAACCAGTTCCAGCACTTGACTGCTGTTGGCCACCTCCAAGGCGACCGCCACTTCCGGGTGGGCGCCGCGCAGCACCTGCAACCACTGCGGAATCCGATGGTCGGCAATGGTTTTGGAGGCGGCGATGCGCAATCGCGGAACGTTGTCCGCGCGCAGGGCGGCGACCGCCGTGCCGAAGGAGCGAGCCGACTCGAGCACGGGGCGCGCGTGGTCGACCACCGCGCGACCCGCGTCGGTCAGCGCCGAGCCGGTCGGCCCGCGGTCCAGCAGCCGCAGGTGCAGCCTGCGTTCCAGTGCGCTGATTCGCATGCTCGCGGCGGGCTGGCTGATGCCGTGGCGGCGGGCCGCCGCGCCGAGACTGCCTAGTTCCGCGACAGAGACGAGCAGATCGAGAACATCCAGATCGGGCGTTCCCGGTGGCAGCGTCATGAGCACCGATTATGGGCCCGGCGGCGACCCGGTGCGTGACCCAAGGACATAAGCGAATCTTATGAGGTCCTCGGGATGCGCTCTCTACCGGGGTGGCCTGGGTGGCGCGAGGGTGACAAGCGTGCGCCGTCTACCTCGTCTTCTCCCCGGGCTCGCGCTGGTTGCCGGGCTCGCCACCGCCGCGACACTGATCGACCGGGCGGCGCCCGTCGTCGGGGCGCCGGTGTTCGCCCTCGGCGCGGGCGCGCTGGTCGGACTCGCGCGCAGAAGGGCGGTCGACGAGGACGGCGTGTTCGGCCCAGGACTGGCGGTGACCAGGCAGCGTGCGCTCGGGCTGGCCATCGTGCTGCTCGGATTGGGGCTGCCGTTCGGCGCGGTGCTGAGCGTGGGGCGGCAGACGGCGGTGGTGTTGGTCGGCACGGTGATCGCGGGCGCGACCGCCGCGGTCGTGGTCGGCAGGCTGCTGGCCCTCGACCGGGAATCGGCGACGCTCGTCGCGGTGGGGTCGACGATCTGCGGAGCGTCGGCGATCGCGGCGGCGACCGCCGTCATCAAGCCGGACCGGGAGCGGGTCGCCTACGCGCTCGGGACCATCTTCGTCTTCAATGTCCTTGCGGTGCTGGCATTTCCGCCGCTCGGCCGGTTGCTCGGCATGTCCGAGGAGGCGTTCGGGTTGTGGGCGGGCACGGCGATCAACGACACCTCCTCGGTGCTGGCGGCGGGCGCGATCTTCGGCCCCGCTGCGGCGCAGTTCGCGGTGATCGTGAAATTGGTGCGCAGTCTGCTGATCGTGCCGATGTGCGTGGGGTTGCATCTCGGGCAGCGGCGGGTTGGGACGTCCGGCGGTGGGCGACACGGCGCTTGGCAGCGCGACGACAGCCTGCGACTCAGCGCTGGCCATTGCGACGACAGCCAACCCGACAGCGGGCGATACAGCGCCGGGCAATCCGACAACAACCCATCCGACGACGGGCTGCACGGCGCATGGCAAGCCGACAGCGGACCCGGCAGTGGCCACCGCAGAACGCCGCAAGCCGAGGCCGACCACCGTCCAGCGGCATGGCGGGTGATCCCGCTGTTCGTGGTGCTCTTCGTGGCAGCCTCGGTGATCGCCGGGTTCGGGTTGGTGCCGGAATCGTGGTCCGGGCCGCTCGGCGCGGTGAGCGCGTGGTTGATCGCGGCGGTGCTTGCCGCCATCGGGACGTCGCTGTCGTGGCAACGGGTGCGAGCGGCGGGTGTTCGGCCGCTGGTCTTCGGGGGAGCGCTCAGCCTGGTACTTGCGTTGTCCTGCTTGGCCATCCAGCAAGTCACCGGGTGGTTGTGAGGACGTCGACCGGGCCCGAGCGAGTGTGCAGGTGATCGCCGCGCCCCGGACGGCGATCGAGACTCAGCTCTTGCTACGCAGCACACATAACGGCCGGTCCCGCTGGTCGCGGCGGGACGATCGGCCCGTTACGCGCGGTGTCCTGCCCTGAGACCGATCGGATGGCTATGCGGCCACCCGATCGCGGCCATCGAGCAGACATCCGCCGACACGAGGGACAATGTCAGGGTGACGTGCCTCGTGTGGTACGCCGCCTACGGCTCCAACATGCATCACCGCCGCCTGCACTGCTATCTGGAGGGCGGCCGACCCGAAGGCGGCGCGATCGAACTTCCCGGGTGCCGCGACCATTCCGCGCCGCGGCGATCCCGGCCGCTCATGCTGCCCGGCCTGCTCTACTTCGCCACCGAATCGCTCACCTGGACCGGCGGCCGCGGCTTCTACGCGCCGGACGCCGCGGGCGAGACCGCCGCCCGCGCCTACCTGCTGACGGCCGCGCAGTTCTCCGACATCGTCGCCCAGGAGATGTACCGCCCGCCGGGCGACGACCTCGACCTGACCGACGTGCTCGCCAACGGCCGCACCGCGCTCGGCCCCGGCCGCTACGAAACCCTGGTCCGCGCAGGAACTCTCGACGGCCACCCGATCCTCACCTGCACCGCCCCTTGGCGCCACACCGACCTCCCCGGCAACCCGCCCTCCCCCGCCTACCTGCGCCATTTGGCCGCGGGCATCACCGAATCACACGGCTGGCCGCTCCCCCGCACCGCCGCCTACTTGGCCACCCGCCCCGGCGCCGACCTGCACTGGACCCCGACTTCCGTCACCAACCTTCTCCGCACCACCGATCCCCCGCCGGTCCCCGCCGAATGATGCCCGCAGGTTCACAAGCCTGGCGGAGCTGTGCGGTCTGCGAGCGCCGAAGGGGTCCGCGTGGTCGTTCGCCCGCCACGGGAAAAGCGTCCGGCCGCACGGGTTTCCGTGCGGCCGGAGACGTACAGGCGAGAGATCAGAACAGGTTCAGCGAGCGGCCGATGATCTCCTTCATGATCTCGGTGGTGCCGCCGTAGATGGTCTGGATGCGTGCGTCCATGTAGGCCTTGGCGATCGGGTATTCCTTCATGTAGCCGTAGCCGCCGTGCAGTTGGAGGCAGCGGTTGATGAGGTCGAGCTGTTCCTCGGTGCTCCACCACTTGGCCATGGCGGCGTCTTCGACGGAGAGCTTGCCCGCGTTCAGGTCCTCGATGAAGCGGTCGACCATGATGCGCACGGCGGTGGTCTTGGTGGCCAGCTCGGCGAGCACGAAGCGGGTGTTCTGCAGGGCGCCGATCGGCTTGCCGAACGCCTTGCGGTCGCGCACGTACTGACAGGTCATCTCCAGGCAGGCCTCCATCGCGGCGGCGGCCATGACGGCGATGGACAGGCGCTCCTGCGGCAGGTTGTGCATCAGGTGGATGAAGCCCATGCCCTCGGTGCCGAGCAGGTTCTTGCCGGGCACCCGCACGTCGGTGAAGCTCAGCTCGGCGGTGTCCTGGGCCTTGAGGCCGATCTTGTCCAGGTTGCGGCCGCGCTCGAAGCCCGCCATGCCGCGCTCGACCACCAGCAGGCTGAAGCCCATCGCGCCCTTCTCGGGATCGGTCTGGGCGACCACGATGACGATGTCGGCGTTGACGCCGTTGGTGATGAAGGTCTTGGCGCCGTTGAGGATCCAGTCGTCACCGTCGCGGACCGCGCGGGTCTTGATGCCCTGCAGGTCCGAGCCGGTACCGGGTTCGGTCATCGCGATGGCGGTGATGATCTCGCCGGAACAGAAGCCGGGCAGCCAGCGCTGCTTCTGCTCCTCGTTGGCCAGATCCAGCAGGTAGGGCGCGATCACATCGTTGTGCAGCGTGAAACCGAGGCCGGAGTACTGGCCTTGCACGGTTTCCTCGGTGACGATCGCGTTGTAGCGGAAGTCCTTGACCCCGCCGCCGCCGTACTCCTCCGGGACGGCCATGCCGAGGAAGCCCTGCTTGCCCGCCTCGAGCCAGACCTCGCGGTCGACGATGCCCTGCTCTTCCCACTTCGCGTGGTTCGGTGCGACGTGCTGATCGAGAAACTTGCGGAACGACTCCCGGAACAAATCGTGTTCGGGCTCGAACAGTGTGCGCTCCACACCAACCTCCTAGTGACCACACCGGGCGGTCCACACCAGCCCGTCGTTACCGCATACGGTACCCGGAACCGGAATGGCAGTTCACTTCACGTCCGAAATTCGCGGGTTCACCTGGTCTGGCAGCTTCGAAACGGGCGCAGACGTGACGATTCGCGACAAACCTGAGGCAAGATTGATACATAGCGTTCCGCTATGAAAGTCGGTTCAGGCGGGTAAGTCGAGGCCCTTGGCCAGGATCGGCCAAGACGCGACGAGAGCGTCTTCCCAGTAACCCCACGAGTGTGTGCCGACCGGCTGAAAATCGAAGGTCGCGGGGATGCCGAGCTGGTTCAGGCGGGCCTGCATGTTGTGCGTGCAGTAGTTCGAGGCAGCCTCGAGCGCGCCGCCGACAGTGAGCTGATTGGCCAGCCCGCCGACGCCGGGCAGGGTGTACGGGCCATCGAGGGTGTCCCATTGTCCCGGGATGCCACTGCCCGTCGACAGGAACAGCTCGAGCCCGCGCAAACCCTCGGCGTTCAGGTAGGGATCATTGGCCGCCCACAGCGGATCACCCTGCGGGCCGTACATGTTCGCAGTGTCGCCGCCGCCCGCGGAGACCACCGTCCTGACGAAGTTGTAGCCGACCGGGTCGCTGATCTGGGCGCAGCCGCTGTAAGCCGCGGCCGCGCGGTACAGCCCGGGCGCGGCGATCGGCAGTTGCAGCACCGACGTGCCCGACATGGACAATCCCGCGATGGCGTTGGTGCCGTTCGTGCCGAGAGCGCGGTCGATCAACGGCGGCAGTTCCTCGGTCAGGAACGTTTGCCACTTGTTGACCCCGAGCGCGGGATCGGCCGAGCGCCAGTCGGTGTAGTAGGTGAACGCCCCGCCGACCGGCTGCACGACGTTGACATCCTTTCCGGCCAGAAACTGCAGCACGGTGGTGCGCTGTTGCCAGGTCGCCGTGTCCTCGCCACCGCCCGCGCCCGCGAGCAGGTACAGCGTCGGACGAGGCGACGAGGCGTCGGCCGGACGCTGCACGTCGATGTCGATGGTCCGGCCCATGGCCGCCGAATACACCTGAAGCCGCAGGTTGCGCTCGTCCAGCACGGTGGTGTCGACGATGCGGGAGCCGTCGGCTTGCGTCCTGAAGCCTTGCGCGGCGAGCGAATCGTCGGCTGCCGCGATCGGGTTCCCGCCGCCCGCCGTGGCCGCGCCGCAGAGAAGGGCGATGGCGGCGGCCGCGGCGGCCGATCTGCTTCGTTTCCTGCGCATCTCCCCACGCTACGTACCCGTAGCTGAGAGATTGCCAAGTGAATTCTCGAGATCTTCTCAGAAAGGTTCAGAACGGCAGCAAGCCGCGCACCCGACCGATCAGGGTGCGACCGGAATCACGGTCGCGCTCGCCGAACAGGAACTTCAACTCCTCTTCCAGCGCCTTGCGTACCACGTCGCGCAGGTCGGAAGCCGCGACGTCGAGGTCGTCGGCGTCGCACCACGGCGCCGGGTCGATCGGGGTGCCCGCGGAGAAGTAGAACCGTTCGGGGCGCGGGATCAGGGTCGGGCCGACGCCACGCAGTAGCGGCGGGGTGAGGTCGCGCTTGAGGCCGAGCGCCTCGACCGTCCAGCGCAGCGGACGCATCACCGGGTGATCGCCGTCGAAGACGATGTCGAAGGCGTCGTCCACGCCGATCATGGCGACCGGAACGATGGGCGCGCCCGCCTCGATCGCCATCCGGGCGAATCCGGTGCGCCCTTCCCATTTGAGCACGTACTTCTCGTTCTTGCGGCGCACCGCCTCGCGGCCGCCGCCGGGAAAGACGATGACCGCCTCACCCTTGGCGAGCAGCGCCATGCAGTTGTTCCGGTTGCCGCGGACCGCGCCGTAATAGTGCAGGAAGTGGCGCAGGCCGGGCACCGCGATCAGCACGTTCTCGGCGAGGCCGCGGATCAGCCTGCCGCGGCGGCGCAGCACCTCGGGCATCAGCAGCGGCGCGTCGATGCCGCCCATCAGGTTGTGGTTGCCGACCAGCAGCACCGGGCCGTCGGCGGGAATGTTGTCCAAGCCGTAGAAGCGCGGACTCGTCCACGCGCGCACCGGCGCGAGCAAGGCTTCGATCAGTCGGATGTCGGTCTCGTCGAGACGCACCTCCAGCGGCGCCCCGTCGGTCAGCACCGCCGCGGTAGGCGAGGATTCAGGCATTGGTGGCTACCCCATCGCATGTCGGATCCCGGCACATCGTCGTACGGAATTAAGGTCCCCTGCGCCGCAGTCGAATACGGCATCCGGGCCGATGCTACCGGATGACGTTGGAACAAGTTGCAACATGGGTGGTCGTCAAGTGTGACCCGCCACAACCTTTGCCACGACGGAGTGGCGACAGGGCCGCCAACCGAGCCTCGAAAAATACTGTGGGCGAACGGGATACGGCACCGAAACGGATGAACGCCCGGCGGAACGACAAACCGTCACGTCCGTTATCGGCACGAGAGCGAACGTGACGGTCGGTTCTATTTCCGTCCGATTCCGCGGTCTACGCGGACGGCCCTTCGTCGGGGCCCGCGCCGTCGCCGCCCGCGTGCGCGTATTCCGACAGCGCCGCGGCCAGCGCGTGCGGTACCCGCGCCCGGACCCGGGTGCCCGCCTCCTCGTGAGTGGAGGACAGGATCCGGCCGTCGGCGTGGATGCGCGCGAGCAGGTCGCCCCGGGTGTACGGCAGCAGCACGCCGACCTCGACGTCCAGTCCGCCGAGCACCTCGGCCAGCCGGTCGAGCAGGCTCTCGATGCCCTCGCCGGTCTGCGCCGAGACGAACTCGGCGTCCGGCAGCAGCGCGCGCAGCCTGGTCAGCTCCATCGGATCGACGGCGTCGATCTTGTTGAGCACCAGCAGTTCCGGCGGTGCGGCCGCGCCCTGCTCCTTGATCACGTCGGTGATCACCTCGCGCACGGCCTTGATCTGCTCCGCCGGCATCGAGTCGGAGCCGTCCACCACGTGCAGCAGCAGATCGGCGCCGGTGACCTCCTCCAGCGTCGAGCGGAACGCCTCGACCAGCTGGGTCGGCAGATGCCGCACGAAACCGACGGTGTCGGTGAACACGACCTCGCGGCCGTCGTCCAGATCGGCGCGCCGGGTGGTCGGATCCAGGGTGGCGAACAGCGCGTCCTGGACCAGGAGGCCCGCGCCGGTGAGCGCGTTCATCAGGCTGGACTTGCCCGCGTTCGTATAGCCGACGATGGCGACCTGCGGAATGCCCGAGGACGTCCGCCGTGCCCGCTTGGTCTCGCGCGCGGTCTTCATCTCCCGGATCTCGCGCCGCAACTTGGCCATCCGCTCGCGGATGCGGCGGCGGTCGGTCTCGATCTTGGTCTCACCGGGACCGCGCAGACCGACGCCGCCGTTGCTGCCCGCGCGACCACCGGCCTGCCGGGACATCGACTCACCCCAGCCGCGCAGCCTGGGCAGCATGTACTCCATCTGGGCCAGCGCGACCTGCGCCTTGCCCTCGCTGGAGGTGGCGTGCTGGGCGAAGATGTCCAGGATCAGGGCGGTCCGATCGATCACCTTGACCTTGACCACCTTCTCCAGCGCGGTCAGCTGGGCCGGGGTCAGCTCACCGTCGCAGATGACGGTGTCGGCGCCGGTCTCCAGCACCACCGAGCGCAGCTCGTCGGCCTTGCCGGAACCGATGTAGGTGGCCGGGTCCGGCCGGTCGCGGCGCTGGATGAGCGCCTCGAGCACCTCCGAGCCCGCGGTCTCGGCGAGCGCGGCGAGTTCGGCCATGCTCGCCTCGGCCTGGGCCGCCGAGCCCGAGGTCCACACGCCGACCAGCACGACCCGTTCCAGGCGCAGCTGCCGGTACTCGACCTCGGTGATGTCGGTGAGTTCGGTGGACAGACCGGCGACGCGGCGTAGCGAGCTGCGTTCGTCCAGCTGCAGCTCACCGACCGTCGGCTCCATCGTCCAGCCGTTGCGCTTCATTCGGGCGGCACGCTCGGCCACCACGTCACCGGAGCGCGCGGTGTCGTCGGCCGAGTCGACGAAGTCGAAGTCGTCGTCGGCCGGATTGATGTCGTACGTCTCTGAATTCCTCATACACCATCCATGCTGCCAGGTGCGACGACCCGGCGCATTCCGTTATTTCGGGGCGCGCTCAGCGCCCGTTCCACCACTGTTCGGCCAGCGTGCCGGTGGCGAGCAGCACCGAGGGTCCGCGCAGCCATGCCGCGCCGCCCTCGAGGCCCACGGTGACCGCGCCGCCGGGCACCCGCACCGTCACCTGGCCGGTGTCCTCGGCGATGTCGAAGCCGTCGGCGGCCAGCGCCGCCGCGGCCGCCGCGACGGTTCCCGTTCCGCAGGAACGGGTTTCGCCGACGCCGCGTTCGTAGACGCGCATGTCGACCGAACGGTCCGCGTCCAGGGAGGTCAGGATCTCGACGTTCACCCCGTGCGGGAAGAGATCCGGGTCGTAGCCGGGCGGGACGCTCAGATCGAGTTTGCCGAGCGCCTCGGCGGTCAGACCGGAGTCCACGCAGGCCAGATGCGGGTTGCCGACATCGATGCCGATCCCCTGATAAGCCCAACCGGCGATGGTCGCCGTTGATTCCCCGAGCTGCTTCACTCGGCCCATCGTGACGGTGACCTCGCCCACGACGGGCCCGCCCGCGTGCACCACGACCGGCCGAGCGCCCGCCCTGCTGCCCACCACGTACTCCGCGCGGGATTCGCGCCCGGTCGCGGTCAGGTAGTGGGCGAAGACGCGCACGCCGTTGCCGCACATCTCCGCGATCGAGCCGTCGGCGTTGCGGTAGTCCATGAACCAGTCGTCCGCGCCGACGCCCTCGGGGAGGTCCGCGAGCACGCCCGCGTCCCGCAGCGCACCGGCGCGCGCGACCCGCAGCACGCCGTCGGCTCCGAGGCCGCGCTGCCGATCGCAGAGCGCGGCGACGCGGTCCTCGGTCAGTTCGAGCCGGACATCCTCGTCGGGCAGCACCACGAAGTCGTTCTGGGTGCCGTGCCCCTTCGTGAACTCGATGTCCGTCACGTGTGTGTTCTCCTCGTCGTCGTCATCTGGCAAACGTCCGGCGCTGCCGGGAAATTTCGTACAGTGCGACCGCGGCCGCCGAGGGCGCGCCGAGCGAGCTGGCGGTGCCGCCCATGGGGATGGAGACCAGGTCGTCGCACGCATCCTGCCAGGCGGCGCTCATCCCGCTGGTCTCGTTGCCGATGACCAGGATGGTCGACTCGGTGAAGTCCTGGTCGAACACCGCGTGCGAACCGTGCTCGTCGGTGCCGACGATCCTGGTCGGGATGCCGCGGGCGACCTGGCGGTCGCGCAGCGCGAGCACCTGCGCGGGTCCGGCGGCGCGATAGACCGGGACCGCGAACAGCGAGCCGGTGGAGGCGCGCACGGACTGCGGGTCGTACTGATCGGCGCCGTGACCGGTGACGATCACCGCGCAGGCGCCGAAGGCGTCCGCGGACCGGATCAGGGTGCCGAGATTGCCCGGCGAGTTCGGGCGGTCGAACACCACGATCACCGGCGCGTCCTCGCCGGGTTCACCGGGTTCGAAGGTGTCCAGCTCGGGCTGGCGCGAGATCGCGACGGCGACCAATTCCGGTATGTTGCTCGCCTTCTCACCGAGTTCCGCCATCAGCTCCGGCACCAGCCCGACCTGCGGCACGTCGGTGGTGTCGAGCACCTCCCTGGCCCAGCCGGACAGGTCGGGCGCGCCGAGCCGGTAGAGCAGGGTCTCCAGCGGCCATCCGTTGGCGATCGCCTGGGTGATCGGTCGCACGCCCTGCACCAAGAACCGGCTGTCGCGGTGGCGCTTGGTGCGATTGTTCAAGTAGGCCTGCCACACCTGCACCGAGGCGTTTCGGGTGCTGACACGTCGGGTCACAGCGAGTTCCGTTCTGTGTTGTCGATCTGCCGCATCGCCGCGCCGAACAGGTCGGGATCGGCACCGTCCACCCAGCGCACCCTGGGATCGCGGCGGAACCAGGAACGCTGTCTGCGCACGTAGCGGCGAGTGCCGATCAGGGTGCGTTCCCTGGCGTGGTTCAGGTCGTATTCGTCGTCCAGGTAGGCGAGGACTTGCGCGTAGCCGATGGCGCGGCGCGCGGTGACGCCCTCGCGCAGGCCGTGCTCGAGCAGGCCGCGCACCTCGTCGACGAGTCCGGTCTCGAACATGAGCGCGGTGCGCCGCTCGATGCGCGCGTCCAGCTCGGCGGTGTCGCGGTCGACGCCGAGGATGACGGTGTCCCAGCGCGGCGCGCCGATGGTGGGCGCCGAGGCCGCGAACGGCTGCCCGGTGAGCTCCACGACTTCCAGCGCCCGCACCATGCGACGGCCGTCGGTGGGCAGGATGGTGTCGGCGGCGACCGGATCCGCCGCGCGCAGCGCCGCGTGCACGGCGGCGACGCCCTGCTCCGCGAGCACCTGCTCCCAGCGGGCGCGCACCACCGGATCGGTGGCCGGGAACTCCCATTCGTCCAGCAGCGCCTGCACGTACATCATCGAGCCGCCGACGATGACCGGCGTGCGGCCGCGAGCCAGGATGTCCTCGACGTCGGCGGAGGCCGCGCGCTGATAGGTGGCCACGCTCGCGGTCTCGGTCACCTCGAGCACGTCGAGCTGGTGGTGCGGGATGCCGCGGCGTTCGGCGACGGGCAGCTTGGCGGTGCCGATGTCCATGCCGCGGTAGAGCTGCATGGCGTCGATGTTCACGATCTCGCCGTCGAGGCGGGCCGCGAGATCCAAGCCCAGATCGGACTTGCCGGTGGCGGTGGGGCCGACCACCGCGATCGGCACTCTCATCACACCTCCCGTTCCGGTCGCCAGACACTCACGTGATAGCCAACTCCGAAAGGCGCGTCCCGGTAATGGGTTTCGACGGAAGGATCGGACGGATCCACGGCGAACAGACCGCCCAGAACTTGATAGGCGGCGCGCCCCGACACGGCCAGCTCGGCGCACAGCGCCGGATCGAGCGCGCGCAGCGCCGCCCGGTCCCCCGCGCTCAACGCCCGGTCGAGCTCGGCTTGCAGCGGGACCGCGCGCTCATCGAGATATCCGGGCGACTTGACGGTCAAGGTGGCGGCGCCGTCGGCGACGACCAGGACGCCGCGCGGCTCGTCGTCCGCGTCGAGCTCGGCGCGTAGTTCGGCGCCCAGTTCCAGGCACCGCGCCGCCGAAGTGTCGGCCGCGGTCAGGCGCGCGGTGGCGCGGGCGTCCGGCGCGACCCGTCCCCGCAACCATCCGGCGATCAAGACGGGCAGCGGCAGCCGCGGATCGGCGGCAAACCCGGGCGCGGTGGCCGAATCAGCCAGCGCGACACGGAGATCCACGCCGAAACCTTGGAAGGTTCCGGCGGATTCGGGTCCGAACACATCGTCGGCGGATCCGACGCCGAGCACCGTCCACCGCCGCGTCACCGCCGCGAGCGACCGGGCCGCGTCGAGCGCGGCGGCGCGCAGTACCGCGGGTGGGTCGTCCGGATCCGCCCCGCTGCCCACCGCCGCGGCGCCGCCTAGTTCGGGCACCAGGATCGGCGGCGACGGGACCAGGGCCGCAATACTGAACACGCGGTAAACCGTATCTGTTCGGGCAGCGGGGCCGGCGCACGGCGGTACCGAGACGCACCCCGGTCGGCTTCGAGTGTCTGTAGCGTCAATTCGCCATGAGATTGATAGTGTCGACATGCGACAACCCAGGTCACCACGGGTTGCCGGTCCCGGGTCCCAGCCCGGGAAGAGCGTAGATCAGATGGTCTCGAGGGCTCGGACCGGGTTCAATGGGATGAGCTAGGGCGTAACCAGGCAGCCGTGACGCGCGGCAGGGACGGAGAACAATGACCGACAGCAACGGAACCGCGAAGGCCAATCCCGGCACGACACCGCGCCCCTCCGGTGCCCCGAAGCCCGGTGGCCCGTCAGCCCATCCCAAGCCGCACGCGGTCAAGCCCGCCCCGGGCCCGGCCGCCCAGCAGCACCCGCATCCGGTGGTCGTACCGACCGTCACCGACCCCAGCCGCTGGGGCCGGGTCGACGAGGACGGCACCGCCTGGGTGAAGACGGCCGAGGGCGAGCGGATCGTCGGCTCCTGGCAGGCGGGCGACGCCGCCGAGGGCCTCGCGCACTTCGGCCGCCGCTTCGACGACCTCGCCACCGAGGTCGCGCTGCTGGAAGCGCGGCTCGCCGCGGGCGCCGACGCGCGCAAGACCAAGGCCGCCGCGCTCGCGCTGGCCGAATCGCTGCCCACGGCCGCCGTCATCGGCGACATCGACGAGCTGGCCAAGCGGCTCCAGGCGATCACCGAACACTCCGAGGAAGCGGCCGCGCACGCCAAGGAGGAGAAGGAGCGGGCCCGCCACGAGCACACCGAGCGCAAGGAAGCGCTGTGCGCCGAGGCCGAGCAGATCGCCGCCGAATCCACCCAGTGGAAGGCCGCGGGCGATCGGCTACGCGAGATCCTCGACGAGTGGAAGTCGATCCGCGGCGTGGACCGTAAGGTCGACGACGCGCTGTGGAAGCGCTACTCCAAGGCCCGCGAATCCTTCAACCGCCGCCGCGGCGCGCACTTCGCCGAACTCGACCGCGAGCGGGCCGCCGCCAAAGCGCGCAAGGAAGAACTCTGTGTGCGGGCCGAGGAGCTGTCCGGCTCCACCGACTGGGTCGGCACCGCGGCTGTCTTCCGCGATTTGCTGACCGAGTGGAAGGCCGCGGGTCGCGCCCCGCGCGAGGCCGACGAGGCGCTGTGGCGGCGCTTCAAGAGCGCGCAGGACGTGTTCTTCGCGGCGCGCAACGCCGCGGTTTCCGAGCGCGACGCCGAGTTCGAGTCGAACGCCGCCGCCAAGGAAGACCTGCTGCACCACTACGAGCACATCGACCCCGCGGGCGGTCTGGACACCGCGCGGGCGCAGCTGCGCGAGTTGCAAGACAAGTGGGACGCCATCGGCAAGGTCCCGCGCGAACGCATCCAGGAGCTCGAGGGCAAGCTGCGGACCATCGAGAAGCGGGTCCGCGACGCGGTGGACGCCCAGTGGCGGCGCACCGACCCGGAGGCCGTGGCGCGCGCCGCCCAGTTCCGCGAGAAGGTCGCTCAGTTCGAGGAGCAGGCGGCCAAGGCGCAGGCGGCGGGCAAGCAGCGCGACGCCGAGAAGGCGCTCGAGCAGGCCAAGCAGTGGCGCGAGTGGGCCGAGGCCGCCGAAGGCGCTGTCAGCAACCGCTGATTTCGCTGGCGGCCAAGGTTTTTCGGCCGCTCCGGTAGCGTCGGCCTGGTGCGACAGGTGTGGGATGCGTGGGGCCACGTATTGACCGTGTGGGCCTGCGCGGCGCCCGCGGTGCTCGCGGCGATCTGGTGGACGACGCGCTGGCGGCTGCGGCGCGGGTGGGACCGGAATCCCGCGTTGCGGTACACGGTGGCCGAGGTCGGTCTGGTCGCGGGCACGCTGCCGTGGATCTGGATGATCTTGACTCCGGTCGACGGCGTCGGCTCGATCAGCGCGGTGCCGCTGCGGGATCTCGTCGCGACGCTGACCGACTCGTCGTCGAGCGCGGTCGTTCAGGTCGGGGCGAACACGCTGCTATTCGTACCGCTTGGTTTCTTTCTTCCGCTGCGCCTGCCTCGGTTCGCGGGCGTGGCCCGGATGGTGTTGGTGGGCGCGACGGTATCCGCGACGTTGGAAATCGCCCAGTACGTGTTCGACCTGGGCCGAGTCTCGTCCGTGGACGACGTGCTCATGAACGCGGCGGGGGCGGGCTTGGGCGCGCTGCTCGCGCGGACGCATGTCACACGCCGCGAGACCGGCCGCTCACAGAGCGAGCGAATGTTGCTTCGCCTCGGCTGGAGCACCTGACAGCGCACATCGTGTAGATCAGCGCTGCGATCGACGCGCGCACGGGGCGGGATCATCGCGTCGAAGGCGCACGATCGCCGCGACGACAATCGCCTCACGCACGGCGCGGGATCATCGCGTCGAGGGCGGACAATCGCCTCGAGGCAATCGCCTCGCGGGGCGGATTCAGTCGCCGAGCAAACGGCGGCGGTCGCGTTCCTCGGCGGCGGCCGCGGCGTTGCGGCGCTGCTCCTCGGCGGCCAGTTGCATAGCCGTGCGGCTCCACACCACGCGGATCCAGTGGAAGGTGAGCACCATGACGGCCAGCGTGCCGAGGATCAGGCCGATACCGGGACCCGCGCCGATGTAGTTGCCGAGGCCCGGGGTCTGGCGGTGCCAGATGGCGAAGACGCCGAACACGCTGGCGATGGCCGAACCAGCGACCGCGATCCAGGCCAGCACCCACCGCCTGGTCATCAGCGCCAGCAGCGAGAAGCCGATGCCGAACACCACGACGAACCAGACGAAGATGCGCGAGGGCAGCCCGATGTGCTCGATGCGGGTGGTGTCGGTGCTGAGCAGCACGTCGAAACCGCGCGCGCTGCCCGCGTGCGAGAGCACCAGCGAGAACAGCAGCAGGAACACCGCACCGGCCACCACCATCGCGCGCACGCCGGGATCGATCTCCCCGGCGATGCGGCGCTCGACGGCGTCGAGGTCGTCGCGGAACTGCTCGAAGTCCCCGCTGCTCTCGACCGAGTTCACAGCACTGTTGTCTCCTTCGCGCACGGCGCTGTCGTCTCCTTCGACTGGATGATCGTGCTTGTCCGGGTCCACTGTGCCAGCACCGTCGGTCGCGGCGTCGGCCGACCCACTACGCGCGGTAGTACCGGATTCCGATTCGGGCGTCGCGCCTTGCACGGAGTCCGCGCCCCGCGCGGAATCGTCGGAGCCCTTGCGAGGGTTCTCGTCGTCTCCCGCGCCGGGGCGCGTGCTCATGCGTCGCAGCCTGTCGCACAGCCGGAGGCGACCGGCTCGAGGACCGGCGCGCCGATCGTCGGCAGTCCGAGGCCGACGCCGATCGGTTCGGTCTTCGGCGTGACGCCGCGCTCGTGCGCGTCGCCCGCGCGGGTGCGGCGGTGGGTCTTGATCGGCGCGTCCGCGATCAGGTGGTGCGGCGCGGCCTCGGTGATGTCGACGGTGATCACGTCTCCGGGGCGGACCGTCTCGGCGGTGCCGCCGGGCCGGAAGTGCACCAGCCTGCCGTCGCGGGCGCGCCCGCTCATCCGCGCGGTCGCGGCGTTCTTCTTGCCCGCGCCCTCCGCGACGAGCAGTTCGACCTCGGTGCCGATCAGCGCGCGGTTGGCCTCGAGCGAGACCTCCTCCTGCAGCGCGATGAGCCGGTCGTACCGCTCCTGAACCACCTGCTTGGGCAGCTGGTCGGGCATGTCGGCGGCGGGGGTGCCGGGCCGCTTCGAGTACTGAAAGGTGAACGCGCTGGTGAACCGGGCCTGCCGCACCACGTCCAGGGTCTCCTGGAAGTCCTCCTCGGTCTCGCCGGGGAAGCCGACGATGATGTCGGTGGTGATGGCGGCGTGCGGCATGGCCGCGCGGACCTTCTCGATGATGCCCAGGTAGCGGGCCTTGCGGTAGGAGCGCCGCATGGCCTTGAGCACCCGATCCGAGCCGGACTGCAGCGGCATGTGCAGCTGCGGGCAAATGTTCGGCGTCTCGGCCATCGCCTCGATCACGTCGTCGGTGAACTCGGCCGGATGCGGCGAGGTGAAGCGGACGCGCTCGAGACCGTCGATGTCGCCACAGGCGCGCAGCAGTCTCGCGAACGCGCTGCGGTCGCGCGGCTCGGTCGGGTCGACGAAGTTGACGCCGTAGGAATTGACGTTCTGACCCAGCAGAGTCACCTCGAGCACGCCCTGGTCGACCAGCGCCTGCACCTCGGCGAGCACGTCGCCGGGACGGCGGTCGACCTCCTTGCCGCGCAGCGACGGCACGATGCAGAAGGTGCAGGTGTTGTTGCAGCCCACCGAGATCGAGACCCAACCGGCGTAGGCGGATTCGCGCTTGGCGGGCAGGGTGGAGGGGAACGCCTCCAGCGATTCCAGGATCTCGATCTGGGCCTCTTCGTTGTGCCGCGCGCGCTCGAGCAACACCGGCAGCGAGCCGATGTTGTGCGTGCCGAACACCACGTCCACCCACGGCGCCTTGCGCACGACGGTGTCGCGGTCCTTCTGCGCCAGGCAGCCGCCGACCGCGATCTGCATGCCCGGTCTGCCCGCCTTGATCGGGGCGAGGTGGCCGAGCGTGCCGTAGAGCTTGTTGTCGGCGTTCTCGCGGACAGCGCAGGTGTTGAAGACCACGAGGTCCGCCGTATCCCCCGGCGCGGCCTTCACGTAGCCCGCGTCCTCCAGCAGGCCGGACAAGCGTTCGGAGTCGTGCACGTTCATCTGGCAACCGAAGGTGCGGACCTCGTAACTGCGTACTCCCGCCACAACCTGTTCGATCGAATCCACCCATTAAGGGTACGGGGGCCCGTCGAGCGGGCTTCCAGCGCATCGCCGCAGGCTCCGGGCCTCGCCGCGGTCGGAGCGCGGAAGCCGCCGCCAGGTTACAGAGCTGTGACGACGCGGTGTGGCGTCACGGTGTGTCGCGGAAACCGGGGCAAATTCGGTTTTTCCCCTTAAGGTCGAGAACCATGACCGACGCCGCCGCCGCGCCCGACACGACCGGGGACGCCACGAGCTTGGACAAGGGCCCCGCCACCAGCGCGCCGCCGATGATCTCGATGCGCAACGTTGACAAGCATTTCGGTGACCTGCACGTGTTGCGCGATATCAACCTCGAGGTCCCCAAGGGACAGGTCGTCATCGTCCTCGGCCCTTCGGGTTCCGGGAAATCGACCCTGTGCCGCACCATCAACCGGCTCGAGCCGATCGACTCCGGCGACATCGCCATCGACGGCGTGCCGCTGCCCGCGGAGGGCAAGGCGCTCGCCGCGCTGCGCGCCGATGTCGGCATGGTGTTCCAGTCGTTCAATCTGTTCGCGCACAAGACCATCGTCGAGAACGTGATGCTCGCGCCGCTCAAGGTGCGCAAAGTCAAGAAGGACCAGGCACGAAGCCGCGCCATGGAGTTGCTCGAGCGCGTCGGCATCGCCAACCAGGCCGAGAAGTACCCGGCCCAGCTCTCCGGCGGGCAGCAGCAGCGCGTGGCCATCGCCCGCGCGCTGGCGATGAACCCGAAGGTGATGCTGTTCGACGAGCCGACCTCGGCGCTGGACCCGGAGATGGTCAACGAGGTGCTCGAGGTGATGGTCTCGCTGGCCAAGGAGGGCATGACCATGCTGGTGGTCACCCACGAGATGGGCTTCGCGCGCCGCGCGGGCAACCGGGTGCTGTTCATGGCCGACGGTCAGGTGGTCGAGGACACCGAGCCCGAAACGTTCTTCACCGCGCCGAAGTCCGAGCGCGCCAAGGACTTCCTGGGCAAGATTCTCAGCCACTGACGCGCCCGGCACAGACGACGGCATCGAAACACAAGGAGTTAGGAACTCGATGAGGATCAACCGTGCACTTCGACTCGGTGTCGGGGCGATCGCCCTGGCTTTGGCCGCTACCGCCTGCGGCGGCGGTGACGAGGGCAGCGCCCTCGATCACGCCAAGGAAGGCAAACTGACCGTCGGCATCAAGTTCGACCAGCCAGGTCTCGGTCTGCGCAACAAGGACGGCTCCTACAGCGGCTTCGACGTCGAGGTCGCCAAGTACGTCGCCGGGAAGCTCGGCGTGCAGCCGGACGCCATCACCTTCAAGGAAGCGCCGACGCCGCAGCGCGAGACGCTGATCGAGAACGGCCAGGTCGATTTCATCGTCGCCACCTACTCGATCAGCGACAAGCGCAAGGAGAAGGTCGATTTCGCGGGCCCGTACTACGTGGCGGGCCAGTCGCTGCTGGTGAAGGCCGACAACACCGACATCACCGGCGTCGAATCCCTCACCGGCAACAAGAAGCTCTGCTCGGTGAAGGGCTCGACGCCCGCGCAGAACGTCAAGGAGAAGTACGCCAAGGACGTTCAGCTGCAGGAGTTCGACACCTACTCGCTGTGCGTGGAGGCGCTGCGCAACGGCTCGGTCGACGCGGTGACCACCGACGACATCATCCTCGCCGGCTTCGCCGCGCAGTCGCCGGGCCAGCTGAAGGTGGTCGGTAAGCCGTTCACCACCGAGAACTACGGCATCGGCCTGAAGAAGGGCGACCAGGAGACTCGCGACAAGATCAACGACGCCATCGAGGCGATGATCGCCGACGGCTCCTGGGCCAAGGCGATCCAGCAGACGGTCGGCGGCGCGAGCTTCACGCCCTCGCCCGCTCCGCAGGTCAACCGCTACTAGAGATTCCACACACGGGTGGTCCGGGGCGATCCTCCGGACCACCCGCTCGGCTCACCACCGATGAACCACACCGCACCGATGGGAGGGACGCGCCCGCCGTGTTCGATCTGATCTCGGAATACGACACCAAGATCCTGGAAGCCTTCTGGGTCACGATCAAATTGACCGCGTTCTCCGCGGTCGGGGCGCTGATACTCGGCACGATCGTCGCCGCGATGCGCGTGTCCCCCGTACCGGTCGCCCGCTGGGTGGGCACCGCCTACGTCACGATCTTCCGCAACACCCCGCTGACGTTGATCATCGTCTTCTGCTCGCTCGGCCTGTACTCCGCGCTCGGCTGGAAGCTGGCGGGAGATTCCATCGAGGACAACAACTATCGCTGGGCGATCGTCGGCCTCAGCGTCTACACCGCCGCGTTCGTCTGCGAGTCGCTGCGCTCGGGCATCAACACGGTGCCGCTCGGCCAGTCCGAGGCGGGCCGGTCGCTGGGCTTCAGCTTCACGCAGAACCTGCGGCTGGTGGTACTCCCCCAGGCCTTCCGTTCCGTGATCGCGCCGCTGGGCAGTGTGCTGATCGCGTTGACCAAGAACTCCACCATCGCCGCCGCGATCGGTGTCGCCGAAGCCGCCAAGCTCATGGCGGAGATGATCGAGGTGGAGGCCGCGCTGCTGGCCATCGGCGCGATCTTCGCCCTCGGCTTCGTCATCATCACCCTGCCGACGGGCCTGCTGTTCGGCTGGCTCGCCAAGCGATACGAGGTCGCCCGATGACCAGCGCTTCCGTTCTCTTCGACGCGCCGGGCCCGAAGGCACGGCTGCGCAACAACCTCTACACGGCGGTGGTCATCGTCGCCGTGCTGGCGGCCGGGTACTTCCTGTTCCGCGCCTTCGAGCAGAAAGGCCAGTTCGAGGCCGAGAAGTGGAAGCCGTTCCTGGAGGGCGACGTCTGGTCGACCTACCTGTGGCCGGGTCTGAAGGGCACCGTCGTCGCGGCGCTGATCTCGATCGTCTTCGCGCTGGTGATCGGCATGGTCTTCGGCATACTGCGCCTCTCGGAGCACCGCTCGGTGCGGCTGATCGCGGGCGCCGTCGTCGAGTTCGCCAGGGCCATCCCCGTGCTGATCCTGATGATCTTCCTGTTCGCCCTCTACAGCGAATACGACCTGTTCAAGTCCGACGACCTCGCGCTCGCCGCGGTGGTGACGGCGCTGACGATCTACAACGGCTCGGTCATCGCCGAGATCGTGCGCGCGGGTATCCGCTCGCTGCCCAAGGGCCAGACCGAGGCCGCGGTCGCGCTCGGCATGCGCAAGAACCAGCTGATGCGGCTGATCCTGCTGCCGCAGGCCATCACCGCCATGCTGCCCGCGCTGATCTCGCAAATGGTTGTGGCACTGAAGGATACGGCGCTGGGTTACCAGATCACCTACATCGAGATCGTCCGCTCGGGCCAGCAGCTCGGCGCGGCGGAGCGGAACACGATTCCGGCGCTGATCGTCGTCGCGATCATCATGATCGCGCTGAACAGCACGCTGACGCTGGTGGCGACCAAGTTGGAGCGACGGCTTCGGGCCCGCAAGCGCGGTAAGGGCGGGACCGTCCTGGCGGCGGATTCGATCATCACCGACGCCGCGCCGGGTGTCGACGTGGTGAAGAAGCCGTAAGGAAGTTCGGGAGAGAAGTGGTGGCTCGCCGTGGTGGGTTACCACTTCTCTCCCGTCGTTTTTCCAGGATGGGCGCTAGTACCGGTAGAACCCTTCGCCGGTCGCGATACCGAGCTTGCCCTTGTCGATGTAGTTGTCCTTGAGCCAGGTTGCCAGGCGCTGCGCGTCCTCGTCGCCGTGCACGAGGATGTTGTAGGGGGTGGTGAGGCCGATGACGTCGAGGATCTGGAACGGGCCCATCGGCGCGCCCGTGGCGATCCGCCAGGTCTTGTCGACCGCCTCCGGGTCGGCGTAGCCGCCCGCGCCGAGCGCCATGGCCGAGTTCAGGAACGGCACGAGCAGCGAGTTGAGCACGTAACCCGCCTTCTCCTTGTGCACTTCGATCGGGACCATGCCGATCGCCTCGGCGAAGTCGACGAGGGCGCGGAACACCGCGGGATCGGTCTCGGGTGTGCCCATGATCTCGGCGGTGTTGAACTTCCACACCATGTTCGCGAAGTGCAGCGCCAGAAACTTGTCGGGACGACCGGTGGAGTCCTTGATGTCGCTGGGCAGCAGGGTCGAGGAGTTCGTCGCGAAGATGGTCCGTTCGGGGGCGACCTCGCCGAGGTGGCGATAGAGCTCCTGCTTGAGGGTCAGCACCTCCGGCACCGCCTCGATCACCAGATCGGCGTCCTTCACCGCGCCCGCGAGATCGGTGGTGAGCGCGAGGCTCGACGCCGTCTGCTCCGCCTTGCCGCCCTCGGCGCCCGCCACCTCGGCCACGTAGATCGCCGCGAGCTTGGCGAAACGCTCCCGCGCGGCCTCCAGCGCGGGTTCGTCGATGTCGTAGGCCGTGACGTCGAAGCCGCGGAACGCGGTCTGAAACGCGATCTGTGAACCCAGCACCCCGGTCCCCAGGACCGTCACCTTACGAATATCGATGGCCATACTCGTTCTCCTCCCTTGTCGCGGGGCACGAACCACCCCGACATGTGCACGGCAGCGAGACGGACCCCACGATCACCGGAGCCACGGCGCGGACTTCGCGCGACACGACCCCACTTTCCGTGGACTCCATAACCTCATCATCGTCGCGCGCACCCCGTCCCGCCGCCGAACGACCGCCCGGTATCGGACATAAGCGACAGGCTCGAGTAACAATGCGGCAAACCGCCCGCCGCCCACCGGGCGAGGGAGATCAGTCCGGTGGGTCGTCCGGCTCGTCGAGCGGTTCGGAGGCCCAGTCGGCTTGGGCGAGTTCGGCTTTCACCACGGTGAAGGCGGTGGATTGGCCGTAGCCGCGGCGGGCGAGCATGCCGACGAGGCGGCGGATGGCCTTGTCACGATCGAGGTCGCGGGGCAGGGTCCGGAGTTTGCGGCGGACCAGTTCGATGGCGCGGGCTTGTTCGTCGTCGGAGCTGATCGCTTCCAGTGCGGGCGCGGCGTCAGCGGGGGCGACGCCCTTGCGGCGCAACTCCTGGGCGAGGGCCTGTTTGCCCTTGCCGGAGAAGGCATGCCGGGAGTGCACCCACTGTTCGGCGAAGGCGGCGTCATCGATGAGACCGACCTCGACGAGGCGGTCGAGCGCGTGCTCGGCGACCTCGGCGGTGTATCCCTTGGCGGCCAAGCGCTGCGCCAGTTCGGCGCGGCTGCGGGCGCGGACGGCGAGCAGACGAAGACACGCCTCCTTCGCCTGCTCGACCGTCCCGCCTTCGGGGGTGCGTTCCGACGTCGACCGGCTGGCGCCCGCCTCCGTCTCCCGCGCATCCCCTTCGGATCCGGCCGCCACCGGATCCACCCGTCGGCCGGTGTTTCGACCAGTATCGACCGATCGGGAGTCGTTGCGGCGGTAGGTGTTCCGCCGTTCGCGCCGGGACTGGTGCGGGGCCCCGGTCGAGCCCGCCCGCTGCGGATCGGGCGAGCTCGACCGGGCTCCCAGGATGTCCGAATCGGCCGAACCACCATCGGCCGACCGGACCGGTCCCGGCTCCCGTCCGACGGGGCGGGGTCCGCGGCTTTCCACGGATCGCCCCTCGGCGGACAGGAGTTCGTGCAGTCGGCGCCGCATGTCGTGCACCGGATCGGGCCGCTCGGTGGCGGCTCGATCGGTACGGCGTGGCGGCCGACCGGAGGCGGACTCAGAAATCGGCGGGCACCTCGCCCGCGGCGTCCGCGGTCACGTCGGCGCCGATACCGAGCTTCTCCTTGATCTTCTTCTCGATCTCGTCGCGCACGTCGGTGTTCTCCAGCAGGAACTTGCGGGCGTTCTCCTTGCCCTGGCCCAGCTGGTCGCCCTCGTAGGTGTACCAGGAGCCCGACTTGCGGATGAAGCCGTGCTCGACGCCCATGTCGATGAGCGAGCCCTCCTTGGAGATGCCGTGCCCGTACAGGATGTCGAACTCGGCCTGCTTGAACGGCGGCGAGACCTTGTTCTTGACGACCTTGACGCGGGTGCGGTTGCCGACCGCGTCGCTGCCGTCCTTGAGGGTCTCGATGCGGCGCACGTCCAGACGCACCGAGGCGTAGAACTTCAGCGCCTTACCACCGGTGGTGGTCTCGGGCGAGCCGAACATGACGCCGATCTTCTCGCGCAGCTGGTTGATGAAGATGGCCGTGGTGCCGGAGTTGTTCAGCGCGCTGGTCATCTTGCGCAGCGCCTGGCTCATCAGGCGGGCCTGCAGACCCACGTGGCTGTCGCCCATCTCGCCCTCGATCTCGGCGCGCGGCACCAGCGCGGCGACCGAGTCGATGACGATGATGTCGATGGCGCCGGAGCGGACCAGCATGTCGGCGATCTCCAGCGCCTGCTCACCGGTGTCGGGCTGGGAGACGAGCAGCGCGTCGGTGTCGACGCCGAGCTTGCGCGCGTAGTCCGGGTCGAGAGCGTGCTCGGCGTCGATGAACGCCGCGACGCCGCCAGCCGCCTGCGCGTTGGCCACCGCGTGCAGCGCGACGGTGGTCTTACCCGAGGACTCCGGGCCGTAGATCTCGACGACGCGGCCCCGCGGCAGACCGCCGATGCCGAGGGCGACGTCCAGCGCGATGGATCCGGTCGGAATCACCGAGATGGGCTGACGGGCCTCCTCGCCCAGCCGCATCACCGCGCCCTTGCCGAAGCTCTTCTCCACCTGGGCGAGCGCGAGCTCGAGCGCCTTGTCGCGGTCGTACGCCTGTGGTGCCATGTCCTTGGTCCCCTTTTCGACGGGTAAGTCTCTCGATCTGTGGTTGGCGCCCACATTAGAGGGCGGCACCGACAAGTTCTGGGGACAAGACTAGACGAACAGGTGTTCGAGTCAAGCGACGCGCCCGGCGACACGCGCCGCGCGTTCCGCGAGCAGCAATTTCCGCGCAATCCGGCGGCGGGCACCCGGCGAATCCACCCGCCGCCCAGGCTTTCGCCTACCGCTGCGGCAGTACGGCGTCCGCCTCCTCCGGCGCGCGCGGACCGAAGATGCGGCGCTCCGATTGCTCGATGCGCACGTCGTCGATGCTGGCCTCGCGCCGCGCCATCCGTCCGTCGGGCGCGAATTCCCACTGCTCGTTGCCGTAGCTGCGCCACCACCGGCCGGATTCGTCGTGCCATTCGTACTGGAAGCGCACGGCGATGCGGTTCCCGTCGAACGCCCACAGGTCCTTGCGCAGCGCGTACCCGTTCTCCTTCGCCCACTTCCGGGTGAGGAACTCGACGATGGCGGCGCGCCCGGTGAAGAACTCGTCGCGATTGCGCCACACCGAATCCTCGGTATACGCGGCGGCGACGCGTTCGGGATCGCGGGTGTTCCAGGCGTCTTCGGCGGCGCGCACCTTCACCTCGGCGGATGCACGGTCGAACGGCGGCAATGGGGGTCTCATGAGTCGACCTTTCGGGGATCAGGGGTTGAGGGGGGACAGTTCCGGCGGGCTCCAGCGCAGGGGGCCCGCGGCCCGCCACACCACTTCGGTGATGGCGAAGTCGATCGAGCACTGCGCACCGGCGGCGAACGTGCTCGAGTCCCAGTTCAGTTCGGCCGTGCCGGTGAGCTGGAGCGCTCCGCCGGTCGGCCAATGCGGGATCAGCAGTCCGCAGTGCGGGCGCACCGCCAGATTGCCGAGCGTCATGAACATCGAGTTGCCGCGATAGTCCGGCCAGCGCAGCCGCGTCGGCGAGAGGACGCGCAGCACGCCGGGATTCCCGCCGCGATGCGAGGCGTCGGCGTGCCCTTCGGCGTCGGCACTGGCCACGAAGAAGGTGTCGGCCGCCGCGACGATCCGCCGTTGCCGGGCGTCGAGCGCAGGCCCGCGCCGTGCGTCGCTCGGCGCGGCCCCGGGGTCGTAGGCCGTCACCCACCGGCGTGCGATGTACTTGGGGCAGTTCGAATACACCTGGTCGGTGGCTATCCGCAGCCCGTCGTCGTGCGGGCGCGCGACCCCGTTGACCCGCATGCGCCTGCGCCGTCCCGGCTCCAGCGCGATCATGCCGACCCGCCCCGGCCGGGTCAGCGCCTCGGCCAGCGGGTCGCCCGCGTCGGGCCGCGCGTCGACGGCGATCTCGGCGTCCACGGCGCGGACGAACCCGGGCCTGCCGACGAGCGAGCTCGCCCACAGCCGCCCGGCGAGGTCGGCGGCGGCGAGCACCACCATCGGCTGTGCGGCGAGGAAATCCGCGGCGACCGAGGGGATGTCGCGCCGGATCATGCGACCGACCTTCGCCGCGACATCCGCCTGCCCCATGCGCCGCTGCACGGCCAGTTCGCCCGGGTGGTAGAGCGCCATCTCGAAACCGCTCGTCTCAGAAGAATCCGCACGTGGGTGCGGCACCGCTCGGCGCGGGCGCGGATTCCGCCCCGGCGGGTGCGTACACCTCGAGCCGGATGCCGTCCGGATCGGTGAAGAAGATGCCGCCGGAGGCCACTCCTTCGCCGTGCGCGACCACACCGTCGTGCACGAAGCGCACAGACAACTCGCGCAGCACGGATTCCACCGCGCGCACCTGCTCGATGTCTTCGACCTGGAACGAAAGATGGTGCAGCCCTGGCGTTTCCGTGGAGAAGACGCCGTCGGACTGCTCCCACAGGGTGATCACCAGCTTCCCGTCCGCACCGAGAAACGCCCACCTGCGCCCGGCCGCGTCGCCCGCGGCGAGTTGTTCGAAACCGAGCGCGCGCCGGTAGAAGTCCACCGAGCGGTCGAGATCCGAGACGTTCAGTCCGATGTGCCCGGTCGCGAGAACAGGTGCGGTCACCGCGGTCATGATGTGTCCTCCTGGAATTGTCAACCACTGTTCATTGTTTCAACGGTTAGAAGATAATCCGGCGTGACCCGTTCGGTCAACCCTTCATTTATGTTTTATCGGTTAGAACGGTGGTGGTCGACCTGACTCGCCGAGACGGCTCGTTACCCTCAGTCATGCTCGATCCACGCCCCCACCTCGGTGAACCGCTGGCGCTCGACCTGCTGAACACGCGGTGGATGGAGGACGGCCCGCAGGATCTGCTCACCGATGTCGACGGCCTGCGCGTCTGGCTGAGCTCGGCGGGCTTGGCGGACAAGGCGCCCGCCGACGAACGGACTCTTGCCGCGCTACTCGCCGCGCGCAGCGCGATCTACGACGTCGTGCGGCACGGTACGCACGCGGCGCTCAACGACGTGCTCGAACACGGCAGGATCAAGCGCCGCCTCACCGACGACGGACCGGACGACCTACCCGAAGTGACCGACCCGGCCTGGCTGCCCGGCTGGCTCGCCGCCGAGAATCTGCTGCACCTGATCGCCAAGGCCCCGGACCGAATCCGCCAGTGCGCGCACCCGGAATGCGTGCTGTTCTTCTACGACACGTCCAAGAACGGCACCCGCCGCTGGCACTCGATGGCGACCTGCGGCAACCGCACCAAGGCCGCCAGGCACTACGCCAAGAAGACCTGAGGCTCAGAACAGCTCGTCGAGCAGACGGTAGTAGTCCAACCGCGCCCGATCCGGCGCGTCGAGGCCGTAGGCGGCGAAGAAGGCGCGGACCTCGTCGTCGCCGAAATCCTCGCGCAGGTCGCGTTCGGCAAGGGCCAAGTCGCGGTAGCGGTCCGCGACGCCGAGACCGCCGACATCCAGCAGGATCCCGTTCTCGAGCACGTTGGGCGGCGTGAAATCGCCGTGCGCCACCACGAGGTCCTCGGTCCGCGGACGCTCGGCGAGCAACCGATCGAGGACCTGTTCGGGGGCGAGGTCGCTGTTGTCGTCGTCGAAATCGTCCGGATCCACCAGTCCTTCGAGCACGTGCCTGCGGGCCTGCGCCAGCACGGTGTCGAGCCTGCCGTCGAACGGGCATTCCGCGACGGGCAGCGCGTGCAACCGCCGCAGCAGCTCACCCATGATCGTGCCGATCGAGGGCGACGCGGTCCGGCCGTCCGACTCACGTGCGGCGAGGCTCGGCGCGCCCGCGTCGGCGAGCACGAGCACGTCCTCGGCGAACGCGGCCACCTCCGGCACCCGGATTCCCCTGGCGCGCAACCAGTCCAACCGATCGTGCTCGGCGGTCGCGCGCGGTCCGCGCTTCACCCAGTAGGCGCCGTTCACCAAGGCGACGCCGCCGCTGAGACCCTCGTGCTCGCTCGAGAACTCCGGGTCCGCACCGACCACCGCCAGCACGGCGGGCGGCAGCGGAATACGCAACTCCGCGAGTCCCTCCAGCGCGGTGCGACTGGATTCGATCAACTCGGCGTCACCCTCCGCGACCCGCAACTTCAGCGCCTCGGTCAGTAGTTCGCGAGCCTCGGCGAGGCAGCCCTGTTCGGCCAGCGCCTTGCCGAGGTGCTGGGCGGCGAAGGAGAGCGCCTCGGCGTCGGTGCCGCGGGCGGCCTCGACGGCGCGCCGGTAGAGGATCTCGGCGGTCGGCGCGTCGCCGCGATACCGGTACACGTCGGCCAGGTTGATCCAGACCGAGATGCGCTGGCGCGGCGTGCCCGCCAGTTCGAGCGCCCGGTCCAGGTGATCGAGCGCCTCGTCGTGGCGGCCGAGCAGCATCAATTCGAGGCCGGTCTGCCGGAAACTCGGGAAATCGTCCGGGTGCGCCTGCGCCACGCGGGCGGCCAGCCCCTCCGGGTCGACGGGGACCATCCGCAGTCGCTCGTCGAATCGGTACGGCCTGCGCTCGGCCACCGGGTCGGGGGCGGTCACCAGCGCACCTTCGGTACGTCGAAGTCGGCGCACAGTGCGCGCCACACATCCCGCGGATCCACCCCGGCCTCGATGGCGGCGGCGCCGGTCCGGCCGCCGAGGGAGGGGATCACGTGGTCGGTCAGCAGCGCGTCACCGCGCGCCACTCCGAATTCGGTATGCAACAGTTCCTGGAACTCAGTCAACCGCACCGTATTCAAGATACTCCGGTCCCCGCGACCGACATCAAACGGTTGTCCGACGGCGCTCTCGCGGCGGTAGACCCGCGTGCTGTCGGTACTGCGACCGGCCGCCGAAGCCGTTCCGGAGTAGACGGGCACATCGTTACCGTATACGATACGGCACGTGTCGTATCCAAAAGGCGCTTCCGCGACAGAACCGCGACAGACCCGACGCGGAGGACGTCCACGAAACGACGAACGCGAGAGCGAGATCCTCCGGGTAGTGACCGCGTTGCTGACCGAACGCGGCTACGACGGTGTCACCTTCGAGGAGGTGGCGCGCCGCGCCGGAGCGTCGAAACCCACCCTCTACCGACGCTGGAAGTCCAAGCGAGACATGGTCATCGCCGCGTTGAAGGCAGGCCCTGCCGGTCGAGAAGGACCGGACGACATCGACACGGGCAGCCTGCGCGGTGACCTGATCGCCTTGTGCCGACGACTCGTCACGACGATGCGATCGACAGACGGACAGACCGCGCTGCTGCTGCTTCAGGCGGGTCTGGAAGACCCCGAGCTCTGCGAGGAGATCGAACGCGCGGTCGGCCCGACCGGCGCACGGCTACCCACCTCGGTCGTGGACGCCGCCATCCGTCGCGGAGAGCTACCCGCGACCGCGGATCCGTTCGCCTTCGAGGAAGTGGCCGGGGCCGTGCTGCTGCTGCGGCGGCTCAACGGCCTCGATACCGGCGACGCCTATCTCGAAGCACTCGTCGATTCGATCCTCATCCCCGCGTTGCGGGCCGAAACGACCCGCCCGACACAGCTACCCGCCGGGATCTTCTCCGGACGCCCGTCCGCGCATTCGACCACAACCAGTGAAGGACGCCCATGACCACACCGACCATCGACGGATTCCGCTACCAGACCCTGCCCGGCGCGGGAGGCGTCGAACTCAACGTCGCGGTCGCTGGCGCCGGACCGGCTGTTGTTCTGCTGCACGGCTTTCCGCAAACCCACTACATGTGGCGCGACGTCGCGGCAGACCTCGCCGAGGATCACACGGTCATCGTCCCGGACCTTCGGGGCTACGGCGCGAGCGGCAAACCGCCGGAGAACGGTCCCCACACCTACTCCAAACGCACCATGGCCGAAGACATCGTTCAGGTCGCCGACCGGCTCGGGCACGAGCGCTTCGGACTGATCGGCCATGACCGCGGCGCCCTGGTCGGCGTCCGGGCGGGCCTCGACCACCCTGACAGGATTCGGTACCTCGGGGTGCTCGACGTCCTGCCCACTCTCGACACCTGGGAAGTGCTGCACGGGGTCGACGCGAAAGTCGCCTGGCACCTGTATCTCATGGCGCAACCAGCCGGGCTGCCGGAAAAGATGATCGCGGCCGTGGCAGACGAGTTCTTCGCTTCCTTCCTCGACGCCTGGGACACCGACGGTTCCACCTTCGCACCGGAAGTACGGCAGCACTACATCGACAGCTCGGTCGGAGCCGTCGACTCGATCGTCGCCGACTACCGCGCCAGCGCGAGCATCGACCTGACCATGGACCGGGAGGACCGCCAAGCTGGCCTGACGCTCACCATGCCGGTCGGTGTGATCTCTCAGGACTGGGGCGCCCGGCTGGGCTTCGACGCGGCCGCGCTGTGGCGGGCGTGGGCGCCGGACCTGACCTACGAACCGATCAGCGCCGGGCACTTCATGGCCGAGGAGCAACCGGGCGAGATCGCGCGCTTCGTTCGCGAACTCGCGACCAGGTGCACAATCTGATCCCTGCCAACCGACCGTGCGCGCGCAGCACTACGACGCGCGCACGCCCTCGCGCACCCGGTGGCACAGTTCGACCGGGTCGGCGACGTCCGCGATGCTCATGGCCGCTTCCTCGGCCGCGGCGGTATAGCGAGGATGGTCCAGCACCGCGAGCACGGCGGCACGCACGGACTCCACGGTGAGCGGTCGCACCACGATCGAACTACCTTGGCGGGCGGCGCGATTGGCCAGTTCCCACTGGTCGCCGCCGCCCGGAACGGTGACGATCGGCACCCCGGCGAGCAGCGATTTGGCGAGCAGCCCGTGCCCGCCGCCGCCGACCACGACGGCCGCGTGCCCGAGCAGTTCGTCCTGGCGGCCCAGGCCCGCGGTGGCCCAGGACGGGAGCCCGGTCGGCGGAGTGTCGATCATGGAGACGGCGACGCGGACGCCCGCACCGTCGAGAGCCTCGAGCACCGTCTCGACCATGCCCGTGACGCCGGTGTGCGCGGTGGACGGCGCGACCACGACCAGCGGATCGTCGCCGGGCGGCGGCGTGAGGATGTCGTCGGTGGGCTCCCACAGCAGCGGGCCGACGACGTGGGCGTTGTCGGGCCAGTCGGGGCGCGGCACCTCCAGAGCGGGCAGCGTGGCCAGCAGACGGGCGGCCGGACCCGGATCGACGGCGGGCAGCCCGACGCTCTCGCGAGCCCTCGCGCGCTGCTTCGAGCCGTTGTGGATCGCGCGCGAGGACATGGTGCGCAGCACGTGGTCGCGCAGCCTGCCGAGCAGATCCTCTCCTGGCGCGAGCCCGCTGCCGATCGGCGGCAAACCCTTCGACGGCAGGTAGAGCGGGTGCGGCGAGAGCTCCACCCACGGCACACCGAGTCGCTCGGCGGCCATTCCCCCGCCTGCGGTGAGCACGTCGGAGACGACGAGTTCCGGCAGCATCGCGCTCAGGTCCGGCAGGATCTCGGTCGAGATGTGCGCGGCGCGCTGGTGGATGCGCTGGCCCGCGTCACCGTCGTCGTCGACCGCGCGCGGCGCGAGGCCCTTGAGCCTGCGCACCGCGATACCCGCGTTCTTGGCGGCGTCGAACCAGCGGGGTCCGGTGAACAGCACCGGCTCGTCCCCCGCGGCCAGGAAGCGCTCGCACAGCGCCAACGCCGGAAAGGCATGCCCCGGATCGGGACCGGCTACGACGGCAACACGCATCCGCCCAGCCTGCCACACCGCCCCGCCGAACCGACGGCACCCGCCTTGAGATGCCCATCCGCTACCGCGTGCACCGCGCCGCCATCCGGGCGCAACGCCGCAGACCGACGCCGAAGACATTCTGGCGCAGATCATTCCGGCAGGGACAGTCCTGGTGCGCCGTGCTCGAACGCGTGGCAGGCGAAACCGTTCAGCCGAAGTAGTACAGCTCGAAACCCACGGCGCGCTCGGCGGGGAACCCCTCCTTCGGCCCGGTGGCCATGTCGACGATGGCTTCGACCTGAGCGGCGACCGGCTCGGAGCTGAGCACCTCCAGGTACCGGCGGTGTTCGGTCAGGGAAGCGGCGGCCCGCTCGACGGTGGCGGTGACGTCGACGGCGTGCGTCGCGACCGGGCCGACGACCGCGGCCCAGCGCGGCGACCAGGGCGGCAGATCGGACAGCTCCGGGAAGATCCACTCGTTGCCCGCGTCGGAGACGGCGTCGAGCCCGGCCCGGCCGACGGCGCGGTGGTCGGCGCTGTTGGCGTAGCCGGGCGCCCAGGTGTCGCCGAAGTTGAACAGCACCAACATCTCCGGGCGGTGCCTGCGGATCGCGGCCGCCAGATCGCGGCGCAGCTCCAGGCTCTCCTGCACCCGGCCGTCCGGATAGCCCAGGAACTCCACCTGCTCGACCCCGACCACCTTCGCCGACGCGATCTCCTCGGCCTGGCGCAGCGGACCGGCCTCCGCCGGCGGCATTCCGGCGATCCCCGCCTCGCCGCTGGTGACGAGCACGTAGCGAATGTCCTTGCCCTGCCCTGTCCAGCGCGCGACGGCCGCGGCCGCGCCGTATTCGATGTCGTCGGGATGCGCGACGATCACCAGGCCGCGCTGCCAGTCCTCGGGAACCTGCTCCATGGCCCTATTGAAACACCCAAAACAGCCACGCGGCGGGTCCGGTTGCCCGCCCGAATCGGTGCTGCTGTAGACAGTGTGGCCATGACGAAGATCACACGCGCCGCCGCTGTCCTCGGTCTCGCGCTCATCGCACTGTTCAGCCCCGGTCCGCTGACCGCGGCGCCCGCCAAGGCCGACCCGCTGCCCCGGGTGTTCTTCGACGTGTCGGTGGCGGGCATCCCCACCGGCCGCATCGTGATCGAGCTGCGCTCGGACGTGGTGCCCGAGACCGCGGAGAACTTCCGCGCGCTGGCCACCGGCGAGCAGGGCTTCGGCTACAAGGGTTCGGTGTTCCACCGCGTGATCCCCGGCTTCATGGCTCAGGGCGGCGATTTCACCAACGCCGACGGCACCGGCGGCAAGAGCATCTACGGCCCGACCTTCGCCGATGAGAACTTCGAGCTGACCCACGCCGTTCCCGGCACGGTCAGCATGGCCAACCGCGGGCCCGGCACCAACGGCTCGCAGTTCTTCATCACCATGAAGGACACCCCGTGGCTGGACGGCAAGCACGTGGTGTTCGGCACCGTGGTCGAGGGGATGCACGTGGTGCACGCCATCGAGCAGGTGGGCTCGCCCTCCGGAGCGCCGGGACGCCCGGTCGTCATCGACAACAGCGGTCAGCTCTGACCCGAGAACACCACGGGCCGTGCGTCATCCCTTCCGGATGACGCACGGCCCGTTCGCTTTTCGACGCTGCCGCCCCTAGCCGCGCACGGCCGCAACGGAGGTACGCACTTCGCGCTACAGCTTGCTGACGGTGGAGTTGTCCGAGCCCGACACCGCCTTGTACAGCAGGTACAGGCCGAACACCACGGCGCTGATCACCAGGATCGGGAACAGCCCCTTGATCAGCGCGCCGATGATGGCGAGCGCGATCCATACGACCGCGACGACACCGATGATCTTCCACAGCATTTCCAGCCTCCTGGACGTTTCTCCCGAACCGCCCGTCCGGCGATCCGATATCTCCATGCTGGCAGCCGCGAGACCGGAAATCACCAGGTCAGGCGCGATATCCGGGTGTAAATCAGGGTTCACCCCGACACCGCGCGAACGCGGGACGCTCAGTTCGGCAGTCCGGGAGGCGGCGGGGAGACGGTGAGAGTGGGGCGATCGGCGATCTCGGTGAGCGCCTGCGCCCAGCCGTCCAAGCGGTCCGCGGCGTGCCTCAGCTCCGCGACGATGCCGTCGAATTGGTGTGCGACGACAGTGGTTTCGGGCACCGCGAGCACACCGCTGGCCGCGGCGACGACCTGCTCGTATTCGGCGATACCGGATTCCAGCCTGGTCATCGCGAACCGCACGTTGCCGGTGAGCGCGGCGGTGGCCTCCGAATTGGTCCGGCCGACCACGGCGGCGGCGCGCTCCATCTGGACGATGTCGGCCGCGAGCGCGTGCAACGCGGCGGCGCCGGAGGCGGCCGTCTCGATCATCTCGGCGAGTTCTTCGTGGGGCAGCCTGCGCGAGGCGGCGATCTGCGCGGTGAGCCCGTGCAGCGCCCGTTCGGCCTGCATCAGGCGCGCGATCGGGGCGCGGGCGGCCGAGCGCAACGGCGGCTGCTTGCGCGGCAGGAAAGCGGCCTGCGGCAACGGAGTTCGGCGCAGCCGCAGGTAGCGCCGCGCGCTGAGCGCGGCCCCGGTGACGAACGCGACCGCGCCGCCGCCGAGGACGACCACCGCCCAAGCAGGCGCCGAGACGACGACCAGACCGACGGCGCCCGCGGTGGTCAGCCCGGAGACGGTGCCGAGCTGATAGCTGCGCCGCCGGGCGCGGCGGCGTTTACGGAGTTCCCGCTCGCGGGGGTCGGCCCAGCGGCGCACCGCGACGAGCGCGTGTTCGCCCATGTCGCGCAACGTGTCCGGGAGCGGGCCCTGCGGCATCCCGAACGTCGGCTGCGCCGGCACCGCCGGAACACCGGTCTTCGGGGGGATTCGCTTGCGAATCATGCGCTTTCCTCACACCGTTCGAGCCGGATCGCAGTCCGGACCGGCCGACGACGCGGCGCGCGCGTCGCGGCCGCGGGGCGTGACGAGGGCGCCCCTCGGCGATGCGCCGATATCGCGCTGCCCGCGTCCTGCACCCCACTTGTCCTTGCCTGTATCGAGCTGTTACTGCTGGGCGGCCTGGCCCTTGTTCATCTGCGGCTGCGCTGGATTCGCCTGCGTCTGAGCGGGATTGATGGCGGACTGGCCGCCGCCCGCGGGCAATGCCTCGCCGCGCATCGAGGCGCGGATCTGCTCCAGCTTGCTGTGACCGGCCATCTGGATGCTGGCCTGCTGCACCTCGAGCATGCGGCCCTGCACCGAGTTCTGCGCGAGCTCGGCGGCGCCGAGCGCGTTGGCGTAGCGGCGCTCGATCTTCTCACGCACCGCGTCCAGGCTCGGGGTGGTGCCGGGCGCCGACAGTGTCGAGTCCATCTGCTGCAGCGACGCGGAGACCTGCTCCTGCATCTTGGCCTGCTCGAGCTGGCTGAGCAGCTTGGTGCGCTCGGCGACCTTCTGCTGCAACAGCATCGCGTTCTGCTCGACGGCCTTCTTGGCCTGGGCGGCGGCCTGCAGCGACTGGTCGTGCAACACTTTCAGGTCCTCGACGGACTGCTCGGCGGTGACCAGCTGGGCGGCGAACGCCTCGGCGGCGTTGGTGTACTGGATCGCCTTCTCGGTGTCGCCCGCCGCGGTGGCCTGGTCGGCGAGCATGACGGCCTGGCGCGCGTTGGCGTTGAGCTTTTCGACCTCGTCGAGCTGGCGGTTCAGCTTCATCTCCAGCTGACGCTGGTTGCCGATGACCGACGCGGCCTGCTGGGAGAGGGCCTGGTGCTGGCGCTGAGCTTCCTCGATAGCCTGCTGAATCTGCACCTTCGGATCCGCGTGCTCTTCGATCTTGGCATCGAAGAGGGCCATCATGTATTTCCAGGCCTTGACGAACGGATTAGCCATCGATTGATCCCGCCTCCATCTGATGTACCGCTTGACGCGGCCCGGGTACACGACCCTCGCGCACCCGCTTGTGCCTATCCTCCACCATGCGGCACGTGGACCGGGGCGACCCGGCCCAACCGACGCCTACATACAGAATCTATCCGTTTTCGGCGTCGGCCCGCAGCGTTGCCGGCGGCTGGGCGTCCGGCGTTCTGTTGTCAGTTGTTCCTCACCAGGACCAGCATGTCGGCCTTCGGCGCCGGGATGACGATCCGGGTGTCCTCGGCGATCTGCGGCGGGGCGGCCGACATGGAGGCGGACGCCGGAGCCAGCGCGGGCGCGGCCTCGGCGGATTCCGCCGCGGCGGTCGTCTGCTCGGCTTCCGCGGCGGGTGTCGCGGCGGCCTCCGCGGGCTCGCCGACCGGTAGCCCGTCGACGCCCGCCATGATCGTGCTCACATCCCATAAGACCTGAGACAACGGCACGTCCAGTGCGGCGCAGATCGCGGCGAGCAGTTCGCTCGACGCCTCCTTGCGACCCCGCTCGACCTCCGACAGATATCCGAGGCTCACGCGCGCCGAAGTGGACACCTCGCGCAGGGTCCGGTGCTGGGCGAGACGAGCACGCCGCAGACTGTCCCCGATCGCCTCTCGCAGCAGCGTCATCTCGATCTCCTTCGCTCCGAACACCGGGCGCCGCGTGGCGCAGTCGCCTGGCGAGCACCGTTCTTTCTGGCACAACGTCCGGGGGCGCCCGGTTGGTTCCCGGCGGGCGAACTCGTCACGCGAATCCACGCGCCACGCGCTCAGCCGCCCTGAACGCACCGAAGCAGTTCCCGCACCGCGCTCTCGGTCGCGGTGAGTCTGATGGTCCACCGGTCGCCGGACAGTTGCAACCGCATCACCTCGGTATGCCACGGACTGGACAGCCCGAGGAAGACGGTGCCGACGGCGTGACCATCCTGGTCGTCGGGTCCGGCGACGCCCGTCAGGCCGATTCCCCAGTCGGCGGCGCAGCGGGTACGCGCGCCGACGGCCAGCTGTTCGGCGGTGCTCGCCGCCACCGGCCCCTCGGCGGCGAGCAGATCCGCGCTGACACCGGCCAGGCTGCTCTTGAGATCGGTCGCGTACACCACGAGTCCGCCGCGTAGCACCTTGCTCGCGCCGGGCACTCCGGCGATGGTCGCGGCCACCAGCCCGGCGGTGAGGGATTCGGCGGTGGCCACGGTTCGGCCCACCGAGCCGAGGGCGCGCACCAGTTCGGCGGCGGGAACGGACGCGGTCAGCGGATCCGTCATGCCCCGCGCGCCCGGCCTCCCGCGAACCAGACTCGCGCGGCCTGCCCGACGTAGTCCAGACCGGTGACGACCGTCAGCAGCACCGCCAGGTACATCAGCGCCATGCCCGCGGTCTCGAAGCCGCCGGACAACGGCAGCAGCAACACCGCGATGGCCAGCGACTGCACCAGCGTCTTCAGCTTGCCGCCGCGTCCCGCGGGAATCACCCCGCGCCGCACCACGAGCAGCCGCAGCAGCGTGACGCCGACCTCGCGCCCGCAGATCACCAGGGTGATCCACCAGGCCAGATCGCCGAGCACGGACAGTCCGATCAGCGCCGCGCCGATCAGTGCCTTGTCGGCGATCGGGTCCGCCAGCTTGCCGAAATCGGTGACCAAGCCGTACTTGCGCGCCAGCTGTCCGTCGAAGCGATCGGTGATGGCGGCGAGCCCGAACAGCGCCGCCGCGGCGATCCGCCACGCGGTCTCGTGTCCACCGCCCGCGAAGAGCGCGGCGACGAACAGCGGAACGATCGCGATGCGCGCCATGGTCAGCACGTTCGCGATGTTCATCAGCGGCACGGCGGTGTCGGCCGGAGTGGCCGCCAAGCCACCGGAACGCTCGGCTCCCTGACGCAGGACACCCGCGTCGGGCCAGCGACGATCGATCTCTTCCGGTTGCACGCTCATGCCCTCGCCTCGAGGGCGCGCGATCCGAGGACGGCCACGTCTCCATCCGGTTGCGCTACCCCGGCGCGATGCGGTGAGCGGAACGACAGGATGTGCGGCACATGTTCAGACTATCGGTAAGGGTGCCGACTACTGTGCACCCCATGACCTCTCGGGGACCACTAGGTGGTTCGACCAGCGACGCGAATACCAGCGCGGCCTCCGCCGTGCCCGGCTCTGGCCCGGTTGTGCGACGCGCCCGAACCTCGGACGTCCCCGAAATCAAACGCCTCGTCGACGTCTACGCGGGCCGCATCCTGCTGGAGAAGAACCTGGTCACCCTCTACGAGTCGGTCCAGGAGTTCTGGGTGGCCGAGGTGGACGGGCGCGTCGTCGGCTGCGGCGCCCTGCATGTGCTGTGGGCCGATCTCGGCGAGGTGCGCACCGTCGCGGTGCATCCGGACGCCAAAGGCACCGGGGTGGGCAAGCTCATCGTGCAGCGGCTCGTCGCGGTGGCCAGGGAACTGGAACTGCGCAGGCTGTTCGTGCTGACCTTCGAGGTGGAGTTCTTCGGCAGGCACGGGTTCGTCGAGATCGACGGAACGCCGGTGACCGCCGAGGTGTACGCCGAGATGTGCCGGTCCTACGACACCGGTGTCGCCGAGTTCCTCGACCTGAGTTATGTGAAGCCGAACACGCTCGGCAACACCCGCATGCTGCTGACCCTCTGAAGCGCCGACCGAGAAAGCGATACGCCGTGCCGATCTTCGCCGTCCACTACACCTACTCCGAGGCCACCGTTCCTGGCCGCGACACCCACCGTCCCGAGCACCGCGCCTGGTTGTCCGGGCTGGTCGAGGCGGGCACGCTGCTGTCGAGCGGGCCGTACCCGGACGGGTCGGGCGCGTTGCTGATCTTCCGAGCCGCGGACGAGGCGGCGCTGAAGGACCTGCTCGCGCAGGATCCCTTCGCGCGGGAGGCGCTCGTCGACTCGGTGCGCGCCGTGGAGTGGTCGCCCGTCATGGGCGCTTTCGCCGACTGATCGCACGACGCCGACCGATCGCACGACAGAGCCCCGCACCCGTGTCGAGGTGCGGGGCTTTTCGCGGTCTACTCGGCGTCTTGGCGCGCCGCGCCCCGCGTCTTGACGAGGCTGGCGACGGTGGCCACGACCAGCACGCCGATGATCACGCCCAGCGAGACCGGGGTGGAGATCTCCGGCACGCTGACGTGTTCACCGCCGTTGACGAACGGCAGCGTGTTCTCGTGCAGCGCGTGCAGCACGAGCTTGATGCCGATGAACGCGAGGATCGCGGCAAGGCCGTAAGACAGGTACACCAACCGGTCCAGCAGGCCGCCGATCAGGAAGTACAGCTGGCGCAGGCCCATCAGCGCGAACGCGTTCGCGGTGAAGACCAGGTACGGCTCCTCGGTGAGGCCGTAGATCGCGGGGATGGAATCCAGCGCGAACAGCAGGTCGGCGAAGCCGATCGCGAGCAGCGCGAGCAGCAGCGGGGTGACCGCCCTGCGGCCGTCGACCCGGGTGACGAGCTTGTCGCCGTCGTACTCGTCGGTGGTCGGCAGCACCCGCTTCGCCAGCGCGACGATGCGGCTGTCGCGCTTCTCCTCGGCCTCCACCTCGTGCCCGCTCTCGCGCAGCAGCTTGACGGCTGTGTAGATCAGGAACGCGCCGAACAGGTAGAACACCCAGCTGAACGCGCTGATCGCGGCCGCGCCGACGGCGATGAACGCACCGCGCATGACCAGCGCGAGCACGATGCCGATGAGCAGCACCTTCTGCTGGTAGATCCGCGGCACGGCGAAGGTGGTCATGATGATCAGGAAGACGAACAGGTTGTCCACCGAGAGCGCCTTCTCGGTGACGAAACCGGCGAAGTACTCCCCGCCGAAGGTCGAGCCCCATCGCCAGGCGACGAAGCCGCCGAAGGCCAGGGCGAGACTGATGTAGACCGTCGACCAGAAGGCCGACTCGCGGAAGGTCGGTTCGTGCGGCGTGCGCACGTGAGCGAAGAAGTCGAAGACGAACAAGCCGAGGATCACCGCGATGGTGATCCCCCATTCCAGTGCGGTCACCTGCATGCTGCGGCCCGATCGGAGGCGGTAGTCATGACGGCCATCATGCCCGATTTGTCCGTTCTTGTCGGCTAGCGGGTCGGTTGCTGACCATCCTGTCACACTCCCGCGGCAGCCTCGGGCGCGCATAAGACGTGCGTCCAGCGCACCGGACACCGCGTCACAACGATTGCGAGCGCGTTGCGGCACCCTCCGAAATAGTTCGCCCGACCAGTCTCGAAAAATCGGTTTCCCCAGGCGGATCGGGGTGTTAGCGTCGAAGACGACGAAGAACCGCTCCCGAAAACCCGAGAGGCACAGGCGATGACAGCGCGAACCCGGCAACAGCGACAGTGGTCGCTCGGCGCCGCGCGCCCGAACGCCGCCCTGCGCCTACTCGACGCCCACTGGATGCGCGTCCGGAGCGGTCCCTGAGTTCTCGACACCCGAGAACCTTTTCGAGGGGCCATTCCGCGGCGATCCGCCGGGAACGGCCCCTTTTCGTATGCGGGGGTAGCTCAACTGGTAGAGCACCGGTCTCCAAAACCGAAGGTCGGGGGTTCGACTCCCTCCCTCCGCGCCGTCCAACTTCATAGTGAACGGCAGCACACGCGAGCCGACTAACGATCTGCTCACGCACTTGAAACTTCTGCTGCCACATGAGTTTCGGCCTCCGGGCCGCACTCCCTCGTAGCCCAACTGGTAGAGGCACCGGCATTAGGAGCCGGGAGTTGCGAGTTCGAATCTCGCCGGGGGAACTGGTTCGCATACCAGCGAACAAGCGTTTGTAGCTCAGCTGGAAAGAGCGCCTGCCTACGAAGCAGGAGGTCGGAGGTTCGAGTCCTCCCAAGCGCGCTGATGGAGCGTGGTGTAACCCGGCAGCACGGCGGACTCTGATTCCGTTGGTTCAGGTTCGAATCCTGGCGCCCCAGCATCGATGGAGTGTGGTGTAAGGGCAAGCATGGCGGATTTTGGTTCCACCGGTTCAGGTTCGAATCCTGGCACTCCAGTCCCGGCTCACGCAGGCTGGCCGCTGGGCTCTCATAAGGCCCGGTCGCGTTGGTTCGATTCCACGGTGAGCTACAGACGCGCTCGCGCGATCAGCGACGAGGAAGCCGGTTCGACGCCGATAAGGGTCGGACAGTGCGGAAATCGTTGACCGGACTGATCGTCCGGCCCGGCGGGATCGCGCGGCACCGCATGCCGCCGTGAAGCTGCTCGAGCAGCAGGATCCGGCCGAGGCGAACAACTTCCGCGACACCGTTCTCGTCGCCGTCGAAGCGGCCGCCCATAGCCAGCCCAGCCCAGCCGTGGCCGCGATGACCCGCAAGATCACCGCGGCCCTCGACGCCGCGTAACGGGTAAGCCCGACCATGCAGCTCGCGACGGGGTCCCGCCGGGACCCCGCCCGGGGTACGGCGTTCACCGAGACGAAGTCGAGGCCGTCGATGCCCCACCGAAGCATCGCGGGCTTTGGTTCCACCGATTCGGGGGTCGAAATATTCGGGTGCGGCGGGGCCGGTGGCCGTGCGACAGTCGGTGACTATGGCCGACGACTATCGCACCCTGAACAGGGCGAACTGGGATGAGCGGGCGCCGATGCATGCCGCGTCGCCGGACTATCGGCTGGCGCGGTTCGTGGCGGAGCCGGAGTTTCTCAGTGCGGTGGTGCGTTTCGATATGCCGCTGCTCGGTGACGTGCGCGGGTTGCGCGGCGTGCACCTGCAATGTCACATCGGCACGGACACGATCTCGTTGGCTCGACTCGGCGCTCGGATGACCGGTCTCGACTAAAGCCCGGCGTCGCTGGCGCAGGCTCGCGAACTCGCGGAGCGAACAGGGGCCGACGTCGATTTCGTCGAAGCCGATGTCTACGAAGCGGTCTCGGCGCTCGGCAAGGAGCGATTCGATCTGGTGTTCACCGGTATCGGCGCGCTGTGCTGGCTGCCGAGCATCGAAAGGTGGGCGCGGACCGTGGCCGGGTTGCTGCGACCGGGCGGTCGCCTGTTCCTGCGTGAAGGCCATCCGATGCTGTGGACCGTCGACGAGTCCGTCACCGACCGATTGACCCTCGGCTACCCGTATTTCGAGACGACCGAGCCGATGGTGTTCGCCGACGACAACACTTACGTGGAGACCGTCGGTCGCCTCGAGCAGACCACCACGCACGAGTGGAACCACGGCATCGGCGAGATCGTCTCGGCGCTGCTGGCCAACGGCCTCACACTCACCGGACTCACCGAACATCGCAGCGTCCCGTGGAATGCCCTGCCCGGCCGGATGACCTGCGACGAGCACGACGAGTGGCGGCTGATCGAGCATCCCGAGCGCGTCCCGCTCAGCTACACCTTGCGGGCGCGCAAGAGCTGAGACCCACAATCTGAGGGCGGACCCACGCCGCGAGGCCGATCGGGGCCACCAGATCCTCGCGTATGTTCGGTGTGGTCATGGTGACTCTGCTCTTGGCGCTGACCGGCTTCGCCTTCCTCGATTCGCTCGATCTGCTGCTCGTCGGCGTCACGGTGGCGATCGTGTACGACAGCAAGCTCGCGCGCCGGTCCCCGCTGCCGGGCGGACTGAGTTTCGTCGCGGGCGTGTTCGCGATGACCACCACGTTCGGGATCTGCGCCGTCCTCGGCATCACCTGGCTCACCTCGCTGCTCGGCTTCGAACTGACGCCGACCATCCGCTACTGGGGCGAACTGGTGGTGGGCGTGGTGCTGCTCGTGCTCGCCGTGCTGCCGTCCGGCGCCCGCCGCGACCCGCCCGCGTGGGCGACGAAAGCCCGGCGACGGCCCTGGGTGCTGGCCCTGGTGGGCATCGCCATCGGCTTCGCGCAGGCGCCGACGGCGGTGCCGTATCTCGCGGGCCTGGCCATGCTGTCGGCGCACGATCCGCTGCCGCCGCTGTGGCCCGCGATCATCGTCGCCTACTGCGCGGTCGCGCTACTGCCGCCACTGCTGATCCTCGCCCTGTCCATGCGCGGCACCCCGCGGGCCCGCCGGGTGTATCGCGCGATCGTCCGCGTTCTGACCGAGTACGGACCGCTCTCGGTGCGAATCATCTTCGGCCTGTTGGGCGCCGCGCTGATCACCGACGCGCTCGTCCACCACGCCCATCTGTGGTGAGGGATCCCTACTCCTCGTCCTCGCCCGGCTCCGCACCCCCGCCGCGAATCGACCACAGCAACCCCTCCAGCTCGTCCGGCTTGACGAGCACATCCCGCGCCTTGGACCCTTCGCTGGGACCGACCACCCCGCGGGTCTCCATGAGATCCATCAGGCGGCCCGCCTTGGCGAAGCCGACGCGCAGCTTGCGTTGCAGCATGGAGGTGGAACCGAATTGTGAGGTGACGACCAGTTCGATGGCCTGGAGCAGCACGTCGAGGTCGTCGCCGATATCGGGGTCGACGTCCTTCTTCTCCCCGGCCTTCGCGGCGGTGACGCCCTCTTGGTACTCGGGCTCGGCCTGGTTCTTGGTGTAGTCGACGACGGCGTGGATTTCCTCGTCGCTGATGAACGCGCCTTGCAGGCGGGTGGGTTTGTTCGCGCCCATGGGCAGGAACAGTCCGTCGCCCATGCCGATCAGCTTCTCGGCGCCCGGCTGGTCCAGGATGACCCGGGAATCGGTGAGCGAGGACGTCGCGAACGCCAGGCGGGATGGCACGTTGGTCTTGATCAGACCGGTGACCACGTCCACCGACGGCCGCTGGGTCGCCAGCACCAGGTGGATGCCCGCGGCGCGCGCCTTCTGGGTGATGCGGACGATCGCGTCCTCTACGTCGCGCGGCGCGGTCATCATGAGGTCGGCGAGTTCGTCGACGATGGCGAGGATGTAGGGGTAGGGCCGATAGACCCGCTCGCTGCCCAGCGGCGCGGTGATCGCTCCCGACTTCACCTTCTTGTTGAAGTCGTCGATGTGGCGCACCTTGTTGGCCTGCATGTCCTGGTAGCGCTGCTCCATCTCCTCCACCAGCCAGGCCAGCGCGGCGGCGGCCTTCTTCGGCTGCGTGATGATGGGCGTGATCAGGTGCGGAATGCCCTCGTACGGGGTGAGTTCGACCATCTTGGGGTCGATCAGGATCATCCGCACCTCGTCGGGGGTGGCGCGCTGCAGCAGCGAGACCAGCATCGAGTTGACGAAGCTGGACTTACCCGATCCGGTGGAACCCGCGACAAGCAGATGCGGCATCTTCGCCAAATTGGCAGAGACGAATTCGCCCTCGATGTTCTTGCCCAGACCGATCACCAACGGGTGGTGGTCGTTTCGGGTGGACGGCGCTTTCAGCACGTCGGCCAGCCGCACCAGTTCGCGGTCGGAGTTGGGCACCTCGATGCCGACGGCGGACTTGCCGGGGATCGGCGCGAGCAGCCGAACATTCTCGGTGGCGACGGCGTAGGCGATGTTGCGGGCCAGCGCGGTGATCTTCTCGACCTTCACGCCCGGGCCGAGCTCCACCTCGTAGCGGGTGACCGTCGGGCCGCGCACGAATCCGGTGACCGCCGCGTCGATCTTGAACTGCACCAGCACCTCGGTGATCGCCTCGATCATCGATTCGTTGGCGGCGCTGCGCTTCTTGGGCGGGTCGCCGTCGGTGAGCAGGGTCAGCGGCGGCAGCGTGTAGTCGCCCTCGATCACTCGGTCCGCGACGAACTCGGGTTCCTTGGGCGGCGGCGGGGTCTGGTCCTGCACCTTCGGCGCCGCGCGCTTCTTCGGCTTGGGCGGTTCCGGCGGCGGTTCGGTGGCGATCGGCTTGGCATCGCGCAGCGGCGGCTCGCCCAGCGATTCGGTGACCGCGTCGGATCCGGCGAATTCGTCGGGTGGATAGTTCTCGACCGGGGTGCGACCGCGGCGCCGAGACGCGGTGCGGTGCGCGGGGAAACCGTCGGCGTCGTACTCGGCGGGGTCGTAGTCGCGTCGCGGCTCGAAGTCGCCGTACTCGCCGCCAGCGGCGGTGCCGAAGTATTCGCGCAGCCGCTGTGGCACCTCGCGGACCGTGGTCCCGGTGAGCAGCAGCACGCCGAAGACGATGGCGAGCAACAGGATCGGCACGGCCAGCCACGCGGTGAGCCCGCCGGCCAGCGGGCCGCCGATCACGTAGCCGACGAAGCCCGCGGCGCGGGAACGACCGTGCGCGTCGGTGGGCGCGCCCGCGGCGAGATGCCAGATGCCGAGCAGCGGCAGGCCGACCAGCAGACCGCCGAGCACCAGCCGCGGCCGGATCTCGGGATGCGGTTCCGTGCGCATGAGGACGATCGCGATGCCGGTCGCGACGAACGGCAATGCGGCCGAGGCGGAACCGGACACGGCCCGGATCGCTTCTTCGACCCAGTGCCCGATCGGACCGCCCGCCGAGAGCCATACCGCGGCCGCGATGACGCCGCTCAGCGCGATCAGCGCGAGCGCGATGCCGTCGCGCCGGTGTCCGTGTTCGATCTCGCCCGCCCTGCTGAGCGTGCGGGTGGTGGCGCCGAGACCGCGGGCGAGCATGTTCCAGCCACTGGTGATGCCGCGGCCGAAGACGGCCAACGGCGCGGTGTCGGACTTGCGGCGAACGGGTCTGCGGGCCGGTGTGGCGCGCCCGCGCGGTGCGGAACCACCCCGGGGTGTGGTGGAACGAGACCGCGCCGTGGTGGTCCTCCCCCGGGCCGATCCCGCCCGCGCACGAGGTGTCGTGGTGCTGCGGGACTTACCTGCCATGGACCCAGGCTAGCCGCAAACGCCCCATCCAGACCATCCGCAACACCCGCATCGCGTGCCTCGAGCGCCCCGAAGCACTATCGGATGCCCCGCTCGAGCACCGGTTCAGACCGACCGGTCGAGTTTCAGCACGGCTTGCACGGCGTCCGGTTCGCCCGCGGTCTCGAGGCGCACCTTGTCGCGGCCGAACGCGTGCAGCACCAGCTCGGAGGGTTTGCCGGTGAGCGTCACCGCGGCGCCGTCGGCCGACTTCACTTCCGCCCTGCGCCCGTCGGGCGTCGCGAGCACCACCGGCACCGGAGATTTGCGATAGGCCATCTTGCCGACCCGGCGCGCCAGGTCCCACAGCTTGGACTCGTCGGCGTCGGCGAGTTCGCGTGGCTCCCAGTCCGATCCGGCGCGGCGCACGTCCTCGTGGTGGACGAACATTTCGCTCAGATTGATCGTCGCGTCCACCGGTTTCAGCGGCGACCACCAGGGCGGTCCGGTCCGCACGAGCTCGAGCAACTCGGGAAACGGTTTGCGCGCCACGCGCTCCTGCACCGACTCGAGGTAGCCCGCGAACGGCTTCAGCAGGATGCCGGGTGCGGCGTCGGGGCGGCGTTCCCGAACGATCAAGTGCGCCGCCAGATCTCGCACCGTCCACGTGCCGCAGAGGGTCGGCGCGTCCGGACCGGCGGCCGACATCGCGACGACAAGCGCCTGACGTTCCCGTTGTGCCATGCTCACGTGCCGACCTTATCCGACACCAGGACTGGCTTCCCGGATGGTTGCTAGGTAGCTTGTCACTCGTCCATAAGGGTCGTGGACTCTCAGTTCGAAGGGATTCACCTTGAAGAAGTTCTTCACCGCTGCCGCGGTCATCGTGGCAACGGTCGGTTCGATGCTGGCCACTACAGCACCGGCGCAGGCCGCGTACGGGTACTACGGCGCGATCGCCGTGTCGAGCGACGGCGCCTACGGCATCGCCAACAACTACGGAAGTTACAGCGCCGCAGAGGATGCGGCGGTCGAGGTCTGTGGGTACGGCTGCTCCACCCTGGTCTCCTGGACCAACGGCTGCGGCGTGCTCGCCAGCTCCAACACGCGCTGGAGCGCGTCGGCGCGGCCCAGCTACTCCGAGGCCCGCGCGGCGGCGATGTCGCGCCTGTCCGGCGGCTGGGTCGTCGACTGGCGTTGCACCGCGGGCTACTCGCTGTAAATCCGACACGTCGCGTCGTCCGCTTCGAGACCGCGACACCACTTCACCAGGGGAATATCGTGAAACACCGCTCCATTCGGGCCGCGGTCGCCGTCCTGCTGACCGCTTCGGCGTTCGCACTCGGCGCGTGCAGCTCCAGCAGTGACTCCTCCAGCACGGGCACGAGCACCTCGCCCGCGGGCAAGTTCGAGGAGGGCAAGAACGAGGACAAAGCGGTCGAGGGCAAGGCGCCCGCGACCACCACGGCGCCGAACCTGCCCAAGCCGGCCGCCTCGCTGCTCAACGAGCGCATCAACCGCGCGTTCGATCCGTCGGTGAGCTCCGAGGAGAAGATCAGCTGGATTCAGGACGCCGAGCGCGATCCGCAGCTGGTCGACAAGCTGGTCGACGCGGCCAAGCGCAACAAGGTGACCGTCGAGATCACCAATGTGCAGGAACCCAAGGACGGCAAGCTCAAGGCCGACGCGAAGGTCACCATCGACGGGCAGCCGGTGGAGAACGCGTTCGTCGAGTTCGTCGCCGAGGGTAGCGACTGGAAGGTCTCCCACCAGTTCACCTGCAACATCGTGCGCTCGGCGAAGCTGGACTCGGCGGCCTGCCAGGCTCAGTAGATCGGAAACGACAAGCGCCGGAAGACAATGTCTTCCGGCGCTTTCGCGTTTCGGGATCAGACGGCGATGACGGTGGGCACGATCATCGGACGACGGCGGTAGGCCTCGGCGACCCAGCGCCCGACCACCCGGCGCACGCCCTGGGCGATGCGGTGGGTGTCGGTGACGCCCTCGCCCGCCAGCCGCAGCAGCTCGGCCTCGACGAGTTCCGCGGCGGCGGCCAGCGCGGTCGGGTCGTCGGAGAAGCCGCGACCGCTCAGCTCCGGCGTGCTCACGGCCTTGCCGGTGGTCTCGTCGATGGCGACGGTGATGCTGATGAAACCGCCCTCGCCGAGCACCAGACGATCCGACAGCGTGGACTCGCCGACGTCGCCGACCGACAGGCCGTCGACGTAGACGTGGCCGACCGGCACCCGGCCGACGATGGACGCGATACCGTCCACCAGATCGACCACCACACCGTCCTCGGCGAGCACCACCCGGTCCTCGGGGACGCCGGTGGCCACCGCGAGCGCGGCGTTGGCTCGCAGGTGCCGCCATTCGCCGTGCACCGGCATGGCGTTGGTGGGCCGGACGGCGTTGTACAGGTACAGCAGCTCGCCCGCGGAGGCGTGTCCGGAGACGTGCACCTTGGCGTTCTGCTGGGTGATGACCGTCGCGCCCAGCCTCGACAGCCCGTTGACCACGGCGAACACCGAGTTCTCGTTGCCGGGGATCAGCGAGGAGGCCAGCACCACCAGATCGTCGGCGCGGATGTGGATCTGCCGGTGATCGCCGCGCGCCATCCGGGACAGCGCCGAGAGCGGTTCGCCCTGCGAGCCGGTGGAGATGAGCACCAGCCGGTCGCCGGGCAGGGTCGCGGCCACGTCGAGGTCGACGACCACGCCGTCGGGCACCGTGAGGTAGCCGAGGTCCTGGGCGATCTGCATGTTGCGGACCATCGAGCGACCGACGAAACAGATTCGGCGACCGTACTTCTGGGCCACGTCGACGACCTGCTGGATGCGGTGCACGTGACTGGCGAAGGACGCCACGATCACGCGGTTGCGCGCCTTGCCGATCACGTTGTCCAGCACGCCGCCGATCTCGCGTTCGGGCGTGACGAAACCGGGCACCTCGGCGTTGGTGGAGTCGACCAGGAACAGGTCCACTCCCTCGTCGCCGAGCCGGGAGAAACCGGCCAGGTCGGTGAGCCGTCCGTCCAGCGGCAGCTGGTCCAGCTTGATGTCGCCGGTGTGCAGCGCGACGCCCGCCGGGGTGCGGATGGCGACGGCGATCGCGTCCGGAATCGAGTGGTTGACCGCGAAGTACTCGCACTCGAACGGACCGTGGATGGTGGTCTCGCCCTCGACGACCTCCATGAGCTTGGGGTGCAGCCGGTGCTCGCGGCACTTCGCGGCCACCAGCGCGAGGGTGAACTTGGCGCCGATGACCGGGATGTCGCCGCGCATGCGCAGCAGGAACGGCACCGCGCCGATGTGGTCCTCGTGACCGTGGGTGAGCACGATCGCGACGACGTCGTCCATCCGGTCCTCGATGGGACGGAAGTCGGGCAGGATCAGGTCGACGCCGGGCTGTTGATCCTCGGGGAAGAGCACGCCGCAGTCGACGATGAGCAGCTTGCCGCCGTACTCGAAAACGGTCATGTTGCGGCCGATCTCGCCGATACCGCCGAGCGCGAAGACGCGCAGACCGTTCTTGGGCAGCTTCGGCGGAGTGCCGAGCCGGTCCTGCGCCGCCACCACGGGCGTCGGGGCGGGCGGCTGTTCGCCGCGGCGGCCCTGGCGACCGCGGCCGGATCTGCGGCTCTGGCCGTTCTGCCGTGCTTGTTCCGGCTGCCGTTCCTGCGGGGCCTGCGATCTCTTGGCCTTGTCGGACCTTCTGCCCGACTCCGCACGCGGGGATTCGGCGGGCTCGGGCCGCTGTGGGGTTTCGGCCCGGCGCTGGGCGGCGGTCTCCGGCTGCGCGGCGACTTCAGGTTGCGTGGAGACCTCGGGCTGCGCCGGGGTCTGCGGCGGCGCTGCGGTCTCGGGCTGCGCTGCGGTCTCGGGCTGCGCTGCGGTCTCGGGCTGCGCGGCCACCGGTTCGGCGGCGGGTCTTTCGGTGCGTTCCCGTTCGACGGGAGCGGGTTCGGGCGCGCCCGCGGGGCGGGACGCGGTGCGACGGGGGCGGCGCGGAGTCGTCATGCCGACACCTCCTGTGCTGCGGCGGATTGGTCCCGTAGGTCGTTCATGCCAGCACTCCCGCGGTCTGCAGGTCCGCGGCGAGGCGGTCCAGGGCGTCGGTATTCGGCATCAGCTGCGGCAGTCGCGGCTCGCCCACGTCGACGCCGAGCAGGCGCAGCCCGCCCTTGGTCATCGCGACGCCGCCGAGGCGCGCCATCGCGTGGTTCAGCGGGACGAGTCGCGCGTTGATGTCGCGGGCACGCGCCACATCGCCCGCCTGGTAGGCGTCGACGAGTTCACGCAGCCGTTCGGGCACCAGATGGCCGATGACGCTGATGAATCCGACCGCGCCGATGGACAGCCACGGCAGGTTCAGGCAGTCGTCGCCGGAGTACCAGGCCAGACCGGTGCTCGCGATCAGTTCGGCGCCCGCGTTCAAGTCGCCCTTGGCGTCCTTGACCGCGACGATGCGGGGATGCTCGGCGAGCGTGCGGATCGTGTCCGGACCTATGGGGATGATGGAGCGCGGCGGAATGTCGTAGAGGGTGACCGGCAGGTCGGTGGCGTCGGCGACCGCGGTGAAGTGCGCGATCAGGCCCTCCTGCGAAGGGCGCGAGTAGTACGGCGTCACCACGAGCAGACCGTGCGCGCCCGCCCGCTGCGCGTTGCGGGCGAGTTCGATGGAGTGGGCGGTGTCGTAGGTGCCCGCTCCCGCGATCACGGTGGCGCGATCGCCAACGGCGTCGACGACGGCGCGCAGGAGGTCGTACTTCTCCGACTCGGTCGTGGTCGGCGATTCACCGGTGGTTCCGGAGATCGCGAGCAGATCGACACCGCGGTCGACGAGACGGGCCGCCAGCGCGACCCCGGCATCGACATCCAGCTTGCCGTCGGCACTGAAGGGGGTCACCATCGCGACACCTACTGTGCCGGACGCGCGCAGCTCCGCTGGCGTCGATTCACCGTTCGTCATGGTCAGAAAGGCTACCCGGTCCACAGGGCACCCTCGACACCCTGACCGGCGATCCGGCTGCCCGCGCGGGTGATTCACCTCCCACCGACGCCGCCGAGACATCAATCCTTCCTTGAATGATGTCATTTTTGACGCCACACTGATGTCATGGATCTGAACAAGTACACCGCGCAGCTGCGCGAGAACCTGGTGGCGGCCGCGGCGCTCGGCGACGAGAAGACCCAGGCCACCGCCGCCGCGCTGGCCTCGGCGACCGAGGCGTCGGCCCGGCTCGTGCTGCTCGCGGCGCTGTCCGAGCTGGCGGGCGAGGTCAGCTCGGCGCTGGAGGACCGCACCGTGCACGTCTCGGTGGATGGCACCGACGCCACGGTCGACGTCCGCAAGAACGCCACCGCCGAGGAGCATCCGACCTTCGAGGAGATGACCGGTGACATCAGCCGCGTCACGTTGCGCTTGGTCGAGCAGATGAAGGCGAAGGCGGAGGAGGCGGCCGCGGCGAGCGGGGTCTCGCTGAACTCGTGGCTGTCCAACGCGGTGCACGGCGCGTTGCGCGACCAGATGCGAGGCTACGGACCCAAGCGCGACTTCTGATCTACAGCAGCGCGGCCAGCTCTCCGCGCTCGCCGATCACCACCTCGTCCAGCTCGAGCCAGTCCGCCATCTCGCGCAGGGCCGTGCGCAGCGCCGCCGCGGTCTCCGCGCTGGCGCGGCTGGGCTCGGCGAACGCGCCCGGCACGAGCAATCGTCCGCTCGCACGTTCGGCGCGCAGGTCGACGCGGCCGACCAGCTCCCCGTCCAGCAAGAAGGGGAAGACGTAGTAGCCGTGCACCCGCTTGTGCTCGGGGGTGTAGATCTCGATGCGGTAGTGGAAGTCGAAGATCCGCTCGGTGCGCGGCCGGAAGAAGATCAGCGGGTCGAACGGGCACAGCAGCGCGGCCCCCTCGACGCGGCGCGGCGTGGCGGCACCGGACCGCAGGTAGGCGGTCTTGCCCCAGCCCGCGACCTCGACCTCTTCCAGTTCGCCCGCGTCGACCAGCGCCGCGATCGCCGGTTCGGTCTGCGAGCGGTGCAGGCGGTAGTAGTCGCGCAGGTCGGTCTCGGTGCCGATGCCCAGCGCGGTGGCGGCTCTGCGGACGAGTTCCACGACGGCGTCGGCCTCCGAAACGTCGCGTGCCAACACCTCCGGGGGTAGCACCCGCTCGGCGAGATCGTAGTGCCGGGTGAAGCCGACGCGCTTGTCGACGGAGAGCTCACCCGCGGCGAAGAGTTGTTCGCAGATCATCTTGGTGTCGCTGAGATTCCACCAGGATCCCTTGGGCCGCGGCTTGTCCAGCTCCAGATGCCGCTCCACCTCACCGGCGGTGGCGGCGCCGACATCCCGGATCACGTCCAGGATGTCCTTGCCCAGCGTCGGATTGCGGTCCAGCACCTTGCGCATCCCCGACCAACGGCCGTGCTGGTACTGCACCATCCGCCAGCGCATCAGCGGCCAGTCCTCGACCGGAATGAGGGCGGCCTCGTGCGCCCAGTACTCGACCAGCCGCCGCGGCCGCTTGGCGCTGTGGCTCCAGGCCGCCTCGTCGAGCAGCGCGCGGTCGTAGCCGCCGATCCGGCTGAACACCGGGGCGTAGTGCGCGCGGACCACCGCCGACACCGAATCGATTTGCAACAGCTGGGTTCTGGCGAGCACGTCGGCCATCGTCCGGCGCGTGACGGCGGCCGGGCGCCGCCTGCCGAACCCCTGCGCGGCCAAGGCCGTTCGCCGCGCGGCCGCCGCACTCATCTTCCGCATATCCGAAGGATGCCATGGGGGTCCGACATTGTTCGGTCGGCGCATTTCTACCCCGAATCCTTCGATGAGGCGCGATGTGTCGAGCGTCACATGTCGCGCGGTCACAGTCTGCGCGGTCGCTGTGTCGAAACGGGTGCAAGCAGCTGAAAGGAGCTTTCCCGTGGCCACCATCGACGTTCTCGATTCCTTCATTTCCTACACCGACACCGGCTCGGGGTCCGTGCCCGTGGTGTTCCTACACGGCAACCCGACCTCGTCCTATCTGTGGCGCAAGGTGATTCCGCACGTCACCGACCAGACCAGGGCGCTCGCTCCCGATCTGATCGGCATGGGCGACTCGGGCAAGCCCGACATCGGCTACCGGTTCGTCGATCACGCGCGCTACCTGGACGCCTGGTTCGACGGCCTCGGCTTGGACGAAGTGGTCATCGTCGGCCACGACTGGGGCGGCGCACTCGGAATGGACTGGGCCGCGCGTCATCCCGGCCGGGTGCGCGGCATCGCGCTGATCGAGACCTTCCTGCGGCCGATGGAGTGGTCCGAGATGCCGCCGCTCGGCGCCGAGCTGTTCCGCAAGTTCCGGACCGCCGAGGGCGAGCGAATGGTGTTGGAGGAGAACATGTTCATCGAATTCAATCTGCCGAGGGGTGTGACGAATCTGTCGCAGGAGGTCCACGACGTCTACCGCGCCCCCTACCCGACCCCGGCCACACGCAAGCCGCTGCTGATGTGGCCCAGGGAGATTCCGCTCGGCGGCGAGCCCGCCGACGTGGTGGACATCGTGCGGAACTACGGCCGGTACCTCGCCGAGACACCCGAGATCGCGACGCTGATCATGGTGTTGGAGAACGGCGTCGGCCTCGGCTCGGCGGAGTCGGCGCGGTGGGCGGCAACCACTTTCGCCAGCGCGGAGGTGGTCTCCATTCCGCCCGCCGGGCACCACGCACCGGAGGATCGGCCGCACGAGATCGGCTCGGCGGTCGCCGAGTGGTTGCGCGAGCACGCGCTGGTCTCGGCGGTCGCGCGATCTTGAATCCGCCCGCGCGGTCCACGACGCCCCGGACACTCGTGGGGCGCACCACGGTCATCGCAGGTGCGCCCAGGTCCACGCGGAAACGATCTGATGGAGCTGCACGGCTCCGCGCACGGAAGGGGGTTCACGTACCCGACATTCACGCCGAAAGCCAGAGTCTCAGCGGGCTTGCGGGACCGCGGCAGGCTACCGAAGATGACCCGATGAGCAGTGCAGACGTCGCGGCGGGCGACGATCCGGTCGACGACACCGCGACAACCGAGGAAGTCCGGCGCGCGGAAGCGGAATTGGTCGCCCGCGCGGTGGACGGCGATCGAGACGCAGTCGCCCAGATCATCCGGATGCTCCAGGACCCGATATACCGGCTGGCCCTGCGGATGGTGTGGCGTCCCGCCGAGGCGGAGGACGCCACCCAGGAGATCCTGATCCGCGCGGTCACCCGCCTCGCCACCTTCCGCGGCGAGGCGAAACTGCTCACCTGGGCCTACCGCATCGGCGTCAACTACCTGATCAATCTGCGCACGCGGACGCCGCAGGAGGAGCGCCAGCTCAGCTTGGAGGAGTTCGGCGCCGGTCTCACCGACGGCTTGGCAGCGGAGGACTATCAAGGGCCACAGGCGGCGTTGCTGTCGAGCGAGGTCCGGCTCACCTGTAGCCAGGGCATGCTGCAATGCCTCGCTCGTGCGGAACGCGTCGCGTTCGTGCTCGGCCAAGTCTTCGAACTGAGCTCGCCGGACGCGGCGTGGATCCTCGACATCACTCCCGCCGCGTACCGAAAACGACTGGAGCGAGCCAAGAAACGCCTCGGCGCGTTTCTCGGATCCTCGTGCGGCCTGGCCGACCCGCGGGCGGCGTGCCGCTGTTCGAGACGGGTCGAGAAGGCGGTCCGGCTCGGCCGCATCGATACGGCGGCGCCGCAATTCGCCACCCACCCGGTCAGCCCCGGCGGGCGGACGGTGCTCGAAGCCGAGGAACAAATGATCCGCTTGCACGATGTCGCCGCGGTGCTGCGCGGGCACCCGGATTACGCCGCGCCACGGGAACGGATGGACGCCATCGCCGGGCTGTTGCGGTCGGGGCACTTCCCGCTGCTGACCTGAGCGGGCCAGCCGGACGCTGGGACGAACTGCCGCAGGGCTCGGCCGACATGTTCCGCACCTTCCGCTCGCCGGCGAACCCGCCGACGTCGCGCAGCGGGTCCGTGACTATGGACGATGGATGGCGGAGAGCCCGGAGGTGCCCAAGCTGCTGATGCGCGTCGAGCCCGGAGTCGGCCTCGGGTAGCCCGAGGTGATCGCCTGGGCGGCAAAGACTTTCGCCGCCGTCGAGGTCGAATCGGTGGGGCCGGGCGCGCACCACAGCCCGGAAGACCAGCCCGACGCCATCGGACAGGCAGTCGCGAGCTGGCTGCGCAGGCACGCATTGGTCGCGCGGCCCGTCCCGGTGTGACAGACGCGGCCCGCCGCGGTGTGAGCAGAGAGGAAGAAGAACGATGCACGAGGCGCGCGAGCCGATCGACCGGCCCGGCGAGAGCACGATCGGGGGCGCGCCATCGGGCACCACGACGGATGCGGCTCGGCGCGCCCTGCGGCGCCCAGCGCGCGGCGTCCATGGCTGTGCCGCCTCCCCGGACACGATCGGCTTGCCCGATGAACTCGCCGACGTCGCGATCGACGACAGTGCGACCGGCCCGGACCAGGAAGAACTGCGGCTGGTCGCGCTGGCCGTCGACGGTGACACGGCCGCGCTGCGCGAGGTGATCGGCCGCTTGCAGGATTCGCTGTACCGGCTGGCGCTGCGCATGGTCGGGCGGCCCGCCGATGCCGAGGACGCCGTGCAGGAGATTCTGCTGCGCATAGTCACTCGGCTGTCCACTTGGCGCGGCGAGGCGAAACAGCTGACGTGGGCCTACCGGGTCGGCGTCAACTACCTGCTGAACCTGCGCAGGCGATCACCGCAGGAACACGCCGAGATCGGCCTGGACGACTTCCGCGACGACCTCGCCGACGGTCTCGCCGCCGCCGACTACCGGGGACCGGAGGCCGCCCTGCTGGCCGAGGAGACGCGGCTGAGCTGCACGCAGGCGATGCTGCAATGCCTCGGCCGCGAGGAGCGCGTCGTCTTCGTCCTCGGCGAGATCTTCGAGCTGACCGCCGCCGAGTCCGCCTGGATCCTCGACATCACCCCGGCGGCCTGCCAGAAACGGCTGGAACGGGCCAAGCAGCGCCTCGGCGCGTTCCTGCGTTCCACCTGCGGACTGGCCGAGCCGAAGGCGTTCTGCCGCTGCTCGCGCCGCGTCGACAGGGCCCGCGCCCTGGGCCGTGTCGACCCCGGCAAGCTCGCCTTCGCCACCCACCGAATCAGCCCGGGCGGACGCGATGTCGCCGAAGCCGCCACCCAGCTGCACCGGCTCCGCGACGCCGCGGGCGTGCTCCGCGCCCACCTGGATTACGCCGCGCCGCAAGCGAAGATCGACGCCATCACCGGCTTGCTCACCTCGGGTCGTTTTCCGCTGCTCGAGTGAGCGGGCTCAAGTGGTGACGGTGACCTCGCCCGCCGCGTCGATCTCGGTGCGGCGGGCGGTGGCGGGGGCGTTGGCGAGCACCGTCGCCAGGATGCGGCGGCCCATCGGAAGCACGCGGACGGTGACCGTGCCCGCGTTCGCCGCGTCCAATTCCTTGATCGCGGCGTCGATCACCCGTTGCCGCACCCAGCGCGGCACACCGGCGAAACCACCGTCGTCCAGCAGCACCACCTCCACGCCGCGGGACCGCGCGCCGCGGGCGGCGCTGCTGAGTTCGTCCGTGACCAGCTGGGGCGCGCGCAGGCCGTCGCGCAGTTCGGCTTCCAGCAGTCGGCACTGTTCGCGCTCGGCGGCGGTGAGCTCGACGCCGTCGGCGATGCGCTCCAGAATCGGCCGCGCCACCTTGTCCAGCCTGGCCAGCTGCCGATCGCGTTCGCCGTTCTCCGCAGCCATGGTGGCCTCGGCCGCCGCGCGCATGGTCGCTTCCTCGCGCAGCAGACGCAGTGAGCGCTGGGTTGGTCGCATGATCGCGGCGCACACCGAGACTCCGGCGACCGTCGCGATCGGCACGACGGTCCCGGCGATGAACCCGCCGCGCAGCCCGGCCGTTGCGCCGACGGCAGCGACCACAAGGGCCACGCCCGCGACGCCTAGCCACGCGGCGCCGAGCCTGCCGCGCAACACGAGCACCGCGAGCACGTACGAGGAGGCGAACGCCGACCAGACCGGCTTCGACCAGCCCTGCTCGATGTGCGTGGTGGTCAACGCGGTCGCCACCGGCCCGGACGCGGCCACGAAAACCGTTGCGGGCCATGGCAAGGGGTCCACGGGGATGACCAGCACCAAAAGGCCCGCCACCGCGAGCAGGATCAGCCCCGTGACGGCGGCGAACGGCGACGCGTCGGAGAAGTTGCGGACCATGTACAGGACGATGGTCACCTCGAGGATGAGCAGGAACAGCCAGGCCGCCGCGTCGCGCAGACCGAGCAGATCACGCACCCCTAGGTTGGAATCGGCGTCAACCATCGCTACCCCACACCAGCGTCACCGACGTGCCCTCTCCCGGCTGCGATTCGACGAACGCCGCGCCGCCGGGCAGCTGCCGCATGCGACCCAGGATGCTCACCGAGATGCCGAGCCGGTCCGCGGGCACCCTGCCCGGGTCGAAACCCGCGCCGTCGTCGCGAAAGACCACCCGGATGCCGCCCGCGCTCACCGTGACCGTGACGGTGCGCTGCACCGTGCGCCCCGGCACCGTGCCGTGCCGCAGACTGTTGCGCATCGCCTCGGCCAGCGCGGCGGCGATCGTTCCCGCCGCGTCCACCGGCAGCCGCAGGTCGTCCACTCCCGACCAGCGCCGCGCGCTGAACCCGATGCCCGGATTGACCTCGTGCACCGCCGCGCGCAGGAAACCGACCGCGCCCTGCGCGTTCAGCCGGTCGGGTTCGGTCTCGCCGCCGCGCAATTGGTCGAGCTGGGCGAGTGTGCGCTCGGCTTGCTTGCGCAGCACCGGCGAATCGGTGCCGGTGCGCGAGGCGTCCAGCAACGTCGAGAGCACCGCGTCGTGGATCAGCGCCGCGAAACGGGCCCGCTCCCGGTCTCGCGCCGCGGCGCCCGCCACGGCGGCGGCCCGGCTGCTCGCGATCGCCGACTCCCGGTCGACTCGGGCGGCCGCCGCCCTGGCATAGACCGCGCACCACAGGAACAGCGCGCACAACCCGACCGATCGCGCGAAATCACCGAGCAGCGCGAAGGTCGATCCGTCCGGCACCACGTACTTGTTGGCGACAGCCGCCACCGCGCCGCCGATGATCAGATAGCCCACCGCGACCAGCGGCCGCCACGCCAACGCCGCCGCGAGCACGCCGAGCGCGAACACCCGGTACAGCCACACCGAGGTGGCGTCGGTCGCCGGCTGGCGGTAAGCGAACGGGATCAGCGCCATCGCGACGACGTAGCCGATCGCCGCGGCGCCCGCGACGGACTGGATGACGTACCTGCTCATGCCGACCGACACCACGGCGAGCACCGGGAACAGCCCGAAGGCCAGCACGAACGCGAGCACGGTCCAGCCGAACGGTGCGAAGCGACTCTGATCGGCGATCTCCGGCAGCTCGACCACCGCGGCGATCATCCCCGCGATGCCGAAGGTCAGCCCGAGCCTGCGCAGGATCCGGTCCGAGGCGGCCTCGTCGATGTCGCTTCCGCCCACCACACGCAGCAGTCGACGCCACCGGCACGCCGACGTCGAGTCGGGGCCGGGTTCGAGTGCGGTCGTTGCGGTGTCCAGCGCGCTGGACGGGATCATCCGCGCGGATGCCGCTCGGGAACCGGTAGCCATCCGTCCTCCACGGCGCGCTTGTAGAGGTCGGTCTTGGTCGGGGCGGGACGACCCGCGTCGGCGTACTTCTGGCGGATGCGGCCGAGGTAGTCGTTGACGGTCTGCTCGGACAGACCGGTCAGGCGCGCCACGCGGGAGGCCTTCTCACCCGAGGCGTACAGGGTGAGCACTTCCTCCTGGCGCGGGCTCAGACCGACATCGGAGAGTTGCGGGTCGCCGTCGATGGCGGCGGCCCAGTCGGTGGTGACGACCTGCTGACCCGAGGCGGCGCGCCGCACGGCCGCCACGACCGTCGGGACGTCCTCGGATTTGCGCACCACCCCGAGTACACCGGCGCGGGCCGCGGAACGGACCAGGAAGGCGTTGTCGGCGCCCGTGAACACCAGCACCTCGATGCCGCGTTCGCGCAGCGCGCGCACGTTGTCCTCCGGCGCGGAGCCGTCGGCGAGGCGCAGATCCAGCACCACCAGGTCCAACGCCGGAGCCGGTCCGGCCGCCGCGAGCAGCTCCGGCACCGTTCCGGCCGTACACACCAGATCGAGGTCAGGCTCCGGCGCAAGCATCGCGGCGAGACCGATCGCGACCGATTCGTGGTCTTCGACCAGCCCGATCCGTCGCACCGCTCTCTCGCCGCCGTCGGCCCACGTCACCCTCGACACTCCCATCCCGAGCAAATCGCCCACAGTCCCCCCGCTACAACGTCACCACGCAGTATGACCGCCGCGGGCGCCCGGTGGTCAGACACCAAAAATCGGGGCCGACAGGTCCGTGGTCACCCACGTCAGCCCATCAGCTGCGCCGCGACGGTCGCCCCCAACTCCCAGCAGCGCTCGATGTCCTCCTTCGACGGCGGCCCCGAAACCACCACCGGCGCAACCACCTTCACCCAGCCGAGGCCGGTGGTCACCCGGTCGACCCCGCGCTCGGCGCCCTCGGTGCCCTCGTTGCCGTGCAGGTACAGGCCGAACGGGCGGCCCTTCGTGGAATCCAGGCACGGGTAGTAGAACGTGTCGAACGCGTGCTTGAGCGCACCCGACATGTAGCCGAGGTTGGCGGGGCTGCCGAGCAGGTAGCCGTCGGCCTCGAGCACGTCGGGCGCGGTGACGGCCAGTGCGGCGCGGCGCACCACCTCGACGCCCTCGATCTCCGGATCGGTCGCGCCGGACACCACCGCCTCGAACATCGCCTGCATGTGCGGGGACGGGGTGTGGTGAATGATCAACAGTCGGGCCACGTTTCGCTACCCTTCGCGCTGCTCGCGTTCCAGTTTCTCCAGCGCCACCGCGCGGCGCATGGTCTCGCGGGCCCTGGTGCGGTCGCCCGCGTAGTCGTAGGCGCGGGCCAAGCGGTAGGAGACCCGCCAGTTGTCCGGGTCGGCCTCCCATTCCCGCTTCACCTGCTCGAACAGTTCATCGGCCGCGCCGCGCTCGATGCGCCCGGACGGTCGCCGCGCCAGCGTGGAGGTGTCCAGTTCCAGACCCTCCTCGTGGATGCGTCGGGCCAGGTACTGGTGGGCCAGTGCGGCACGCACGGTGGCGGCCGTGACCCACACGCCGAGAATCGGCAGCAGAAGCACGCCGACGCCCATCGCGATTCCGGCCGCCTCGCCGGAACCGATCAGCGCGAACGCGATTCGACCGAGCAGCAGGAAATAGAACCCCAGCGCGAACACCAGCGCCGCGATGAGACCCACGACGCGGAAGATCTCACCTCGGCCGGCATTGGCCTGCTGTTCGGCGTTCACGGGCATGCCTTCGGCTGTTCGGCGTTCACAGGTCCAAGAACGGATCGAGCCCGACGGTCAGGCCCGGCCGACCGCCGATCTCCCGGACACCGAGCAGCACGCCCGGGGCGAAGGAGGAGCGGTCGATCGAGTCGTGCCGGATGGTCAGCGTCTCGCCCTGGGTGCCGAAGAGCACCTCCTGGTGCGCGACGAGTCCGGCCAGCCGCACCGAGTGCACCCGCACGCCGTCGACGTCGGCGCCGCGCGCGCCCTCCAGTTCGGTGGTGGTCGCGTCGGGGCTGCGGCCCACGCCCGCGCGCTCCCTGGCCTCGGCGATCAGGCCCGCGGTCCGGTAGGCGGTGCCGGACGGCGCGTCGGCCTTGTTCGGGTGGTGCAACTCGATGACCTCGACGGATTCGAAGAACCGCGCGGCCTGCTCGGCGAAGCGCATGGACAGCACCGCGCCGATGGCGAAGTTGGGGGCGATCAGCACGCCGGTCTCGGGACGCTCGGCCAGCCAGCCGCGCACCTCGGCGAGCCGCGCGTCGTCGAAGCCGGTGGTGCCGACGACAGCGTGAATGCCGTGCTCCACCAGGAACTTCAGGTTGCCCATCACCACGTCGGGGTGGGTGAAGTCGACGACGACCTGGGTGCCGCTCTCGGTGAACGTCTCCAGCGCGTCGCCCTTGTCGGCCTCCGCGACCAGTTCCAGATCGTCCGCCGCCTGCACCGCCGCGCAGATCGCCTGACCGACTTTCCCGCGTGCTCCGAGCACTCCGACCCGAATGGTCACCGCACCTCCTCGTTCCGCTGGTGTTGCGGCAAGCCTATCGAGGGGTGTGTGGACCGCACCGCCCCGGGTTTCCACCCGCTCGCGCCAGCCGCGTGGCAAAGCTGCGGCGGCGCTGTCGTCCAGCCGCCGATGTGCCATACGGGTCGATCCATCAATCGATGCGCATAGCCCCATATGGCTATGTCCAGGGCTCCCGCTTCGGATAGCAAGTCCACTCCCGTGCGGATCTCCCCTAGCTTGCGGCGGCCAGATTTCCGATCATCCGTTCCAAGACCCGCAGGGTGGTCGCGAATTGATCGGGTCCGATTCCCCGCGCCATTGCGCGGCGGCGATCGCCGATGCGGAGGAAGGTGGCGTCGTGGATCGCCCGGCCTGCGACAGTCAGGGCAAGCGCATCGGCATCCGCGGCGACCAGGCCAGCCGACGACAAGGCGCGGATCTCGATGGCCCACTCCCCCTGGGCTTTCCAGAAAGGAGCCAGCGCCTCGCGCAACTCCGCCGCCGAGCGCGGCCCCTCGGACAGCGAATGCAGCAACTGCCAGTGCCGTCGGCTCAGCCCGCCCACCGCGAGGTCGTCGTCGAACCGCGCTTCGATCAGGCGGTCGAGTTCCTTCAGCAGGTATCCGATTCTGCGCTCGGCCATCGGGCCCTCCATATACATGTAGAATTACATCTATATGTAGTCTGACATGGAGATGAGTTCGATGGAAGAGCGCGATGCGTGCACCGAGGCGGTCGCGGCCGCAATGGTCCGAATCCGGCGCAGGCAGACGCGCGGCGCGCTGGCGGGCGAGAGTCGGGTTCCCCCTACGGTTTTCCGCGTCCTCGACGCCGTGTCGTCCCTCGAAGACGCCACCGTCGGAGCGCTGGCCCCCGCCCTCGGCGTGGACCAGCCACGCGCGAGCCGGCTTGTCGCCCAGGCCGTTTCGGAGGGCTGGCTGGAGCGGGTCGCCGACCAGCACGACGGCCGCCGGGCGGTGCTGCGGCCGACCGCGCTCGGCGACCGGATCCTCAGCGAAGCCCACCGGCGTCGCGCGACGGCGACCGCAGCCGCGATGGCCGACTGGACCGAGCGCGAACGCGCCGAATTCACCAGGCTGCTAAGCCGTTTCGTGGACGCGATGGATGCCGCGGAAGCTACGCCGCCGGGGTCTTGAGCACCTCGATCAGCGCTGTCACGCTGTGTTCGCGGTGCCCGCGCGCGATCGCGCGGCGCAGCAGTTCCGCCATCGGCGCGTGCCACGACATGTCGACGCCCGCTTCGACACCGATCCGCACGTCGCTGTCGATGGTGTCGTGGAACAGCCCGACCGAGGAACCGAGCTTCGTGTAGTCGCCGGTGTCGATCTCCTCGGCGAGCAGCGGCAGCAGCGACTCGATCATCCGCAGCCACTTGGTGGAGTACGGCACCATCGCGCGGGCTTCGATACCGCGCGAGGCGAGCACCGCGGCGCCCTCGAAGAAACCGAGCAGGGTCGGCAACAGCGTCGCGCCGACGGCCGCCTCGTACAGCGCGGCGAGATCGGGTTCGGCACCCAGGTGGACGTTCTCGCCGCCGAGAACGCCCAGGACGGAACGGTATTCGTCGTACACGCCGCGGTCGCCGCCGTAGTACAGCAGCGTGTCGGCGGCGCCGACGGCCGCGGGCACGTTCTTGATCGCGCCGCCGAGGAACCGCGCACCGTGCGCGTCGGCCCATGCGGCGACATCCCGCGCGCCCGCCGGTGTGCCGCTGTTCAGCGTGATCAGTGTGCGTCCGGCCAGCGCCGCACCCGCCGGGGCGAGCGCCTCCAGGGTGGCCTCGAATCCGGTGAGCACCGAGACGATCAACGGGCTCGCCGCGACCGCCTCGTCGATCGTCGCCGCGTGCGTCGCGCCCAGCGCCACCAGCGGCGCGGCCTTGCCAGGGGTGCGATTCCACACGGTGGTCGGGTGCCCGGCCGCGACGAACGCCACGGCCACCGCGCTGCCCATCGAACCGAGACCCAGCACGGTCACGGGCCCGCGTGTCTCGTCGGTCATCTTGCCTCCCAAGCTGTTTCGTCCCTTGCGAAGGCGAGTCTGCGCGGGGCCGCGGGTGGCCGACAAGTACCTACTTTTCGGTCGAATACGCACGTCCGGGTAAGGAACGAGCTACCGGCGACGAGGTGGTGACGACCGTCACCGGTCAGTCGAAGACGATCACCTGCCGCAGCGCGTGTCCGGCCGCGAGTTCGTCCATGGCCCGGTTGATCTCGTCCAACCCGATGTGCGCCGACACCAGCCGCTCCACCGGAAGCCGACCCTCCCGCCACATCCGCACGTACTCGGGGATGTCGCGCGAGGGCACCGCGGAGCCGAGGTAGCTGCCGACGATCGAGCGACCCTGCGCCACCAACGCCAACGGGGAGATGCTCGCGCGGGCGTCGGGGGCGGGCAGACCGACGGTGACGGTGGTGCCGCCCGCCGCGGTCGCCGCTACCGCGGTCTCGAACGCGCGCACGTTGCCCGCGGCCTCGATCACCACCTCGGCCTGCACGCCCTGCTCGGCGACCTCCGCGGGGGTGTAGGCGGCAGTGGCGCCGAGATCCTTTGCCAGCGCCAATTTTTCGGGGACGGTGTCGACGGCGATCACGTCCTTCGCCCCCAGCGAGACCGCCACGAGCACCGCGGCCATGCCCACCCCGCCGAGACCGACCACCATGATCCGGTCCGCGGGCCCCGGACGCGCCGAATTCAGCAGTGCGCCACCGCCGGTGAGCACCGCGCAACCGAGCACGGCCGCGACCTCCGGCGGCACGTCGTCGTCGACCGGGACCACCGAGCGACGGTCCACCACGGCGTGCGTCGCGAACGCGGAGACACCGAGGTGGTGATGCACCTCCGCGCCCGCGCGCCGCAGCCGCCGTCCGCCGTTGAGCAGCTCTCCGGCGTTGTTGGCCGCGCTGCCTGGCACGCACGGTGTGCGGCCCTCGCTCGCGCAGCCCGCGCACTCGCCGCAGCGCGGCAGGAAGGTCATCACCACGCGCTGTCCGATCGCGATATCGCCGTCGCCGGGGCCGACCGCCTCGACGCGGCCCGCGGCCTCGTGGCCGAGCAGCATGGGCACCGGCCGCACCCGGTTGCCGTCCACGACCGAGAGGTCGGAATGACACAGCCCAGCGGCCTCGATCCGCACCAGCAGTTCGCCCGGACCGGGTTCGCCGAGCTCCAGCTCACAGACGTTGATCGGCGCCGACTCGGCGAACGGTACCGGCGCCGCGATCCGCTCCAGGACCGCCCCACGAATCTTCATGGCTGCGACGCTACCGGGCACGGCCCCGAGCGGAGCCAGCACCGCCGAAACTCGGTCGGCGCGAACAGCCCCGGTAACCGGGGGTTGGCGAGACCGGGAATCGACCGCTATCGTCGATCGACGTGACGGTGCTCCTGTAGGCCGCCTTGTACCGAGCCCAGGGTCGGGACCGTCACGATTCGAGGAGAAATCCACTGTCCATTCAGTTCAATCACACCATCGTCGGCTGCCGCGACAATCGAGTTTCGGCGGAATTCTGGGCCGACATCCTGGGCCTGGAAGTAGGCAAGGAGTGGGGTCCGTTCATCGAGCTCCGGATGAGCCACGGCGTCGGTTTCGACTTCGCGGTCGTGCCGGGCGAGGACCCCGAAATCCAACCCCAGCACTACGCCTTCCTGGTCTCCGAGGCCGAGTTCGATGCGGCCTACGCCAAGATCCAGCGCTACGGGCTGGAGCACTGGGCCGATCCGCGCCAGCAGGCGCCCGGCGAGATCAACCACAACGACGGCGGGCGCGGGGTGTACTTCCTCGACCCGAGCGGTCACTTCATGGAGTTGATCACCGTTCCGTACGGCGGTTGGCCGGAGTAGCGGCCTGAAGCCGAGCGCACAGCGTGGGGCGTAACCTGGCGGCGTCCGTCGATCGACGCGGCGTTCGCCGCTGGGTTACGGCCGCAGGACGCTCCAGCGGCGGGTGGAATTCCTCGGAGAGGCCACCCGCACGTCATGCGCTCGGCGTGGGTGCGGATTCCGGGACCGGCGGCCACGGATTCGGCTTGACGGAAGTCGGTTTGCCGGTGGGATTGTCGTCCCAATCGAAACGCACGCCCACCCACGCCTTCGGCCGGTCGAAATCGGTTTCGCCCGCGGTGAAGCGGGTCGCGGCGAAGGAGATCTCGCCGAAGAAATCGCCCTCGCGGAAATCGGCGGCGCGTCCGGCGATGGTGCTGCGGGCGAAGCTCACCGCGCCGTGGAATTCCGCTCCGACGAAATCGATCTCGCGAGTGCCGCGGCCACGGAGGCGCGGTGCGGCGCCCAGCTTGGCTTCCTCGAAGCTGACGGTCGTGGCGTAGAGCTGTGTCGCGGTGAACGCGAGGTGTTGGCCGGCGAAGACCGCCTCCTCGAAGGAGACGTGCTCGCCGTCCAGGGTCGCGTGCGCGAAGGAGGTCCGTTCGGCCTGGAAAGCGGCTGCCCGCCAGGATGTTCGGGCACCGAGGAAACGGGTTCCGATGAAGCCGGTGCGCGTGCCCGCGAAGGTCGCTTCGTCGAAACGGGTCTGCGGACTTTTGAACGTCGCTCCGTCGAAGGTGGTTCGCGCCGTACGGAACTCGGCGCTACCGAAGTGTGCGATCGGAACGGTGAAGCGGGCGTCGCGGAAAGTCACGTGCTGGCCGGTGAAGCGGGCCCGGTTGAAATCGGCCGAGCGGTCGCCGACGAATCGCACACCGGTGAAAGTGGTCCGACGCCCCGCGAATTCGGTCGCCTCGAAGTCGGCGTTCTCCAGAACCGCGCCGGTGAAGTCGAAATCGCAGCGCGACCAGGATGCTTCGCCGTACGGCCGCAGGTGTGCGGCGATCACGCGGACGATGGTGCCGCGCACCTCACGATCGTTGTGCCGCACCCGGTAGACGCGCTCGATCTCGCGACCCGATTCCTGCGCGGTCTCGGCGCGCGAGATCAGATGGTTGGCTCCGTCGTCCGGCTCGTAGGGCAGGCGCAAGTACCCGCACAGCACGTCGACGCACTGCTGCCTTCGCACGGGTGCCGAGAATTCGTCCGCCACACCGGCCATCGCGTAGACACCGGCGAGCCGCACGGCCGGATCCTCGTCGCCCAACTGCCGCGCCGCCGCCCCGAACAGTTCGGCGAACCGGCCGCGCTCCAGATCCCGCTGCCGCCGGTATGCCACGACCAACGCCACCGCGCCGCCGACGCCCGCCGTCACCGACAGCGCGATCTTGGTGAGATCCACCTGATTCGGCGTCTCGGCCTCGGCGCCGAGCCCCAACCACAACAACCACCAGGTGAGCCCGGCGACGGCCAATCCACCGAGCACCGCGGCGAGCACCGCGAACAGCAACGCCGCACGGTGCAACCGGCGCCCCAACCTCCCCCACCATCGCATGAGCTGCATGGTAGCCCGATTGCGGTACGCCGCGCAGCCGGTGGGCTGCCGCGCGGCATGTGAAGCGCGGCAGCGGCTTTCGTATGATGCGGAGGTGGACGTCAAGGACTCGATCGACTCACTGCACGCCGACCTCGCCGCTTGGCTGGGGTCGCCCGCACCGTTCGAGGTCTTCGAACGGTTCGCCGCGGCGCAGCATGAGCAGTTCTCCATGGTCAGCGTTTCCGGCGCGGTCCTCGAGCGCGACGCACTGCTGGCCGGGTTGCGGGAAGCGCGAAATGCGCGGCCCGGATTGCGGATCGAGATTTCCGAGGTCACCGAGCTCGCCCGCTTCGGCGAGCAAGTGCTGGTGCGATTCTTGGAGCAGCACCTCACCGACGACGACAAGTCCTCACGTCGAGTGACAGCGGTGCTGTGCACGCCGGACGACACCACCGGTGCATACCAATGGCTGACGGTACACGAGACCCCCGTGGAATTACCTGACCGAACCGCCACACCCTGACGCGCCGGGTCCCCACCGCCGCACCTGCTCCCACACACCCGGTGTACGCGTCACATAGCCAGCGCCTGTGTGAGGAGTGCGAACCCTGTGTGGGATGACCCACTTGTACGGGATGTGGGGAGGGGCGGGTGACTGCAGGGTCTGGTTCGGAGTTACACCGGCTCGATCGCTTTCTCGCGGCTTCCGCGCAGGCCCAGCGCCGCTGCTACCAGGCACGCCATCGCGACCACTCCCACGAACCACGGGAACACCGTCTTCAGGCCCCAGGTTGTCGCGGCCCAGCCTGCCAGGATCGTCGGCAACGCCATCGCCGAATACGCCAGCAGGTAGTACGCCGACATCGTCTCCCCGCGCTTGTGGGGTGGCACGACGTTGGACAGATGCCGTAGCGATCCGCCGAAGCCGAGGCCGAAGGTGGCGCCGAGGGCGACGCCGGCGCCGAGCACCGCGACCCAGCTGTGGGTGGCCAGTACGGGCACCGTGAGCAGCAGGGCCAGCGCCATGCCGGTGTCGCCGAGGATGGCGGCCCTGCGGGCTGGGATGCCGGTCGCGAACAGCTGGGCGGTCGCGCCGGAGAGGGCGGTCGATGCGACGACCGCGCCGCCGAAGACCAGGTTGTGGATGCCGGTCTGCTGCGCGGCCAGCGACGGGTACAGCGAGAGCAGCACGCCGAGCACCGACCAGGCGGCCATCACGCCGATCGCGGAGAACCAGAAGTCCGCGCGGATCTCGTGGGGCACGGCGGGTTTCGCGATGCGGATGCGTCCGGCCTGCCTGGCGCCGTGTGGTTCGCGCAGGGCGAGCACGCCCGCGGCGATCGCCAAGCAGACGACCGTGATGACGACGTAGGGCGTGCGCAAGGGATGTGGCGCGTATTGAGCGAGCAGCGCCGAACCCAGAATCGCCACGGCCATACCGACATTGAAGGCGACGCCGCTGAGCTGCCCCGACCGCGCGCCACGATGCGGACGCAGGTCGAGCAGCGCGGCGGCGCCCGCCACGACGGTGGAGCCGACGGCGATCCCGTGCAATGCCCTGGCCAGCAACAACATCGGGACCGAGTCGGCGAGCACGAACACCACCAGGCCGGCGATCATGGTGGCGAAAGCGCCGAGCAGCACCGGCTTTCGGCCCACCACATCGGAGATGCGACCGGAGACCAGCACCGCGCCGAGCGCGGCGACGCCGTACACGGCGAAGACGATGGTGGTGGTCAGCGGCGTGAAGTGCCACTGCGTTTCGTAGATCCCGTACAACGGCGCGGGCACGCCCGACACGCCGAGCGCCACGCCGCTGGCGACCAGTACCAGCCCGTAGGCCCAGCGTTGCGTGGTCTGTTCGTCGGCGGCCACTGCCATCGGCGCTGCCATCGATAACCCCGATCAGGTAAGTTTGATATTGATCGAACTCCATCGACCATACAACCCGGTTCGATGATCATCAAACCCCCGAGTGAGGTAGATCATGACCGACGCCACCGAAGCCGCTCCGCCCATCGCACCGCTGCCCACCGTGCTCGGCGCCTTGCAGGATCCGGTTCGCCTGGAGATGGTGCGCCGACTGCGGAACGCCGGTACCGCCGTGCGCTGCGGCGCCCTATACGACGTGATCAACAAATCCACCGCGACCCACCACTTCAAGATCCTGCGCGAGGCGGGCGTCATCGAGCGCCTCCTCATCGATGGCCAGACCTGTCAGCGGCTGCGCGCCGAAGACCTCGACGCCGCGCTCCCCGGACTACTCGACGTGGTGGTCGACGCCGCCAATCGCGCCCACGACAGCGCGACAGCCGCGGTGCATCGCTGACGGGCTCGATCGCCCCCGCCGACCAGTACAGACGCGGCAGCCGACATGCACCTCTGACGGCTCGGTCGCCCCGCCGAGCAGTAAGGGCGCGACGGCCGAGGCTCCCCGACCACGCCGGACCGTCGGGTCAATCCGATCCGGTGAACGTCTCGGACGCCATCCATAGAAAACTCCACCGGGTCCCCAGCACTGCGAGGGCCAGTAAGGTCAGCAGCACGGTGCAATAGGCCACCGGCCGTCGCCAGTCCCTCGGCCCCGTCAGGAAGACGATCAGCGACTCCGCCAGCAACGTCACCACCACGATGCCGAGTAGCCCCGCGAGTACCGGATAGGCCTCCGGCGCGCGCGCCCACGACCGCAGCACCCCGAGCACGCCGAGCACCACGAATCCGAAGCCGACCACCGCGATGACGGTGAACAGGGCATAGCTGTCCGCGGCGTCGCGGTCGGTCTCGTCGCGGAAGCGGCGCAGCCACCCCGCGAACAGCATCAGATGCGCCAGACTCGCCCCGAGCACCCCGACGATCAGCAGCGCGTAGCCCACGCCCGCCACCACCCGCAACGCCACCGCGCCGAGATCCGCCAGCAGGCTCGCGAAGAACAACACGCACAGACCGAGCAGCGCTTCGGGGCGGCGCAGCAACCGTTCTCGCAGGTAACGCGGCGGCAGCTGCCTACGCAGGTGGCGGAACACCCGGAACCAGGCGACGAGCACGATGACGAACAGCACCGGGGTCACCACTCGCAGTACGCCGGGACCGGCCCACATCGCGAGCGCGGCGACCGCGCACGCGAAGAACCACACCCAGACCGCCAGCCGCAGCAGCGCCCGCCACATGATCTCGGCGAGGAGCCGCCGCGCGGGTGCGTGGTTCGGGCTGGCGCCGAGCAGGCCGCGTAGCGTCGCCACCGCCTTGTCTCTGGTGGAGAAGTCCGCGAACTCCAGCCGGGCGCGCAGTGCGAGCAAGCCGACGTGCGCCGGGTCCTCGGCGAGGCCCCGCTCCACGTGGCGGCGCGCCTCGGCCGAATCCGGCAGGTTTCGATAGCTTTCGGCGGCGTGGGCGAGGACGTCCGCGTTCTGCGGCGCGTAACCACATGCGCTCTCCAACGCCGTGCGAGCCTCGGCGCGCATCGCGTCCGTCATCGGCCCACCGACGATGACCCGGGCGAGGACGAGCAGCGCGCCGACGTCGTGCGGCGCGCGCCCCACCCCGGCACGCGCGTATCGCAACGCCTCGTCTCGCTCGTCTTCGTAGTGGTGAACGAGAGCGGCCGTCAGGTAGGGATCGACCCGGTCCGGATTCGCCGCGATCGCCGCCCGCGCATGACGCAGCGCCGCCGCGTGATCGTCCAGCCGATACTCGACATCGGCAAGTTCCGCGAGCACCACCGGATCCTCCGGCGCCGCCGCCAGCGCCTCCCCGAGAATTCGCCGCGCCTCCGGCAACCGATCCAGTTCGCGCGCGGCCCGCGCCCGCGTCACCGCCTCCCATGCCGTGCGCATCGACTCCCCCTCCGCAGCATTCGTCGACCGCACGCTACCCGCTCGACTTCAGTACGAGCACGCCGATATCCGAGAAGGCGCCTGCCGCACCACCGCCGCCTCACGAGTTCCGTGCCACCAATCGGCGATACACACGAGAACCAGCGCCGAGACCAGCACGAGCCACAGTCGATACCAGCCCCACACTCACCAGGGCCAGGCCGCCAATCGAACGACACTCCAGCATGTTCCGAGAAGCAACGTCGAGAACAGGACGAGCCGCGCGACGCCGACACCGCCACGGAGCCGCTGCCGCGGCGGTAGCGTCAGCGCCACGCGGGACTCGAGCTCGAAGGCGATCGCCACTCCGCAGCCGAGCACGACGAGGCGCAGCCCACCTGGCCCGGCCCATGCCGAGACCACCGTGACGACGGCCGAGTACACCCATACACACGCGGCCAGACGCAGCAACGCCTGCCACACGAGTTGCTCCAGCAGCACCAGGGCCTCACTCGAACCGGGCCGATCGTCGAGGAGGCCGCGCATGACACGGAAGGCGGTCCGGCGCTGGTGGCGCAGAGTACTCATCTGCGCCTGTGCCAGCAGTAGTCGGGTGTCCTGCGGCGCGAGCGCCAGACCGGCCTCGACCCACGGCCGCGCCATCGGGTAATCGCCAAGGCGCAGGGCGGTTTCCGCGGCGTGGCCGTAGACCCACGGATCGTCGGGTGACCACGCCACCGCCTCCGGCGCGGCGGCCAGCATCGCGCCCGCGTGGTCCTGGCTCTCGGCCCATTCACCCTGATTCGCGGCCACCATGCACATCATCCGCAGCAGCTCCGGGGCGTCCGGTGACCCGGCCAGCGCGGCACCCAGGATCTGCCGCGCCTCGTCCAGCCGCCCCAATTCCATTGCCACGCCCGCCCTTTCGATGGCGAGCTCGATCTCCGGCACTGCCCTCCCCGTTCACCCCGACCGCGCGACAGCTTACGCGGACGCGGCGGTCAGTGATCGACCAGGCGGCGCACCGCGGCGGGGAGGTCACGGGTGCGGCGGTAGGGTCCGGCGACCGAGGCTCCGAACGGCCGGGCTAGCAGGGTACGGGCGATGGCGGTGACCTCTTCGGTGGTGACCGCGTCGATCCGGGCCAGCGTCTCCGAGACGCTGCGGTGATTGCCGTAGCTCAGTTCGCTGCGCCCGATCCGGTTCATCCGCGACGCCGAATCCTCCAGTCCCAGAACCAATCCGCCGCGCAGCGAGCCCTTGGCCCTGGCGCATTCGGCGTCGGTGATGCCGTGCTCGGCGACCTCCTCGAGCACACCGCGCGCCAAACCGGCGACCTTGCCGAGGTTTTCGGGCTGGCAGCCGATGTACACCGAGAACGCGCCGGTGTCGGCGAAGGTGTCCACGCTGGAGTACACCGAGTACGCCAGGCCGCGCTCCTCCCGGATCGCTTGGAACAGACGGGAACTCAGCCCGCCGCCGACGACGGTGTTGAGCACCGACAGCGGCCATCGGCGATCACCCTCGTGGCGGCCGAACGCGCGAACGCCGAACGCGAGGTGTGCCTGTTCGCTGTCGCGGTGGTTCCACTGCAATTCCGGGTCGCCGTGCGGCCGAAACCTGCCCTCCCTGCGCGGCGCCGGTTGCGCCTCCGGATCCAAGCGGCTCTCGAACGCACGGTGCACCAGCTCCACCGTGTGGTCGTGCTCGACATTGCCCGCGACCGCGACGACCATCCGATCCGGCCGGTACCTGCGAACGTGGAAACCCCGCAGCTGACCGGCCTGCATGGCCTCGATGGACTCCACGGAACCGATCACCGGGCGGCCGATCGGATGGTCGCCGAACAGCGCGGTGAGGAAGGCGTCGCCGACCAGGTCCTCGGGATCGTCGTCGCGCATGGCGATCTCCTCGAGCACCACCTGCCGCTCGACGTCCACGTCCACCGAACGGCACAACCCGTTGAGCACGACGTCGGAGACCATATCGACCGCCAGCGGCAGATCCTCGTCGAGCACGTGCGCGTAGTAGCAGGTCTGCTCCTTGGCGGTGAAAGCGTTCAGCTCACCGCCGACCGCGTCCATGGCCTGCGCGATGTCCAACGCGCTGCGGGTCGGAGTCGCCTTGAACAGCAAGTGCTCCAGGAAATGCGCCGCGCCCGCGACCGTGCGCCCTTCGTCGCGCGAACCGACGCCCACCCAGACGCCGATCGAGGCCGACCGAACACCCGGCACGTGCTCGGTGACCACCCGCAGTCCACCCGGTAGCACCGTGCGCCGCACGCCGGTATCCGCCATCCGCGCCTCGTCCACCCGCCGCTGTAGTGACGAACCCCCCTGCCCGGTCGGGAGCAGGGGGGTTGCCGTCTTCTTCTTCGTCACACCGACAAGTACTACTCGTTTTCGGCGTCGACGGCATCCGTGGCGGCGGACTCCTCGGCGCTCTCGTCGACCGGGATCAGCGAGATCTTGCCGCGGTTGTCGATGTCGGCGATCTCCACGCGCAGCTTGTCACCGACGTTCACCACGTCCTCGACCTTGGCGACCCGCTTGCCGTTGCCCAGCTTCGAGATGTGCACCAGACCGTCGCGACCCGGCAGCAACGAGACGAACGCGCCGAAGGCAGTGGTCTTGACGACCGTGCCGAGGAAGCGCTCGCCGACCTTCGGCAGCTGCGGGTTGGCGATGGCGTTGATCGCGTCGATCGCGGCCTGCGCCGACGGGCCGTCGGTCGCGCCGACGAACACGGTGCCGTCGTCCTCGATGGAGATGTTGGCGCCGGTGTCCTCGGTGATCTGGTTGATGACCTTGCCCTTGGGGCCGATCACCTCGCCGATCTTGTCGACCGGGATCTTGATCGCGGTGACACGCGGCGCGTACGGGCTCATCTCGTCCGGGGTGGCGATGGCCTCGGCCATCACGTCCAGGATCGTGGTGCGAGCGTCGTGCGCCTGGCTCAGCGCACCGGCGAGCACCTGCGAGGGGATGCCGTCCAGCTTGGTGTCGAGCTGCAGCGCGGTGACGAACTCGCGGGTGCCCGCGACCTTGAAGTCCATGTCGCCGAACGCGTCCTCGGCGCCGAGGATGTCGGTCAGCGCGACGTAGCGGACCTCGTCCTCGCCCTTGTCGTTGGTGACGGTGTCGGAGACCAGACCCATCGCGATACCGGCGACCGGGGCCTTCAGCGGCACACCGGCGTTCAGCAGCGCCAGCGTGGAGGCGCACACCGAGCCCATCGAGGTGGAACCGTTGGAGCCCAACGCCTCCGAGACCTGACGGATCGCGTACGGGAACTCCTCCTGGCTGGGCAGCACGGGGATCAGCGCCCGCTCGGCCAGCGCGCCGTGGCCGATCTCGCGACGCTTCGGCGAACCGACGCGACCGGTCTCACCGGTGGAGAACGGCGGGAAGTTGTAGTGGTGCATGTAGCGCTTGGAGGTCTCCGGGCCGAGCGAGTCGACCTGCTGCGCCATCTTCACCATGTCCAGCGTGGTGACGCCCAGGATCTGGGTCTCACCGCGCTCGAACAGCGCCGAACCGTGCGCACGCGGCACCACGGCGACCTCCGCGGACAGCGCGCGGATGTCGGCGAGGCCACGGCCGTCGATACGGAAACCATCGGTCAGGATGCGCTGGCGCACCAGCTTCTTGGTGACCGAGCGGAAGGCGGCGCCCAGCTCCTTCTCACGACCCGCGAAGTCGTCGCCGAGGCGCGAGAGCACGTCGAGCTTGATCTCGTCGATCTTCGCCTCGCGCTCCTGCTTGTCGGCGATGCTCAGCGCCTCGTTCAGCTCGCGCTTTGCGGTGCCCTCCACGGCCTCGAACACGTCGGCCTCGTAGGGCGGGAACAGCGGGAACTCGCCGGTGGGCTTGGCGGCCAGCTCGGCGAGGTCGGCCTGCGCGCGGCACAGGCGGGCGATGAACGGCTTGGCGGCCTCCAGGCCCTCGGCGACGACGGCCTCGGTCGGCGCCTGCGCGCCGCCCTCGATCAGCTCGATGACCTTGTCGGTCGCCTCGGCCTCGACCATCATGATCGCGACGTCACCGGACTCGACAACGCGACCCGCGACGACCATGTCGAACGTGGCGCTCTCGAGCTGCTCCACGGTCGGGAACGCGACCCACTGGCCCTCGATCAGGGCGACGCGCACGCCGCCGACCGGGCCGGAGAACGGCAGGCCCGCGATCTGGGTGGACGCGGACGCGGCGTTGATCGCCACCACGTCGTACAGGTCCTTCGGGTCCAGGCTCATGACGGTGACCACGACCTGGATCTCGTTCCGCAGGCCGTCGACGAACGACGGACGCAGCGGGCGGTCGATCAGGCGGCAGGTCAGGATCGCGTCGGTGGACGGACGGCCCTCGCGACGGAAGAACGAGCCGGGAATGCGGCCCGCGGCGTACATGCGCTCTTCGACGTCGACCGTCAGCGGGAAGAAGTCGAACTGATCCTTCGGCGACTTGCTCGCGGTGGTCGCCGACAGCAGCATGGTCTCGTCGTCCAGGTAGGCGACGACCGAACCGGCGGCCTGGCGGGCCAGCCGACCGGTTTCGAAACGCACGGTGCGGGTGCCGAAGGAACCGTTGTCGATCAGCGCGACGGATTCGAACACACCCGGCTCGACCTCTACGGCCGAGGACTTGCGTTCAGTTGTTTCGGACATTCTCTTCTCTCAACCTCTCGTCTCGCCGGCTCGAGCGCGCGGTGGCGCGAACCGGCTGTCGTCAGCCGTACCCGGGTACGGACGCGCGGCAACCCTCCTGGCTGCGACGCGCACACCCGGCCGAATCCCCTTGGACGCGGCGACGCGGAGGCGGTCATCGATCGAAGCCCGCCGGCGACGCCGGGAGGCCACTACCGAAGACCGACGCCACGCGGGCGGGTGCATACGGCTGTCCATGTTGTCGTACGACGGGATGCTCTCCACCCCTCATACACAAATAGCCAACGGGGAGATTGTACGTCTCGCCGTTGGCGATATGACCACCGCCTCTGGTAGGCAGCGTGTCGCCGGGACCCACCGCCTCGCTCGAGGCCGTCGAACCCCGGCTCATCCCCGCGGGCGCGGGGAGCACAGCGCGATCCGGGAGATGGAATCCCGCGGCATTCGCGGTCCGCGCCCCGCGGTCGTTGGACCGCGGGGCGCGGAAGCCGGGAATTACGCCGCGCCGTGGGCGCGGCGGGAGATCACCTGCGCAGACCCAGGCGCTCGATCAGCGAGCGGTAGCGCTCGATGTCGTTGTCCTGCAGGTACTTCGAGAGGCGCTTGCGACGACCGATCAGCGCCATCAGGCCGTGGCGGGTGTGGTGGTCGTGCTTGTGCTTCTTCAGGTGCTCGGTGATGTCGGCGATCCGCTTGGACAGCAGCGCGATCTGCGCCTCCGGCGAACCGGTGTCCTTCTCGTGCAGGCCGTACTCGGCGAGAATCGCCGACTTCTGCTCGGTGGTCAGCGCCACGTGGCATCCACTCCTGTTTCTCAGTTCCGCGTTCGAAGGTTCCGGTTACCCGGGGCGGGCGCCACCGCGGACCGCAGCAAACCCGAGGATCCACCCTACCGGAGCGTCTCGCGCGAACCCAATCGCGGTGCGGGCGCCGGATCGACGTGTTGCAATCGAGCCATGGACCCCGCCGTGCGCGACGTGCTGGACACCCTTGCCCGCGAGGACTACGCGGCGTTACGCCCGCTGCTGCACCCGTATCTGCGGTGGACCGACGGCCCGGACACGATCCGCGGGCGCACCAGGGTCCTCGCGCACATCGCGGCGAATCCGACCAGCGCGCCGCCGGTCTCCTACGAACTGCGCGACGGTCAGATCTACCGCTGGACGGTGCCGACCGAGGAACCCTCCGCCACGTCCGACGATGCTCAGCACACAGCGCTCGACTGAACTCGGGCGACCGACCTAGGACTCCGTGCCCGACGGGGCTTCCGCGTCGACGGCGGTGAGCACCTTGCGCGCGTTCTCGACGTCGCGGCCCATCGCCTCGATGAGGTCGTGCATCGTGTCGAACTTGCGCATGCCGCGCAGGTGCTCGACGAAGTCGACCGCGACGTGCTGGCCGTAGAGGTCGGCCTCGCCGTCGATGACGTACGCCTCGACGGTGCGGGCGCGGCCGGAGAAGGTGGGGTTGGTGCCGACCGAGATGGCGGCCATCGCCCGCTCACCGGGGGTGACCGTGCCGATCGTCGGCCCGGGGCCGAGCACCGTGAACCAGCCCGCGTAGACGCCGTCGGCCGGAATCGCGGCGTGCATGGGCGGGGCGACGTTGGCGGTCGGGAAGCCGAGTTCGCGGCCGCGGCCGTCGCCGTGCACCACCACGCCCTCGACGCGGTGCGGTCGGCCGAGCGCCTCGGCGGCCGCGGCCATGTCGCCCGCGTCGACGCAGGCCCTGATGTAGGTGGAGGAGAACGTCACCGCGTGTTCGGCGAGCAGCTTGACGCCGTCGACCTCGAAACCGAAGCGCTCGCCGAGTTCGCGCATGGTCTCGACCGTGCCCGCCGCCTTCTTGCCGAAGGTGAAGTTGTCACCGACCACGACCTCGGTGACGTGCAGCCGCTCGACCAGCAGGTCGTGCACATAGCGGCCGGGGGTGAGCTTCATGAATTCCTGGGTGAACGGCATCACGCAGAACACGTCGACGCCCAGTTCCTCGACCAGTTCCGCGCGCCGGGTCAAGGTGGTCAGCTGCGCGGGGTGCGAACCGGGCCGCACCACCTCCATGGGGTGCGGGTCGAAGGTCATCAACACCGAGGGGACACCGCGCGCGGCCGCGGACTTCACCGCTCGGCTGATCAACTGCGCGTGACCGCGATGCACTCCGTCGAACACACCGATCGTGAGCACGCACCGTCCCCAGTCCGCGGGCACCTCGTCGAGGGATCGCCATCTCTGCACGTTCGCAGCCTACGCAAGTCGAGGTCCGAACAGTATTCGGGCGTACCAGATGTCACAGAACGCTTGCCCGCCGTCCACCGGGGCCATGTCCGATTCCCTCGATACTTTCGCGCGCGGCCTGCGATCGAATGGTTCTCGACGCGCCTCCGCCGCGCGCCGTCCATGCGTCTTCGCGCTCGAGCACGGGTCGCCGCGCGGCGCGAGTCGCGCGGCGGCTTGCGCACGACGCGCTCGTCGACGTAGCCGCCGAGGACGGCTCGAATCGGCCGAGGGCGCATGAACTTCCACTGAATTCTGTCGCGCTCCGCACCGTCGGATGGCATCGACGACCGCGTCCGCGACCTGCGATTCCACGCTCGAAATGGCAGCGAGATGGCCGGTCCGCGACGGGCGGAACACGAGTGGCGAACGAGTTCGCCGCATCCCGGCGTCCGACTGTGTGAATCGCGACGGAAATGCATAAGCTCGGGTATGTGCCCGGTAAACGAGATATCGCCACCCGCCGCGAGCTGACCGACAGCTCCGCGCCGGGCGAGCCGCACGGCAGCACCGCCACGCTGGCGCCGGAGCTGACCTCGGTCGCCCAGGACTACCTGAAGGTCATCTGGACCGCACAGGAGTGGTCGCAGGAGAAGGTCTCGACGAAGCTGCTCGCCGAGCGCATCGGCGTCTCGGCCTCCACCGTCTCCGAAGCCGTGCGCAAACTCGCCGACCAGGGCTTGGTCGAACACGCACGCTACGGATCGATCACCCTCACCGAGCACGGTCGCCGCGCCGCGGTCGCCATGGTGCGCAGGCACCGGCTGATCGAGACGTTCCTGGTCAACGAGCTCGGCTACGGCTGGGACGAGGTACACGACGAGGCCGAGGTGCTCGAGCACGCGGTCTCCGAACTGCTCATGGCCCGCATCGACGCCAAGCTCGGCTATCCGGACCGCGACCCGCACGGCGACCCCATCCCGTCGGTGGACGGCGCGGTGCCGACACCGCCCGCGCGCCAGCTCAGCGATTTCGAAGCGGGCCAGGCCGGGCGCGTCGCCCGCATCTCCGACTCCGACCCGGACATGCTGCGCTACTTCGACTCCGTCGGCATCGCCTTGGACACCGCCATCGCCGTCGTCGAACGCCGCGATTTCGCGGGCACCATCGCCATCCGCATCGGCGACGGCGACGCCACGACCGACCTCGGTCGCCCCGCCGCGGAAGCCATCTGGCTCACGACCTGAAATCTTGTACGCCTCGCAAGAGGCCAGGCCCTGTAGGCGGCCGTGCCCAGCCGTGGCGCGGGTAACTGGTTCGGAGAAGGTTCAGCAGGGCTGGAAGTAGGACTCGAGCCGGGCGGGGACGCCGTCGGCGGCGGCCGTGGACCAGCAGACGTCGTGCGGGAAGGCGACGTAGGTGCGCCAGCCGTCGGCTGTGCGGTGGACGATGCGCTGGCTGTCGCCGGGGACGTCCCAGACGATCACCGCCCAGGTGCCGTCACATTCGCTGACCGTCGCCCCGTCGGCGGTCAGGTCGCCCACGTCGTCCAGCTCGTCGACGATGGTCTCGGCGGCACACGCGGCGGGGGCCGGATCGTTGAAGCGCAGCTGACCGGTCACGACCTGACCGGCCGCCGTGACGAACAACGAGTGCATGCCCTCGGGCACCGGATCGGTGCCGGGCGGTGGATCCATCCGGAACCGGAAGCAGCCGACCGGAACCACGAACATCGCGCGCCCTTCGGCATCGGTGACCGCGTCCCAGCCCGCGATCTCGGTGGCGCCCAACGGAATATCGAGCTGGGCCATATCGCACGGCCGCATCTGACGCACGCTGACCGGAACGTCGGGCACCGCGACGCCGCCGAGCGTTACCGTCTCGATGATCGCGGTGCCGAGCACCGGTGAGGTGGGCGGTCGCGGTGCGGGAGCGGGCGCCGGCGGCGCGGGTCGGGGTTGCGGTGCTTTGGTAGCGGCGGGCGCCTCGGCGATCTCGGGTGTGCGATCGACGGTCGTCGCGCCCATGATGACACTCGCCCGCGGACGCTCCGCTTCGTCGGCCTCCCCACCGCATCCCACAACGAGCGCGCAGACCGCGCACACCACCCCGACGATTCCCACCGCACGCATCGCCAAGCCTCCGAGTCGCGCCACTTTACCCGGGTATCGACCGGGAGGAAAGCGCGTTAACGCAGGTCAACAGGGCTGTACGGGGTGTTGTGCCTACGTGTTCCACCCGTAACCAGACCGTGCTCGTGCGGGGCACGTCCGCCGACGCGGAATCAACTCCGCGTCGAGCAGACAGACGATGATGCGGCAGCCGGATGCATCCGTGGCTCAGATCGCCGCGCAAGGCGGAGGAGGAGCCGATACCGGAGTGGTATCGGTGGCGACGACAACGCGGCCAGGCGGCGATCTGAGCCGCGGCGCCGGATGGGACTTCGAGACAGTGCCTAGCTCGCCGCGTCGAGGACGCGCACGGTGGTGGGGGCGGCGAGGGGTTCGCGGTGTTCGGTGAAGAGTTTGGCGACCAGCTCGCCGCGGCTGGTGACGCCGGCTTTGTCGAAGATCGACTTGAGGTGGTCGCGCACGGTGTGCGGGGAGAGGAAGAGGCGGGCGGCGATGTCGGCGGTCGGCAGGCCGCGGGCGACGAGTTCGGTCACCTCCAGTTCCCTCGGCGTGAGCTCGTAGGCGGCGGCGATCAATTCGGCCACCTCGGCGGGTTTTGCGGGTTCGATGACGAGAGCCGTTGTGCCGGTGCGGCCTTCGGCGTCGCGCAGGCAGGTCGCGTGGCATACCAGCCAGCGCCCTGCGGTCGTGCGGACCCGGATCCGCGAGGCCGCGCCGGTGAGCCGGGCGCGGCCCGCCGTGTTCAGAATCCAGACCGGCAGCGGTAGATCGATGCCCAGCGGCGTCGGCGCGGCGGGACCGGGCGGCATCTCGGCTAGCAGGTCGCGGGCCTCGTCGTTGAGCGACAGCAGTTCGCCGCCCGCGCCGAACAGCAGCAGGCCGGGGGCAGTGGCGGCGGACGGTGGCGTCACCGCTGGAAGCCCGAAGGCTCGCAGCCGCTGCGCCATCGGCGTGCAGAGCGCCTGGACCAGGGTGATATCCGCGGCGCGGAACGGCGGCCGTCCGCGCTCACGGAACAGGCTCAGCTGTCCCCACGGCTGGCCGTCCGCCCGGAACACGGCGCGAAGTTCGTCGTCGAACCCGCGCGGACGCATGAAACCGCGGTACAGCGGGCTCAGTGTCGGCCGGTCGCCCGTCACCTCCCGCAGCCCGGCGACCGGGACCTTCGCCACCGCCAGATCCCGGAACAGATTCACGTGTTCGGCGAAAAGCTCCGATTCCCAATAGGTTCCGCAACCGCCCTCGTGCAGGTTCTCCACCCGGACGGGAGCCGTGGTGAGGCCGTTGACCGGATCGGTCGCCACCCACACCGCGGCGTCGAACGGCGTGATCCGCCGCAGGCGAGCCGAGGTGTCGGCGAACAGCGCGTGCGCGTCGGGCGCGGCGGTGATGCTCGCGAGCAGTGCGTCGAGGGCGGGCGTACCGGTCATGGGTGCCATCGTCCGCTGTCCGTCGCGTGTCCGCCATCCCGCAGATGAGGGGGTGCGCGTCCATCGAAATTCCGGCACCGCGAACCCCTCGATCGCGGGATGTTCCGCACCGCCGATTCCCGCGACGCTGGGCTTTCCCGATCACGAAATCGAAGGAGCCCCATGCACATCGGAATCATCGGAGCGGGCGCGGCCGCCGTCGCGCTGCTCGACGCGCTCGCCGCGGCCGACGACGAACCCAGTGGCGTCACCGTGTTCGACGGCGCGCCCGTGCCGTGGCGGGGTCGTCCGTATCAGCCGGATCTCGACGCGGTTCGAGTGAACGCGCCTCCGCCGATCATGTCGGTGCGGGCGGGCGATCCGGGGCACTACCAGCGCTGGCTGGAGGGACGCGATGTAGCGGGCTACCTCGACGAAGGGCTGGGTCAGCCGCTCGTTCCCCGGGCGGTCTACGGCGAGTACCTCGAGGACACCGCGCGCGCGGCGATCGCACGACTGAGCCGGGCGGGCTGCCCGGTTCGAGTCGTGCGCTCGGCCGTCACCGGATTCTCCCGTGACGAACGCCCGGTGCTGCACACCGCGAGCGGCGAGCGAGTCTCGGTGGACCGTGCTGTCCTGGCAGTCGGCGGCGGAGGTCCGCGCGACCACTACGGGCTCACCGGCGCACCCGGTTACGTGAACGAGCCCTATCCGCTCGCCCGCACCCTGGCCGAACTCCCCGCGGACCGGCACGTCGCCGTGATCGGCAGCGGACTGACCGCGGTGGATATCGCCGTCGCCCTGGCTGCCAACGGTCACACCGGTCCGATCAGCTTGCTCTCGCGCAGCGGTCGGCTCCCGTTCGTCCAGCAGCGCCCGGCCCGGCTGGATCCGGTGCACCTGACACCCGCGGCGGTGCGCGGGCAGGCCGCGCACGGCGAACTCCGCTTCGCCCAGCTGGTTTCGCTCATGCGGGCCGAACTCGCCGCGCTGGGACAGGATTTCGACACGCTAGCCGCCGAGATCACCGACGACGAGGATCCGGTCCTTCGGCTGCGCCGCCAGCTCGACGCCGTCGACGCACCGCACCTCGGGCGACGCCTGCTCGCCATGGTCATCCGCACAGTTGGCCCGACCGCCTGGCCGCTGCTTGCGGAGCGTGATCGAGAGATGCTGCGCTCCGCACATTTCCGCACGATCAACAGCCTGAGCTCGCCGATGGTCCCGCACAACGCGCGTATCGTGCTGCGGCTGCTGGATTCCGGTCAACTGCGGTTGTGCGCGGGTGTCACCAAGATCGAGGCGCGCTCCGGGGGCGGTTTCACCGTGCACGACGGGCGGAGCTGGACCGCGGACACCGTGTTCAACGCGGTCAACCCGCCCGCCTACACGACGCCCACGGAAGCCCAGTCGCTGATCAGCGCGTTGCTCGCGGCGGGCGCGGCCGAAACGCATCCGGCGGGAGGTCTGCGCGCCGAACCCGGTTCCCGTCGGCTACTGGTCGGCGGCACACCGGATCCGAGCTGGCACGTACTCGGCAATCTCGCGGCCGACTCGATGTTCATCGCCACGAACCCACCGGGGCTGGCGGCCGAGGCGTCGGGACTGGCCCGGGCGCTGCTCGGTGGTCGATCGATCCCGGCTCAGCGGGCGAGTTTGTCCAGCAGGGCGCGAAATTCGGCCGGGGAGAGATAGCCGTCCGCGTCTCGGTCGGCGGCGGCGAGCAGGTCGGACGCGGGGATGTCGACGAGGCCCGCGCCGACGTGGCGGATGAGGGATTCGAGTTCCTCGACCGAGATCCGCCCATCGCCGTTGGTGTCGAACACGCGGAAGGCGGCGTCCGCGTCGGTCACCTCGAGGCGTCCTGTCACCAGTGCCGCGTCGAATTCGGCCTTGGAGACCAGGAAGTCGCCGTTGGTATCGGCCGCGGCGACCAGGCGCTCGATCGCGTCGGCGTCGACTTCCAGCCCGAGCGCGCGGATTCCGTCGGTGATGTCCTGGACGGAGACGAGTCCGTCACCGTCGCGGTCCCACAGCTCGAACGTGTCGACCGATTGTTCACTCATGCCACTGCCTTCCCACGGCCGCCGGCGATTTCGGACGGCGAACCCACGACCACTGTACGGTTCCGTTGTCGGCGTGGGCGTACCTCCGCATCCGCTCCGGCCGTCCGTGGTCTGTCGACGGACTCCGTCCGGCAGCGCCTGCCGTGTTCGGTAGTCGCCGCCGCTAGGGAACGGCGACCCGCTCGGCCGCCACCCGCTTCTCATCGGCATCCGCCAGCCAGAAATACACCGGAGGGAAGGCGAATTCGATGACGGTGAGCACGATCTGGAACCAGTGCGGCCACCCGTACACGGCGACGGACAACACCCGCCCGACCGCGCCGAGCAGGAAGATACCCGCCAGCCACCGCACCGCCAGCGCCGGAATCGGCGTACGGCGCGCGGTCCAGATCCACGCCACGCCGTACCCGACGAAAATGGCGCCGAAGAAGCGACTCTGGCTGTCGGCGGTGACACCGGAGGAACCCATGTCGGGCACCGAGTCGATGCCGAGCGCCAGGTGGAGGAAGCCGATCGCGACGCACGCTACGCCCATCGTCATCGCCAGGATCTTCAGCAGCTTCGCCATGGCTTCCCTCCAGAGGACATAACCCCTTGCCGCACAACGGTCTTGACCTGGAAGATCGCGCCGATGTGCGACTACTACAAGCGATAGTAGGGCCAGGGCAGACCTGCGTCAACATCCGGAAACCGGACGAGCCGCGCGGCCTGTCCGATGACCGTCGGCGGCCGGAGTGCCGTCAGTCCACGAGTCCGCGCGGGCGGATGACGAAGACCGGCGAGGAGCGCTTGCCCTTCTCCTCGAGCAGCGCGATGGCGGTGCCGTCGGCGGTCAGCGCGGCATGCACGCCCGCGATGCCGATCGGATCCAACCACCGTCCGTCGCGCAGGGATTCGGCTTCGCGGTCATCGATCGTGCGGTGCGGGAACGCGATGCGGACCGCCTCGTCGATGCCGAGGTTCAGCGTGGGATCCCCGGCGAGCCGATCCAGCGTTCGCGCGTGTTCCAGGGTGAAGGGGCCGACCCTGGTGCGGCGCAAAGCGGTCAGGTGACCGCCGACGCCCAGCGCGGCGCCGAGGTCGCGGGCCAGCGCGCGCACGTAGGTGCCGGAGGAGCACTCCACCACGACGTCCAGATCGACGAAGCCGTCCGAAACATCGCGCCGGGCAAGCACATCGAAGCGTGACACGGTCACCGGACGGGCGGTGAGGCGCACTTCCTCACCCGCGCGGTGGCGGGCGTAGGCGCGTTCGCCGTTCACCTTGATGGCGCTGACGGTGGCGGGCACCTGCTCGATGTCACCGGTCAGTTCCGCGATTCGCGTGGCGATGTCGGCGTCGGTGAGGTGCAGCGCGGAGACGGTCGCCAGGGTCTCGCCCTCGGCATCGTCGGTGGTGGTGGACTGGCCGAGCCGGATGGTGGCGGTGTAGGCCTTCGTGGTGAGCGTCAGCAGGCCGAGCAGCTTGGTGGCCCGTTCGACGCCGAGCACCAGCACCCCGGTCGCCATCGGGTCGAGCGTGCCCGCGTGCCCGACCTTCTTGGTACGCAACAACTTCCGGCACTTGGCCACCACGTCGTGGCTGGTCCAGCCCCCGTCCTTGTCCACGATCAACAGGCCGCCGAGCACGTCGGGGCGCTGCGCCTGGGTGGTCGGCTCGGTCATCAGCCGTGCGCGATCGCGGTCAGGATCAGCCCGTCGGCGATCAGCCAGCGTCCGTCGAACGAGGTGAGCGGCAGCCCGCCGTCGTTGGTCTGGCCCGGCACCAGCAGCTGGCTGCGGAAAGTGCCCGAACCGGTGCCGTCGGCGTTCTCCTCGACGGTGAAGGTGATGTGCGCCTCCTCGAAACCGAGCCAGCGGGTGGTCAACGGGAACCACGCCTTGTAGGTGGCCTCCTTGGCGCAGAACAACAGCCGATCCAGGTGCAGGCGAGAATCGATGTCGCGCAACCACTCCCGCTCGGCGGGCAGACTCACCGAGTCGAGCACGCCGTCCGGCAGCGCGCCGTGCGGTTCGGCGTCGATGCCGATCGAGCGGAAGCGCATCTTGTGCGCCAGCGCCGCGGCGCGGTAGCCGTCGCAGTGCGTGAGGCTGCCCGTGATGCCGCGCGGGAACATCGGCATGCCCCGCTCGCCCTTGCCGATCGCGACCGGCGGCTCACCGAGTTCCTCCAAGCACAGCCGCGCGCAGTGGCGGGCGCCGATGAAATCGCGACGCCGCTTCTCCACCGACTGCGCGATGAGATGCTCTTCGGCCGGATGCGGCTTCAGATCCTCCGGGTACGCCAACAGCTCGGCCGAGGCGACGCCATTGGGCAGAATGTTCTCGATCATCGGCTCCGAGCCTAGTCGAGGCGAACCTCCGCATGCGCTGCGGTCGTTCGCGGGCCGACGAAGGACTTCATCCGGCTGTCCGGTCGGGCGCACCTCCGCATGCGCGACGAACTCGGTCCGACAGCGCCCGTCAGGGCCGGATCAGACGCCGCGCCTGCGCTGGGCGCGGCTGCGCATCTCGGCCGCGGCCGCCTCCATCTCGGGGGTGACCTTGAAATGACCGCCCCACTTGTTCAGCGTGCCCGGTGGATACTCCGGGGCGGGCAGGATCTGGCGCAGCAGCTTGTCGGGCAGGCCGCGGCGCTGCCATTCGCGCGGGTAGCCGAGCGAGACCTCTTCGAAGCGGACGCCGTCGTAGTAGGAGGTGCGCGGAATGTGCAGGTGCCCGTACACCGAACACACCACGTTGTAGCTGGTGTGCCAGTCGGCGGTCAGGTCGGTGCCGCACCACAGCGCGAACTCGGGATAGAACAGGACGTCGGTGGGCTGGCGGACCAGCGGGAAGTGGTTGATCAGCACCAGCGGCGTCTCCGGCGGGAGCGCGTCCAGCTTGCGCTTGGTGACCTGCACCCGGGCGTGACACCAGGCGTCCCTGGTCAGATACGGCTCCGAGGAGAGCAGGAACTCGTCGGTGGCGACCACGTTGCGCTCGCGGGCGATGGCCAGGCCCTCGGCCTTGGTCTTCGCGCCCTCGGGGAGGAACGAGTAGTCGTAGAGCAGGAACATCGGGGCCAGCGTCACCGCGCCGCCATGTGCCTCGGCGCCGGCCCCGCGCCACACCGGGAACGGATCCTCGGGTGTGACGACGTCCAGGTCGCGGCAAATCGACACCAGGTACTCGTAGCGGGCGACGCCGTGCATCTGCACGGGATCCTTCGCCGTGGTCCACAGCTCGTGGTTGCCGGGCACCCAGATCACCTTGGCGAAGCGCTGGCGCAGCAGTTCCAGCGCCCAGCGGATGTCCTCGGTCTTCTCCCCCACGTCACCGGCGACGATCAGCCAGTCCTCCGGCGAGTCCGGCTGGATCTGCTCCACGATCGGCCGATTCCCCTGATGCCCGACGTGTACGTCGCTCACCGCCATCAACTTGGGTATCACCACACCCACCTTGTCACATCCGAGACGACCAGCCGCCGCCCGCCTCCGCCAACACGATTCATCCCCGATCGGAACGCGGTGAACGCGGGCGGCATTCCGCAGTGCCCCGAGGCTGGGCGCGGTGATCAGTGGATCCGAGCGCTCGGCGCGAAGCCCGCCGCCACGGTCGATCTGCCGTTGGGTTCGCGGCGACACGACGCCACGGCGAGTGACACGGACTCTGTAGACCCGGGCGGAACCCGGACGCCGCCGTCGACTACGCGTGCGTCCAGTGGATCCGAGCGCCCGGCGCGAAGCCCGCCGCCACGGTCAATTTGCCGCTGGGCTCGCGGCGGCACGACGCCACGGCGATGTGGCAGGGGCGCGGCAGGTCCGGCGGAACCCGGACGCCTCCGTCGAGCTCGTATCGCATGTTGGTGACCTTCCACGCGCGTGCTTCCGGCTCGTCCGGTGCGAGGGGCGGACGGTCGGGACGCGCCACCACCATCACTTCGGTGATCCCCGTCGGCCACACGAAGGTCAACAGACCCGCACGCTCGGCAAGATCGGTGACCACCGGGATGCCGCTCGGCATGGGATCGTCCGGCACCACTGGCGCGGTGGGCTCGACGCCGGAGCCGGTCGCGGTCCCCGCCTCGAACTCGGCGGACTCACCGGACCCCGCCGACCGCGCGACCGGGCTGGACTGAGCCGAATCCGGCGACCACCCCTGCTCGGCAGGCGAACCGGACCAAGGAACTCCGCTGGAGTCGGCTGTCTCGCCCGACTCGACCGCCGAGCCGGGCAGACCGTCGGCATCCTGCCGAACCGTGGGTTCCTCTGTCGGAGAGCCGGACCGATCGACAACCTCGTGCGGCATCGCCTGCGAATGCCCGCCGGTCGAGTCGGGCCGCCTCATCGGGGCGGGATCACCGGCAGCACCGGCGTCGGCTGCTCCATCGTGCCCGTCCACCGGCGCGGACTGGCTCGTGCTGGCCGGTTGGAGCACCGAGCTCGGCGGCACCGGCGCGGAAGCGGCTGGGGCGGCCGAAGCAGACCGGTCCAGCGACTCGGGCTGGGCCGCGTGTTCGCCGTCGGCACGCGCGCCCGGCACCATCGTCGCGCTGGGCTCAGCCGTCGAACCCACGTCGGCAGCCCGACCGTGCCCATCCACCGGCGCGGGCTGACTCGGGGCCGAGCCGGTTCGCTCCAGCAACTCCGGTTGGGCCGAGTTTTCGCCGTCGGCACGCCCGCCCGGCACCATAGTCGTGCCAGGAGGAACCGCGGGAGTGGCCTGGTCGTGGCTGCCCACCGGAGCGGACTGGCTGGCCGAGGCCGGTTGGACGACCGAACTCGGTGGCATGCCGGAACCGCCTGAGTCGGCCGACCCGGAGCGGTCTACCGAGGCGTGCCCCGACACCGGAAGTGGTTGCGCGGCTCGGCCGTGCGTGTCCGTCGAGGCGGTCGGCAACGACCGCGGATCGGGACCGGCGTCCGAACGTGTGGCTTCGGAGTAACTCCCCGATATAGCGGCGGCGACGGCGTACACCGGCACTTCGCCGGGCGGAGCGCCTCCGTCTTCGAGTTCGGTGCCTCCGGTGCGGCCGACCACGCGCCAGGAGCCGTCCGGCTGGAGGCGGGTGACGCGGTAGGCCACGTCGTCGGCCGGAGCGGGCGTCCAGACCACCTGCACGGAGCCGTTCGTCATGCGGGTGGCCGTCACGCGGCCGGGGGCGGGAACGGGGGTGGCGGCCAGCGCCTCGCTCGCGCCCGGGTGGTCGACGCAGGCGGCTTGGGCGGCGCGCAGGGTGCGGGAGCGTTCGGCGGACGGCCCCGCGGCCGCGGCCGCGACCAAGCGGTCGGCCTCGGCGACGGCCCGTTCCGCCTCGGCGAGCAGTTCGTCCAGGCCAGCGGCCGATCCGGTGGGCGGCGGCACGTCGGCGGCGACGCGTCGCAGCTGCCGAAGGTGTTCGAGCGCCTCCACGTAGCGTGTCGCCGCGCGGGCCGCGAGGGCGACCCGCCAGAGCCGGGCCGCGTCGGCGAGCACCCGTTCGACGTCGTCGGACACCGAGCGGATCGGTGTGGTGCCCTCGTTGTGCGGATCGAGGCCCCTGGCCTCGGCGATGTGGCGCGCGGCCTCCTGCGGACGACCGCTTCGCAACGCCGCCCGCGCGGCCTTGAGCGGCTCCTCCCACTGCCGCCGCGGCGGAGCGGGCACGACGGGTGCCGCCGCTCGGCCCGTGCTCGACGCGGAAGGCGCGGGCGTCGGCCGCGCGGAACCGACTGCGCGCGAACCCAATTCGACGGCCAGGTCTTCGAGCAGTCGTCCCGCGGCGTGCGGGTCCATGCCGAGCGCGATCGCCTCGTCGAGCAGGAACTCGTAGTCCTCCCCCACCAACTCGTCCTCGACCAGCACGGCGGCCCGCACCTTGGGCCGCAGCTCCGCGGTGACGTCCTCGACGATCGAGGCGACGTACTCGGCCACCTCGGGGCCACCGGGCTCCAGCAGGTCCTGCACGTGCACGAGCAGTTCGTCGAGCACCACGCGCATCCGTCCGGGCGGCAGCTCGCGGGACCGGGCGCGCAACGCGTCGGCGCGCAGCCGGATCTCGCCGGTGTGCGTGGCGCGGCTCGGATCCAGCCCGAGCAGCCCGAGCAACGTCGGCGCGGGCGGACCGTCCACCAGGCGCCCCCATTCGGCGAGCAGCCCGCGAATCTGTTGACGCCGTTGGTCGGTGAGTGTGCTGGCGGACGCGGTGGGCCGCGGCGCGTCCTGGATGATCCGGTGGCGGCGCAAACGAGTGGCGACCTCGGCGGCGGACAGCCCGCCCATCGCCCCGATCTCCTCCAGCCCCGGCACCTTCGCGGCGGGCACCCCGCCGTGGCGCTGCACCAGCCGGGAGATCGCGGTGTCCAGCATCTCGTAGCGTTCGGCGTCGCGCTGTTCGCGCTCCTGCCGGATCCGGATCGCTTCGGCCCGCCGCGTCGACGCGTCGAGCAGCAGATAGGACAGGTGGTCGTGGCTTTCCACCAGCAATCCGACGAGCACGCGGTACTTCGGATGGTCGCGCTGGCGCTGCCAGAAGCCCCACACCTCGCTCACCCGAGCGGAAACCTCCGCGTCGCTGAGGGTCTCGGCCTCGTCGAGCGGAATGTCGTAGAGCTCGAACGGGTCCGACTGGTCGATGCCGCCGCGGCGTTCGACCGCGGCGAGCACCCGCTTGCGGTAGTCGTTGGGGTCGAAAGCGTGCATGGCGGCTCAGCTGTCGCGACGCCGGGAACGCTGCACCTGGTCGAGCTCGCGCGCGACATCGGCCTGGGACAGGGTTGCTCCGGTCTGCGCCGACAACGTCAGCGGCATGTCGGCGTCGACGTGGTGCGCTGTCACGTGCAGCACGCCGTCGAAGCCCATCTCGAAGGTGACGCGCACCTCGCTACCCGCGGGGTAGCCCGGGGGAATGCCGCGAATCCGGCCCTCCACAAGCACTTTGGTGTCCTCGGGACGCATCGAGGCGGCCTGTCCCTGCTGTTCCACGATGGTCAGCTCGATCTGATCCTGGTCCTCGCGCACCGTGCCGAACGACCGACGCACCCGAACCGGCAGCGTCTGGTTGCGGTGCACCAGCCAGGCGGCCGCCAACCCGTAGTGCGAATCCAGTGCGAGCACACCGAATCCGCGCGAGACCACCGTGTCGACCTGGATCTCCAGCATCCGCCGCACCAGGCTCACCGGCTGGCCGAACGACTCCGCGACCCGCGCGACCGACTGCTCGAGATCCGCGGGCGCCGCCTCGTTCAGACCGGAGCCGTCGCGCAGCCGACCGCGGGTGACGAGATCGGCGACGATCAACCGCTCCATCTCGAGCTTCTCGCCGTAGAGCGCCGCGCCGCGCGCCACCGACAGATCCGGGTCGCGCAACTCGCCGATCAGGCCGAGTTCCTTCTCCAGCTCACGGGCGACCATCGGCATCCGGGAGGAGCCGCCGACCAGCAGCAGCCGGTCGACCGACGCCACGCCGCGCTTGCCCGCCGCGGCCAGACAATCCCTGGTGAGATCGAGCGTGCGGCGCATCAGCGAGGCCGTCATCGACTCGAGTTCGTCCCTGGTCAGCGTGATGACGGCGCGGGCGCCGTCGTGCGCGACGACGACCTCCGTGCTCTCCTGGACACTGAGCTCGCGCTTGGCACGCTCGGCGGCCAACACCAGCGTCTGCGAACCCGCCGAATCGTCCAGTGGGTCTTCGGCATCGGGATTGGCCGCGCAGAACCGCTGAGACAGATACAGGGCGATCCGCTCGTCCCAGTCGGCGCCGCCGAGCTGGTGATCGCCTTCCACGGCGAGCACGGAGATGCGGCGATCGGCCAGCTCGATGACGGTGGCGTCGAAGGTGCCGCCGCCGAGGTCGTAGACGAGCACGGTCTCACGCGCACCGGATTTGCCGATGTCGACGCCGCCGTCGAGCCTGCCGAAACCGTAGGAGAACGCCGCGGCGATCGGCTCGGACAGCACGCCCGCGACATCGAAGCCCGCGTAGGTTCCCGCCTGAATGGTGGCGCGCCGCTCCTCGTCGCCGAAGTACGCGGGCACCGTGATCACGGCCCGGCGCACCGGCTCGCCGCCGCCGAATTCCGCGTCGGCGGCGAGACTCTTCAGGATCAGCGCGGAAACGGCGGGCGCGGACCAGGTCTCGCCGTGCGCGGCGAAACGCCACTCCGCGTCGCCCATTCGACGCTTCACCAGCGAGCACACGTGCTCGGGATCCAGCCGGGCCTGCCGCCGGGCGCCCTCGCCCACCAGATGATCGAACGCGGACGCGAACAGCACGACGGAGGGAACCGTCGGTTCCCCGTTCATGCCGATCATTACTTCGGGCCGACCGTCGGCGTCGATCCGCGCGATCGCCGAGTTCGTTGTGCCCAGGTCGATGCCGTAGACCCCCATGGCAGGCGATGGTATCAGCCACCGCCGACAGTGGCGCAGCGACCGATGGGCGAATCCGGCTGACGCTCAAAACAATCGACTCGCGTCCGGGCTATGGTGCGAGCATGACGGAACCAGTCGCGGAATCGCTCGCCCAACTCGTCGAACGCGTCGAGGACCTGTCCCGGATCGTCGCCCGCCAGGCCGCCACCATCGAGCGCCTCGCCGACGAAGCGAAGGCCCGCGCCCGCCAGGACCGCGCTGGCGCCGATCTTCCGCTGGTCGTCGAGCTGTTCGCCCTGCACAACGACACCGCCGCCTGCGCGGCCACCGCCGAATCGCCCAGAGAGCGGGCGGCGTTCGAGGTCATCGGCGCACGCGTCGAACGGCTGCTCACCGGTCGCGGGGCGGCGATCGTCACGCCGCGTCCCGACGACCCCTTCGACTCGCTCACGATGGAGGCCGCCGACGTCACCGCCACCACCGACCCGGACGCCGACCGCACCGTCGACGGGCTCGTGCACCCCGGGCTCACCGTGGCGGGCCGGTCGGTCCGTCCCGCGGGTGTCGTCGTCCGCCGCTATCGCGCGGTCGAAGAGTCCGCGTGAGTCAGCGGCCCCGCTCGTAGGAGTGGTCGGGCCGTTCGACGCGGTGGTACTCGCGGACGACGAGCGTCGGGATCGAGTCGCGGTCGCGGCGCGCGCTGCCCGGTTCCACGACGCCGCGCACCTCGAGCCAGGTGTCCTCGTCGAGCGGCTCCTCGATGCCGGACATGTGCAGCCGAATGTAACGGGCATCGGCCACACAGCAAGTGATCACCACGCGACCGAGGTCGATGCCGTAGCCGCGCATGCGGCGCAGCACGAAACCGCTGACGGTGATCTCCCGGCCGTCCAGCGACCGGGTGGAGTCGAGCGTCGCACGGTTCACCACCTCGGAGATCGAGAGGAAAGGAGCGGGCTCGTCGGGCAACGGCGGGTAGGCGATCAACTCCGGTTGCGCGACAACGGTATCCGGCGGACGAATCGCCGAGCTGGTCACCGCCGCCCCCGCGCCGAGTGCGGGCGGCGCGACCAGCAGCAGGGTGGCGACCGGCGCGAGCAGCAGCCACTGCACGCGCCCATGCCCGTGCTCGTGTCCGTGCTCGTGCTGATGGCGATGGTTGCTGCCGCGCGACGACCCGCGATACAGGTCGCCGATGACCGCCGCGGTGCCGAGCGCGACGATGCCGATCCCGCTGACCAGCAGGAACGGAAAGAGACCCGGCTTCACGTAGCGCAGGTAGGTGCCGTCGAAGGTGATGCGCAGCACCGCGATTCCGATCAGCAGCAACAGCAGGTTCTGCGTTTCCCGCCTCATCGCGCACCCCCGAGGAAGACGTAACCCGCCACCGTCGCGCAGACGATCGCGACCGCGAAGGTCGACGGCGCGAACCACAGCGCGAACCGCCGCCCGAACGCGCCCGCCTGCATCGCGAACAGCTTGACGTCCACGGCGGGCCCGACGACCAGGAACACCAACCGCGGCAACAACGGCAGCGTCGACATGCTCGCCGCGACGAACGCGTCGGCCTCCGAACACAACGCGAGCACCACCGCCAGCACCGCGAGCACCACGATGGCCAGCAGCATCCGGGTGGCCAGGTGCTCGAACCAGCGCGGCGGAACCAGGACGTGCAGCGCCGCAGCGGTCGCCGCGCCCAGCACCAGGAACGCCCCTGCTTGGAGCAGATCGTGGCGGGCCGCCTCGGCGAAGACCTCGGCCCGGGTGCGGCCGGTCACGCAGTGGTCCGGTCCGCCGCGCGGCAGCATCCAGGCGGGGCTGCCGAACCGCGACCACAGCAACCCCATCACGAGGGCGGTGGCCAGCGAGCCGACGAACCGCGCCGCCACCATTCCCGGTTCGCCGGGAAACGCGACCGCGGTGGCGATCAACACCACCGGGTTGATCGCGGGCGCCGACAGCAGAAAGGCCAGCGCCACCGAACTCGGCGCGCCCTGATCGATCAGCCTGCGCGCGACCGGAACGACGCCGCATTCACAGCCGGGCAGCGCGAGCCCCGCCAGCCCGCCGACACCGATCGCGGCGGTCTCATTGCGCGGCAACACCTTCCGCAGCAGCGCGGGCGAGACGAACGCGGCGATTGCGCCACTGACCACCACACCGAGCACGAGAAAGGGAATGGCCTGCACGAAGACTCCGACGAACATCGTCAGCGCGGTCTGGAGCCGCAGCCGCGCGTCGATCGCCGAGGCGAGCTGGGCCTGCCAGACGATTCCCGCCACCAGCAACCCGGCGAGAACGTAGGTCGACGACACCCGGATTCGCGTGCGGCGCGCTGGCAGCTGCTCGAGCATTCCCCCATCTTGCCAGGAATGAATATCGTTTTCGAAATAGCGAACCGGACGGTCAGGCGCTGCCGCGCGGAATCTCCGCGCCCACCTGCGCCCAGCGACCCGTCAGCGTCCGCCAGACCACCGCCGCGAGCCGCAGCACCATGAAAGCGACCAGACCGGACCAGATGCCCGCGATTCCCCAGTCCAAGACGAGCGAGAGCCAGATGGCGGGCAGGAAGCCGATCAACGCGGCACCGAGCGTCGCGGTCCGCAGAAACGCGGCGTCACCCGCACCGAGCAGCACGCCGTCGAGCGCGAACACCACACCGGCGACCGGAATGATGCCCACGAAGAACCACCACACCACGTGGGTGCGATCCAGCACCGCAGGGTCGTCGGTGAACAGCGGCGGGACGACCGCGTACCCCGCGGCGAACGCACCGGCCAACGCGAGCGCGAAGACCTCCGACCACCGCGTGACGCGCCACGCGAGCCGCCGCGCACCCACGGCGTTTCCACCCCCGAGCGCCGCACCCACCAGAGCCTGCGCGGCGATGGCCAGCGAATCCAGCGTCAGCGCAAGGAAGTTCCACAGTTGGAGGACCAGCTGGTGCGCCGCGACGGACGCAGCACCGAACCGCGACGCCACGGCCGCCGCCGACACGAAACATGCCTGAAAGGCCAAGCTGCGCATGATCAGGTCGCGGCCGAGCACCAGTTGGGCGCGCATCACCGCCCACTGCGGAACCAGCGAAACGCGTTCGCGCACCAAGGCTCCCAGGAACAGCGCGGCCGTCACCGTCTGCCCGGCGACATTCGCCACCGCCGAGCCGGGCAACCCGAGTGTGGGCGCGCCGAGCAAGCCATGCACCAGCACCGGGCACAGCACCGCCGAAAGCACAAGACCGGCAACCACATACAGCAGCGGACGACGGGTCTCCTGAACACCGCGGAACCACCCGTTGCCCGCCATCGCGATCAGAATGAGCGGCACGCCGAACAGCGCGATCCGCACCCAGGGCAGCGCCTCGGCGGCGATGTCCCCGCCGCCCGCGATGGCGCTGGTCAGCGGAACGGCGAACGCCTGCACCGTGATCAGGATCAGCAGGCCGACCAGCACCGCGAGCCAAGTGGCCTGCACGCCCTCGGCCACCGCGCCGCGCTCGTCGCCCGCGCCGTGCCTGCGCGCGGCCCGCGCGGTCGTTCCGTAGGACAGGAAGGTCAGTTGGGTGCTCACCTGCGCGAGGATCAAGCCGCCGACGGCCAGTCCGGCCAGCGCCAGCGCGCCGAGCCTGCCGACCACCGCGAGATCGAACAGCAGGTAGATCGGTTCGGCGACCAGGACGCCCAGCGTGGGTAGCGCGAGGCCGAGAATGCGCCTCGGCCCGGCCTCGGCGGGATCGGCATCGCTCTCGGCACTGACGCCCGCGATATCCCGCGTGCTCATCCGAGCGCCGCGAGCAGGGCCCGCACCACGTCCTCCGGGCGTCCGTCGGTGGTGTACCCGGCCGCGTAACGATGCCCGCCGCCGCCGAGCGCGGTCGCGACCTCGGCGACATCGACCCCGTCCTGCGCGCCGGGCCCGGAATCGCGGGACCGCAGCGACACGGTCCAGCGGCCGTCGACCGTGCGCGACTCCTTGAACACCGCGGCCACCCCGGCTTCGGCCGTGGTGCGAACGATATCGATGACGCTCTCGACCTCCTCCGACCGCACGCCGGTGACGTCGTCGCGGCGCACGAACGCGTACGCCAACCCGGTCCCGCCGCGCGCGCCGGGCTCCAGCCGGGCCGTGCCGAGCACCCGTGACAGCATCGGCAGCCAGTCGAACGGATGGGTGTCCAGCAGCGTGCGCGCGATCTCGGCGCCGTCGATCCCGGTGGCGAGCAGCCGTTCGGCCAGCTGGTGGGTTCCGGGCCGCACCCAGCGGAACGAGCCGGTGTCGGTGACCAGGCCCGCGTACAGGCAGTGCGCGACCTCGGCATCGATCGGCACGCCCCAGGCGTCGAGCAGCCGGGCGATCAGGCTGGTCGTCGACTCCGCGCCCGAGTCCACCACGTTGATCGCGCCGAAGCGGGTGTTCGAGCGGTGATGGTCGAGCACCAGCGTCGTCACCGCGCCGGACAGCCGGTCGGCCAGCGCGCCGAGCCGCCCCGCGCTGCCGCAGTCCACCGCGACGAGCAGGTCCACTTCGCGCGGCACCGCCGCGGGCCGGACCAGATGCTCGATCCCGGGCAGCGAGCGCATGGAAGCGGGCAGTTCGGCGGGCTCGGCGAACGACACCCACACCGGGATCCCGCGCCGATGCAGCACGAGCGCCAGCGCCAGACCGCTGCCGATGGTGTCGGCGTCGGGTTGCACATGGCACAGGATGGTGACCGATCCGGCGGCGTTCAGCGCCGCGACGGCCGCGTCGAGTTCGGCCTTGTTACCGCTCGTCGTCATCCGTGTCGCGCGTCACTCGGCGCTGTCGCGCTCGACCTTGTACGGATCGGCCTCGCCCGCGGGCCGCGCGTTGGCGGCCGTCCTTGCCACCGCGTCGTCGGCGGCCCTGGCGCGGGCCAGCAGCTCCTCCATCTCGCGCGCGGCGTCGGGCACCTTGTCCAGCACGAACGCCAGCGTCGGCGTGAACTTCACCCCGGTTCCCGCCCCCACCTTGGAACGCAGCACACCCTTGGCCTTCTCCAGACCGGCGGCCGCGGCCGCGTAATCCGGTTCGGCTTCGAGGGTTTCACCCATCACCGTGTAGTACACCGTGGCCTCGCGCAGATCACCGGTGACCTTCGCGTCGGTGACCGTCACGAAACGCAGCCGCGGATCCTTCACCTCGTATTCGATCGCGGTGGCGACGATCGAGGAAATCCGCTTCGCGAGTCGGCGTGCCCTGGCTTGATCCACCATGGCCGTCTCCTCCTCACTGTTGTCTGTATTCGGTTGGCGTCGCGGGGCTCAGTCTTCGGGCCCGAAGATCCGGCGGCGTACTGCCAGCAACTGTAACTCCGGGCGCGCCGCGACGTGCCTCTCACATTTGTCGAGCACCTCGGTCAGGTGATCCATGCCGGCACTGACCATGGCCACTCCCAGCAACGAGCGCCGGTACCGATCGTGTTCCCCGCCCTCGGCCGCGCTCACGCCGAAGCGTTGCAACTCGGCCAGTATCGGCCGGATGACCGACCGCTTCTCCTTCAGCGAATGGACGTCGCCGAGCAGGATGTCGAACTCCAGTGCACCTAGGTACACCCACACACCTTTCAGTGTTCTAGGCCGAACCGAACACCGCACCTCGCGCCCGGCGCCTCGCCGAAAAAGCGGGGCCTCGGACGCTGGTGCGGTGTTCGAATACTCGGACCGGTCAGTCGCGCGGCTTCTCGCGGAGCTCGTACGCCTCGATGACGTCGCCCTCCTTGATATCGGAGTAGGTCAGCGTCATACCGCACTCGTAGCCCTCGCGGACCTCGGTCGCGTCGTCCTTCTCCCGCTTCAGCGAGGAGATGGTGACGGTCTCGGCGATCACCACGTTGTCGCGCAGCAGACGCGCCTTGGCGTTGCGCTTGACCGACCCGGAGGTGACCATGCAGCCCGCGATGTTGCCGACCTTCGACGAGCGGAAGATGGCCCTGATCTCGGCGCGACCCAGCTCGACCTCTTCGTAGATCGGCTTGAGCATGCCCTTGAGGGCCTTTTCGATCTCGTCGATGGCCTGGTAGATCACCGAGTAGTACCGGATGTCGACGCCCTCGCGGTTGGCCAGCTCGGTCGCCTTGCCCTCGGCGCGCACGTTGAACCCGATGATGATCGCGTTCGACGCCGAGGCCAGGTTGACGTTGGTCTCGGTGACGCCACCGACACCGCGGTCGATGACCCGCAGGCGCACTTCCTCGCCGACCTCGATACCCATGAGGGCCTCTTCGAGGGCCTCGACGGTACCGGAGTTGTCGCCCTTGAGGATCAGGTTCAGCTCCGAAGTCTCCTTCAGCGCGGCATCCAGATCTTCCAGGCTGATCCGCTTGCGGCTGCGCGCGGCCAGCGCGTTGCGCTTGCGCGCGTTGCGGCGGTCGGCGATCTGGCGAGCGATACGGTCCTCGTCGACGACGAGCAGGTTGTCACCGGCGCCGGGCACCGAGGTGAAACCGACGACCTGGACGGGCCGCGACGGCAGCGCCGCCTCGACGTCGTCGCCGTGCTCGTCGACCATGCGGCGCACGCGACCGTAGGCGTCGCCCGCCACGATCGAGTCGCCGACGCGCAGCGTGCCGCGCTGGATGAGCACGGTCGCCACCGGACCACGGCCGCGGTCGAGGTGCGCCTCGATGGCGACACCCTGGGCGTCCATGTCCGGGTTGGCGCGCAGGTCGAGGGCCGCGTCCGCGGTGAGCAGGACGGCCTCGAGCAGTGCGTCGATGTTGGTGCCCTGCTTGGCGGAGATGTCGACGAACATCGTGTCGCCGCCGTACTCCTCGGCCACCAGGTTGTACTCGGTCAGCTGCTGCCGGATCTTCTCCGGGTTCGCGCCTTCCTTGTCGATCTTGTTGACCGCCACGACGATCGGCACGTCGGCCGCCTGCGCGTGGTTGATCGCCTCCACCGTCTGCGGCATGACGCCGTCGTCGGCGGCGACCACCAGGATCGCGATGTCGGTGGCCTTCGCGCCGCGGGCACGCATGGCGGTGAACGCCTCGTGACCCGGGGTGTCGATGAAGGTGATCAGTCGGTCGTCGTCGCCGAGGTGGGTCATCACCTGGTAGGCGCCGATGTGCTGGGTGATGCCACCGGCCTCGCCCTCGCGGACGTTGGCCTTGCGGATCGTGTCCAGCAGTCGGGTCTTACCGTGGTCGACGTGACCCATGACGGTCACGACCGGGGGACGGACCTGCAGGTCCTCCTCGTCGCCCTCGTCCTCGCCGTAGGTGAGGTCGAAGCTCTCCAGCAGCTCGCGGTCCTCGTCCTCGGGGCTGACCACGTGCACGACGTAGTTCATCTCGCTGCCGAGCAGCTCGAGGGTCTCGTCGTTCACCGACTGGGTCGCGGTGACCATCTCGCCGAGGTTGAACAGCGCCTGGACCAAAGCGGCCGGGTTGGCGTCGATCTTCTCCGCGAAGTCCGACAGCGACGCGCCACGGGCGAGCCGGATGATCTCGCCGTTGCCGCGCGGCAGCCGCACGCCGCCGACGGCGGGCGCCTGCATGCTCTCGTACTCGGCGCGCTTCGCCCGCTTCGACTTGCGACCACGACGCGGGGCGCCACCGGGACGACCGAACGCACCGGCCGCACCGCCACGGCCACCGGGACCACCCGGGCGACCGCCGCCGCCACCGGGACGACCACGGAAACCACCGGCCGCGGGAGCACCCGCACCGGCACCGGGCGCACCGGTGCCGCCGCCACCACCGCGGTAGCCGCCGCCACCGCCGGGACGACCGGCGCCACCGGCGCCGCCACCCGGACGACCGGGACGACCCGCACCGGCGCCGCCGGGACCCGGACGGGCCGAACGCTGCGGCATCGCACCGGGATTCGGACGCGGAGGCATCGAGCCGGGGCTCGGACGGGGACCACCGGGACGGGGGCCGCCACCCTGGGCAGCGGCCGGACGCGGACCGGCCTGGCCGGGACCCGGACGCGGGCCGCCCTGAGCCGGACCGGGACGCGGGCCACCCTGAGCGGGACCCGGACGCGGGCCGCCCTGGGCCGGACCCGGGCGGGGACCGCCCTGAGCCGGACCCGGACGCGGACCGCCCTGGGGCGCCGGACGCGGGGCGCGCTCGGGCGCGGGCGTCGACGAGTAGGGGTTGTTACCGACGCGCGGGGTCTTGGGGCCGGGCTTCGGCCCACCGGGACGCGGACCACCCTGCGCGGGCGCACCGGGACGCTGCTGCTGGCCCGGACGCGGCGCACCCGGGGTCGGGCGCGGACCGGACGGAGCGGGCGCGGCCTTGGCGGCGGGCGCCGAGTCCTGCGCGGGCGCGGCGGGGCCCGGCTTCACGGCCGGACCGGGGCGCACACCGTCACCGGGACGGGTGGTGGCCGGGCCGGGAGTCGCGGCGGCCTGGGCCGCGGGCGCGGCCGGGGACGACGCGGCGGCTTGCGCCGGAGCCGGGGTACGTGGGCCGGGGCGCGGACCGCCCGCGGCGGGCTTCGCGGCCGGACGGGCCGACGAAGCGGGCCCGGGGCGTGCCCCGGACTTGGAGTCTGCCGCCGGCGCGGACTTCGCCGCCAGCGACTCGCGCAGCCGACGGGCGACGGGCGCTTCCACCGTCGAGGACGCCGACTTCACGAACTCGCCCTGCTCCTTGAGCGTTGCGAGTAGTTCTTTGCTCGTGACACCGAGTTCTTTGGCCAACTCGTGCACGCGGGCCTTGCCTGCCACTGCTCTCCTCACTGAGAGGTCGAGCAGTGCCACCGTTTCAGGGGACGGCGGCCCGCACGACCTCGGGTTATCTCCGATGGACGTTCATCGTTGGTACTTCACGGTGTGCTCATGAGTGCTCGTGCCTGTTCTCGAGGTAATGCTCCAGGGCTGAGATATCCAGATGTCCGGACACTCGTAGTGCTCTGCCGAATGCTCGGCGCCGTTCTGCGGTGCTCAGACAAGACGAAAGGGGGTGCAACCAGGCACCCCTCCCGGGAAGTCTGTGCCGCGGATCGGGAACGATCACGACGATACGGGATCCGTCGCCGGTTTCCCGATCTTGTGCCACGATCCGCAACAGATCGACGGCCAACTCGCGCTTCCGACATCCGATACACGTGCGCACCGGGGCCGACCGCCGCTCGGAAGCGGGGAGTCGATCGGTGGTGCGTTCGAGCGAAGAAGCCGAAGGCTCGTGCTGAACCTGGGACCACTGTACCGCTGCCCGGCCCCGAACGCCGAACCCCTCCCCCGCGGAAGTTACCAACATGTCATCCCCGGGGCGGGATTCCCTGTTCGCGGTGTGAGCTTCGCTCAACTGCGATGCGCCTCCGTCCGCACGCCGCCGCCCACGTCCGGGGCCGCGTCGCTGCGAATATCGATCCGCCAGCCGGTCAAACGCGCGGCCAAGCGGGCATTCTGGCCCTCCTTGCCGATCGCGAGCGAGAGCTGGAAGTCGGGCACCACCACGCGGGCCGCGCGGGCGTCGGGGTCGACGATAGTGACGGAAACCACTTTCGACGGCGAGAGCGCGTTGCCGACGAAGGCGGCCGGATCCTCGGCGTAATCGATGATGTCGATCTTCTCGCCCGCCAGCTCGCTCATCACGTTGCGCACGCGCTGGCCCATCGGGCCGATACAGGCGCCCTTGGCGTTGACGCCAGGCACGGTGGAGCGCACCGCGATCTTGGAGCGATGCCCGGCCTCGCGGGCCACCGCGACGATCTCGACCGAGCCGTCGGCGATCTCCGGCACTTCCAGCGCGAAGAGCCTGCGCACCAGATTCGGGTGGGTGCGCGAGAGGGTGATCTGCGGGCCGCGCGGGCCGCGGGAGACGCCGACCACGTAGCACTTGATGCGGTCACCGTGTTCGTATGTCTCGCCGGGCACCTGCTCGGCGGGCGGGATCAGCCCCTCGGTGCCGTGCAGCTCGCTGCCGATGCGCACCACCACGGTGCCGCGGGCGTTGGCGCGCGCGTCGCGCTGCACCACACCGCCGACGATGTCGCCCTCGTGGGTGGAGAACTCGCCGAAGGACTTCTCGTTCTCCGCGTCGCGCAGCCGCTGCAACACGACCTGGCGCGCGGTGGTCGCCGCGATCCGGCCGAAACCCTCTGGGGTGTCGTCCCATTCGGAGATCACGTTGCCATCGGCGTCGAGTTCGCGCGCCATCACCCGGACCACGCCGGTCTTCTGGTTGATGTCGATGCGCGCGTTGGGCTGGTGGCCCTCGGTGTGTCGATAGGCGGTCAGCAGCGCCGACTCGATCGCGGAGATCACCGTCTCGATCGAGATCCCCTTGTCGGCGACGATCGCGCGCAGGGCTTCGATTTCGATGTTCATTCCACGATCCCTTCGGTCGAATCGGACGCTGTTACGGGTAGTGCATCGGTGTTTCCTCGGGCATCCGCGGCGTCGTCGACCGCGAGAGCGTCGTCGTCGTGCCCCGGTTTGGGACGACCTGGCGTCACCCCGCCCGCCAGCTCCAGCTCTCGCTCGCCGGGCGCGGAGAACTCGACCTGGACGACAGCCTCTGCGATATCGGCCAGCGGCACGTGCACCCGGTGCGGGTTGCGTTTGCCGCCGAGCACCAGCGCCACCGAATCCTGCGCCAGCGCACCGACTCGCGCCTCGAACCGCGCCGAACCCCCCGGTTCCGGTGGTTCGGCCCCCGGTCTGAGCGTGACGCGGACCTTGCGGCCCTGCGCGCGGCGCCAGTGCCGGTCGGCGGTGAGCGGGCGGTCGATGCCGGGGGTCGTGACTTCCAGCAGGTAGGGCGTCTCGCCGAAATCGCCCGCGTCGTCGAGCAGCAGCGAGAGTTCCGAGCTGAGGGTGGCGATGGTGTCGAGATCGGCGGTACCGTCGCTGTCGACGGTGACCTTCACCTTGGCCTGCGCGTCCGCGTGCTTGCCTGCCCTCGAGATCTCGACGCCCTCGAGGTCGAATCCCCGGCGTTCGACGAGCTCAGCAACGAGCTGGCTCACCCTTTCCTCGGTCGGCATCGGCATGTGGGGCGGCTCCTGGTTCAGTTGTGACGCGGTCGGAATTTTCTGTACCGAAGGTCTAGCGTAACGCGCCACGAGAGTGTAAAGGACCAGCGGCCCGAGACATGCGTCCCGGGTGCGCGGCGCGCAGGGCGGGTCGCTCGGCGCGACCGGAGTGGTCGGACCGGTCTGGCACGATGGTGCCGTGCCTCTCCGCCTCCTCGCCCCGCCATCGGCCGGGCGCACCTTCGGCAGCCGGGTCGACCGGCACGCGTCCCAGGACCCCCTAGCGCATCGCGTCCCGCTCGTCGACCGCCGCACCGCGTTGCGGCTCGCGGGCGGCGGAGCGTTCGGCGCCCTCGCGCTCGGTGCCGCGACGGGCTGCGCGGACGAATCCGTATACGAACCCGATCCGCTTGCCGCACAAGAGATCTCGGCCCGAACCGACGCCGCGGCGGCGACCGCGGCGATCGCGCTCGCTCCCCAGCGGCAGGCCGCGCTGAGCACGATCGCGAACGAACGCACCGCGCACGCGGACGCGTTGCGAACCGAGATCGCCCGCGCCGTCGGCGTCTACGGCGACGGGACCACCCCGGCGCGCAAGACCCGGGACAACGCCCTGCCGTTCGCCGCGGTCACGACCGGCCCCGAGACGACAGGTACGGACGTGCCACCGATCTCCCCGCCGAGCCTCGACCAGTTACGCGAGCAGCTCGCCCGCTCCCGCAAATCCGCGGCCGATCTCGCGGTGACCCAATCCGGTTACCGCGCGGGCCTGCTCGCCTCGATCAGCGCGGCCTGCGCCGCACACGCCGGGGTGTTGCTGGCATGACCGACGCCGAACGCCAAGCCCTGCTCGACGCGCTCACCGCCGAGAACGCCGCGGTCTACGCCTACGGCGTGATCGCCGCGTTCGCCTCCGCCGAGCGGGATCGCCTCATCGCCGAGAACACCGCGGCGCACCGGGCCCGCCGCGACACCACCGTCGACGCGCTGCGTGCGGCGGGAGCGAGCGCACCGCCGCCGGAACCCGCCTACACGATGCCGTTCCCGGTGGACGGTCCCATCGACGCGGCGAGACTGGCCGTCACCGTCGAGAAGGACACCGCGGTCGCCTGGCGCGCGGTCGTCGAGCACGGCGAATCCGAACCGACCCGCCGCATCGGTGTCGACGCGCTCACCGAATGCGCACTGCGCATGGCCGCGTGGCAAGCGATTCTCGGCGCGAACCCGCCGACCGTCGCCTTCCCCGGCCAGCCCTGAGACCGGTCCGGTAGCCCGACGTTCGCCGCTCGCTCGGCGAGCCGCCCACGCGGCTGAGGTCTTCCAGCTGCGCGACGGTCTTTCAGCTGCGCGCGACCTGGCAGCTTCGACCATCGGTCGCTGGGCGAAGTCCCGACTCGTGCGCCTCGGCCACGGTCCGATCGAGGTCCGAAAGCAGGTGCGGCCGAAAAGTATTCGGCCGCACCCGGCTCGCTCAGGGGCGCATCTCGTAGGCGCCGTCGTAGGACGCCACCTGCGCCCACACCCGGTCGAAACGCTCCCGGTCGACCTCGGGGGTGCGCAGCGCCGCAACCGCCCACTCCCGCTGCGCGGCGGTGGCGGACGCCTTGCCGTACAGGGTGGTGGCGTGCGCGTTGAAGTCGCGGATCTGGAAGTCGAAGATCTGGTCGAGCACGTCGCGGTCCAGGCCGGTGATCGCGGCCTGTTCCAGGATCAGCTGGCCGTAGACCACCAGGGAGAACAGGTGGCCGATGGTGAGCATGAAGTCCAGGTCCTGCTGCTGCGCCGCGTCGGGGGCCGCGGTGGCCATCAGGTCGCGCAGCGCCTTGGCCTGCTCGTAGAAGCGCGCGACGTTCGCGGAGTCGGAGTGCTTCTGGTACACCGGGTTCCAGTCCGCGAACTGCACTCGGCCCGCGCCGCGAGCCGGGCCCTGCCGCCAGAAGAACTCGTCGTCGGCCGCGTCCTGGCGGGTGCCGACCTCGGGGTAGTCCTTCGCGTTGAACAGGTAGTTGGGCAGGAACTTCAGGATCTGCCCGACGTTCACGTGCACCGTGCCCTCGAGCCGGGGCAGGGTGTTGATCAGGCGCTGCACCTCGTTGAAGTAGGTGTTCTTCTCGAAGCCCTTGGCCGCCAGGACATCCAGCAGCAGGGTCATGACCACCTCGCCCTCGGAGGTCACCTTGGACTTGGTCATCGGGTTGAACAGCAGGTAGCGCCGGTCGTCCAGGCTCGCGGTGCGGAAGTAGTCCACGGCGCGGTCGCTGAACAGCTTCATGGCGATGATGCGGCTGTAGGCGTCGACGAAATTGCCACGCACATGCGGGAAGTCGGTGACGAGTTTGCCGTAGAGCACGCGGTTGTTGGCGTGCGTGATGGCCTCGTAGAAGGAGTGCTCCACCATGCCGATACCGCCGTGGCACAGGTTGAACTTGCCGACGTTGACGGTGTTCAGCGCCGCGGAGAACGCCTCGGGACCGGTGTGCAGGATGTCCTCGGCGCGCACCGGGTAGTTCTCCAGCCGGAACGTGCTCACGTACATCTGCTCGTTCACGACGTTGTCGATGAGGTGGTAGTTCTCGTGGCGGCTGTCCGCGGCGAACCAGATGTAGCCGTCGGCGCCCTCGATGTCACCGCGCCGGGAGAACACCGAGACCATGCTGGCCACATTGCCGTTGCCGATGTAGTACTTGGCGCCGTTGGCGCGGAACAGGATTCCGGCCTCGGCGTCGGCACTGCCCGGCTCGGTGGGGGTGAGCACCATGTCGGTGTTGTAGATGTCCGCGCCGTGCGACTGCTCGGACAGCGCGAAGGCCATCACCTGTCCGTCGGCCAGGTCGCCGGCAGCGCGCCGCTTGGCCGCCTCGTTGTCGCTCTGCCAGATCGGGCCGAGGCCGAGGATGGTCACCTGCTCTGCGTACCAGTAGGCCAGGCCGTAGAAACCGAAGATCTCCGAGAGCGCGGCGTTGCGCGCGGCGTCCCAGCGGCGGTTCTCGTCGCCGTCGGCGTACGCCGCGGGGGTCAGGAAGGTGGCGAAGAGCTTCTCCTTGGCGACGAACTCGAGGAAGTCCGCGGTGAACACGGCGTTGTGATCGTCGGCTAGCAGCTGCCGCTTGCCGCGGCTCTCGAACCACTCGATGGTGGCCTTCAGCAGGCGGCGGGTCTCCGCGTCGAAATGCTGCGGATCGTAGGTGGCCGGGTTGAACAACAACGCGTCGGTGTTCGTCATGCCGGTTAACTTACCAGCGGGTAACAGCAGCGTGTGGTGGGTATGTCAGTTAGCAGACCGGCAAATCTAGCCTACGGAAGCGTAAGGAGAGGGCGACTGTCCAACCTTCTCACGCCGGGCGGACCCGGATGCGAGACTCAGTCGAGGCCCGGAGTTTCCGAGACAGTCCGAAAACGAACGCCGCCCCGGTCCCACCGTGGGGACCGGGGCGGCGAACAGAATGCTCGGGCGAATCAGCCGCGGATCTTCGCGACCACCGTCTCGACGGCGGAGCCCGCCGGAATCTCCTCGGCCTCGCCGGTGAAGCGGTTGCGCAGCTCCACCTTGCCCTCGGCCCAGCCGCGGCCGATGACGAGAACCCAAGGCATGCCGAGGAGTTCGGCGTCCTTGAACTTCACGCCGGGCGAGGCGGTGCGGTCGTCGAAGAGCACGTCGAGACCCTGCGCGTGCAGGCCGGACACCACGTCCTCGGCGCCCGCGCGGGCCGCCTCGTCCTTGTTCGCGATGACGACGTGCACGTCGAACGGCGCGATCTCGGCGGGCCAGCGCAGACCCTTCTCGTCGTGCTGCTGCTCGGCGATCACCGCGACCATGCGCGAGATGCCGACGCCGTAGGAGCCCATGATCAACCGCACCGGCTTGCCGTTCTCGCCGAGCACGTCGACCTCGAAGGCGTCGGTGTACTTGTAGCCGAGCTGGAAGATGTGCCCGATCTCGATGCCGCGCGCGGACACCAGCGTGCCGCGCCCGTCCGGTGAGGGGTCGCCGTCGCGGACCTCGGCGGCCTCGATGGTGCCGTCCGGGGTGAAGTCGCGACCCGCGAGCAGGCCGACCACGTGCTTGCCCTCGCTGTCCGCGCCGGTGATCCAGGACGTGCCGGTCACCACCCTGGGGTCGACCAGGTAGCGGATGCCGTTCTCCTGCAACGCCTTCGGACCAATGTAGCCCTTCACCAGGAACGGGTTGGCGGCGAAGTCGGCCTCGGTGAGCAGCTCGACCTCGGCGGGCTCGATCGACGCGCCGAGGCGCTTGTCGTCCACCTCACGGTCGCCGGGGATGCCGATGCCGACGATCTCGGTCTTGCCGTCCGGGTGGCGCAGCTTGACCATCACGTTCTTCAGGGTGTCGGCCGCGGTGACCGGCCTGCCGTACTGCTCGGCGATGCCCGCGGCGTTGGCCCACTCGACCAGCGTGGCGATGGTCGGGGTGTGCGGGGTGTCGTGCACGACGGCCTCGGGCCTGCCCTCGATCGGCTGCGCTTCGGGAGCGGGCGTGATCACCGCCTCCACATTGGCCGCGTAGCCGGACTCGCGGCAGATCACGTAGGTGTCCTCACCCACGGGGCTGTCGGCGAGGAACTCCTCCGAGGCGCTGCCGCCCATCGCGCCCGAGGTGGCGGCCACGATGACGTACTCGACGCCGAGCCGGTCGAAGATGCGCTGGTAGGCCTCGCGGTGCGCGTTATAGCTGGCCTTCAGGCCGTCCTCGTCGAGGTCGAAGGAGTAGGAGTCCTTCATGACGAATTCGCGCCCGCGCAGGATGCCCGCGCGGGGACGCTCCTCGTCGCGGTACTTGGTCTGGATCTGGTACAGCGCGACGGGCAGATCCTTGTACGAGTTGTACTCGCCCTTCACGGTGAGCGCGAACAGCTCTTCGTGGGTGGGGCCGAGCAGGTAGTCCGCGCCCTTGCGATCCTGCAGCCGGAACAGCGCGTCGCCGTATTCGGTCCACCGGTTGGTGGTCTCGTACGGGTCGCGCGGAAGCAGCGCGGGCAGCGAGATCTCCTGCGCGCCGATGCCGTTCATCTCCTCCCGGACGACGTCCTCGATCTTGCGCAGCACCTTCAGACCCAGCGGCAGCCACGAGTAGACGCCCGGGGCGATGCGGCGGACGTATCCGGCGCGCACGAGAAGTTTGTGACTGGGCACCTCGGCGTCGGCGGGGTCGTCGCGCAGGGTACGCAGGAAGAGGTGGGAGAGGCGGGTGATCACGGGTCCACAGCGTAGTCTCCGGCCACCGCGTCTCCGCAACGCGTTATCCATTTCGGGGCGCGTGGGCCGTGTTCATGAACGCGTCGCGCTACCGCGTCCGGTTCGCGGCGACTCGCGCCGGTACCGTATCGCCTCGTGCTGGTGCTGCTACCTCCCTCCGAAACCAAGTCCGACGGCGGCGCGGGCGGGCCCCTGGACCTGGACTTGCTCGCCATGCCGCAGCTCACGCCGGTGCGCGACAAGCTGGTGACCGAACTGGTGGAGCTGGCCGCCGATCCGGCTGCCTCCCGCGCGGCGCTCGGGCTCGGCAAGGGGGCCGACGCCGAGATCGCCAGGAACGCGGCGCTGCGCACGGCCGCGACCCGGCCAGCGCTGGAGCGCTACACCGGCGTCCTCTACGACGCGCTGGACGCGAAGTCCTTCACCAAGGCGCAACGCGCCAAGGCGTACGCGCGGCTCGGCATCGGCTCGGCGCTGTTCGGCGCGGTGCGGGCGGGCGACCCGATCCCCGCCTACCGTCTCTCCGGCGGCTCCAAACTGCCGGGTCTGCCGACCCTCTCCGCAGTCTGGCGCGACGTCCTGCCGGACGCCCTGGTGGCCGAAGCCGCGGGCGATCTCGTCGTCGACCTGCGCTCGGGCACCTACCAGCAACTCGGCCGCGTCCCCGGCGCCGTCACCGCGAACGTCCTCACCGAGCACCCCGACGGCAGCCGCACCGTGGTGAGCCATTTCAACAAGCACCACAAGGGTCTGCTGGCTCGCGCGCTGGTTCTCACCCGCGCCGAACCGACCGACGTTCGCGGTGTGGCCCGAGTCGCGGAGAAGGCCGGGCTGCGCACCGAGATCGCCTCTCCCACCGAACTTCTCATCATCACCTGAGGCGCTCGGGCAGCTTGTCGTCGACTCACCCACGTCGAGAGGTCACAGCGTCTGCGCGGCGTGGCCTGCGAACCGCGAGCTCAGTGGGGCCGCTCGGCCAATGCGGCGATCTCGCGGCTGAGGTTGCCGCGGGCGGCGGATTCGTAGCGCCGCCTGGCGGATTCGGTGTGGAACAAGTGGGGTTGGCGGGCAAGGCTTTCGAGGACGGCGGCGCGGCCCGCGCGGAAGAGGTCGTCCGGAACGTGGGCGTATTCGGCGCGGACCGCTGCCGCGTACGAGGCATAGCCGGGCTCGTCGGCGGCAAGCACGGCGAGGTCGGCGTCGCACAGGACGCCGCCGTTGTGGTCCTCCGGTTCTGGGTCGTGGGATTTCGTGAGACGCACCAGACGGCCCACTTCGCGCACGAGTTCGGTTGGCGCGCCTATCTTCTCGAGCATCACCTCGGCGAGTTCGGCGCTGAGCTCCTCGTTGTCGGCGCGGTCGACGGCGTACACCGCATCGTGGAAGAACGCCGCGTAACGCACGGCGTCCGCGTCGTCGGCCTGGTCGGCCAGCTCGTCGATGACGCGGAGCATGGCCGCCAAGTGCTCGACGGTGTGATAGCGCCGGTGCGGTTCGCTGTAGCGGCGCACGAGGTCTTTCCCGACCGGCTCGGCAGCTGGACCGGCCAGCGCCGTCCACCGCTCCAACAGCGCCCGCTCCACCTCAGGTGACATCTGCCCAGTCTTCTCCACGGGAACGCTGGCGACAACGCCTCCGGCGATGGAATTCGTCACCGCACAAACCCATTCACTGCCGCCGAAAGAGCACGGGTTACCCGCGCTGATCGCACCACCGCGACAGCCGACGGCCCACCGACTACCTGCTCGGAAAATGAGATGCGCCGTCCACCACCCCGCCGGTACCGTCACCACAGCGACGACGGGGGGATTCCGAAATCTGGCGTCGCCCGAATTCAATCGAAGCGTCCGGGCACCTCGCCGTGGCGCGATCGGGGAGGACGAATGACCAAGCTGAATCAGATCATCGCGGTGGAGAAGGGCGTCAAGAGCGCCGCGTTGCGCGAGCTCGCCGAGACCCAGAACCTGCTGCAGAAGCCGTCGCTACTGGCCGGCATCACCCGCACCTACCAGCCGAAGGACGAAGAGGGCGAACAGCTTCCGCCGGAGGCGACCCGGGTGCAGGTGAAGTCCGAGGAGGTGCTGCGGCAGACCGCCGCCACGCTGACCCGCCTTTTCGACGTGACCGCGACCAAGGACTGGGCCAACCGCACCGCCGCGGCCGACGTGGTGGTGGACGGCGAGACCATCCTCGACGACGTCCCGGTGCCGTACCTGCTGTTCCTGGAGAAGCAGCTCGCCGATCTGCTGACCTTCGTCAAGCGGCTCCCGGTGCTCGACGCCGCCGAGGCCTGGGGCTTCGACGATTCCCCCGACACCTGGCGCACCGAGCCGGTCCGCACCATCCGCACCAAGAAGGTGCCGCGCAACCACGTGAAGGCCGAGGCCACCGACAAGCACCCGGCCCAGGTCGAGGTGTACTACGAGGACATCGCCGTCGGCTACTGGACCACGGTCTAGTTCGGATAGTGGGAGCAACGCCCTGATCACGGCAAACGCCGATCAACACACGCCCGACCTGCACATTTCAACTCCATATGACGTGTGACACACTCGGCGCAAACATTTGCTATTGCACCGCGCACCTTCGGCAGTACGCGCGAGCGGCGCGTACCAATCGCTCGATATGAGCGCGACAGGCACACCCGGATCCGCCGCCTTGGGGCTGTCGGTGCCTGGTTATAAGCTGTAGCGCTAAGTAGCAGGCCATTGCCACGGAGGAGCCCCCTTGGCCGACCAACACCTGTCCGAGTTGACCTATAGCGAAGTTCGCGATGACACCACGGTCAGCCAGGATCAGAAGACCGAAAAGCTCATCGACGAGACACTCGGAACAATGATCACTCTGCTAGTACACCGAGGTCGCTCTGATATCGCCAATACGCTTGCGGCGGTTGTGAACGCGAGAATTGAATACGACTCGGATTCACATAGCCGCGACTTATGGCTTGAACATCAGCCAGAGGACAAAGAAAGCTTTCAATCTAGCATTGAAGGATGGCGACAGGTATTCGATGAGGTCGTAGAGCGAAAACGATTCCCTCTCGACTGGCTGGGAACTCGCGAGATCATGCCGCCAGTTCCTTTTGGTTGGCGAAAAATTTTGGCGGGATCAGAACAGAACGGCAAGCGACCCACAAACCACGCTCGTAAAGTACGAACGATGTCAGCTTTCGCGCAAGATTGGCTTGCCTTCACGAATGATGGAGAATTGCAAGTCTATTGCGCATTGAAGAAAATCCAAGAGTCAGTTCTGCCTCGCGAAGAGACGATCGGGATATTTCCGCTAGCTGGCGGTAGAATTCCCGGCCACACATGGGAGCCGGATTTTCTTGTCACATACAAAGGTCGTGCAGGCGTTCTTGAGGTTGACGGACCGCACCATACAAATCGTCGGGCCCTGGACACCACTCGGGAGCACCTGCTGAGGGATGCGGGAGTAGCATACGTCGACCGGATAATGGTGGAGTCGCTGCGCGATCCCGATGAGCTGAATGGTGCACTCCGCCGGTTTCTGCGTCGATTAAGCGAAACCAGATAGCCAACTAGCCGCTTCAGCCGCACAAAACAGCAGCTCGATACGGCAAGGCATTCTTGATGCTGTACGCCGAATTAACTCACCGATAGAGGACTGCACTCCTGAAGGAATTGAATGCCTGATCCCACCCAGCTACTCCTAGACGATCTGACGGCGAAGTACGATGCCACGCCGGTCTCAGAGGGCTTCCTTCGCCTATATGGCACTGAAGTATTGCTGGGGCGAATGTTTGCGAGCCTACACCAAAAATTGAATGAACACTTCGAGTCGATCAATGGCCGCATTAGAACGACGCACCACTACTGGGCCTCAAACAGCCGCGAGCTGATCGAGTTATTCTCCGAATTAACCGATATCCTTCAAAATTTAAAAGCAGCGGGTATCACCGTAGATTTTTCTGACGAGTATCGTGCACATATATTTGATTGTAGGAAGTGGCTGTCGCCAAGTGGAGGTAGCACGATCCCAGACGAATTTTCAGAGCTAAAGATCATAAAATATCAACCTATTTTCTTCTTTCCTGAAACAGTCACCGATATCATGCAACGTCCCACTGGCCAGAATTTGACAATGATAGGCGAAGGATCGTATGCCATCGTCTACGAATATACAGACGTAAACTATGGCAAGAAAATTGCATTAAAGCGCGCCAAGAAGGATCTCGGCGAACGAGATCTCTTCCGCTTTCGGCAAGAGTTCGAGACACTCAAGAAACTTAGCTTTCCCTATATCGTTGATGTATACAATTACAACGAGAACCGCAATGAGTACACTATGGAATACTGCGATACTACGCTGCGGTCTTACATTCGTAAACACAATAACTCGTTGTCATCGGCTACCCGTAAGAGGATCGCACTTCAGTTCTTATATGGCATCAACTACATACACCGCAAGAATTTGTTGCACCGGGATATAAGCCTACAGAATGCATTGATAAAGGCGTTCGACGCAGGTGCTGTCCTGGTCAAATTGTCCGACTTCGGTCTTGTAAAGGATCTGGAATCAGCATTCACCAGAACAAGAACTGAAATGCGCGGAACGATTCGTGATCCATATCTGCATAACTTTAAAGACTACGGTCGCGTCAACGAAATCTATGCGGTCGGCTGGGTGCTTTCATATATTTTCACTGGCAGAGAATCGCTAAAGACCGGAAAGGATGATGTGAGCCACATTATTCATAAATGTACGTCCAGCAATCTTCGCGAGCGGTATCAGAATGTCGCAGATATAATTTCCGACGTTGAACGTCTAGATATGCTCGCCAGCTCAGTCGCACCCGTGTGATTCATGGCCTCGCAGTATAAGAGAAGCCGACGAGGCATAGCGCACAAATCATGTGGCAAGCCCCGGAGGGGTGCGGCAGCAACTTGCGTCTAAAGACGGCGATTGTTGCGGAGAGTACCGGTTTCCGCGCGGTCGCGCTGCGAGGGTGAGCGTGATGGTTCGGTTTTCCCTCCTGAGCCCGGGCCAGGGTGCGCCGACCGGAGCGGAGCGGAGGGCGGGGCGACCCTGGGCGGCGCGCGCATGCGCGCCGCTCTTGACTCTGTAAAGAGAAATTCGGCAAGTTCTGATCTGTTGGGTTACCGGTTATCCTTTCCTTCTTTTTCCTACTGATTCCCGGGGGTTCCCAACTTCTCTCACTCTCTCCCAAAGAGCCTTCAAGCTTGCGGTACAACACTTTTCGCGAATCAGACCATAGATTGCCTTGCTTCACGCGACGCGACGGAACGGCCCAACCCTGGGACCCGGGAACCAGTGAGGCGGTGGCCGAATCCGGCACGCCCCAGCCTCCGCGCAGTCGCTCGGCCTTCTGACGGTCAGCTGGTGCCGGGGTTGCGGCCGTGTATTCGTTCTTGGCGTGCGCGTTCGTCGCGTTCGCGGACTTCCCGTGCGCCACGTTCGCGGCGTGCGAGGTCGGCGGGTGTGATGGTGGTGCGATCGGTGTCCGGGATCGGTTGGGGGCCGCTGAGGTTGAGGACGTGGGTGACTTCCGGTGTCAGTCCGAGGGCGTTTCGTTCGCGCGTCTGCTCACGGTTGGCGGCCTCTTTGGCGCGTTCCTCGACGACACGCTCGGCCTCCCGGGGGGCGGCTCCGATGGCTTCGATGCCCCGCACGGTTTCGGCGCGTGTCTCCTCGCGATTCGCGCGCAAGATCGGTTCCATTTGTTGGATCTGGTCGCGGGTCAAGCCCGCGGATTCGAGCGCTTGGCGGGCTTGCGCGTTCTCCGTCTCGCGGATGATGTGCAGCTGTTGGGACAGGTTGTTGTGGGTCTGGCGTAGATCTTTGGTCGGTATCAGGTTGCCGCGCTCCTGGGCTTCGGCCAAGCGTCGGGTCTGCTCGGCCACCTGCTTGGCAAGGACTTGTTTCTTGTCGGCGAGCTCCTGTTGTGGTGTGCGGGCGGGTGGCTGCTTGTCGCGGGCCTGCACCTGTTTGGCGGGGCCGCGTGACTCGCGTTCTTTGGCTTGGGCCTTCTGTTGCGTTCGCTGCTCTCGGGCCTTCTCGCCGATGCCGGGCAACTCAAGCTGCTGACCGCGTTCCAGTTGCATCCCTCGTGCCCAAATCTCGCGGGCGTCACTTCGGGAGATGATCTGGTGCGTGAACCGGTCCGGGTAGTCCCGAGCCAGGTTGTCGATGAGTTCTCGCGCTTCTTTGGATATATGCTCGCCTTCGACAGAGCGCAGCAAGTGTTGGTGGACCTCCCCTCTTTCGAGAAGAGCTCGCAGGACTCTCAGTTGCTTCTCGTCCTTTTTCCCGCCGATCCTCCCGGATTTCTCTTCGATTGTGGAGGTAAGCCCCTCAGCTTCCTTCTCCTTGTCGAAACGAATCTTTTCGTCTCCGGCTTCGTATGTTCGGGATTGGTGGATGTAACCGTTCTCGCGGTCGCGGAAGAATCGATCGGTGCCGTTCTCGAAGATTCGGCCCCGCTCGTTGCTGTCGTAGGGCCCACGATCTCTGTCATATCCGTCCGACATGGTCGAAACCCACCCCCGAGGTTCACGAAACCAGCCTGATCACTTACTCACATGAAAGGAGGATGATCAGGAAAACCAGTGCTCAGATCCGAAAACAATGGACCGCCTTCGTCTTTACGAAGGCGCCAGAACGCAACCGACACCAACTCGGCCATGTCGATGAATTCGTTCTCGACAACGAACTGAACGAGCAGCTCAGCGCTACATGCCTTCCAACCCTCGAACTTGAAGGCGATACCCGGCTTGACGTCACCGTATATCGACAGTTCGCAGTCGTTATAGCCCGTAGGAATCTTCGTCAAGTCGATCCATCGGGCATCGAGATACCGGATACACCATTCCCCAATGAGGCACACGAGTTGATCGGCGTTATCTGCGTTCTCGGGGAGGGTGACGGCTTCCATATCGGGAAACAGCTCCGCGATCGTCTCGCTGAGCTGGATTACCTCGCTCGATTCGAAGTCCCATGGTTCCTGCGGCAATGCAGGCAATTCGGCGCGCTTGCAGAGTTTTCGTGCCTGTGTCGCACGCCGTTCCGCGTCGACCCACTTGTCCCATGCGGTCAGCTCAACCTCGACCCCGAGGTCCATGCTCAACTGATCGTCGGTCCCCATCCCGTTCCTCCTCTGATGTGTATTCGGTTGCCGCTCATGCCAGTGCCGCAAAACTCCGCGCTCCGCGGAGCGCCGTACACAGGGTAGGGGCGGCAACCCTCCAGCGGCGCGCAACACCAGCGGCCCGCGGCCGAAGTTGCTGTACCGGGGCGAATCTCATGATGTGTGGGCTTCCAGCGGGGGAATGGTGCTTGTGGGTGTCACCAGGGCACAGGCCAAGGCGACCGCGTTTTGGATGCTGGCGTTGGGGAAGTGCTCCACGCTCGGGGCGACGACGACGGTTGCGGCGTACTGGTGTGCGGTCCACATGATCAACGTGGTTGGCATGTAGGTGTCGGCGTCGATGGTCACCGTGTGCGCCAGCCGGTACCCGCGCGCGTGGCTCAGATCGATAATCATTCGCTCGTCTCGTAACCAGGAGTCGCTGACGCTCCGGTTGAGCAGACCGATTGCATTGATGGGCATGCGTTCTCACTTCCACCACTCGGGGGCTTCTGACGGCCGGACTGCCGGTGTGTGAGTGGTGAGGCGCTGAGAGGCGGCGCGGCCCTCATCAGTCAGCTCATAGACCGGCTCCGGGCGTTCGGCACCTCTCGGTCGGCGGACCTCGGTGCGGACGTGGCCCTTGGTAGCAAGCCATTGCAGAGTCAGGGTGATCGGGCCGATGTGGTGCCCACCCGCCAGCTCCCGCGCCGAACACGCCCGCCCGGCCTCTGCCAGACCCGTCAATGCGGCGGCTTGCGCGCGGCTGAAGTCGTCCCGGCTCAATTGCAAATGTGCTGTTTCACTGCGCTTTTCGCGTTCGGAATGATTCTGTTGGGTCACGTGGTTGGTCACAGGTGCTACCTCTCGAGGTACAGGATTTCGTTCGGCAGGCGCGGGAACTCGCGCGTGTCCAGGTCGACGGTCACGGCATCGACGTAGTGGCGGGCCTGGTGCTCCTGAACGAAGATCAACGCGGCGGTCAGGCAGGCAACGAAGTCCATGCGCTGCCCGTGCAGGAACACACTCAGGTGCACATCGGGTTCGGTGGGCGACGGCGACCCGGCTGGGGTCGGCGCGGTGGCGCTCATAGCGCGGTTTGGCGGGGCGGGGCCAGGCAGGCGTGCACCGCATACAGCACCGCACGTCCAGAGGGACGGAACACCGAATGCGCGGCGGTGATCCACACTCGATGCTCCGAACCTTGATCGGCGGGGGACGGTAGCGCGACGTGATCGCCGTTGCCCAAGACGGTGATTCGGCGAGCATGGAACAACGCCGCCTCGGCAGCGATCATCGTGGCCGGAATATCGGAGCGAACCAAGAGCGTCCACGTGTGCGAGCGCGGATGGGTCACGATCGGCCCACCACCCTGTTTGTGCCGCTCGAGGTGGACCTTCACCATCTGCCCCAACTCCGCAGGCATCGCCACTGCCCACACCATGCCCGCGGTGAAACCGATACGGCCCGTGTGAGGGTCAACCACCGCAGGCAGATTGCACACTCGCCGGTAGTAGGTGCACCGGGACGCTGGCGTGTCCCCGAAACCGACTTCATCCATCCGTAGTCCCCTGCTCGTATCAGAGTGGCTTGGATGCGCCCGGCCCCCTGGACGTATCCGCAAAGCCAGGGACGGGAGCCGATGAGGGATTGGGCGAAGCCCCCCAGCCGGACGCATATTCAGCACACACCCCGAAACCCCTGGGAGTAAGGTCGTTGCGGGTGTTGAAAGGTGGTGGATCGACCACTGCCGGTGACCAAATGGCGGGTGTGATGAACAGTCCGAACATGCACCTTTCCGAGTGGCTCGCCCGTTCAGGGTGGAGCCGTGGCGAGCTGGCACGCCGCGTGCGCTCCCTCGCGATCGAATGGGGGGAACCCCATATCAGACCGGACGCATCGAGTGTCCGGCGTTGGGTCGACGAGGGAGAACGGCCCCGGCATCCGGTCCCAGCGATACTGGCCGATCTATTCTCCGCCCGGTTCGGGCGTCGCGTGACAACCTATGACCTCGGTTTAGGTGATGCGCCGATGCTGGACCGCTCCCTCAGCTACAGCGCATCGTGGCCTGAGACAATCGAAGCAGTTGCCGACCTTGGAAGGGCAGACGTGGATCGTAGGAAGTTCCTGACCACCGCGTCGTTCGCTGCCGTCGCGGCCATCGGGCCATCCCGGGATTGGTTGCTCGATACCCTCGACCAATTGCCCGAAGATGGGCAGCGGGTCCGGCTCGAAGATGTGACCGCCGTGAAGAATATGTTCACCACGTTCCAGGAGGTGGATATCTTCCAGGGCGGCGGATCGGGCCGCCTAGTGCTCGCGGCGTACATGAACGAGCATGTGTATCCGCTGCTACGGCGGTCCCACGCCGAAGACGTCCGTCTGGCACTGTGCGGCGCGGCGGCCGAGCAGACATATCTTCTCGGTTGGATGGCTTTCGACAACGGCGAGCACGGGACAGCTCAGCGCTACCTGATTCAGGCGCTTCGCCTGGCCGAGGAGTCGAGAGATGCGGCGCTGGGCGCTCACGTGCTCGCTGGAATGGCCGACCAGGCAACCCTTCTCGGACATCCCGACGAGGGTCGACGTCTTGCACAAGCAGGCCGACAAGGTCTTTCGAAAGTGAACGCACCCGCCTGCCTCGCAGACCTCTGGACCCTTGAAGCGCGTTCGCTGGCGGCCGTCGGCGACAAGGCGGGCGCTGCTCATGCGGTCAATGCTGCCGAGGACGCCTTTGCGCGCATCGAACCCGACCGCGAACCGGAATGGGCACGGTTCATCGATGAGGCGTACATCTGTGGCGAGTGGGCCAACACATTCCGTGACCTCGGCCAGCCAGCAGACGCCGAACCGCACGCACGTCGTTCGATCGCATACGCACGTCGGCAGAACCGAGCACGGCGAGGCGCGCTATCCCATGCTGCACTCGCGGTTACCCACCTCCAAGACCGCGATCTGGAATCCGCCCACGCCGCCGCGGTGCGGACGCTGGACCTCTCCCGCAAGGTCAAGTCGTCGCGCTCGGTCGAGGCCGTGCGCGACGTACAACAAAAGATGATGAGATTTGGGCCGCATCCACTCGTCGCCGACTTCAGTGAACGAGCACGGGCACTGCTCGCTGCCTGAGGCGCGTAAGCCGCTCTGCACCGGGCGGTGATCTTCGCGGTGCGGAGCTTGCTGTGCCGCACGGTATCCAGATGGATATCCTGTCCAACCTGCGCGTATGGCATGATTTTCGCGGTTTGGACATACTCTGCAGTTGGTCACCGGCTGTGATGGGTTTGTGCTGCCACGACCGGTTCTCGAGGAAGGGCGCGAAGCGACGAGGTGCAGGTTCCAAATCGCTCTCCGCGCGCGCGGAGATGAGCCCGACGCGTCGCGGTGAGAGTGATCCGATCCCACCGACACCGGTAGGCGACATGGGCGGCACACCGAGGCCCGGGGGCGGGCAAAGCCCCCGGGTCTTCCATATTTCGGCCCGCCGAAACCGTTCCGCGACAAGGGGTTGAAGCCCGAGCGCGGGTTCACGACATACGGGAATGCGCGGCCGCGTCCGGGTGTTCCCCCGAGACATGACCGGTACAGCTGCGCTCTCCGACGACCTGAAGAAGTACCTCGACGAGTCGAAGGTGTTCGCCACGGTGGCCACCGTCGGCGCGAACGGGCAACCGCATCTCACCGTGATCTGGCTCGAGCGCGACGGCGACGACCTGCTGTTCTCCACCACGGTGGCGCGTCAGCAGGCGAAGAATCTGGCCAGGGACCCGCGAGTGACCCTGCTGATCAACCCGCCCGAGAACCCCTACGTCTATGCCGAGATCCGCGGCACCGCCACCCTGACGCCGGATCCGGACAAGACCCTGCCCAACAAGCTTTCGCTGAAGTACACCGGCAAGAACTACGCCGACTTCAACCCGGCCTCGGTCGAGGACGCCGAACGGCTCATCGTCCGCGTCACCCCGCGCAAGGTGGCCGGACGGCTCTGACTCACGTCACCCGCACCAGGTGGCCGGACCGTGCTGAGACAGGAATCGAGCTCAGGCCCGCTGCGCTTCTTCCTGGGCGTGGTGGGCCTGCGCGACCTGCTGCGGCGTGTACCGCAGCGTCAACGCGATCAGGCCGATCACCACGGCGACGCCCGCGCAGACCGCGAGCACGAGCGTGTACCCGCTGCCGAGCGCGACGATCTCCGCCGAGTTCATATCCGAGGCCTTACCGGTCTTGCCGCCGAGCGACAGCGTGCGCGAGACCGCGATCGGCGTGAGGACGCCGATCGCCAGCGGCGTGCCCAGATTCATGAACATCTGTCCCACCGCGGCGAGCGGACCGATGTCGTTGGGCGGCACGCCGACCAGCACGCACAGCGGCGAGACCACCATCGCGACGCCGACGCCGAAACCGATGACGACGAGCAGGATCAACAGCGTCGGCCAATAGGTCACGTCGCGTTCCAGAGTCGAACCGAACAGCAGGCCGAGGGCGAGCACCACGGCCGAGCTCGCGAGCAGCCAGCGCGGCGCGACCATCATCGCCAGCTTCGACGCCATCGCCCCGCCGAGGCCGATGCCGACGGTGAACGGGATCGAGGCCACGCCCGCTTCCAGCGGTCCGTAGCCGACGACGTTCTGCAGGAACTGCGCGACGAAGTAGGTCATCGCGCCGAGGACACCGCCCGAAAGCAGGATCAGCAGGAAGGTGGTGACGCGGTCGCGGCTGTCGAACAGCGACCACGGCAGCAGTGGATTGTCGACATTGCGCTCGGCGAGCACGAACACCACGAGCAGCACCGCGCCGCCGATCAACGAGCCGATGATGACCGGGTTGCTCCAGCCCATCGCGGGCCCCTCGGTGGCGCCGAAGACGATGGCGGCGCAGGCCAGGGTGCCCAGCACGGCGCCGCGCACGTCCAGAGTCACGCGGTGATGGGCGGTGTCGGACAGGCAGTACACCGCGCCGAGCACGATGAGCAGACCGATCGGCACGTTGATCAGGAAGATCCAGCGCCAGGACAGCTGCGTCAGCGCACCGCCGACCACGAGACCGCCGACCGACCCGATGCCGACCATCGAGCCGACGATCGCGATCGCCTGATTCCTCGGCTTACCGGGCGCGAAAGTCGTTGCGACCAGCGCCAATGCGGCGGGCGCCGCGACCGCCGCGCCTGCGCCCTGCACCGCGCGCGACGCGATCAACATCGCGGGCCCTTGGGCGAGCCCGCACGCCAGCGACGCCAGTGTGAACAGGCCGACGCCGTAGATCAGCATGCGTTTGCGGCCGAAGGCGTCGCCGAGTCTGCCGCCGAGCAGCATGAGTCCGGCGAAGGTGAGTCCGTAGGAGGTGACCGTCCACGCGCTGCCCGCGCTGGTCAGTCCCATCTGATCCTGCAGACGCGGCAGCGCGAAGATCACCACCGTGCCGTCCAGCACGACCATGAGCTGCAGCCCGCTCAAGACTAGGATCGCGAGCCCGAAGGCCCGCTGCGTCACCGGGTACTGCATCGTCGCAGCGGGATTATCGAGCACAGGGAGTCACTGTAATTGATAGCCGAGGCGCGTCGACCCCGGCCGCGGTGAAGGCCGACCCTCGCCGCACACGAATCTCCCGCGCCGCACAGCGGCGTGCGGCGTCGACTTTGCCCGTCGATCCTGCCGGTGCCGCGCTCATCGCTGTTCGACTGGATGGCGGAGGCGAGCGCCCGCGCCAGCCGGGCCGATGGGGTTATTTCGCGGAGAACCCGGCGGTCGGTCCGATCACCACGATCGCGGGCGGCCGGATGCCCTCCTCACGAACTCGCGCGGCCACGGTGCCGAGCTCCGCGCGCAGCACCCGCTGGGTGCGCAGCGTGCCCTCCTGGATGACGGTCGCGGGGGTGTCGGCGGGGCGTCCGCCGTCCAGCAACGCGGCGGCGAACTGCTCGATCCGCTCCACCGCCATCATCAACACCAGGGTGCCGCGCAGCCGGGCCAATGCGGGCCAGTCGACCAGCGAATCCGGGTGATCCGGCGCGACGTGCCCGCTGACCACCACGAACTCGTGCGTGACGCCGCGGTGAGTCACCGGGATGCCCGCGGCGGCAGGCACCGAAATGGGGCTGGTGACACCGGGAACGACGGTCACCGGGATGCCCGCCTCCACGCAGGCCTCCAGCTCCTCGTAACCGCGACCGAACACGTACGGGTCGCCGCCCTTGAGCCGCACCACGAACTTGCCCGCCTTCGCGCCCTCGATGAGCGTGGCGTTGATCGCCTCCTGCGCCATCGCGCGGCCGTACGGGATCTTCGCCGCGTCGACGACCTCGACATCGGGGCCGAGTTCGGCGAGCAGTTCCGGGGGCGCGAGGCGGTCGGCGACGACCAGGTTCGCCCGCGCCAGCAGCCTGCGGCCGCGCACGGTGATCAGGTCCGGGTCGCCGGGGCCACCGCCGACCAGAGCGACGCCGGGCGTGACGGGCGACGAATCATCGGTCACCACACCGGATTGCAGCGCCTCGAGCAGCGCGGTGCGCACCGCGGCCGAGCGGCGGTGCTGTCCGCTGGCGAGGACGCCGAGGGTCAGACCGTCGTAGCGGGCGGTGGCGGGGGTGACCGCGGTGCCGAGCCGGGCGACGTCGGCGCGCACGCAGAACACGCGACGCCGGTTGGCTTCCTCGACGACGGCGGCGTTGGTCTCCGGTTCGTCGGTGCAGGCGATCGCGTACCAAGCGCCGTCCAGGTCGCCGTCGGCGTAGGCGCGCAGTGTGACGGTGAGCTGCCCGGAGGTGGCCATGCCCTCGACCGCCGGGGTGACGTCGCGACTGATGACGTGCACGTCCGCGCCCGAGGCGATGAGCAGGCCGAGCCTGCGCTGGGCCACCGTGCCGCCGCCGACCACGACGACGCGGCGGCCGTTCAGATCGAGCCCCACCAGGTAGTTCGGGTCGCCCGTTTGCTGGGCGGCGGACTGGGATACCGCCTGTTCCTCGGCGTTGTCTGACGTGTTCGGCACAGTGTTCGAGCCTACGGCCTGCCTGCGACGCACCGGCAATCAGAGGCGGGAATCGTGCCGAACTGGTGCGTTGTCGCACTGCGGCGGGTCTGCGGCGGTGAGAAGCGAGACGGCCCAGAGGCTCTCGGCCCGGCCCGGCAAACGGTGGGCTGTTCATGCTGTAGCTCAGCTGGGGCAGCCGGTCGAGTTCGGTCGGCGGCAGGCCGATCGAGGACAAAGTGACGAGCGTCACCACGACGGTTGTCGATGGACGAAAAAGGCTGGTGAAGGGGTACTTTCGACGGTGCTCCACGGAGCTGGTCGTGGGAAAATCGGCTGAATCTTGTCAGAGGCGACTGGAACACTGGCGCGGCCCGATGAGTTGACCGGACCATCCCCGTCTTCTCCTGTAGGCCGAGACACACGGTGGTGACTCGTCCAGGGCCAACCCCTCGTCTTTCGCTCACGACCACCCCGGAGGTAACCGATGTCAGCCGTCCAATCCGCCAGCCCGACCGGGCGGCGGACGCCGACCGTCATCCTCTTGTTGGTGCTCGCGACCTTCGTGGTGATCCTCAACGAGACCATCATGATCAACGCGATTCCGCGTCTGATGGCCGACCTCGAGGTCACCGAGCGGTCGGCGCAGTGGGTCTCCACCGCGTTCATGCTCACGATGGCGGCCGTCATCCCGGCCACGGGCTGGTTCCTGCAGCGGGTCACCACCCGCCGCGCCTACGCGATCGCGATGGGCGTCTTCCTCGCGGGCACCGCCTTGTCCGCCGTCGCCCCGACGTTCGAAGTGCTGCTGCTCGGGCGGATCGTCCAGGCGGGCGGCACCGCGGTCATGATGCCGCTGCTGATGACCACCCTGATGACGGTGGTGCCCGAACACGATCGCGGGCGGGTCATGGGCAACGTCACCCTCGCCATCTCGGTGGCGCCCGCCATGGGACCGGTCCTGTCCGGACTGGTGTTGCAGGTCGGCTCGTGGCGCTGGCTGTTCGTGCTGGTGCTGCCGATCGCGGGCGCGGTCACCTGGCTGGGGCTGCGGCGACTCGAGAACATCGGCGAACCGCAGACCGGCGCGATCGACGTGTCCAGCGTGGCGTTGGCCGCCATCGGCTTCGGCAGCCTGGTGTACGGCCTCAGCCGGTTCGAGGCGGACCGCATCGCCGCGCCCGCGGTGATCGTCGCGGTCGGACTCGCCCTCATCGGCGTGTTCGCCGCCCGCCAGCTGCGCCTGCAGCGCACCGGAACGCCGCTGCTGGATCTGCGCATCCTGCTGATCGGCACCTACGCCAAGGCGCTGCTGCTCATGTCGATCGCGTTCCTCGCGATGCTCGGCTCGATGATCCTGCTGCCGCTGTACCTGCAGAACCTGCGCGGCCTGAGCCCCCTCGCGACGGGTCTGCTTGTCATGCCCGGCGGCCTCGCCATGGGTCTGCTCGGCCCGACCATCGGCCGCCTGTTCGACCGCTTCGGTGGCCGTGTCCTGGTGATCCCCGGTTCGGTCGGCATCGCCGCGTCCCTGGCCGGTTTCACCCAGATCTCGATGACCATGCCGTACTGGCAGCTGCTCGGCCTGCACATCCTGCTCATGGTGTCGCTGGCCGCGGCGTTCACGCCCGTCTTCACCCTGGGCCTCGGCGCGCTCCCGCAGCACCTCTACTCGCACGGCAGCTCGATGCTCGGCACGCTCCAGCAGGTCGCCGCGGCCTTCGGCACCGCCTTGGTCGTGACCGTCATGTCCGCCCGCAGCACCACGCTGATCGAGGGCGGCGCCGAACCGGTCGCCGCCCACCTCGACGGCATGCGCCTCGCCTTCGGGATCTCCGCCGCGCTGGCGCTGGTCGTGATCGTGATGGCGGTTCTGCTGCCGAGCCGCTCGCACGCGCCGGAGGAGTCGCCCGAGACCGAGCAGGACGCCGTCGAGCTGATCAAGGGCTGATCCGCTCGCCTTCCGTCCGCCAATCCGGCCGGGTCAGCTCACGGGCTGACCCGGCCGGTTCAGTTCTGACTCCACCCCCTGGTCGACCGCTGACCCACCGGATCAATTCAGGTTCGGAATCTCCTGAATCCAGTGAAAACGCGGTCCGCGCAAAGGGAATTCGTCCAGATCGAACTCTTCCAGCGTCACCGTGACCGCCCTCCCGCCGAGATCGCCACGCAAGGCGAGCCGGTCGGGCGCGGGCTGCTCGAAGGTGAACGTCGCCACCGGCGTCGGCTGAGCCTCCGGCGAGGTCGGCGGCGCGGTCATCGTGATGGTGCGCGCGGTGGTGTCGACGTCGGCGATGGTCGGCACGAAAGTATCGTCCATCCGCTGATAGCTGGTGACGAACTGGTCGAACACCAACCGCTGCCAGCGGGTGGGTTCGGTCGTCAACGGCGGAAGGGGGTGACCGTCGACGGTGAACTCGGTGACGTTCCAGATCCCATAGAGCGCGGGTTTCGGTGCGCCGTAACCGTATTCGTGCCAGGATTCCCACGCGACATACGTCGCGCCGGAACAGGTCCACACTCCGAGCGCTACCTGCAACCCCGCCGCGATCCGGTTCGCCCGCGCCGAACGGAACAACAACGGCTGTGCGGCCGGTTCCGAAGGTCGTTCCAGCACAAGCACATTCGCCAACCGCCGAGTCTGCGGCGCGAGCACCACCAGCGAGAGCAGCATCAGGTGGAAGGACAGTATCTTGACCGGCACGTCATAGGTCATGTTCAGCACGAAGACCTGCGCCATGCTCACCAGACTCAGCATCGCGCCGACGGTCGCGGTGCGCGGCCAGAACAGCAGCAGACCGCCGAGCACCTCCGCGATGCCGAGCAGCATCTGGTAGGACGGCGACGCGCCGACCTGATTCCACAGGACCTCGGTCATGCTGAGGTTGCCGTAGGGCTGGAGCAGTGTGGTGAGCGAGGGATAGGGCATCTGGTTCGGCACCGCCTTGGCGAAGCCGTACCACAGCATCTGCCCGCCCAGGCAGAGCCGGAGGAACACGACGAACCAGCGGCCGAGGACCGCGTAGTCGGCACGGCGGCGGTCGAGCACCGACCACACCGCCGTAGCGACGGCCGCGACGACCAGCATGCAGAAGATCAGCACCCAGACGATGGTCTGATCACCGCTGCCGCTTTCGTGAATCATCGCGTCGACGCCGAAGACGCGCTCGCCCACCCACCTGACCACCGGCTCGACCGCGTTCATCTGCCACTGGATCGCCGAGTCCGGCAGCCAGCGCATAGCGATGCCCGCGAAGACGAACAGGATCTGCGCGAACGTCAGACAGAACAGCAGCAGATAGACGAAGCCGAACCGGAAACCGATCCGCGCCGGTAGCGACCATCGGGGCGACGGATCCACCGCACCCTCGCTGTCTCGCTCGAGCACCTGCGTGCCGATGGCGCTCACAGCGACACCCCGCCGAGCCTCGACCCCGCGAAACACGCGGACACCGAGTTCATGGTTCGCTCCCGCACGGATCCCTCCTCACTCCCCTGGACGACATTCCGTGAGGACGGTATCCACGCGAACCGCCCGGCCGCTTCCGGCAGGATCCCGATTTCCGGCTCCGTCGCGCGGGGTAGCCGCCATACTCCGAAAGGATGAGGCGAACCCGTGTCAACCCTGGAGTTCGGTCAGCGAACCAATCCCGCGATTCCCCGTGACCCCCGATTAGAACGCGTTACAGTTCGGTTGTTCCGGGAGGAAATGCCGGGTGGTGGGCGGTCCGCCGCCCGACTACAGGAGGACGATGATGGCCGACGAGCCCGATCCCACCGAGCGGCGCCAGCTCACGATCAGCGAACGCGATCTCCAGGGCCTCGCCGAGGACCTGTCGCGCTGGCTGGCGGGCAAGGTCGCGGCCGACGAGCCGCCGCGCGTGCACGAGCTGACGCTGCCGCAGGGTTCCGGGATGTCGAGCGCCTCGGTGCTCTTCGACGCGGAATGGAGCGTGGGGGGTCGCAGCGAAGGCGGCTCGTTCGTCGCGCGGCTGGCCCCGAGCGCCGCCGACTTCCCGGTCTTCGAAACCTACGACCTGGCCAAGCAATACCGCGTGATGGAGGGCGTCGCGGCCGCCACGGACGTGCCGGTGCCGCCGCTGTGCTGGCTGGAGACCGACGAGAGTGTCCTCGGCACACCGTTTTTCGTGATGCGCCGGATCGACGGACGGGTTCCGGCCGACAATCCGCCATATGTCTTCTACGGCTGGCTGTTCGACGCCGAGCCCACCGAACGCGCGCTGCTGACCGACAACACCCTCACCGTGCTGGCCAAGATCCACGCCATCCCCGACCCCGCCGCCAGGTTCCCCATGCTGGACGGGCCGGGCCAAGCCTTGCGCAGGCACGTGGACTGGCATCGCGCCTGGTACCGCTGGGCGCTGGCCGACGACGGATATCCGATCCCGTTGATCGAGCGCGCTTTCGACTGGCTGGACGCGCACTGGCCCGCGGACCCCGGCCCGGACGTGTTGTCCTGGGGCGACTCCCGCCCCGGCAACATCATCTACGACGGGTTCGAGCCGGTCGGCGTATTGGACTGGGAGATGGTGGGTTTGGGGCCGCGCGAGCTGGACATCGCCTGGATCATCTTCATCCACCGGTTCTTCCAGGATCTAGCGACCCGCTTCGAGCAGCCAGGCCTGCCGGACTTCCTGCGTCGCTCTGACGTGGTGGCGAAATACGAAGAGCTGACCGGTTATACGGTACGCGACCTGGATTTCTACCTCGTCTACGCCGCGCTGCGGCACGGGATCGTGATGGCCAGGGTCAAGCGCAGGATGATCCACTTCGGCGAGGACACCGACACTCCCGACCGGGACGACTACGTGATGCACCGGGCAAGCCTGGAGGCGCTGCTCGACGGAACCTACGACTGGACATGAGGAACACCATGGCCGCACCCGCGCCCCTCGACGAATACCCCATCCATCAGACGCCGCTCTCGCTGGCCAGGGTCGGCACCAGCGACCGAAACTTCTACGACCGCAGCTACTTCAACGCCCACGACCGCGACGGCGGCACGCTGCTGATCACCGGCCTCGGCGTCTACCCGAACCTAGGCGTGACCGACGCCTACCTCGCGGTCCGCCGCGGCGACGAAGTGCGCTCGGTGCGGTTCTCCGATGCCCTCGGCGACCGCGGCTTGGACATGCGGGTCGGCGGCTACCGCATCGAGGTGCTCGAACCGCTGAAGCGGCTGCGCGTCGTCTGCGAGCACGACGAACTGAGTTGCGACCTCACCTGGAACGGGGCCTTCCCCACCGTCCAGGAACAGCCACACCTGATCCTCACCGGCAACCGGCCCATCATCGAGGCGTCCCGCTTCGCGCAGGTCGGCTCCTGGGCCGGAACGCTGAGCGTGGACGGCACCGACATCGCGGTCGACCCCGCGGTGTGGACCGGCACCCGCGACCGCTCCTGGGGCATCCGACCGGTCGGCGAGACCGAGCCCGCGGGGCGCGCCGCCGCCGAGCCTTCGGGCGGATTCTGGTGGTTGTACGTGCCGCTGCGCTTCGACGATTTCGCGATCGTGGTGATCGTGCAGGAGGAGCCGGACGGCAGGCGCACCCTCAACGACGCGGTGCGCATCTGGCCGGACGGCCGCACCGAACAGCTCGGCTGGCCCCGCGTCAGCATCCGATACCATTCGGGCACAAGGATTCCCGTCGCCGCCCGGCTCGACCTCACGACCCCGGACGGCAAATCGCTGGAGGTCGAGATCACCCCCGGCACCGGCGTCCCGCTGCACATCGGCTGCGGCTACGGCGGCGACCCGGACTGGCTGCACGGCCAGTGGAAGGGCCGCGACTGGTCCGAATCCCGCCGCTACGACCTCACCGACCCGACCATCGCCCCCCGCATCCCGTACGGCGTCATCGACCACGTTGCCCACGCCCGATGCGGATCGGCCGAAGGTTGGGGCCTGTTCGAACACGCCTCCCTCGGTCGCCACGATCCCACCGGGTTCGCCGACTGGGCGGCGGTCGCGCCGTAGTCTGCCGAACTGCGATCAGCCGCACAACGAACCGCTCGACCGGCTCCACCGAGCCGGTCGTGCGGGCACCGCACGTGACACTGCTCTACGACGGGCGCGCAAGTCTCGGACACGATCGCTGAGCGCCCCGAAGCGCCCTGCCGTGACTTACACGATAAATGGCGCTGATTTCGCGTTGTTGGATGGCGCTGTCGGTCGGTTGCGCTCGGCTGAGTCAGTACTGGCCGCCGGCGTCGTCGAAACCGGCCGCAGCACCCTCGTCATCGGCACCACCTGACCCTGCGAAAGACCGCCACTCATCGCTGCGAGTCACACCCTCGCGCCCCGGTCTCCGTGTGCCATGCGAATGATCAGCCGCTGAGACGCGCCACCGCGACCGTGACGTCGCCGTGCACCTCTTTGGTACGCACCAGTAGTCCCCCGGCGGCAGCAAGGACGGCCGCGGCCTCCGCGACACCGGCCGCGCCAACCGCCGCCTTGGTGCGGGCGGCCGGGTTGGGCACGGTGACCGTGTCCAACTCCGCAGCGGTGAAGATGCGCACCGGAACACCGAGTTCGGCCGCCGCCGCGCGCAGGCCTGGCTCCTCGCCACGCCGGTCGATGGTCGCGAGGCAGGCCAGGGACTCGTCGCCGACCGCGTGTCGTACGGCCGTGAGGATCGCCGCAGCCGCGGTCCCTGGCCGCATACCGACGCCGACCGCTATCCGGCGGTTGAGCTCAGCGGGCGACATCCGTGCGGGCCTGGTCGACGGCGGTGGACGTGCGCAGCGGAGTACCGGGTTCAGCTGCCGCGCGCAAACCCGGCTCCTCCCAGCACAAGTCGATGGTGGCGAGGCAGACGGGTGACTCGCCGCGGACCATATGTCGCGCGGCGGCGAGATTCACAGTGGTCGCGGTTCCCGGCCGACTGTTCGACGCCGACCTCGATCGAGAGGCGAAGCCCAGCGAGGGTCGGCGGCGCGAGCGTAATCGACAGCTGCGGACGAACGGGCTGTCGCCACGAGGCTTCTGCTGAACGGCGGAGCTCAGCGGGCGACATCGGCGCGATGATATTCGACGGCGGCTGCGGGCAAACGGGCTGGCGCCACGAAATTCTCGCTGACCGGCGGAGCTCAGCGGGTGACATCAGCGCGGGCGTAGTCGTCGGCGGCAGCGACGAAACGGGCTGTCGCCGAAGGGTTCCCGGCAGGATGGGTGTGCAGGTAGGAGGCGTGCACGCGGCCGACGAGCGCGCCCTCGCGGATGCGAGCGCCCGTGCCGTCGCGCCAGCCCCAGGCGGGGGCGTCCGGTGCGGCGGTGACCAGTCGGGTGCGGTGGAATTCGTGCCCGCGCACGCGCTCCCCCGCCCGCCAGAGCGCGGAGTCGGCCAGCGCGACGGCGTCCCGGTAGCCCAGGGTCAGGCGCGGGCCGAATTCGGCGTCGGCGTCGACGACGCCCGCCATGGCGTGGCCGTCGAGGGATCGGGTCAGATACAGCAGGCCCGCGCATTCGGCGTGGATCGGCAGCCCGGCGCGGGCGTGTTCGCGGACCGCGGTCAGCAAGGGTTTGTTCGCCGCGAGGTCAGCGGCGTGCTCCTCGGGGAATCCACCGGGCAGTACGAGACCCGCTGTCCCCGAGGGCAGCTCGTCACGCAACGGATCGAAGACAACCACCCGCGCCCCGGCCGCGATCAGCAGTTCGCGATGCTCGGCATAGCCGAAGGTGAACGCGGGCCCGCCCGCCATAGCGATCACGGGACCGTCACCACAACGGCCGGTTTCCACCACACCGTCACGGCCGAAGCTGTCCGAGATCGGCCCAGCGGAGACCCACCCCGAGGTAGCGGCCGGGCCGACACCGATCGCGCGTGCGGTGCAAGCACGATGGTCGTCGGCGGGCCCCTCGCCGTGCGCCGCGGTCGGCCACCGCGAAATCGGCTCGCCGCCGCCCGCGCGGCCAGGACCGGTCGTGGCACGGCCTTCGATCGGCCTACCTGGTCCACCGAGCGGCGCGGATCCGGCAGCTCGCCGTGGCACGCCGGTTGTGTACGCACCGACGCCGGTCGCCGAATCACCCTCGCTCGCCTCACGAATGGCCGACACCGGATCCCACGCGGACCCGCCCGACGTCGGCCGCGCCAGCGCCGCTACCGCCGCCAAATCCACATGGGCGGCAACGAGATCGGTCATCGCCTCGACCGCCGCCGACGCCGCCGCACCGTGCTCGACGGCGGGAATCAGACCGAGGTGGCGGGACGGCACTTCGAGCGCGTCCATCCGCGGCAGCGACCCGAGCACCGGCAACCCGACCCGCGCGCAGGCAGCGCGCAGCACCTGGTCGTGGCGTTCACTGCCGACGCGGTTCAGAATCACGCCCCCGAGCCGCACACCGCTGTCGAAGGTGGCGAATCCGTGCAGCAGGGCGGCCAGGCTCTGGCTGTGACCGCGAGCGTCCACCACCAGCACGACCGGCGCGCCGAGCAGTCCGGCCACCTGGGCGGTGGAACCTTCGGCGACAGGGCCGGTTTCGTGCTCGTCGATGCGGCCGTCGAACAGGCCCATCACGCCCTCGACCACCGCGAGATCACAACCCGCCGCCCCGTGGTGGTACAGCGGCACCACCCGGTCCGCGCCGACCAGCACCGGGTCGAGATTGCGTCCGGGACGTCCCGCCGCGAGCCCGTGGTATCCGGGGTCGATATAGTCCGGTCCGACCTTGAAGGGCGCGACCCGGTGCCCGGCTCGTCGGAGCGCACCGATCAAACCCGTTGCGAGCGTGGTTTTCCCGCTCCCGGATGCGGGAGCGGCGATGACAACAGCGGGCACCGTTCCCATCACGCCACCGACGGGCGCGCAATCGCACTGCGCCGGTTCACCATTCGATACCCCGCTGCCCCTTGCGCCCCGCGTCCATCGGGTGCTTGATCTTGGTCATCTCGGTCACCAGGTCGGCAGCGTCCATCAACGCCTGCGGCGCGTCGCGGCCCGTGATGACGACGTGCTGGTTCCCCGGCCTGTCGACCAGCGTATGAACCACCTCGTCCACGTCGACCCAGCCCCACTTGAGGGGATACGTGAACTCGTCGAGCACGTAGAAACGGTGCTGTTCGGCGGCGAGCCTGCGAGCGATCTCCCGCCAACCCGCCAGCGCGGCGGACGCGTGGTCCTCCTCGGTGCCGTGCTTGCGGGTCCACGACCAGCCCTCACCCATCTTGTGCCACTCGACGGCGCCGCCCGCGCCGGTCTCCTCGTGCAGCCGCCCGAGGGTGCGGAACGCCGCCTCCTCGCCGACCTTCCACTTCGCGCTCTTCACGAATTGGAAGACGGCGACGTCGAATCCCTGATTCCAGGCCCGCAGCGCCATCCCGAACGCCGCGGTCGACTTACCCTTGCCCGGACCCGTGTGCACCGCGAGCACCGGCTGGTTGCGCCGCTGCCGCGTGGTCAGTCCATCGTCCGGAACCGTTTCCGGCACACCCTTGGGCATCGAATCTCCTTGTGCCTCGTGCAACTGATCGGAGCGGCGAGATCAGGCGGCGCGCGCCGAGCCGCCGCCGGATCCGGTGCGAACGATGTCCGCGACCGCCGAGCCGGTCAACTCGGCGAGCCGCACGTAGCCGCCGCCCAACGCGCCAGCCAACTCGGTCGCCAGGCCGAGCCGCACCATGCCACGCTCACAGTCCACCACCATCGCGGTGACCGCGTCCTTGGCGAGCATTGCGGCGGCGGCACGGGCCCGCGGCACCGGATCGACTCCGCCCGTGGCGCGTCCGTCGGTGAGCAGCACCAGCATCGGGCGACGACGCGGGTCACGCACGCGCTCGCGCTGAATCACCTCGCGCGCCTTCAGCAGTCCCGCCGCGAGCGGGGTCTTGCCACCGGTGCGCAGGCCCGCCAGGCGGCGTACCGCGATGTCGACCGAGGACGTCGGCGGCAGCACGAGTTCGGCGTCCTGGCCGCGCACGGTGATGACGGCGACCTTGTCGCGGCGCTGGTAGGCGTCGCGCAGCAGACTGACCACCGCGCCGGTGACGGCGGAGAGCCGGTCCCTCGCCGCCATGGAGCCGGACGCGTCGACCACGAAGACGACCAGATTGCCTTCGCGCCCTTCGCGATACGCCCCGCGTAGGTCCTCGGCGGCGAGTGCGAGCGGGCCGTCCACCCGGCCACGGTCGTGCTGGTGCGGCGCGGCGGCGAAGACGGTGCCGAGCAGATGCAGACCCGCGGTGGTCTCGGTGGTGGAGCGGACGACCCGGCCGTGCCTGGTCTGGGCGCGAGACCGGCGGCCCGGCGCGCCCTCGCCGACTCCGGGGACTTCCCAGCGCGGCGGCTTGGCGGCGCCGGGATTCGGTGTGCCGGTGCGTCCTTCGCGCGGCGCGGGTCCGCCGCCGGGGCCTTCGGGTGGTGCGCCGGGTCCGTCGTCCGGATCCTCGGGGCCGCGATCACCCTCGGAATCGGCCGAATCGCCGTCGAATTCCGTTGGCGGTGCGGGTTCCTCGGCACGGTCGGCCTCGGCGGCCGCTTCCTTCATGGCTTCGTCGAGTTGTTCTTCGCTGATGCCCGGCTCGTCGAACGGGTCGCGCCGACGGCGGTGCGGCAGTGCGAGTTCCGCGGCGATCCGCACGTCCTCCTCGGTGACGGCGTCGCCGCCGCGCCAGGCCGCGTGCGCGGTCGCGGTGCGTGCCACCACGAGGTCGGCGCGCATGCCGTCGACGTCGAAGGACGCGCACAGGGCCGCGATCCGCCGCAGCTCCACGTCGTCGAGGGCGACCTCGGGGAGCCGGTCGCGCGCGGTGCGGATGCGGTCGGCGATCTCCCGGTCGGCGGCGGCGTAGCGGGTCGCGAATCCCGCCGGATCGGCCTCGTAGTCGAGCCTGCGGCGCACCACCGCCATCCGCACGTCGACATCGCGCGAGGCGGCCACATCGACGGTCAGCCCGAACCGGTCCAGCAGCTGCGGGCGCAACTCGCCCTCTTCCGGGTTCATGGTGCCGACCAGCACGAAACGCGCGGGATGCGAATGCGAGACGCCATCGCGTTCGATGTGCACGCGACCCATGGCCGCGGCGTCGAGCAGCACGTCCACCAGGTGGTCGTGCAGCAGGTTCACCTCGTCGACGTAGAGCACGCCGTGGTGCGCGGCCGCAAGCAGACCTGGCCGGAACGCCTGCTCGCCGTCGCGCAGCACGCGCTCCAGGTCGAGCGAGCCGACGACACGGTCCTCGGTGGCGCCGACCGGCAGCTCGACCAGCCGCGCGGGCCGCGCGCCCGTCTCGTCCACCACCGGCGGCAACAGGTGCGCCAGCGCGCGCACGACGGTCGACTTCGCGGTCCCCTTCTCACCGCGCACCAGCACGCCGCCGATACCGGGATGCACCGCGCACAAGATCAACGCCAGCTGCAGGCGCTCCTGCCCGACCACCGCGGAGAACGGAAACCCTGCCTCGGCGTCTACACGAGGCGAGCGGGACGACGGAGCGGTCTCTACACGGGACAAGGACACGCCACTAGCCTAGGCACGCCGGTCCGTCCCAAGGAGACCCACCCCGCCAGCGACTCCGATACACGGCCATCCGCCAGTCGGCCACCGCCGGTACCCGATGGAGATACACGTTGTCGCCCGACGGCTGCCTGGACCGAGACACGCACGGCCTGCGTCGAACCCCCGCACCATCCACGCACTCCCGACCACCTCCGAGGCGAGTCTTACGAGCCCGTTCGCGCGCGCCAGCGCGCCAAAGACACAGCTACCCGCGCCGCATCGGCATGTGCATGATCCCGTCGTCCTCGAACTCCTCGCCGTCCGGCTGGAAGCCGTGCTTGGCGTACATGTCGACGAGGTAGGTCTGCGCGTTCAGCCGCACGGTGGCCGAGCCGACCTCGGCGAGCGCTGCCTGCAGCAGGCGGGTGGTGTAGCCGTGGCCACGGGCCGGGACGGCGGTACAGAGGCGGCCGATGCGGAACGACTTGACGCCGTTCTCGTGCTCCTCCAGCAGGCGCAGGGTGCAGATGACCTCACCTTCGTCGTCGAGCCAGAAGTGCCGCGTTTCCGGAAGCAGATCGAGTCCGTCCAACTCCGGGTAGGCGCACTTCTGTTCGACCACAAAGACTTCGACGCGAAGTTTCAACAGCTGATACAGGGTCGCCGTATCGAGATCCTGCGCCCATGACCGTTTGAGAGCAACCGTTGACATCATCGCGCCTTGCTATCACACCTACGGCGTCAGCGCGACCCCTGCGTGCTTGGGCGTGTTCGCGTTGGTGAGGTTGAGCGCCTTGTTGGTCCAGTCCCACACCTCGTGGAACAGGGCCTTGTCCTCGGAGAGCTTCACGCCGAGCGACGGGATCATCTCGCGCAGGCGCGGGGTCCAGTCGGCGTACTCGCGCGGGAAGCAGCGCTGCAGGACGTCGAGCATGGCGGTGACGCAGGTGGACGCGCCCGGCGAGGCGCCGAGCAGACCCGCGATGGAACCGTCCTTGGCGGCGATGACGGCGGTGCCGAGTTCCAGCACGCCGCCGACGCCCTTGCGGCGGATGATCTGCACGCGCTGACCCGCGGTGATGAGTTCCCAGTCGCGGCCCTCGGCCCGCGGGATGAACTCCTCCATGGTGTAGACCTTGCCGGACTGCGACTTGAGCAGCTCGGAGACCAGGTACTTGACCAGCGACATCTCGGTGAGACCGACGCCGAGCATGGGCGCGAGGTTACCGGCGCGGATGGACTTGAACAGGTCGGTGTTGCTGCCGTCCTTGAGGAACTTCGGGGTCCAGCCCGCGTACGGGCCGAACAGCAGCCCCGGCTTGCCGTTGATGACGCGAGTGTCCAGGTGCGGCACGGACATCGGCGGGGCGCCGACGGCGGCCTTGCCGTACACCTTGGCCTCGTGCTTGTCGATCAGGGCCGGGTTGGTGCAGCGCAGGAACTGGCCGCTGACCGGGAAGCCCGCGAAGCCCTTGATCTCCTTGATCCCGGACTTCTGCAGCAGCGGCAGCGCGCCGCCGCCCGCGCCGACGAAGACGAATTTGGCCTCGATGGTGCGGGTCCGGCGGGTGCGCACGTTGCGGACCCGGACCTTCCAGCTGCCGTCGGACTGCTTGTCGAGGCCGAGCACCTCGTGGCCGAAGGCCAGGTTCGCGCCGGTGGCGCCGAGGTGGGCGAGCAGCTCCTTGGTGAGCGAACCGAAGTCGATGTCGGTGCCGCCGTCGGTCCAGTTCAGCGCGACCGGATCGGAGAAGTCGCGGCCCTTGGCCATCAGCGGCAGCCTGCGGGCGAACTCGTCGGGGCTGTCGATGTACTCCATGCCCTCGAACAGCGGGTGCGGAGCCAGCGCCTCGTAGCGCTTGCGCAGGTACTGCACGTCGTCGGCGCCGTGCACGAAGCTGACGTGCGGGATCGGGTTGATGAAGCGGGACGGGTCGCCGAGCACCCCGTTCTCCACCGCGTAGGCCCAGAACTGGCGCGAGACCTGGAAGCGCTCGTTGATGTCGATGGCCTTGGTCACGTCGACCGAGCCGTCGGCGTTCTGCGGGCTGTAGTTCAGCTCGCACAGGGCCGAGTGTCCGGTGCCCGCGTTGTTCCACGGATCGCTGCTCTCCGCCGCCGCGGCGTCCAACCGCTCGAACAACGAAATCGACCACTCCGGCTGCAGCTGACGAAGCAGCGCGCCGAGAGTGGCACTCATGATCCCGGCACCGATGAGTACTACATCGGTCTTTTCAGTCATGGCAGCGTTCGGCACGGGTAGATCGACTTCCTTGTCACTTCTGGCGCGGCCACCGGCACGGTGGTTTGCCTGGGCACGGGCGCTATGTGGTTGTTGCGACGGGGCGCATTGCAATTGTTGCGAGCCTGGCGTGACTCGGCGGTCGATAAGGTTACCCGCCGTTCACCTATCGCCAATTGTGCACCTCGAAAGATCGCATTCCGGCAACGAACCCGGCGAATGTGACGTAGATTCCTCCCTCCTTCCAGGTCGTGCGCGATCTTCATTCCGGGCCGGACCTCGCCTACATTGGGTCTCGTGACGAACGAAACCTCGCTAGACGTGTCCGAGATCACGGAGCAGACGGGGAGCAAGTGGCGGCCGGATGTCTTGGGAGCGGGGTACGAGCAGCGGTCCATCCCGCTGGGCCCGGATCCGGACGGTGAAGCCGACATCTCGGCGACCCTCGTGCGCTATCTCCCCGACTCCGGCGCGGCGGCCACCGAGTGCGCCGTGATCTACGTGCACGGCTTCACCGACTACTTCTTCCAGCAGCACCTCGCCGAGCATTTCGCCGCGCGCGGTCACCGTTTCTACGCACTCGACCTGCGCAAGTGCGGCCGCTCGCTGCGCGACGGGCAGAGCCCGCACTACGTCACCGATCTCGCCTTCTACGACGAGGAGCTGAACGAGGCGCTGCGCATCGTCAAGGAGGAGGCAGGCGAGCAGGTGCTGCTGGTCGCGCACTCCACCGGCGGTCTGATCATGCCGCTGTGGCTGGACCGGCTCAACCGGACCGCCGGCGTCGCCGCCTCGGGCATCGTCGGGCTGGTGCTGAACAGCCCCTGGTTCGACCTGCAGGGCCCGTCGTACTACCGGACCATCGGCACGCCGATCATCGGCGCGCTCGGCCGGTTCCGTTCGATGCTGGAGATGCCGGGCTCCGCGATCAGCACCTACGGCGACAGCCTGCACAAGAGCGCCTCGGGCGAGTGGGACTACAACCTGGACTGGAAGCCGCTGGCCGGTGCGCCGGTGCGCTTCGGCTGGCTACGCGCGATCCGCCGCGGCCACTTCCGGCTGCACCAAGGCCTCGACATCGGGGTGCCCGCGCTGATCCTGCGGTCCAGGTTGACCAAGTTCATGCGCAAGTACGGCCCGGCCGCCGACGTGGCCGACACCGTGCTGGACGTGAAGCAGATTCAGCGCTGGTCCGGCTGCCTCGGCGATCGCACCAACATCGTGCCGATCGAGAACGCCCGCCACGACGTGTTCCTCTCCGCGGCCGAGCCGCGCGCCAAGGCGTTCGAGGAGATGGACAACTGGCTGGACTGGCTGGCGGTGTACCGGCGCAAGGCCGAGTCACCAGAGGCTGGTGCGTAGCACGATTTCGGTGGCCAGTTCGTGGTCGGCCTCGGTGGCCACGTTGTCGACGTCGACCTGCACCACGCGGAACTCGCCGTAGACGAAGCGTCCCGAGGCGTCGGCGACCGTGCGCGGCAACCGCTTGGTGACTAGCACGGTGACCGGAAGCTCGAGCGGACGGCAGCCGGGGTCGACGACCACACCGTCGGCTCCGGCGGCCGCCGGGTGGCCGCGGTCGGCCACCACCAGGCTGATGAAACGTCCGAACGGGCCGGAACAGGTCTGCCAGGCCACCGTCGCACCCTCGCCGCGCCCGGCGACGTGCGCGTAGGGAACGTTCAGCTGGTCGAGGATGGCGTGCACCGCCGCGGGATCGAGGCCCTCGACGGACTCGACCACCAGGGTGCGCAGATCGGAAGTGTGCAGCCGCGCGGCGACCTGGTCGTACACGTCCATCGGATCGCCCGCGTCGGGCAACAGCAATACCGTGTGCCGTGATTCCGGGCCGTCGACCCGCACGGTCCAGGACCGGTCACCGACCGTGATCCGCCGAGACTCCATGTCCGAGTACGCTACACCGCCGCTACCCGCTCCGACGGCGTGTCCGGACGACCGGCTCACACCAGCAATCGCATCCCGGTGGTGGTCGCTGCCGTCGGGTTCAGCGTCACGGTGAGATCGCACCCCGCCTCGCGGCCCAGCTGCTCGACGAGCGCGTCCTCGAAGTCGGCTCCGTCGGCGCAGCGCCGCAGGGCCTGCCGCACGGTGTCGGCCCGCTCGACCACGATCTCGGCAGAGGCGAGCAGGCCCAGCATGATCTCGGTGACGGTCTCGGCGTCCAGCCCGTACCGGCGACGCAGCGCCCGATGGATCTCGGTCAGCGCGACCATCGTGACGTAGCCGGGCCGGTTCTTGCTCAGCCCTGGCCAGGACGGTTCAGGGTTCGTGGCGCGGGATCGCCGCCGAGATCTGGGCGACCAGTTGCCAGGGGCGGTTGGTGTCGCCCGTCGCCTTGCCACTCGTGAGGATGGCGCCGGAGAGCCCGCGGGCGGGGTCGGCCCAGCCGTACTGGGTGGTGAGTCCGCTACGGCCGAAATGGGTTTCGGTGTGGCGGCCGAACTTCGAACGGCTGCCGCCGAGTTCGTAACCCGCCGCGCTGACCCGGCCCGCCGCCCCGGGTATCCGGCTCGCCGGGCGCACCGCCGCGTGCAGCGTCTCCGGTCGCATGATCCGGACGCCGTCCAGTTCCCCTCCGCGCGCGAGGATTTCGTAGAAGCGGGACAGTTCGTAGGCAGTGGTGACCAGATTGCCGGACGGCAATTCCGCGGTGAGGAACGCGCGAGTTCCCTCGTCGTTCATCCCGCCACCCATGCCGCCGCCGAGCGCCTTGCGCGCCAAGAACTTCCACACCCGCGACGGACCGGGACCGACCGGTACGCTCGGCGCCACCTGGTCGACTTCCTCGGGCCGCACCCCGAAGTTGGTCCAGCGGAAGCCGAGCGGCGCGAGCACCTGCTCGTGCAGGTGATCCCGCATCCTCTTCCCCGTGGCCCGCTGCACCAGAAGCCGCTGGATCAAACCGCTGGTCAGCGCGTGGTAGACGCGGAAACGACCGGGCGGCCAGCTGGGCCGGAGATCGGCGAGCGCCCGCACCGCCAGCTCCTCGTCGACCACCAGCTGGTAGCCCCGATACGGCGCGGTCACGAACGGCACGCCCGCCGAATGCGACAGCACGTCGCCGATCGTGATGCGCTCTTTGCCGTTGGCGGCGAACTCCGGAATGTATTCGCACACCGGGTCGTTCAGCGCGAACGCGCCCTGCTCGGCCAGCATCGCCATCAGCGCCGCCGAGACGCCCTTGGCGGTGGAGAATCCGCAGAACGGCAGATCCGGCGTCGCGAGCACCCGCGCCACCTCCGGACCGTCCCCCGGCCCGTTGCCCCACCCGTGCCCGATCGCCCGGTTCAGCAGGATCTTCCCGTCGCGCCGCAGGCACACCTGAATCGCGGGTGTGGTTCCCAGCCGGTACCAGGCGCGCACCGACTCCCACACGGCGTCGATCGCGGCGCGGCTCACCCCGGCATCGGCCGGATCGTCTTCCGGGCCGGTCGTCGTCACCGAATCCAGATCCGCGGCGACCGTCACCAACAAACCAGCGGGCGTATTCACCCTGCCAGCCTAACGATGCCCCGATTTCCTCTGTCTAACGTGCCGATAGCGCCCCGCGATGGAACAAGAGAGCGTGCGATGGCACGGTCTCGACAGAATCGAGGGGACGATGAACCACATGGTTCGCATAGCCGCGCTGATAGCCACCGCGGCCGCACTGGCAGCAGGCTGTAGCAGCGACGACTCGGGGCAATCCACGCCGAGTACACAGCGGACGACGGTGGGGGCCGCGTCCACGCCCGGCGGAACGACCGCACCCGCGGCGCCCAGTCCGCAGGCACCCGGCGGAGCAGCCGCACCCGAGCCAGGGACGAGCCCACCGCCCGCCGCGACACAAGCGCCGCAGCAGCCCGACCCGTCCACCCCTGTCGTCACCACGCCCGCGCCGACCGACGACATCAGCGGCCCCGGGCGCTGCGTCGACCCCGCCTCGGCGGGTGTGCGCACCGCGCTGGCCGGACTGGGCGAAGGCTGGCATGCCACGCAGGCCTCGACCGACCAGCCGGGTAGCTGCGGGCAGTTGCTGTGGGTGCGAGCCGTGGGCGGAAATTCGGCGGGCGCGCCCATCCACGTGATGTTCTTCCACGACGGAAAGTACCTGGGCACAGCGACTTCCGAAGCCTACGCGTTCACGCACGTGGCGGGCTCGAACGGCAACTCGGTCAGCGTCCAGTACAAGTGGCTGGTGGCCGACGAGCCGTTCGCCGCGCCGCAGGGCGGTCCGGTCACGATCACCTACACGTGGACCGGTTCGGGTGTCGCCATGAGCGACCCCCTGCCGAAGGAGGTCACCCAGCCGCACCGCTAGCGGTCGGGGACGTTGGCGGCAACGCCGCGCCCAGTCGTCGCGCCCACCACTCGGCCGGGACCGTGGGCCGGGTGGCAGGCCTCGTCCTAGCGCCGATCCGCTACGTCGGGCGCGTCGAGACTCGAGGTGAGCGTGGGCATCGCGCCGGGCGCGCCCTCGGCGATCAGCCTCTCGAGCAGGTTCGTGTCGAGGTGGTTCTCCATCAGATCCGCGAGCAGATCCAGTTGGGCGGTCCGCACGGCGGCGACCGAAGTCGCTTCGGCGGCAACGAAACCCGCGCGGCCCGCCCGGTGGGCGACTTCGCGCAACCACGCGCGGCGGAAGTCGTCGGATTCCATCAGTCCGTGCAGGTGCGTTCCCCAGATCGCGCCGCGAACACTGCCCTCCGGCTCCCCCGCCGCCACGAGCCACGCCGGGTCGCCGCTGCGCGTCACCCGGCCGTGGTGAATCTCGTAGCCGTGCAACGGAATACCTTCGGTCCCGGAAGAACTGACGGCGTCCGCCGCACCGTGACCTTCGCTGCGACGCAACACCTTCGGTTCGGCGAACTCGACGTCCAGGTCGAGCAGGCCTAGTCCGTCGACCGTGCCCGCCGCCGATTCCACGTCGTCGACGATGCGGCGGCCGAGCATCTGATAACCGCCGCAGATGCCGAGGATGGGCCGTCCGGCCGCGGCGCGCTCAGCGAGGGCGGCACCGATTCCGCTGCGGCGCAACCAGTCCAGATCCGACACCGTCGACTTGCTGCCGGGCAGCACCACCAGGTCGGCGTCGGCCAGCCGCGAGGGATCGCGCACCCAGCGCACCGCGACGCCGGGTTCGCAGGCCAGCGCCTCGGCGTCGGTGGAGTTCGAGATGCGGGGCAGCCGGATGGCGGCGACCGTCAGCCATTCCGTGCCCGCGGGTGTGGCCGGACGACCGACCGGTGCGTCGGCGATGGTGCCGAGCGAGTCCTCGGCGTCGATCCACAGTTCTTCGGCGAACGGGACGACACCGAGAGTGGGTCGCCCGGTCAGCTCGGTGAGCCGGTCGAGGCCCGGCCGTAGCAACTCGACGTCACCGCGAAACTTGTTGATCACAAAGCCCGCGATGAGCCGCTGGTCGTCGGGTTCCAGCACCGCCAGCGTGCCGAACAGATGCGCGAGCACTCCGCCGCGATCGATGTCGCCGACGACGAGCACCGGCAGCCCCGCGGCCTCGGCCAGCCCCATGTTCGCCAGATCGGTAGCGCGCAAGTTGATCTCGGCGGGCGATCCGGCGCCCTCGCAGATCACCACGTCGAATTCGGCTCGCAGCGCGTCGAGTTCGGCCGCGACGACCGCGCGCAACTCCTGCCGGTGCCGGAAATAGTCGGCCGCGCCCACGGTGCCGACGGCCTTGCCGCGCACCACGAGCTGCGAGCGACGGTCGCTGCCCGGTTTCAACAGCACCGGGTTGAACCGCACGCTGGGCTCCAGACCGCAGGCCTGCGCCTGCAACGCCTGCGCGCGTCCGATCTCGCCGCCGTCCAGCGTGACGACCGAGTTGTTGGACATGTTCTGCGCCTTGAACGGCGCCACCCGCACGCCCTTCCTGGCCAGCATGCGGCAGATCCCCGCCACCACAACGCTTTTCCCGGCGTCGGAGGTGGTGCCCGCGACGAGCAGCGCGCCCTTCATCGGGCCCGCTCCCGTCCGTGGAGAGCGGGGCCGCGGCGGGCGCTCACGGCAGGGTGAGGATTTCCGCGCCGGTGTCGGTGACGACCAGGGTGTGCTCGAACTGCGCGGTCCACTTGCGGTCCTTGGTGACCACGGTCCAGCCGTCGTCCCAGATCTCGTAGTCGATGCCGCCGAGGTTGATCATCGGCTCGATGGTGAAGGTCATGCCGGGCTCGATGACCGACTCCACGGCGGGCTGGTCGTAGTGCAGGATCACCAGGCCGCTGTGGAAGGTGGGGCCGACGCCGTGGCCGGTGAAGTCGCGCACCACGCCGTAGCCGAAACGATTGGCGTAGGACTCGATGACGCGCCCGATCACGTTGAGCGCCCGGCCGGGACGGACCGCCTTGATGGCCCGCATGGTGGCCTCCTCGGTCCGTTCCACCAGCAGCCGGACCTCCTCGTCGACGTCACCGGCGAGGAAGGTCTTGTTGGTGTCGCCGTGCACGCCGTCGATGTAGGCGGTGACGTCGATGTTGACGATGTCGCCGTCCTCGATCACGGTGGAATCCGGAATGCCGTGGCAGATCACCTCGTTCAGCGAGGTGCAGCAGGACTTCGGAAAGCCCTTGTAGCCCAGCGTCGACGGGTACGCGCCGTGGTCGCAGAGGAATTCGTGGGCGATGCGGTCCAGTTCGTCGGTGGTGACGCCGGGCGCCACCGCCTTGCCCGCCTCCTCGAGCGCCTGCGCCGCGATCTTGCCCGCGACGCGCATCTTCTCGATGGTCTCCGGCGTCTGCACCCAGGGCTCGCGCCCCTCGTTGACGGTCTTCTTCCACGCGTACTCCGGTCGCTCGATGGAGCGCGGCACCTCCCGGGTGGGCGAGAGCGTGCCGGGAACGAGGGGCTTACGGGTACGCACGGACATGGGACAAGAGTATCCGCACCCGGTCGGCGGTACCCGTCCGCCCGCGTCGAGACGGAATAGGACCGGACCGCAGTCCGTTTATTCTGGACAACTACTCAGGAAGAGGACTAGAGCTGTGGAACTGGGACTGACGACGTTCGCCGAGCTGTACCCGGCGGGCGACCGGCCCGCGCCGAGCGCGGCGCAGCGGCTGCGCGAGGTGGTCGAGGAGGCGGTGACGACCGAGCACGCCGGGCTGGATGTATACGGCGTCGGCGAGCATCACCGCAAGGACTTCGCCGCGTCGTCGCCCGCTGTCGTGTTGGCGGCGATCGCGGCGCGCACCGAGCGCATCCAGCTGACCAGCGCGGTCACCGTGCTCAGCTCCGACGACCCGGTCCGGGTCTACCAGGACTTCGCGACGCTGGACGGCCTGTCGGGAGGACGCGCCGAGCTGATGGCGGGGCGCGGCTCGTTCACCGAGTCGTTCCCGCTGTTCGGCTACGACCTGGCCGACTACGACGAACTGTTCGAGGAGAAGCTGGCGCTGTTGCTGCGCCTGCGTGAGGACGAGCCCGTCACCTGGTCCGGGAAGTTCCGCGCCCCGCTGCGCGACGCGGTCGTCTATCCGCGCACCGAGGACCGGCCGCTCCCGGTGTGGATCGCGGTCGGCGGCAGCCCGGAATCGGTGATCCGCGCCGGGCTGCTCGGCCTGCCGCTGGCCATCGCGATCATCGGCGGCCAGCCCGCGCGCTTCCAGCCGCTGGTCGATCTGTATCACCGGGCCCTGACCGAGGGCGGTCACGAGCGGCAGCCGGTGGCGGTGCACGCGCACGGCTACATCGCCGACACCGACGAAGCGGCCGTCGCCGACTTCTATCAGCCGTACGCGCTGGCCATGAGCACCATCGGCCGCGAGCGCGGCTGGGGTCCGATGACCCGCGCGCAGTTCGACGCGCTGCGTTCGCAGAGCGGCTCGCTGTTCGTCGGAACGCCGGACTACGTCGCCGAGAAGATCGCCGATGTGCGCGACACCCTCGGCCTGGACCGGTTCATGCTGCACACCAGCGTCGGCACGCTGCCGCACGAGAAGGTCCTCCGCAACATCGAACTGCTGGGCGAGAAGGTCGCACCGCAGGTCCGGTGACCGGCTACTTCGACAGTCGCGCCTCGAACGCGATCCGATCGCCGCGATACAGGGCGCGCACCCGCTCGATGGGCGCGCCCTCGTCGTCGACGCTGCGCCGGTGCAGTAGCAGCAGCGGCAACGCCGTCGTGCATTCCAGCAGGGCGGCCTCGCGCGGGGACGCGAGCACCGTCTCGATGCGCTCGGTGGCGGCGCCGAATTCCACCCCCGAGGCGCGCACGGCCGCATAGAGGGAGGTGGTGGGGTCGTAGCTGTCGCGGAGTCCGGCGAAACGCGACAGCGGCAGGAAGGTGCTCTCCAGTCCGATGCGCTCACCGTCGGCGAGCAGCACTCGCTCCAGATGCATGACCGACGTGCCCGGAGTCACGCCGAGATCGCGCGCGGTGTCGGCGTCGGCGGGGACGTCCTCCCACGTGACAAGGATGCGCCCCGGCACCCGGCCCAGACTCAGCGCGCCCTCGGTGTAGGAGCGCAGCGACAACGGCTGCACCATCTTCGGCCGGGAGACCACCGTTCCGCGCCCCTGCCGCCGAATCCTCCCTTCCACCAAGAGATCTCGCAGCGCCTGCCGAACGGTCTCCCGCGCCACCTCGAATCGCACGGCGAGTTCGCGCTCCGAGGGGACCGGATCGCCCTCGGCCAGCTCGTCGATCATCCCCTCCAGCTCGGTGCGCACTCGATACGACTTCGGCAAGCGCTCCGGCAGGACCAATTCGGTGCTCCCGCCGGATGTCTCGCCGCGCCGACCGCGCGTCACCTCCGTTGCTTCCATGCCCGACAGCCTACCCGCAATTGGTCTATACCAATTGTTAACCCGCCGTTCGTTCGGGCAATACCCATCGGTCTAGACCATTGCTCACCATGGGTCCATGCGAGTGGTCATCATCGGAGGTGGAATCCTCGGCACCGCCCACGCCCTTGCCGCGGTCCGCCGCGGACACGAGGTCGTGCAGCTGGAGCGCGAGACCGAGGCGCGCGGCGCGACGGTGCGCAACTTCGGGCTGGTGTGGGTGTCCGGGCGGTCGGCGACGGAGCTCGACCTGACCTTGCGTTCGCGCGAGCTCTGGGAGGAGATCGGCGGCAGGGTCCCCGGCGTCGGTTTCCGACCGACCGGGTCCGTCACGCTCGTGCGCACCCCCGAGGAACTGACGGTGGCGAGCGCGGCGGCCGCTGGCGACAGCGCCGAGGCACGCGGATTCGAACTGCTCGAGCCGGAGCGGGTGCGTGCGATCAACCCCGCGCTGCGCGGCAAGTATCTGGCCGGACTGCACTGCTCGACCGACGCCGCCGTCGAGTCGCGACAGGCCATGCCCGCGCTGCGCGCCTATCTCGCGGCCTCCGAACGCTATTCGTTCCACGCCGGTGCCGAAGCGCGATCCGTCACCGACACCGGTTCCGGCGCAAAGGTTCTCGACGACCAGGGCCGCGCCTTCCCGGCCGACCTGGTGCTGGTCTGCCCCGGCGCCGCGCACTCCGGGCTGACTCGGGAACTCGTCGGCACGATCCCGGTACGCCGGGTCCGGCTCCAGATGATGCAGACCGCGCCGCTCGGCGAGCCGCTGACCACCGCCATCGCCGACGGCGACAGCTTCCGCTACTACCCCGGCTTCGCGGGGCCGGAGGTGTACGCGCTCGAACGCGAGCAGTCCCAGACCGCCACCGCGGCCGAGCACCGGATGCAGTTGCTGTGCGTGCAGCGCCTGCACGGCGGACTCACCATCGGCGACACCCACGAATACACCGAGCCGTTCGCCTTCGACGTGGACGAGGCGCCCTACGAGCACCTCACCTCCGTCACCGAGGAACTGCTCGGCCGCAAGCTGCCGCCGATCGTGCGCCGGTGGGCCGGGGTGTACAGCCAGAGCGTCGATGCCGCCGCGATCGTCACCCGGGCCAAGGCCGACGAGCACGTCTGGGTGATCACCGGCTCCGGCGGCCGCGGCATGACCCTCGGCCCCGCCCTCGGCGAGGAAACCGCCGACCTGCTCGGCCTCTGAAGGAGACACGATGCCGGACAACACGATTCAGCTCGCCGTGCTCGACATGGCGGGAACCACCGTCGCCGACGGCGGCTTGGTGCTGCGCGCCTTCGAAGCGGCGGCGACGGCCGCGGGCATGGAAACCGACGGGCCGCGGCGAGAACAGGCGCGCCAGTATGTGCTGGACACCATGGGGCAGTCCAAGATCGCCGTGTTCCGAGCGCTGCTCGGCGACGAGGAACGCGCGCAGGCCGCCAACCGCGTCTTCGAGGACGCCTACGACGCCCTGATCGACGAGGCCGACATCGCGCCCATTCCCGGTGCGGCCGAGGCGATCTCGGCGCTGCGTGACGCCGGTGCGCGGGTCGCGCTGACCACCGGTTTCAGCCGGAGCACCCAGGATCGGCTGCTCGACGCGCTCGGCTGGCGGGACATCGCCGATCTCACGTTGGCGCCCTCCGACGCCGGTCGCGGCCGCCCGTACCCCGACATGGTGCTCACCGCGCTGCTGCGCCTGCGCGTCGACGCCGTCGACCGTGTCGCGGTGCTCGGCGACACCACCAGCGACATCGCCACCGGCCGGGCCGCGGGCGCGCGCATCGTCGCTGGCGCGCTGACCGGCGCGCACGACGAGCGGCGGCTGCGTGCCGCGGGCGCCACCCACGTGCTGCCCTCCGTCGTCGAATTCGCCGAACTGATCCGCGCCGAGCGCGCCTGAGCCCTCGCCCCTTCGACCATCGACACCACCAAGCGAAAGTTGCTCCCACCGTGCATATTTCCCCCACGCGCCTGTCCCGCATCCGGTCCAGGACCGCCCTGCTGGTCGTCACCGCCACCGCCGTCGCCCTGACCGCGGCTTGCGGCGGCACGGGCTCCGGCGGCTCCGACGGGCAGACGGTCACCGTCTACTCCGCCGACGGCCTCGACGCTTGGTACCGGACCCATTTCGAGAAGTTCCGGTCCGAGACCGGTATCGCGGTGAACGTCGTCGCGGCGGGCTCCGGCGAGGTGGTCAACCGCCTCGACAAGGAGCAGTCCAACCCGCAGGCCGACGTGGTGGTCACCCTGCCGCCATTCATTCAGAAAGCGGACGCCGCAGGCCTTTTGCAGCCACTCGGCGTCGACACCTCGGCCTACCCCGCCACCGAGAAGGACCCGAACGGCAGGTTCGTCAGCCTGGCGGGCAACTACCTCGACTTCATCGCCAACCACTCCGTCGACACCTCGAAGCTCACTTGGGACGACCTGCTGAAGCCGGAATACCGAGGCAAGCTCCAGTATTCGACGCTGGGCCAGGCCGGTGACGGCACCGCCGTCCTGATCCTGCTGCAACAGCTGCGTGGCAAGGACGGCGCGCTGGAGTACTTGAAGCGGTTGCAGGTCAACAATGTCGGGCCGTCGGCGTCCACCGGCAAGCTGCAACCGAAGGTCGACAAAGGCGAGTTGCTGATCGCCAACGGCGACATCCAGATGAACATGGAGTCGATCACCTCGAAGGGCTCGAAGTTCGGCATCTTCTTCCCGGCCTCGGCCGACGGCGCCAAGCACACCGTCGCGCTGCCCTACTTCATGGGACTGGCCAAGGGCGCCCCGCACGCGGAGGCCGCCAAGAAGCTGATGGACTACCTGCTCAGCAAGGAGGTGCAGCGGACGCTCGGCCCGGACGCGTTCGCCGTCTCGGCCCGCACCGATCTGGCCGACGCCGCCGCCACCGGCCCCGGCCCGAGCCCGGCCGCGCTGTTGCAGGGCGTCCAGATCGTGCACCCCGACTGGACGAAGGTCCTCACCGATCTGAACGACGACGTAGCCGCCTACGAGAAAGCCATCGGAGGCTGACATGACCCGCGGCGACACGCTCACCGGAACGTCCACCGCCACAACGGCTGCACGCCACGACGCCGACAGCGAACCCGCCATCGTGTTCGACCGGGTCGGCGTCCGGTACGGAACCAGACGCAAGTCCACCGTCGCCCTGGCCGATTTCACGTTGCGCGTCGCCGCTGGCGAGACCGTCGCCTTGCTCGGGCCAAGCGGCTCCGGCAAGTCGACCGCGCTGAAGGCGCTGGCGGGGTTCGTCCGGCCGACCTCTGGGGCGGTCCGGCTGGCCGGGCGCGACGTCACGAATCTGTCACCGGCCAAGCGCGGTATCGGCGTGGTGGTGCAGTCCTACGCGCTGTTCCCGCACATGACCGTGCACGGCAACGTGGCCTTCGGGCTAAAAGCGCATCGCGTGCCGAGCAATACGATCGCGGAGCGGGTGACCGAGGCGCTGACCATGGTCGGCATGGCCGAGTACGGCAAGCGGCTGCCGCGCGAGCTGTCCGGCGGGCAGCAGCAGCGCGTGGCCATCGCCAGGGCGCTCGCCATCCGGCCCAAAGTGCTGCTGCTCGACGAGCCGCTCGCGGCGCTCGACGCCCAGCTGCGCCAGACCATGCTGGGTGAGTTGCGACGGTTGCGGAAAGCGTTGCCGGACACCGCGATGCTGTACGTGACGCACGATCAGGCCGAGGCGCTGGCACTGGCCGACCGGATCGCGGTCATGCGCGACGCCCGCCTCGTCGACGTGGACACCGCCGAGAATCTCTGGCAACGGCCGCCCAGCGATTTCACCGCCGCGTTCCTCGGTGGGGCGAATCTGGTGCCGTGCGTGGTGAATCGGGTTTCCGGCGGCACCGCGCTGGTGACCGCCGGGTCGCGCACGCTACGCGCCCATGCGCCCGAGCCCGGCGTCGGCAGACTGGCTTTGGAACCGGATTCGGCTGCGCTGCTGTGTATTCGGCCGCACGCCGTGACTATCGGCGGGTTGTCCGACCGGAACGCGTTGCGCGGTGTCGTGGTGTCGAGCGTGTGGCGCGGGCCGGCTACGCGGCTGGAGGTCGGTGTGGACGGAATGCCGGATCCGATCGCGGTCGACGTACCGGGCCGCTCTGCGACGGCTCCCGGCTCCGCGATCGGCATCCGGTTCCCTGATCCGGCGGGTGTGCTCATCCCGCGACCGGTCGTTGCCGGGCTTACCACTGCGCCAGGTACTTCGGATGAGTCAGGAGCGCGGTCATGAGCGGGCTGGTGGGCGAAGGCACGAGGAGGCCCGCCGCTACATGCGCAGGTGTTGCGATCGGCTGGCCGCGAGTCCTCCACCGCGGCGCGGCGTCCGCGCGAGGCGGCAGCGGGAGCCCGCTCGGGCTCGCGGTGCCGTCCAGTTGGCCGAACGGCCGTGCACAGGAGGGTCCGGCATGAGCGCGGTACTGCTCGAACATCCGGTGGACAGGGTCGAGCCTGCACCGGACGCCACGCGGCGGACGTGGCGCGCGGTGCTGTGGACGCTACCGCCGGTGGTCCTGGTTCTCTTGGTCGCCGGATATCCGATCCTGCGGGTGCTCACCGAGTCGACGGTCACCTCGGACGGGCGCGGGACCGAGGTGTGGTCCTCGGTGCTGGGTTCGGAATCGTTCCGAAACGCGCTGTGGCGCACCGTTTCCATCGCGTTCGCCTCGACCGCGGGGTGCCTGGTGCTCGGCGCGTTCCTCGCCATCGTGCTGGCGTTCGTGCCGTTCCCGGGTTCGGCGGTGGTCGGCAGGCTGATCGACACGGTGCTCACCCTGCCCTCGTTCCTGGTGACGCTGGCGTTCACCTTCCTCTACGGCACCGCGGGCGCGCTCAACACGCTCATCGCCGAAATCACCGGACGCGACGCTCCCCTGCTGAATTTCCTCGACACCCCGCTCGGCGTGATCGCCGCCGAGATCACCTTCTTCACGCCGTTCGTGGTGCGTCCGCTGCTCGCCGCGTTCGCCCGGCTGCCGCGCGAACAGCTCGACGTGGCGGCCAGTCTCGGCGCTTCGCCGTGGCGGGTGCTGCGCCAGGTCGTCCTCCCGGAGGCCTGGCCCGCCATGGCCGCGGGCGGCAGCCTCGTTCTCCTGTTGACGCTCAACGAGTTCGGCATCGTGCTGTTCACCGGCGCCAAGGGCGTGCTGACGCTGCCCGCGCTGATCTACACCCGCGGCATCGTGACCTTCGACCTGCCGGGCGCGGCGGTGCTCGCTTCGGTGCAGGTGGCGCTTTCGCTGACGCTGTACGCCGCCTATCGATTCGTCTTCGCGCGCCTCACGGCGGGGAAAGGACAGTGATCATGCTGGTGTGGACCCGAACCGGCCGGGCAGTGCTGCTGACGGTGTTCGGTCTGGTCGTCGCGATCGTGTTCGTCGCCCCCATCGCGACCGTCGTCGCGGCGTCGCTGGCCGGGAGCTGGACCGGCCCGCTTCCTTCGGATCTCGGGCTCGCCAATTTCCGGCAGGCACTGTCGGGCGAGGAGGCGGCGAGCCTGTCGGTGAGTTTGCAGACCGCGCTGCTGGCGGGCGCCTTCGCCTTGGTCGTCGGCACTTGGGCCGCACTCGCCGCGCGGGAGGCGCCGACGTGGTGCCGCAGGCTGACCGACGCCGTGTTCCACCTGCCGGTCGCGGTGCCTTCGGTCGCCATCGGCCTCGGCATGCTGATCGCGTTCAACGAGCGGCCGCTGCTGCTTGGCGGTTCCAAGTGGATCGTCATCGTGGCGCACGCGGTGCTGGTGCTGGCCTACGCGTTCAGCGCGGTGTCGGCCGCGCTCGACCGGCTCGACCCGGACTATCAGCAGGCCGCCGAATCCCTTGGGGCCGGGCCGGTTCGGGTGCTCTGCCAGGTGACTCTTCCGTTACTGCTGCCCGCCCTCGGCGCGGCGGCGGGCCTGGCGATCGCGCTGTCGATGGGCGAATTGGGCGCGACCATCATGGTCTATCCCGCCACTTGGCGCACCCTGCCGGTCACCATCTTCGGGCAGACCGATCGGGGGGATGTGTTCGACGCGGCGGCGGGGACGACGGTGTTGGTGGTGGTCACGCTGGTGGCGCTGGTGCTGCTCGGCAGGGTGAGAGGACGCGCGGCCCTGCGGTGAGTGCGGGGCACCGCAAAGGCGGGCGGCGCCGGGCGGGTTGAAGGGGGCCTTCGGCCGGTTTGCCGCGCCGAGCGTTCCGGGCGCGGCACTAGGATCGAGGTGTGTCCCTGCTCCCCTTGATCTTCACCGCGGGTTGGGCCAGCGGTATCAACGCCTACGCCGTGGTGCTGTTGTTCGGGTTGTTCGGCGTCACCGGGCTTTCCGACGAGGTGCCGGAGGGTCTGCAACGCACCGACGTGCTGATCGCGGCCGGGGTGCTGTTCCTCATCGAGGCGGTGGCCGACAAGGTCCCGTACCTCGACACGTTCTGGGACACGTTGCACACCGTGGTGCGCCCAGCCGCGGGAGCCGTGGTCGCGGCGCTCATCGCGGGCTCCGACGATTCGCTGTCGCAACTGACCGCGGCGGCGGTGGGTGGCACCACCGCGCTGGTCAGTCATCTCGTCAAGGCCGGACTGCGGATGGCGATCAACACCTCGCCGGAACCGGCCAGCAATATCGTGACCAGCGCCGTGGAGGATCTCGCCGTCGCGGGCGTCATCACGCTCGCGATCTTCCACCCGGTCGCCGCGGCACTCGTGGCGGGATTGCTCCTGCTGACCGGCCTCGTTTTGATCATGTTGCTGGCGAGCCGGATTCGCCGCTACCGCCGTCGGCGTCGCGAACGCCGCCGAGCCGGACGGGTGCCCGCGGTAGGCGCGGACGGCAATCGACCGTAGTCGAAGTATGGCTTGCTTTCGATTGCCACCAGTCGGCTACCGTCGATGTGCGGCAACCACATCCAGCGGGCGTGCCGCGCCAGTCGACCACGCGGCACGCCGGGCGGGGCGCCCCGTTGCGCCCGCCGTCACTACGGGCGGCGACGCTTCCGGGCGGACGCACTGGTCGGATGACATTCCACCCGGGACGTCGCCGTCGTGGCGGTGGCGCGGTAGCCCGTCGGCCGTCGTGAGCAGCTACTGCTCGGGCAGTCGACGCCGGCCTCCGGCCACGTCGGTTACCAAATCAGTGTAGCCGTCGACGAGTTCGGCCAAGTGGTACCAGTGTTTATGGGTGTTGTCACTGCGCGGCCCGTCGACGTCGATGGCCTGGTTCGCGTTCACCCAGCTGCGCGCCATACGGTCGACCACGGCGCCGAGACTCTCGGTGTGCAGTGAGGCGCCGTTGCGATGCTGCGGCATCTCCTGGGCGACCCAGTCGTTGATATCGTCGACGAGTTCCCCACGCCGACAATCTATTTCGGCGACCAGATGGGCGTCGCGCACCTCGGCGCGCCGAGCGTGCAGCTCGGCGAGCGCGTGCGCGGACCGCAACAGCTCGCGGTCTTGGAAGCGCCGTCCCTGAAACGCACACAAAATCTGCGGAGCCGTCGGCAGCACCCCCACCGTCGGCGCGCTCATGCCTTCGCCTCGCTGACGCTCGGCTCCGGCATGCGCGATGCGCGCTGGCACATGATTCGCTCACTGCGTTCGCTCATCGCCACACCCCTGACTCACCCGACACCAAAGCTCTATATACCAACATCATTGGCTCTCGATTCGGTAATTCCCGCTCATCGGATCGGTTGTTCGTACCCAGGCTAGCTGGATCATGCTCTTACAGATGCAAGAACACAACAGAAAACGCAATATTGCGTTCCCGCTGCGGCGATCAGCTTCCGCGTGCCGTCGGCACATCCCCAGCCATGCAGGTCGGACGGGTTCCAAGCGGGCCCGATGAGCCCAATATCGATGCGTAAGGGGGCTTTCCACCCCGCGATAGGACGAACTCGAGAACCATTGCCAAATCGTGTATCTCGGTCCACTCCCGAGTGCGCAACACTTGAGAGCGACGTCAAGTTCATGTCACGATTCTGGGAGCGACCGGAGCGCGCGGAGTAGCTGCCCCCACAGGACCGGCGGGTGGAGCGTCGGCGGCACGCACAGGAGGAATGCGATGAGTGAACGACAAACGGAAAATCCGGAGTTCGCGCAGATAGTGCAGGCCGTGGTGCTCAGCATGCCCGCGGCGCGGCATCTGGGTTTCTCGTTCGGTCGAGTGGCCCGGGGCGAGGTGGAGATCGTTCAGCCGTATCGCGTCGAGTTGACCGAGCACAACGGCAACTTCCAGGGTGGCGTGATCGGTTCGCTCGCGGACTTCGCCGGTGGATCGGCGGCGGGCACGTTGCTGCCTGCCGGGTGGGTGAATATGACGGTCGACTACACGGTCAAACTTCTCGCGCCCGCGCGAGGTGAAAAGCTGGTGGCGCGCGGGCGGGTCGTGAAGCCCGGTAAGGCGATCACCGTCGCAGCCGCTGATGTCTTCGGCGTCGACCAGGGCGAGGAAACGTGGTGTGCGACATCGTTGGTCACGATGCGCAATATCGAACTCCCCCTCGCCGGAAACCCGTCACCGGTGTCCCCCGCGAGTCGTGAAGGTTCGTGACCGCGTTGCTCATCCCTCGCCGAGGGCGTAGGCCACCGCGTCGTCGAGGGTCAGCGAACGGCCCTTCTCGCAGGCGGCATCGTAGGCTTGCGCACCGATCGCGTTACGGACGCGCTGGTCGCACTCCTGATGGAAGACAGGCAGATTCGGAAAGAGGAATGCGTAATTGCCGACGGTGCCACCCATTGCCTCTGCGGCGGACATCATGACCGCGGCAGACACCGGCTCACTGTCCTCGGCGGCTTTCCAGGCAAGCACCTCCAGATACGACGCGGCGGACCTCGTGTCCCGCAGCCGATGAGTCAGCCGTAGCCCGCGCTCGAGCAGTTCGGCCGCCCGTTCGCGGTCGCCTTTGCGCCAGCTGTCGATGCCGACACTCCACAACGCCCAGGAGCGGATCACCGATTCGCCGTGGGCTTCCGACAATTCGAGGACCCTGAGATTGCAGGCGAGCGCCGCCTGCGCATCGCCGCGCGAGTCGTGTGCTCGTCCGAGCAGTACCAGCGCGGTCGCCTGCGACACGAGATCAGGGCACTTTTCGACGGCACCGCCGAGGAGTCCGGACGCGCGATCGGGATCGCCTCTCAGGAGAGCCGCGAATCCCTCGGCGGCGTCGACGAGTGCACGCGCCGAGGGAACTGTCAGCCGCTCGGTCAACGCCCGCGCCTGCTGCGCCCGAGCGGCCGCGGCCTGCACATCACCTTGGTTGCCTGCCAGCACACTGGCGTTGAACAGCATTGCGACGCGTTCGAGTGTCGGCTCGTGCGGCGTCGCGGCCAGCGCCCGGTCGAGCCAGCGGCGCCCCTCGCCGAGCAGGCCGCGCGTCGCACAGAACAGGGCCAGGTCGCTGGCCATACGGGATGCGATCTCGGGGGAGTCGGTCACGGCGAACTCGATCGCCTCGCGCAGATTCGGTAGTTCCCGGTCGAGGCGCTCGATCCAACGGATCTGCTGGACGCCGAACCACTCGGCCGCCGCCGCACGGGTCAACCGCCGGTACCACTCGAGGTGCCTGCGACGCAGTTCGAGATGCGCGCCCGCGTCCCGAATTCTCTCGCGGCCGTAGTCCCGCAGGGTCTCGAGAAGCCGAAAGCGCACTACACCGTCCGATTCGGTTCGGATCAGAATCGACTTGTCCACCAACGACATCAACAGATCGATCAGATCCTCCGGATGCTCCGCACCGCAAAGAGCTTCTGCCGCTTCGAGTTCGAAGCTGCTCGCGAATACCGACAGCGACGCCCAGAGCCGCTGCTCGGCCGGAGTGCACAAGTCATAGCTCCAGCCGACGCTCCATGCGAGCGTCTGCTGCCGCTGCGGGGCGCCCCGGCTGCCACGGGTCAGCAGCGCGTACCGGTTGTCCAGCCGCTGGAGAATCTGTTCGAGCGACATGGCGCGCAGCTTCGCAGCCGCCAGCTCGATCGCCAAGGGCAGCCGATCCAGCCGGGAACAAATCCGGGCGACGGTGGCCTCGTTCTTCTCGGTCAGCGCAAATCCCGGCACGGTGGCGGCCGCGCGCTCGGCGAACAGGGTCACCGCGTCGTCCGTCAGCGGGGACAGCGGCAGTACCGCCTCCCCGCCGATGCCGAGCCCTTCCCTGCTGGTGGCCAGGATTCGCAGATCGGGGCAGGCGCGCAGCAGCGTCTCGGCGACTTCCGCCGCGGCCTCGACCACCTGCTCACAGTTGTCGAGCACCAGCAACACCTTGCGGGGACGCAAGTATTCGATCAGCACTGCTTGCAACGGGGTGGCCGCGTCGTCGCGCAGACCCAAGCCGGCGGCGACCACGTCGACCACCACGGACCCGTCGCGGAGTTCACCCAATTCGACCAATTGCACCCCGTCGGGAAAGGCTCCTTCCGCCTCGACAGCGGCGCGCAGCGCGAGCCGGGTCTTGCCAACCCCGCCCACCCCCGTCACCGTGACCAGCGGGAACGTCGCGAGCAGCTTCTTCAGCTCGGCCAGTTCCGCGCCACGGCCGACGAAACTGGTCAGCTCCAGCGGAATACTCGGCCTGGAGCGGAAGCCTGGCCGCGCGATCGGGCGCCGCGCCGGTTGGTCGGGCTCGGCCACGCCCTGGACTGCCGCCTCGTCGAGCGGGAAGCCGAACTTTTCCTGGAGCTGCCGGAGTTGCTCGCCCAACGCGAGGGTCGAGGGGCGGTCGCGCGGATCCCGCGCCATGGCCTTTTCGACGACGGCGGCGACATCGCCGGGGATGCCGTTGTCACGCAGATCGGGGGCCGACTCGGTGGCGATCCGCAGGAACTGGGTCACCACCTGTTCGCCGGTGCGGCGCTCGTACGCCGCATGCCCGGTGAGCGCGCAGAACAGCGTCGACCCCAGTCCATAGACATCGGACGCCTCGCTCGGTGGATCACCGCCGAGGATCTCCGGGGCGGTGAACGCGGGCGAACCGGCGAATGTGCCTGCCGCGGTCTCGAACGCCCCGGTGACATACGCGATCCCGAAGTCGGTCAAAGCGGGCTCGCCATAGTCGGAATACAGGATGTTGCCCGGCTTGATGTCGCGGTGCAGGATCCCGGCGCGGTGCGCGGTCTCCAACGCGCCGGCCATCTTCACCCCGAGCCGCAACACATCGGCCAGCGGCAGCGGACCGTGCCTGCGAATGCGCGCCTCCAGAGAACCGCGCCGGTAGTACGGCATCACCAGATAGGGATGACCGCTGGCGGTTTCGCCGATCTGCAGCACGCCGACGATGTTGGGGTGACCCGTCAACCGGCCCATCGCCCGCTGCTCGCGCACGAACCGCTCCCGGTCCTCGTCGAGATGCGCGGTGAGCACCTTCACCGCGACCGTCCGGTCCAGCTCGGCTTGGACGCACCGGTAGACAACGCCGAATCCACCGCGGCCGATCTCGTCGGCCTCGTCGAACCCGGCCGCATGCATCTCCGAGCCGACGGCGGGGCCCACGTCGCGCTGCGTTGTGAAAGGATCGGCCTCCGGCATCGGCTACCTACGATTCACTCCGGGTGCAGGTCCAGCGTACCCACCGCAGCGCGCGATCCGACCTGGCCGGTTTCGAGGCTCGCCGTCGCGGGACAGAGGCTCGCCCGGTGCCGACGCCATCCGGGCAATGCGACGTGCCCGCAACGCCGAACTCTCCCCGGCGCAGGTCGACGCCGTGAAACAGAACTACGAGGCGATCTGTGAGGTGTGCAGGCACTCACCCGGCGGCACCCCGATCGTCCCGTCACCGACAAGGCCTTCGACATCTCCGCCGAGGAGCGCCGACGGCGCTACGAGGATGCCTACTAGCGCAGCGGCTACCAGGACGCTGGCGCCGAGTTCGCCGACCTGCTCCTCGACGCCGAGGCGAACCGGACCGTGTCGGAATTCCTCCACGACAAGATCCGGGCGATTGTCGAAGATCCGGCCACCGCCGAGCTGCTGGTGCCCCTTCACCGGCCCGCTGTACGGGCTCGGTCTCACCGGCGCGTCCGGCAAGAAGCTGCAGGAGACCTGGCGCGACGGCATCCGCTCCTACCTCGGGACATGGCCGCGGACTTCCCCAACTTTTCATGGTCGGCGGCCCGCTGAGCCCCGCGTGGCGAGCAACGTGGTGGTGAGCATCGAGCAGGCCGTCGACTGGATCGCCGATCTCATCGAGCACGCCCACGACACCGGCGCCACGCTGATCGAGGCCACCGCCGAGGCCGAGAACGAGTGGGTCGCGTTCGCCCTCGCGGGCGTGGTGGGCTTCCTCCTCAGCCAGTTCGCCGAGGAGATCGGCACCCTCGGCAAGATCTTCTACATCGTGGTCAACGTGCTCCCCACGCTCTTCCTGATGTATTTCGTCAAGCGCCTGTCGGACATCGACGAGCGCGGGCACGCCGTGTGGGCCGCCGTCGCCACCGCTTGCGGCTTCGTGATCGCCGCGACCTCCGACTTCGTCGTCCGCATCTCGGGCGACGACGCGGAGCACCCGATCTTCTACATCTTCACGCTGTCCACGTCGGGCGGCACAGGCACATTGACCGACGCCCTCGACCGGCACGGCATCGAGATGGGCTCGCTGGCGGGCGAGGGCGTCGCGCTGTACTTGAACGGCGGGTTGGTCGACACCGCGAATCCTCCAGCCGCTTCGGGCGAGCGCGCGGCGAAGGCCGCACTGGCGAGCCTCAGCGCTGCGCGATAGCGGAACAACACCGCTACAGGTTGTCGAGCCGCAGAGCTGCCACCCTGTCCAGGAGGGCTCGGCGGACGGTGTCGGGACTCAGCACGCGCAGTGTGGTGCCCAGGCCCATCAGATAGGTGACGAGACAGTCGATGTCGTTGGCGCCGATGTCGACGAGGGTGGCGTCGGGGCCGTCGGGGCGGTGGGTTCCGATGGTGGCTGGCACGATCTGCAAGGCTTGCTGGAGAGGCACGGAGAGCCTGATCGTGGCGTAGAGCGGGTAGGTGACCGCGGCGATCGCTTCGGTGACCAGCGTGGCGGGGTCGGGCGGATTGTCGTGTTCGATGCGGTGTCCGGTGAGTTCGGTGCGCACAACCCGGTCCACCCGGAAGGTCCGCCATTGCTGTTTGTCGACGTCTTCGGCGAGGAAGTACCAGCGGCGGTTGGCGCGCACCAGACGATAGGGGTCGACATAGCGGCGGGTGATGCGCTGGTGATGATCGCGGTAGGTCAGCGCGAGGCGTTCGCTCTGTCGGCATGCCGTGGCCAGAGCCCACAGTACGGACGCGTCGGCTTGCGGGGATACCTCCGCTCCGTCGGCGGTGTGGGCGAGGGTGCGGTTCACCGCGTCGAGGTGGCGCGCGAGCCGTTCGGGTAGCAGGGTTTGCAGTTTGAACAGCGCCGACAATGCCGAGACGCTGCTGCCGAGCACGCCGCCTGCCGCGGTTTCCCGCAACGCCACCGCCACTGCGAAACCCTCCTCTTCATCGAGGGCGAGTGCTGGAACCCGTGGTCGACGAGCCAGGCGATAGCCTCCCCACGGGCCGGGATCGGAATCGATGCCGTATCCCAGTTCCCGCAGACGTGCGATATCGCGGCGCACCGTACGGTCGGTCACTCCCAGCCGCCTGCTCAATTCCTGACAGGTCCATGCTGGGCGGGAGTCCAGCAGAGCCACTACACGCAGCAACCGCGAAGTAGGTCCGATCACAGTCGGTATTCTCGTCCGAATCCAGGACCGGACCTGTCCTGGTCGGCCCCTAGGGTCTGGACCATGACTGCTGAACCGACAACCCAGAGCCGTGCCGCCGTCGAGGGACGGCCGATAATCCGTTGGCTTTCAATCGATTTCGACTGCCCCGACCCTGTCGAGCTGGCGCAGTTCTACAGCCGCGGACTCGGCCTGCCGGTGCTCTACACCAGCGATGACTTCGTCCTGCTCGGGACCGAACCCGCCGGGCCGGGGCTGGGTTTCATCCGCATCCCGGACTATCAACGCCCGAGCTGGCCGGAATCGGTGGTGGCCAAGCAGGCCCATCTGGAGTTCGGGGTCGACGATCTGGATTCCGCGCAAGCGTGGATGAGCGAGCTGGGCGCGGTCCCGACCACCTTCCAACCCGACCCGAACCACCGCCGGGTGATGCTCGACCCCGCAGGCCACCCGTTCTGCCTGACCACCCACGATGTCTGAAGCGGGGCAGGGCAACTCTCACTCAGGTGCGAAGCGCCGGAAACGCATGATGGGCGAGGTTAGACGCCGCGAAATTCTATGTGGACGACCCGAGTGTTCTCGTCCCGCACATCGACAGTGACGTCGCGAATCATCACCCGCCCCGCCGACGAGGTGAACCACGCTTCTTGGCCTTGCTCCACCCGAGGTGACGATTCCAGCGGTGGCCCGGCGATCGTCTTTCGGAGGTAGGGCGGTTCGCTAGGACTGAGCACAGCGGGGAACCGGGATTGCTCCAGCATCAGGGTGAGGTCGGCGGGGGAGGTTTCCACCGCGATCCGATATTTCCGGTCCCGAACGATTTCACGCCTGACCAGCAGCACCTTGGCATTCGCGGGCAGCACCCACCCGCCGTATTCGGTTGCCTCCCGGAGCAATTCCGGGCTCGTCGACTCCTCGACATCAGGCACCATCATCTGATCGATGGCGTGGTCGACCGCGCGACCGAACCCGTACAGCCCGAGCAAGGCCAGCAGACACAGCCCCAGCGTCCCGGCTGCCCACACCCGCCACCGGCCTCGCCTGGGACTCCGAGTCTGGGCGGACACGTTCTACCGCCTCTGTTCGGAGCGCTGGTGCTCGCGCCACGCCTTCTGGGTCGCGGTCAGTTTCATGCGAGGGGTTCGGTTCCGGAAGAAGTCCACCACCAGTAGTACCGGCACGATGAACGCCTGGAAGAAGATCAGGTAGGAGCCGCCCTCGAAGAGGAAAGCCAGGTAGAGGGCGTAGCCCAGGTAGAGGGGTCCGAGAATCCCGTTGATCAGGCGCGAAACGTTGCCCTGCCGGTTCTCCGACAGGGCCATGGCGATCATGACGACGCCGCTTACCGCGAGCAGCCCTACATACCAATTGAACATGTGACCCCCCAGAAAGATTCGGCCGTACCGGTCGGTCTGGCCGAGGCGTCACGATAGCACCGTCCACGGCAAGACAGCCATCGGCTTTCGGCACCGCGGAAGCTGGGCGTCCTGGCAGGGTGCCGAGAGCGTCTTGCGATCTCGTTACAGGTTGACGTTTGGTGTCGATGTGTAATACTCCCCTGGACCGGCGACCAGGAAGTGAGTTGCGCCGTTGACCGACAACGCCCGAGAGGCGCTCGAGATCCTTCGGGATGCGAGCCAATTCCAGTGGTATGTGATCCCGCTGCTGCTGATCGTCATCTACATCTATGCCGTCGAAGTCGAGCGGCGGAACTGGAATGTCCTGTTCGCCGGGCTGGCGCTGTGGGGCATGGACTGGTTCAACGAGATCTGGAACTCCCTGGTCTTTCACGCCACCGGCCGTGCGCCGGTCTGGGGCGCCACCGGACCCACCGCCTACCAGATCCTCATCGGCCTCAATATCGAGATCTGCTTCATGTTCGCCGTCATGGGTGTCGCGGCGGCGAAAATGTTGCCGCCCAAAGAGACTCGCATCCTCGGCCTGCCCAACAGGCCGGTGCTCATCGCCGCCAACTCGGCCGCGGCGGTCGGCGTCGAAGTGCTGCTCAACAAGGCCGGTGTACTCACCTGGGAATGGTCCTGGTGGCAGCCGAGCTTTCCCTTCCTCATCTGGCTCATCGGCTACGTGCCGTTCTTCGCCGCCTGCTTCTTCGTGCACGACCTGCCGACCGTGCGGGCCAAAGCACTCACTGTTGGAGCGATTCTCGGTGTCGACGCCGTAGCGATCGTCGGTTTCGGCGCCGCGGGGTGGTTGTGATGCGAAACGTCCGACGTACGGCTTTCGCTGTGGCCGGGCTGGTATTCGCCAGCATGACAACGCATTCGGTAGCCGTCGCGGATACCGGCTGCATGGTGGTGGGCACGGTCGGCACTCCGGAAGTCACTGTCGACGAAACCACCGCTGGGCTGGAGGCATTGGCCCCCGCCGATGTCGCACTGCCGGAGCGGGTCCACTTCCGCACCACCACGGAGTCGTTCAACCGGCGCTGGACGTTCGCGAATCGCGACGGCCGGGTCTACGTGAAAGAGACCGCCGCCAACGGTGGTTGGCGCACTGTGGCACTACCGGGCTGTCTGGAGGGCCGCATCGTAGGCGTGTCCGCCGATGACGACGAGGTCATGATGATCGACCGCGACGGCCGGTTCTTCACCATGGATCACGCGCTCAGCGCACCCCGAGACTGGAATTGGAGCAGCCGCTACGGCACCCCGCTGTGGACCGGACCCGGAAACTCGCTGCCGCCCGGCACGAGCACTTGGTCCTGGTCGGTTCTCTCACCCAACGAAGACCACGTCTGGCGGGATACGGCGGGCAACGATCATCCGGTCGGCGGAGCGAAGGTGTCGCACGTCTTCGCGCTCACCGACGACGGTCGGCGGATCCGATACATCGATCCCTGGCTGCCGGTGGATCACAGCTACGAGATGGCCACGCCGCACGGCGGCCGGTTCCAGGCGGTCGCGCTGTCGACGAGTGCGTCGACCTCGCTGATCGTCAACCGCTTCGGCGACTTCTACACGCGCCTCTACGATTTCGACATCTCCGGCGCCGACAAGGTGTTCTTCCGCTACTCCTATTCCGACCAGAGCGGACTGCCCGAGGCTCCCGACATGCTCGCGGAACGAGTGGACAGCCGGTATGCCGCGATCCAGCTGCCCGCACCGGACTGGGTGCGGCAGCCGAAGGTGCCGGGCGACATCACCGACCGCATCTCCATCCACCGAACCGCACCAGGTTCGGCGGCGCGGGAACTGCGCGTCGAAGGTCGCGACGGCGGTCGAAACGGTTACTGGACAAAGCAACTCACCGACGACTCGTGGACCTTCGTCCCCACCGACCAGGCCCCCGTCGGGACCGCGCTGGAGAATTCGCCGACGGATCGTTCGCTCGATACGCTGGCGGCCCCATCGCCGTACGACTACCACGGCGTCGCGAGGCAGGGGTGGAGCGCGCGAGTGCGCACCTTCGACGCGGCCGTCACCCCGACTCCGCTTCTGATCGACTTCGGCGACGGCAAGCAGCTGGATCTGATACTGCACACCGTCGATGGCCTGCGCCAGACGCCGCAGTTGCCGGGGATCTCCAGTCAGCCCAGGCATTTCGACGGAACGATCGAGGTACCTCCGGAGCTGTTGGCGAATCTCGACGCGCAGCCCGCAGAGGTGCGTGACTTCGTTCGAAACGTACTGGAAGGGAACCGTTTCACGGACACCCCCGTCGAGGTCACCGATGCTCGGTTCCGCATCGACCGGTTGGATCTGACCCTGAACCGATCCTGATTCGGCCCCCGCCTCGAATGCTTCGACCGGAGGCCGGGGCGATGGTGCGCCGCCGTCCCGTGGTCATTCCGCGAGCCGAGCCTGCCGCACGAGTCGAATCCGGCCCGGAGCGGCCGTCATCGCGGCGCGCACGGTTCCCGCGTAGACGGCCAGTGCGGCGCGGTCGGCCTTTCCCGACCGCACGTCCAGCAGCTCTCGCGCCCGTTCGTGCTGGAGCGCGCGGACGGCGAAGTCCGGCAATCGGCGCGGGGTCCACGCGTCCGGGCGCAGCACCTGCGCAGCCAAGCGATCGCTGTGCGCACTGCGGCGCAGCACCGAATCGCAGGCGTCGGCGAAGTACTCGGTGAACTGCGGCCAGGTCTCCGGCACGTGCCGCGTCGAGATGCCGTAACGGTCGTACCACGCGCGGCATTCGGCGTAGAGGCGCTCGCGTTCGAGCATGGTGAGGGGCCGCGCGAAGGTCTCGATCGCCGTCATCAGAGTGTCGACGTAGGTCGCGTGCTGAAAGAAGAAGACCTCGGGATGCAGGGCGTGGTACCGACGTCCGGCGTCGTCCACACCCTTCACGTGCTCGTGGCCATACCTGATGAGGGACCGCAGATCTCGCGAGGAGTAGGCGATGGTGATCATGCTCGAGACCGTGCGTTTCTTGTGTTCCCACAACCGCACATGCGTGTGCTCGACCAGACCGGCGGCGATGGTGGGATGCAGGATCTGTAGCGCGACAGCGCGTGGCAGCGCCAGCGCGAAGCGGCGGTCGCCCAAATAGCGATGAAGCAGCGAGGCGGTTGTCCGCTCGGGCGCGGCGACGTGCGACAGGCTGGTCATCGCGCCGACGGGTTGCCGAATTCGACCGCCCGCCCCTCCCCCTTGCCCCGCATCGCGGCCGTCGGATTCGGCAGGATGATCCGTCGCGCATGCCGTTCGAACCGGCCATTCGGCGTGATTCTCATATCTACCTCCACGAGTCCATGAGAGAATTTCGTTACCACTCTCTCACCGGTTGCCAGTCGCGGCAATGGCGGCACGTCCCGGAAAACGCGGCGGTCGACCGTGCACTCGATTCGGTTCCCGCAGTCCCCGCACTAGCCAAATTTGTATAGCGCGCGTACCTTCGTCCCAACTAGCCAACTTTGGCTATCGAGAGGAAGAGCTCGATGAAGTCGGTACGACTGTTGGTACTCGGCGCGCAATCCACCACGGAACGGAGAGATCCATGGCCAACGAAGTCACCGTGCCGCTGCTGCCCTGCCGATCCATCGATGAGATCGTCGACTTCTACACCATGCTCGGCTTCACCCGGACCTACTACCAAGTCCGCCCGAACCCATACGTCTCACTCAGACGCGAAGACTTCCAACTGGACTTCTTCGGCATGCCGGACTTCGAGCCCGAGGATTCCTACGGGACCTGTGTGGTCCTCGTGCCCGACACCGGAGAACTCTTCGACGCGTTCGCCGCGGGCATGCGAAAGGCACACGGCAAATTGCTGGTCTCCGGAATCCCCCGCATGACCCGCCCACGCAAACGCAAGAACGCCGAGAACCGCTCCGGATTCACCGTCATCGACCCCGGCGGGAACTGGATCAGGATCATGTCGGCCGCGCCCCTTCCCAGCGAAAATGCCCCAACCACAGGCAAACTCATTACCACGCTGAACAGGGCCGTCGTCATGGGCGACTCGCACGGCAAGCACCAACGAGCGGCCCAGATCCTGGACGCGGCCCTCGATCGGGACAAGGACACCGCGACGGCGACCGAACTCCTCCAAGCCCTGGCCTACCGCGCCGAACTCGCGGTCCGCGCCGAAGACCCCGCCGCCGCCCGCGACGCCCTCACCCAAGCGCGTGCGCTGCTCCTCTCCGAAGCCGAGCGCGCCGAGCTCGCGGAAACACTGGGCGCGCTCGATGACATCGAAGCCATTTTGCCGCCCGCGGCACACCCCTGACCGGCAGCCGCCACGCCTCACGAACGGCTGGACAACTGCCAAGCAAGGAACACCTTCGCCGGGAACTCGTCGGGCAGTCCGAGAGCCGGACAGCCACATCCCCGAGCAATCGCCCGATCTCGAACTGGGCACAAGCGAGGACTCGGCGGGCCCAGCGGACTGGCATCATGCCGCCGCCGCGACGAACACCACGGGCCGCAAACTGGCAGCGCTCCAATCGTTTTCGTCCTCGATATTACGATACGGATCACTCTTGTTTCGTAACACGTGGCGGGCTAGCCTGGCAATGTGGCGACACGACAGAACGAAGAGCCGAGCCCGAAAAGCGTTGGCCGCCCGCGTGATCCAGAGCGAGGCCGCGCGCTGCTCGCCGCGGTGCACGAGCTCCTGCCCGAGGTGGGGTACGACCGGTTGACGATGGATGCCGTCGCGGCGCGAGCGGGCGCCGGTCGCGCTACCGTCTACCGCCGCTGGAAAGACAAGTCGGAACTGGTCCGCGACGCGATCCGCACCCTGGGGTGGAACGAGCCGCCGCCGGATACCGGAAGTCTTCGTTCCGATCTGATCGTGGTGGGCGCGATGTATCTGGACCGCGACAGCCGGCGCGACGCGATCCTATCCGCCATCGCCACCGCGGTGCGGCGTGATCCGCAACTGCGCGAGATCGCCGAACGCGAGATCGCCGCTCCACGCCGCGCGGCCTTCGCCGCCATCCTGGAGCACGCCCGTGATCGCGGTGAACTCGTGGACGGTGCCGACACCGAGCTGATCGCGGACATCGTTCCCGCGATGATCTTCTATCAGCTTCTCGAACAAGGCGATTCGATCGACGGCGCGTATTTCGAGCGAATTGTCGACTCGTTGATGATCCCACTACTGACCGGGCGCCCTCGATCGGCGCACTGAAGCGAGGAGGAAAAGATGAAATTGGCGGTCTTCGGCGCCAGCGGTCCGACCGGACTTCAGGTAGTACGGCAGGCACTCGGTAAAGACTTCGAAGTTTCTGCCGCAGTTAGGCGTCCGGAAGCCTTCCCGCTCTCCTCGCCGCGAATGCGCGTAGTGCGGACGGACGCGCTGGACTACGAATCGGTCGAACGAGCGGTAGCCGGAAACGAGGCGGTGATCTCGGTTCTCGGGGGAACCTACACCAGGAAACCGGTGTCGATATTCTCCGCGGGGGTGGGAAACATCATGCGGGCTATGACGACGCACGGCCTGCAGCGCTTGGTGTGCGTCAGCTCGGTCTGTGTCGCGGGTAAAGCTGCGCCGGGCGAAACTCTCGCCTTCCGTATGGTTTTGCTGCCGATCATGCAGACCCTGGGACGGACCGCGTACGCCGATATGCGCCGAATGGAAGACTCCCTCCGAGCCAGCGATCTCGACTGGACGATTGTGCGCGCATCGGGACTCTTCGACGGCGACCGCATCACCGACTACACCGTCGCGCCCTCGAGCATCCCGGGCCGCTACACCTGCCGCGCCGACCTGGCCGACGCGTTGATCCGCGAGGCAACGGAGAACCGCAACGTCAGAGCCTGCGTCGACGTGATCACCGACCGAAACCGCGGCTCCGATGGCGCGAGTACCCCGAGGAGTCGGCGATGACCGCCACGAAGGCACTGCGACAGCGGATCCAGCTGCTCGTCCGAATGACCTCATAGTCACACGCGCCCACCCGCACCGCCATCGGCGCGGGCACGCTCGCCGACACCACCACTGCCGACGGCTGGATGTCAGTCGCCGTTCCGACTACTCGTCTCACCGGAACCATTGGTGGACAATGCCATTTCGCGATCCGGCTCGCGCTGGTTGGTGATGGCGGTGGGGATCTTCGGGAGGGCGTGGGGGTGGTGGCGGCCGAGCCAGTTCAGTAGTTCCTCGCGGACGGCGCAGCGCAGGGTCCAGGCGTCGTCGGCGTCCGCGGCCGACATCGTCGCGCGCACAACGATGTTCGTCGGTGTGCTGTCGGTGACGAGAAGGTTCCAGTTGCGGCCGTCCCAGTCCGGGCGGTCGCGAAGGTAGTCGTGCAGGTGCTCGCGCAGCAATGGCACCGGCGTGCTGTGGTCGAGGTGCAGGAACACGGTGCCGGTGATCTGAGAGCCGCCGCGCGACCAGTTCTCGTAGGGCTTGCTGTTGAAATAGGAGACCGGCATGGTCAGGCGGCGGTCGTCCCAGATCCGCACGGTGAGGAAGGCGAGGGTGATTTCCTCGACGGTCCCCCACTCCCCTTCCACCACAACGGTGTCGCCGATCTTCACCGAATCACCGAAGGCGATCTGCAACCCGGCTATCAGATTGCTCAGCGTCGACTGCGCGGCGACGCCCGCGATGATGCCGATGACGCCCGCCGACGCCAGCAGCGAGGTGCCCAGCGTGCGCAGGCTCGGGAACAGCAGCAGGATCGCCACGGCCGCGGTCGTCACCACCAGCACCGAGGTGATGATGCGGCGCACCAGTCCGAGCTGGGTGCGCAGCTGGCGAACGCGCGAGATCTCGCTCGTGTGCTCGGCATAACGGCGCAGCAGGTTCTCGGCGACCGCGTCGGCGGCACGGATGACCAACCACGCCGCGGCCATGATGGCCGCCGCGGCCAGGATGTTCCTGACCATCGCGTCTTGGCGTAAATCCAACTCCGCCAACGGATATGACGCGTACAGCGCCACCGCGCCGAGCAACGCTTGCAGCGGCATCTGCACGCGGCGCAGCAACAGCGGCAGGTGCGTGCCGGGTCGACGGCGCGCGCTGTAGCGCAGCAGCCAGTCGACGAGCAGTCCCGCCGACACGGTGATCGCGACCGTGCCGAGCAGCACGATCAGCGGCCGTAGTACGTCTTCCACGAGATCGAACTCCTCTCGTCGTCACCTCGGCCACGGTGCGCCGCCGCGTGTTTCGACGGCCACACCGTGGCCCAGGCGCCTTCGATCACTGCTCCGGTACGCCACGTGGGCGCTTCCTCACAGCAGGACCAGGGTGAAACTCAGCACGGAGAGCAAGAGAATCCATGCCGCGATGGTCAGATGAATGGAACCCGCTGCATCGGTCGAGCCGGAACGGTGTCGGCGGTCGGCGCGATACTGCGGGTGCGAAGCCGAAACGGCCACGTCGTCCTCCTTCAGTCGGCTTTCCTCAGTCAGTCGCATACCCGCTTTCGCGGAAGATCGACATGACGACCCTGTGGCGAATCGCACCGCGCGAATTCGGCGGTGAAACATGCCTTTTCGCTATCCGCGCAGCTCACCGCGCCGACACGGCCCCAGACCCTTGGTCGGCGCGCTTACGGTCCGCCGAGCCGAGCCGCGGCGTCGACCCGGATCGTCTCGCCGTTGAGCATCGGATTGTGAATCACGTGCGCCACCAGCTCGGCGAACTCCGCGGGTGCGCCGAGGCGAGCCGGGTGCGGCACACGCGCCAGCGACGCCCGCCGCGCGAAATCGGGCAGCCGGGCGAACATCGGCGTATCGAACATCCCGGGCGCGACGGTGACGACGCGAATCCGCGCGCCCGCGAGATCGCGCGCCGCCGCTAAGGTCATTCCGGCCAGGCCCGCCTTGGACGCCACATAGGACACCATTCCGGCCGGTGCGTCGAAACCTGCGATCGACCCCGTGTTGACGATGACACCGCGCTCACCCGCCACGACCTCGAGCCGGGCCATCCGTTCGGCGGCAAGGCGAATCACGTTGAACGCGCCTACCAGATTGACCTGTACCACCTGCGCGAACTGCTCCAGCGGAAGCGGACCGGAAACGTCCAGCGTCAGCCCGGTGCGATCGATTCCGGCGCAATTGACCACGGCGCGTAGCGAGCCGAGCTCGGCGGCACGATCCAGGGCAGCGGCTACGTCACGTTCCTCGCACACATCGCCGATCACCTCGTGCACCGAATCATCCTGGAGCGCTGCGGGTTCGACAGGTCGGGTATCGAGTACGACCGCAGTCGCGCCCACCTCTGTCAGCCGCCGCACCACGACGAGCCCGAGCCCCGACGCACCACCCGCGACGAGAACCACCGAATCTGCGATATCCACGGACCCACCTCACCTGTCGATCGAATCGGCGTGCCGCACCTGGCGGATCGGCGCGATAGGTCGTCCATCGCATGGCCGTCACGCTTCTGTGTCAGCCAACATAGAATGTGCTGAGCAGCCAGTCAATGGTCGATGACCGAGACAGGGCCTAGGCTCGACCCACCGGAATCGGAAGACAGGAAGGACCGCAGTGGCCGATCGACGCGCCGAGACCACCCGTGCGAGCAGGCGGATGCTGATCGACGCCGCCTCCGCGCTGTTCGTCGAAAAGGGCTACCAGCAAACGACTTTCGCCGACGTGGCGCAGCGTTCGGGGATCAGCCGCGGCTCGATTCCATGGCACTTCGGGAACAAGGAGGGCTTACTCACCGCGGTACTCGACCACGCCGCGGAAGCGCTGCTCGAGGCGTCCGACGCCGCCGACTCCGCGGAGTTACCGCAGGCCTACGACCTTGTAGCGCAGGCCAAGCGATCCTCGATGGCGCGCACGTCGCTGCTGTTCGTCACCCTGTATGTGGAAGCGGTGAATCCGGCGTCCCCGATCCACGACAAGTACGTGGCGCTGCACGAACGGCTACGGCAGTCGACGAAGCGGTGGATCGAGCGCTTCGTCCGCCTCCCCGAGACCATGACCGCCGACGGCCTCGCGACGATCCTCGTCGGCGCGGCCATCGGCATCCATGTGCAGAGCGCGATGGCGCCCGACCGGATCGACATCGATCGAGCCATCGACGAACTCGGCGAATTGCTGAAACCGTATGCGGTCGAGGCGAATACGCGGGACTGACGGCCCTACTGCATGGCGAAGCGAAGCAGGGCCTGCTTGTCGCCCTGCTTGATCTTGCCCTTACGGTTCAGAACCTCGAGCTGCCAGGCGTTGCCGTTGCGGAAGGCGCGGGCCACAGCGTTGGCGTTGTCGGTGCCGAGCAGGGAGGGCCAGATGTCGGCGACCTGCTGGCTGCTACCGCCGGAGGCGTCGTACACCTTGAACGAGATGTTGTTCGCCTTTTCGAAGGAGCTGCCCTTCTTGAAGGCAGCCGCCACGAAAACGATAGCGTCGATGCCGCCGGGCACATCGGCGAAGGTGACATGCACCGTCTCGTCGTCACCGCTGGCCGCGCCGGTCTGCGCGTCGCCGGTGTGCAGGACCGCACCGTTGCCGAGCGGATCCAGCGAGTCGAGGCCCGCGAAACGGACCGGCTCACTGCCCTGCATGAGGATCGCGACCAAGTCCAGGTCGACGCCGCGCTTGCGGCGCGCCCAGCCGAGGGCGCCGCCGCTGGTGCCCGCCGAGGGATCCCAGCTCACGCCGACACTCAGCTTGGTGACGCCGGCGAGATCCGCGGCGCCGTCCTCTTTCCGAAGCGTGATCATGGCCCAGTTCCCCTCCTGCCCCGTCCGAGTCTCGGCGGCGGCTTTCGCTCGGGCGCAACGTCCCTGGTGTCGACCACGACCCTACCCATGACTTTCGGCCCCGACAACACGAAACAGACGGGGGTCACGAGGACGTAGGCGGCCGACGGTTCGGGCTGCTGAGCGCGGTGAGTCGAATCATCTGTCGCTCACCGCGATTCGAGCGAACCAGGCCTGGCCGACCGTATTCAGGACAGTTTCCGCAGCAATTCCTGGGCGACACCCGCCGAGGAGGCGGGGTTCTGGCCGGTGATCAGGTTGCGGTCGGCGACCACGTTCGGCGTCCACGGGTCGGCCTCGCGGAAGTCGGCGCCGATCTGTACGAGGCGATCCTGGAGCAGCCACTTCGCCTTCTCGGCGAAACCCGCCTGTGTCTCTTCGGCATTGGTGAAACCGGTCAGGGCGTAACCGGCGAACGCGTTGGTTCCGTCGGGCTTCGTGGCGGCGAGCAGCGCGGCGGGCGCGTGGCACACCACGGCCAACGGCTTGCCGGAATCCAGTGCGGCGGTGAGTAATGCGCCGGAGGTGGCGTCGACGGCGAGGTCTTCCATCGGCCCGTGCCCGCCGGGATAGAACACGGCGTCGTAGTCGGCGAGATCGACATCCGCCAGCGCGACCGGGTCGGCGAGCTCGGGACTCGTGGATACCACCCGTGCCCGGTGCTCCGCGGTCTCCTGGCCGCCGTTGACCTCGGGCGCGAGACTGCCCTGGTCCACGGTGGGGACCACGCCGCCGGGAGTGGCCACCACGATCTGGTGGCCCGCGTCCTTCAGCGCCTCGAAGGGCACGACGAATTCCTCGGCCCAGTATCCGGTCGGATGCTTGGTGTCGTCGGCCAACGTCCAGTGGTCGACACCGGTCATTACGAAAAGAATCTTCGCCATACCGCGACGCTAGGCCCGATCCACCGGGCCCCACCAATAGGAATCGGCATGTCAGATATCGAGATTTCGATACCGACACAGTGTTGACATCACGTGATGTCAACAATACCGTCGAGGGGTGCCTGTTTCAACGATGAGACGCGAGGACGGCGGCATGACCACAGCGGCGTACGAGGACCAAGCGCATGCGATTCACGCGCGCGACGTGCGGTTCGATTTCGATTCGGTCCCCATGCACTACATCCCCGGCGAGGTGATGGCGACCCACATCATCAACGTCATGCACCTGGTGCTGCCAGAGGGCGAGCGAGCCATGGCGCAGGCGCTGGCCGAAGCCTTGCCGCTCATCGACGACGAACGCTTGCGCGAGGAGGTGCAGGGGTTCATCGGCCAGGAGAACATGCACGCCAGCTCGCACGAGAAGGCGCGCGAACACCTGGAGTCGATCGGGCTGGACGTCGCTCCGATGGTCGACACCGTGTCCTGGCTGGTGGATCGGGTGCTCGGCGATCACGGGCTCACCGGGCGCGCCAAGCACCAGTGGCTGTGCGAGCGGCTCGCCCTCTTCGCGGGGATGGAGCACTACACCGCCGTCATCGGGGAATGGCTGCTGACCAACGACAAGCTCGAGGCCAAGAACATGCATCCGGCGATGCTCGATCTGATCCGCTGGCACGGCGCGGAGGAGGTGGAGCACCGCAGCGTCGTCTACGACGCGTACATGCACGTCGACGGCGGCTACTTCCGCAAGGCTCGAACCAGTCTGCTGGCGAGCTTCGGCTTGCTCGCGCTGTTCGTGATCTCCGGTGGGTATCTGTTCCACAAGGATCCCGAGCCGGACAAGGGACGGCTCTGGCCGCTGCAACTGCTGAGCGCCTCGGCCCGCGGTGTGATTCCACGGTTCACCACATTCGTCACCGAGATCCCGCGCTATCTGCGGCCGGGTTTCCACCCGTCCCAGCTCGGTCCCATGGACAACGCGATTCGCTACCTCGCGCAGTCGCCCGCGGCCCGCGCGGGTGAGGCGTGAGCGCCGTCGTGACCGGGAACTATCGCCCGCCGCTCCCGGCTCGCGCGATGGCCGGTCTGCTCGACGCCTACAAGCGCGCGTTCACCGCCGAAGCGACGGCCGGGCTGCTGTCACGCCCGAATCCGGTGCGGCGCACAGGTTTCGACATGGCGCTGCGGATCGACGCCCGCGTCGTCGAGGCCGAGGACGTGGTGAGCCTGTCGCTGCGCTCGCCCACCGGCGCCGAGCTGCCGACCTGGATTCCCGGCGCGCACATCGATGTGTTCCTGCCGTCCGGACGTCAGCGCCAGTACTCGCTGACCGGCGACTCGGCGAGCCGGGTGCAGTACCGAATCGCGGTGCGCCGCATCGCCGATGGCGACGGCGGTTCCCGCGAGCTGCACGAACTCCGGGAAGGCGACCTGCTGCGGATACGCGGGCCGCGCAACGCGTTCACCTTCGTCAACGCGCCCGCGTACCTGTTCGTCGCGGGCGGGATCGGCATCACCCCGATCCTGCCGATGGTCACCGAGTGCGCGCACCGCGGTCTGCCGTGGCGGTTGATCTACCTCGGCCGATCGCGGGCGAGCATGCCGTTTCTCGGCGAGCTCGAACGCTGCCGAGGCGGCCGCCTCGAGGTGCGGCCGGACGACGAGTTCGGCGTCCCCGTTCTCGACGCCCTGATGACCGAGGCGCCGCGCGGCGCCGCCGTGTACGTCTGCGGGCCACCGCCGCTGATGGAATCCGCGCGACGCGTGCTCTCCGCCACCGACCCGACCGCCTCGGTGCACACCGAACGGTTCTCGCCGCTACCCGTCCACAACGGGCAACCGTTCCGCATCGCGTTGCGGCGCAGTGGGACGACGGTCGATGTCGGCGCCGACGAATCCGCGCTGTCCGCCATCCGGCGCGTCTTGCCCGGCACGGCGTTCTCGTGCAGGCAGGGCTTCTGCGGCACCTGCAAGACGCGGGTGCTCGGTGGCGAGATCGACCACCGTGACCGGCTTCTCACGGATTCCGAGCGGGATTCCGCCATGCTCACCTGCGTTTCGCGCGCGCTCGGGGACGAACTCGTCCTCGATATCTGACCACGGGCAACGGCGCCCGTTTCGGAAAGGAAGACCCTTCATGGCCGCACCCAGCGGAACAGACCCCGAGCACCGCGCGATCGTCGTGATCGGCGCGGGCATCGCGGGCATCGGCCTCGCCGTCAAGCTGCGCGAAGCGGGCTTCGACGACTTCGTCCTGCTCGAGCGCGCGAGCGAGCTGGGTGGCACCTGGCAGGCCAACACCTACCCGGGCTGCGCCTGCGATGTGCCCTCGCACCTGTACTCGTATTCGTTCGCGCCGAATCCGAACTGGTCGCGCACCTACGGAACCCAGCCGGAGATTCTCGACTACTTGCGCTCGGTGGCCGAGCGCCACGATGTGGTGCGGCACATGCGGTTCGACACTCCGCTGGTTCGCGCGGAGTGGGACGAGGCCGCGCTGCGCTGGCATATCGAGACGGAACGGGGCGAGCTCACGGCCGAAGTGCTGATCTCGGCCGTCGGCCCGTTCAGCGAGGCCAAGATTCCGGACTTTCCCGGTATCGGCGATTTCGAAGGCGCGCAGTTCCATTCGCTGCACTGGGATCACGAACACGATCTCACCGGCGAGCGCGTCGCCGTGATCGGGACGGGCGCGTCCGCCGTGCAGTTCGTTCCGGAGATTCAGCCGATCGTGCGGCGGCTCACGGTGTTCCAGCGCTCCGCGCCGTGGATCGTCTCCCGGATGGACCGGCGGACGCATGCCGTCGAGCGGGCGCTGCTGCGACGAATGCCAATGCTCGGCAAGGCGATCCGCGGCGCGTACTTCGCGGGCATCGAGAGCTTCGGGCTCGTCGGTTTCGTGGACCGGCGGTTCCGGCACCCGTTCCAGGCGCTGTCGCGGTGGCAGCTGCATCGGCAGGTCAGCGATCCCGAATTGCGCGAGAAGCTGACTCCCGACTACATGATCGGCTGCAAGCGCGCCATCTTCTCCGACGCGTACTACCCGGCGCTCACCCGGGACAACGTGGAGGTGGTGACCGAGCGCATCGCGGAGATCCGGCCGCACTCGATCGTCACCGACACGGGCGCGGAATACCCGGTCGACACCATCGTGTGGGGCACCGGTTTCGGTTCGCTGCCGCAGTTGTACGAGCGGATCGTCGGCAAGGACGGCCGGTCGATCGCCGAGGCGTACCGGGATCGTCCCGGCAGCTATCTCGGGGCGGCCGCCGCCGGGTTCCCGAACATGTTCTGCACGCTGGGGCCGTTCGGCGCGGCAGGGAATCAGTCGGCCATCTACATGATCGAGGGGCAGATCGGTTACATCGTCGACGCGCTGAAGACGATGCGCGACAAGGGTATCCGGCGCGTCGAGGTGCGTCCGGGCGTGCAGCGGTCCTTCCTGAACGAGATGGAGGAACGCAGCAGGGAGACCGTCTGGTTGAAGGGCGGCTGCGACAGCTACTACACCACCGCCGACGGTCGCAACGCCGGTCTGTATCCGGACTGGAGCTTCCAGTATCGGCGTCGCGTCGCCGAATTCGACGCCGAATCCTACGAATCGAGTCTGCGATGAGCGCGAACACCTTCCATACCGTGCGACAGCTGTTGCGCGTGGTTCCCGCCGCGTTGGCGGGTAATCAAGGGCAGTACGACGTCGCGGGCAAGGTCGTGGTGATCACGGGCGGCGCGACCGGCATCGGGTTCGCCCTCGCCCGGCTGCTGCGCGAGCGGGGCGCGCGGCTCGCGCTGGTCGACATCGACGGCGCGGCGGCCACCGCCGCCGCGGCACGTCTCGGTGGGCGCGCGATCGGCGTGCGGGCCGACGTGGCGGATCGCGCGGACATGCGGGACGCGATCGGCCGGGTGCGCGAGCATTTCGGCGGCATCGACGTCGTCGTGGCCAACGCGGGCATCGTGCCGAAACCGTCGAGCATCCGGCTGATGGATCCGGCGGACTTCGACCGCGTCCTGGCCGTGAACCTGACCGGCGTCTTCAACACCGTCCACCCCGCTCTCGACGACATCGTCGCCGCGCGCGGGCACGTGGTCGTCGTGTCGTCCTGCGCGGCGTTCGCGCCGGGGATGGGCGGTTCGCCGTACATGGTGAGCAAGGCGGGCGTCGAGCAGTTCGGCAGGGCGCTGCGCGTCGAGCTCGCCGCCTCGGGCGCGACCGCAGGCGTCGCGTATTTCGGCGTCGTCGATACCGCGATGACCCACGGCACGCTCGATGACGACGACATGGGCGCGGAATTCGGCGACCTGCTGCCGTGGCCGCTGAACAAGCGGATCAGCGCCGCCGAGGCCGCCGCGTCCCTCGCCGACGGCATCGCCAGGCGCGCGCCGCGCACGATAGCGCCCGCGGGCTGGGAGCCGTACGCCATGCTGCGCGGCGCGTTGAACGTGGTTCTCGATCAGCAGCTCAGCGCCGACGAGCGGGTGCGCTCGCTGACGAACCGCCTGGAACAGCGCATTCGGTCGGAACGGAATCCCAACCCGACCTGACTGCCTCGACCACACGGTTGTGAACTGACTCATAGTTAATTTACTATCGGGTCAATTCGAATCGTGGAGAGGACGCGGATGGCGACGCGATCGTGGTGGGGCTGGGGAACCGTGGCGGGCGCCGTGATCGGCGAGGAGCGGGCGGCGTTGACGCGTCGGGTGGCGGCGCTGCTGCCCGGCGCGGACCTCACCGTGCACGAGGCGCCCGATCCGTCCTCGCTGGAACTGCCCGCACCGCGGGTGCGGGTGCCGGACGCGTTGGCGCCCTTGGCCTCCGAGGATCCGGTCGACCGCGTGACGCACTCGCACGGACAGGCCTTCCGCGACGTGGTGCGCAACCTCCTCGGCCGCGTCGACCACGTGGTCGATCAGGTCGTGCGCCCGCGCACCGAGCGGGACGTGATCGACGTCCTCGACTGGTGCACCGACGCCGGGGTGGCGGCGATTCCGTTCGGCGGCGGCACGTCGGTGGTCGGCGGCGTCGAACCTCGTTGCGCCGCTGAATATCCCGCGACAGTGGCGGTGGATCTGAGCGGTCTGAACCAAGTGCTGGAGATCGACCGCACGAGCCGAGCCGCGCGCGTCCAGGCGGGTATCCTCGGGCCCGCCTTGGAAGACGCCCTGCGCCAACACGATCTGACGCTGCGCCACTTCCCGCAGTCGTTCGAGTTCTCCAGCCTCGGCGGCTGGCTGGCCACCCGCGCGGGCGGGCACTACGCGACCGTCTACACCCACATCGACGACCTGGTCGAGTCCATGCGGGTCGTCACACCGATCGGCGTCAGCGAATCGCGCAGACTGCCGGGGTCCGGCGCGGGGCCGTCGCCGGACCGGATGTTCCTGGGCTCCGAGGGCACGCTCGGCGTGATCACCGAGGCGTGGATGCGGTTGCAGGACCGGCCGCGCTGGCGGGCGGGCGCGTCGGTGGTCTTCGACGACTACGCCCAGGCGGTCGCCGCGACGAGGACCATCGCCCAATCCGGCTTGTTCCCGACGAACTGCCGGTTGCTCGATCCGGTGGAGGCGTTCCTCAACGCCGGAACCAGTTCCGCGGGCGGCGTTCTGGTGCTCGGCTTCGAGTCGGCGGATCACCCCGTCGACGAGCCGATGCGATGGGCGGTGCGGATCTGCCGCGATCACGGCGGCCGGTTCCCCGACGGGGTGCGCAGCACAGACGCGGCCGAGCGGAAGGCGAGCGGCGGCGCGTCGGACACCTGGCGTTCCTCCTTTTTGCGCATGCCCTACCAGCGCGACGCCCTCGCGGCGCAGTCCATGATCGTGGAGACCTTCGAAACCGCTTGCACCTGGGACCGTTTCGACGATCTGCGGGCAGCGGTGCTGCGAGCGGCGACCTCCGCCTTCGAGACGCTCGGCGTGCCGGGAGTGGTCAGCTGCCGGTTCACGCACGTCTATCCGGACGGCCCCGCACCGTATTTCGGCATCTACGCCGCGGGTCGCTGGGGGCGGACCGTGGAGCAGTGGGACGAGATCAAAGCGGCGGTCTCGGAGGCGCTGGCGACAGCGGGCGGCACCATCACCCACCATCACGCGGTCGGCCGCGACCATCGGCCGTGGTACGACCGGCAGCGCCCGGAGCCGTTCGCCGCCGCACTGCGCGCGGCGAAGTCGACGCTCGACCCGGCCGGGATCCTCAACCCCGGCGTGCTGATCGATCCGATCGCGCGTGGTGGCGCATGACGCTGAGCAAGGCGGGCACCAAAGGCGTGCCACGGGAACGGCGCGAGCAGCAGATCCTCGATATCGCCACCGTGGAATTCGGCGACCGCGGCTACGCGAAGGCCTCGGTCGCCGATATCGCGGCCGCGGCCGGTGTGTCGAAACCGTTGATCTACAACTACTTCGAGTCCCGCGACGGTCTGCACGCCGCCTGCGTACGCCGCGCGGGCGACGGGTTGGTCGCGGCGGTGTCCGCGGCACAGGCCGTTTCGGGAGCGGAGGGCAAGGCTCTGGCCACACTGGCCGCGATCTTCACCGCCATCGACGGGCGGGTGCAGAACTGGAAGATCATCTACGACAGCACGTTGCCCGCCGGTGGTCCGGCGGCCGAGCTGGCGCGCGGCTATCAGAAAGCCTTGAACGCCATGGGCGCCGAGGGGTCGGCTCAGGTGCTCGCCGATGCCGCGGTGACCGACCCGGAGGATCACTCGCTGCTGCTGGCGATCTGGTTCAGCATCGTGTCCACCGTCGTCTCGTGGTGGGGCGAGCACCCACACCACTCCCCCGACGAGATGACGGCGCGCTGTGTGCGCCTGTTCGAAGCCCTTCGCGCACCGGCGAATCCGCGCGGCTGACTCGCGCGGATTCGCCGGGTTCGCTACTTGTCCGGCCAGGTGCCCGTCAGGCGCTGGTATCCCGTCGCGCCCGCGCGATCCACGGCGGCCTTGACCAAACCGAAGATGGCGCCCTGCAACGCGGCGGCGACGAGCACTTCGCGCCAGCCGTATTCGCGCGCCGTGGCGCTCGGCGCTTGCTCCTCGCCGCTGACCCGGCGCCACACCTGGGTGAACACCGTGTTGGCCGCGACGCCGCCGAGCACGCCGACGATCATGCCGAGGGGTTTGTAGAGCGTCGTCATGCCCGCCTCCGCCGCATCCACCAGAACAACACCACACCGGCGACCGCGGCCGCCGCGATCGGCGCGGGCCGCATGCGGGCCGCGCCCACCAGCTGCTTGCCCTTGTGGATCACCGGTTCCGGCGCTTTGGCGGCGCGGTCGACCAGGTGCCCGGCGTGGGCGCGCGCCTGTTCCGCGGTCTCGCGCGCGGCCTGCTTGGCGTCCGCGACCCGGTGACGCGCCGCGTCCGCGGTCTCGTGCGCGTGCTGCTTGGCGTCCGCGACCCGGTGGCGCGCCGCGTCCGCGGTCTCGTGCGCCTTGTCCTCCACGCGGCCGGGAATGTCGAACTTGCCGGTCAGCTCCGCGACCGTTTCGCCGAGTTGCTGCCGCGCCTGGTCTCGATCCCGGCGCAGGGCCTCGGATCCGTTCGGAATGTTCGGTCGCCCGACATCGCTCATCGTCGGCTCCTCTTCTGCACGGCCTCGATATCGTCGCGGACGCCTTCGATGGCCTCGCTCGGCACCGGCGGCGCGGCCTCGGTGACCGTCCTCTTGCCGACCAACGCCAGCACGCCGCCGAGGGCGAGCAGTGCCACGCCGACGATCAGCGCCGCCGCCCAATCCGGCAGCGGGATCGCCAACGCCAGCACCGCGGCCGCGATCAAGGCCGCGCCGCCGTAGAACGCCAGCAGGCTGCCCGCCCCCGCGAGGCCGGCGCCCTTGGCGATGCCCTTCGTCTTGTCCTGCATCTCCAGCCGGGCCAATTGCATTTCGTCGCGAACCAGCCGCGTGAGTTGCGTGGTCGCATCGTCGACGAGTTCGGCGACCGAACGCGTATCCGGTGCGGGTCGCGCTTGCGACGCCACGGGCCGCGCGTCTGTCGTATGGGTCATGTGCCTCTCACCTCCCGTTCGGTGGCCGGTTACCCGGCGAAACGCAGGTGAAACGGTGCGCGCGCAAGCTATGACGCGCGCACCGGCTCCCGCGAGACGAGCGCGCGGATCCGGCTGCGCCCCCAGGCGATTACATCGGGCCCGCCGCGCAGGCACCACAGGGCGATGACGGGATCGCAGAGGGCGCAGCCGAGGGACGAGTCGTGCAGGAAGGGGACGATCGGATTGCCCTGGAGGTGGTGCAGGAAGTCCCACGCGGTGTGCAGCAACCAGGCGATGCCGATGAACGTCCACGACCGCAGACCGCGGTAGGCGCAGTAGGTCACGACCGCTGTGAACGCGAACTCCCACGCGGCGAACCCGCCGCCGCTGAGATACGCCGCGCCCGCGCCCGCGACCATGATGGCGTTGAAGTGGCGGCGATGGGGTTCGCGGATCAGGGACATCAGCGTGATGTAGACGACGCCGACGAGCAGCGGGGCGAGGTAGGTCATGGTGGGACGACTCCTGGGCGAGCGAACGAGGTCGCCACCGAAGTTAGGCAACCGATCCCGCGCCGCCCAGTGGCATTCAGGCCAGACACCAACGGAAAATCGCCACCAGCCGATGAGCTCGTTCTCCCCGGCATTCAGCCATGTCGGAACCGGTGGCGGGAACCCGTTGCTCAGCTAAGTTGTAGCCATGCATGTGGTCGCCGTCCTCGCCTTGGACCGGGTGATCCCCTTCGACCTGTCCACCCCGATCGAGGTCTTCACCAGGACGAGGCTGCCGGACGGGCGCCCCGGGTATCAGGTCCGGGTCTGCGCCGAGCGACCCGAGGTCGACGCGGGCGCCTTCACCCTGCGGGCGCCGTGGGGGCTGGAGGGGTTGTCCGGCGCCGACACCGTGATCGTTCCCGGCGTCGCCGACCCCACCGCGCCGCTCTCGCCCGCGATCGCCGACGCCGTGCGGACGGCCGCCGCCGCGGGCACCCGGATCGCTTCCATCTGCACGGGCACCTTCCCGCTCGCCGCCACCGGAGTGCTGAGCGGGCTGCGGGCGACCACGCATTGGCTCGCTGCCGACGCGCTCGCGGCGAGCCACCCCGACATCGCCGTCGATCCCGATGTCCTCTATGTCGACAACGGCCAGTTCCTCACCTCCGCGGGCGCGGCCGCCGGGCTCGACCTGTGCCTGCACCTGATCCGGCGCGACTACGGTTCGGCCGTCGCCGCCGACGCGGCACGGCTGTCGGTCATGCCGCTGGAGCGCGAAGGCGGGCAGGCCCAATTCATCATCCAGTCGTTCCCCCCGACCCCGCGCGGCTCGGCGTTGGAACCGCTGCTGACGTGGTTGCAGGACAACCTCTCTCGCAACCTCACCCTCGCCGACATCGCCGCCGAGGCCGGAACGAGCACCCGCACGCTGCTGCGGCAGTTCCGCGAGCAGACCGGGACCACACCGCTGCAATGGCTGCACCGCGCCCGCGTACACCGGGCCCAGCACCTGTTGGAGACCACCGACCACACCGTCGAACGGATCGGCGCCCAAGTCGGTTTCGGCTCGCCCACCGCCTTCCGCGAACGCTTCAAGCGCACCGCCGGCGTCAGTCCGGACACCTACCGGCGCGCCTTTCGCTGAGGAAAGCCGAACGGCCGCACCGAAAGTGGTGCGGCCGATCAGGTTGGCCCGGGTCAGCTCTTCGGGCTGCCCAGGCAGAAGGTGGTCTTGGGCTCGGACAAGGTGAGGAACTTGTCGGCGTCCTCGCCGCACAGGTTCTCGTCGGCCTGGCCGTCGATGCGCTGCACGACCTTGAAGCTGGCCTCCGCGGCAGTGCAGGCCACGTACTTGTAGCCGGTCATCATGCTCTCGTTGTAGCAGAGACCCTGCTTGAAGTTCGGGGCCAGGCACAGGAACGCGGTGGTGCCGCCGTTGAGGGTCTCCTCGTAGGAGGTGTAGTCCTCGTGGCATTCGGTCTTGTCGTCGAAGACCTGCACGACCTTGTACACGGCCTGGTCCGAGGAGCAGTCCACCGGCTCCGTCTTGGAGTCGATCATCGACCCCTCGATGACGTTGATGCAGTCGCCCACGTTCGCGCGGGCGGTGTCGGACTTCCCGGCATCCTGGACCATGTCGGCGCCCTTCTCGACCGCCGAACAGCCGAGCGCGCCCAACGCGGCCACGGTGGCGAGCACCAGCGGCAGCCGCGTGCGGATGCCAGAACCAACGAATCTCATTCGTGTCACTTTCTCGTCGATGCGAAGGCGGCCGACCGGAGTACCCCTCGTGGCGCCGAACTCCGGCCGTCGCCGTGCCCTTCGGCGCATCCCCCGGAGGGTCGCGATCGGCCTCGAACACCCAATCGCACAATCGCGCGGCCAGCATCCGGGAAAACACGGGATTCCCCCGTGGCGGCACGGCACCGGTTAAGCTCGCCCGGGGTTGTTTCGCGGCAGGTTTGCCGGAAGTCGGCGGAGGATCATGGTCGAGCGCGCATTCGTGGGACGCCGCGCCGAGCTCGCCGCGCTCGCCGCCGCCCTGGAATCGCCCGATGGGCCATGGGTGCTGCTGGTCGACGGTCAGGCGGGTATCGGCAAATCCCGATTGCTCGCGGCGCTGGCCCCGTTTGCCACCCGCCGCGGCTCGCGGGTGCTCGCGGTGACCGCCACCGAGGACGAGCAGCCGCAACCGCTGCACGTCGTTCACGATGTGCTGGAACGGCTCGCCGACGCGGGTGCGGACCTGACCGACGTGCCGCCCGACGGCGACGCCAACCGGCTCGGCCGGGCGTTACGCGGGCACCTCGCGACGACCGGCACACTGCTCGTCATCGATGACGCGCACTGGCTCGACGCCGAATCCGTCCGCGTGTTGACCTACCTCGTCCGCAACCGCCCCGCGCCGACTTTCCGCCTCCTGCTCGCCTATCGCTCCGGCCAGTGTCCGGTGGCGCTCACCCGGGTGCTGACCGCGACCGGCGCCGCGACCCGCTCGGTGCGGGTGCCGCCCTTCACCGGCACCGAGGTCGCCGCCCTGCTGCCGGACGTGACCGCCGCGCGTCGCGTTCGGCTACTCGCGGCCTCCCACGGCAATCCGCTCTACCTGCTGTTGCTCGCCGACCTCCCGGATCACGAAGTGGAGCGGGCGATCAACGGCGAGGACCCGGCCGAGTGCGACTACCCCGGTCTGGATCGCACGCTGCGCGCCGAACTCGCGCAGCTGCCGGATCGGGAACGACTCGTCGCGCAGGCGATCGCCTTGTGCGGCGCGCACGCCGATCTCGAGATGCTGTGCGCCACAGCCGAATTGCCGATCGACGCGGTCACCGCCGCGCTCGACGAACTGAGCAGGCGGGCACTGGTCGAGGTCACCGGATCGTCGGTGACGTTCGGCCATCCACTGATCCGCACGGCCGCGCATCGGCTGGCGGGCGCGGGCTGGCGGGCCGCCGCGCACCGCAGGGCGGCGGTGCTGCTCCGGCAACGGGGCGCGGCCCTGCCCGCCCTCGCCCGCCACCTCGAGCTCGGCCTGCTCGGCATTGATCCGGTCGCGGCGGCGGAGCTGAAAGGCGCAGCGGCGCAGGTGTTGCCGAGTTCGCCCGCCACCAGCGCGCGGTGGATCGCCGCCGCCCTGCGCGCGGCCCCGGGCGCGCAGCCCGAACCGCCCGAGGACAGGCTGCTGCTCGGACGCGCGCTCCTACTCTCGGGCGCGGGTGCGCGGGCCAGGGAGGCGCTGGAACCGCTGACCGCTCGCCCGGGCGCGTATCAGCTGGAGGCACTGCTGCTTTCGGCGCGCTGCGAACGCATGCTCGGCCGGGTCGACCTGGCGCGGGCCCTGCTCGCAGCGGCCGCCGAGTTGCCGCTGCTGCCCGGCGACGGGCCCGTCCAGCTGGAGCTGGCCATCCTGGAGTTGCAGGACCATCAGGACGTCGAGGGACGGGCGCGGCTGGACGCGCTGTTCGCCTCCGACGCGATCACCGACCCCGCGGTGGGCGCGGCCGCGACCGCGTTGCGCTGCCTCGGCGCGGTGGCCGAACTGCGTATCGGAGCGGCGCGCGCGGGTTTCGAGCAGGCCGACCTGGCATTCGAGCGTCTCGACGACGACCGGCTGCGCGAAGTGGTGCACGCGACGCCCGCGCTGGGCTGGGCGGCGTACTTCCTCGACACGCACGCGAGAGGTTTGGCGCATCTGGACCGCGCGGTGCAGGTCAGCCGCCGCTTCGGGCGCAGCTACGCGCTGGCCGAACTGCACACGGTGCGCGCCTATTGCCTGATGAAGCACGGCCGCGTCGGCGAGGCGCTGGCCGCCGCCGAGGACGCCGACGACATGGCGCGGCAGTTCGGCTACGGCGATCTGATCCCGTTCGCCGGTGCGCTGAAACTCCGTGCGCTGCAATTGACCGCGGCGCGCGAGGACGTGCTGCGGCAGTGGACGATTCTCGCCGACCAGCCGCGACCGGTGATGCGTTGGTGGCGGCAGGTGGTGGAGATGACGGTGCACGAGGTGGGTGTCCGGCTCGGCGTGATCGAACCTGGCGTCCCACCTGTGACCGACAACCGGCCGGGGCCCATGCAGCCGACCCAGCTGGCGCGGTACGCGAATCTGGCGCTGGGCGGCGGAGATCACGCCGCGGCGGACGAGCTGGTCAGCCGGGCCGAGGCGGCGGCCGCCCACCTGGGGCTGCCGAGTCAGCTGGCGGCCGCTTCGTCGGCTCGCGCCGAATACTGCTGCGCGACGGATGATCTCGACTCGGCGGAAGCCGCGGTCACGGCCTGCCTCGGGTGGTTCGATCGGGCCGATATGCCGGTCGACCGCGCGCAAGCGGTACTGCTCGCCGCGCAGATCGCTGGGCGCCGCGGCGATTTCGCCGTCGCCACCCGGCGCTTGGTCGCCGCGCGCGAGACGTTCGCGGCCGCGGGGGCGACCCAGCTGGTAGTCGCGACGACCTCGCTGCAGCGCCGCCTCGCCGGTGGCCGCACCCCCGGCGGCGCGACGGCGCTGACGGCGCGCGAGCGCGAGGTCGCCGAACTGGCCGCGCGCGGCCACCCGAACAAGGAGATCGCCCAGCGGCTCTACCTCAGCCCGCGCACCGTCGAGGACCACCTCAGCCGCATCCTGCGCAAGCTCGACCTGAGCGGCCGCGCGGGCATCGCCCACAAACTCGGCGAGCTGGATCGCGAATTGAGCTAGGCGAGCGGAACCCTCGACCGGCTTACGGTTCGGCTACGTAACTCTCGTGAAAGCCGCCCTCGTCGAGGTCGAACACGAGCGAGCGGTCGCGGCGGTCGGCGGTGACGGCGATGTCGAGCAGGGCGCAGTAGCCGCCGGGCCAGGTCAGGCTGTCGTCGCCGAGCAGGACGCGGGCCGCGTGCACGTCGGTGGCCACGATCACCGGTCCGTCGGTCGGCGATTCGTCCACCCGCGAACCGGTTTCGACGGCGACGCCGAGCTCTGTCGCACGCGCCGCCATCCGGTCGACCACGCGCTGCCAGCCGCCGCGCACCAGCGCACGGCCGGGATGGGCGCGCTGAACACCCTTTGGAACAACTCCCAGACGAACGCGGCCGAGAGGCGGCCGGTGTCGGCGTCGTAGGTGACCACGCTGATCGCGCTCGCCATCCGCTCCGCCGTCGCCTCGCCCCAGCGGCCCCCGGCCCAGGTACGGAAGTCGACGTCCACGGGTGCGGTGAGCCCGAGCCGCGCCTGGGCGCGCAGCATCCGGACCGGCGGCAGTCGCCGGAGGCGGCCGTCGACACGGAAACCCAGCTTCCCAAGCCGCCGCCGATGACGGTGATGTGTGTGTTCACGGTGTTTCCTCTCCTCGGTGGCCCGCCCAGTCCAGCCGGGCGGCGACCAGCTCCGCAGTGGCACGCAGGTAGCGGTCCGCGTCGACAGACGCCGGGTGCTCGCCGTCGAAGATGTCGGTGATCAGCCAGTAGTGCGCGAGGGCGCCGACCAGCACCGCGGCCGTGGCCGTCCAGTCCTGCTCGCCGCCGCCCGAGCCGGCAAGTTGCGCCAGCGCCCGCGTCACCACCGACATCACCACGCCGTACTCCTCGCGCTGGAACACCTCCAGAACGCCGGGGTCGATCGAGTTGTCGCGCAACAGGATCCGGGTCACGTCACGATCGTGGTCCAGCCGCTGCATACCGACGTGGCACAGCGCGACGAGCCGATCGACGAGCGTCCCCTCCGGCGTCGCCGCGTCGAACAGCGCGACGAACGGGCGCCGCGCAACCCCCGAACGCGCCGAAAACGGCCGAAAACACGAAGAACACGACGGTAGGCTGATGCGCTGTCACCACGAAAGGATTGCGGTATGGCGGGCAAGCGCACGGTTCTCACCGCCGGCCTGCGCCGACTCGCGGCGCTGCTGACCGAGATGCGCGACAAAGTCGGACTCAGCAAAGAGGAAGTCAGCAGCCGCACCGGGATCAACGTGACGACGCTGTACCGGATCGAACAGGCCCAGGCCCGTCCGCAGCGCCGCACGCTGAACACCCTGCTCGACATCTACGAGGTCGATTCCGACCGGCGCAAGTACGCGCTCGAGCTCCTGTCGGACGCGCAGAAGCCCGGCATGTCCCGGCCTTGGGAGGCCAATCTCACCGAGGTGTACGCGGCCTACATCAACTTCGAATCCGAGGCACTGTCGGCCCGCCATTACCAAACCTCCTACATTCCAGGCCTTTTGCAGACGGAGCAGTACGCGGCCGCGGTGATCGACACGTCCATGCCGAAGGTCGAGACCGCGATCATGGAAAGCCGCGTCCACGCCCGGTTGAACCGTGCGACGGTGCTGGATAAGGAGAAGCCGCTCGAACTGTGGGTGGTGCTGGACGAAGCGGCGATCCGCCGGGAGGTCGGCGGCCAGCAGACCATGCGCGGGCAGCTGGAGAAGCTGTTGCTGGAGAGCAAGCGGAAGAACGTGATCCTGCAGATCCTTCCGTTCAACGCGGGCGCTCATCCAGGCATGGCGGGCTCGTTCACGCTGCTCGACTTCGAGAATCCCGATGACAACGAACTCGTGTACGTGGAGGGCATCGCGGGCGACACACTCGTGGAGGGCCACAACGAGGTCCGCCGCTTCGGGGTGATCTTCGACCAGCTCCGGGCGATGGCGCTGAGTCCGCGCGATTCGGTCGCGTTGATCGAGGAGATCGTCGCCCGGATGAGCTAGCGTTCTGCGGTGTTCCGGCGACTGTCGCGCCGGAAGAATGGGTACTCCAAGGTCCCCCCCGTCACCGCGCACAGGAGTCTCCGATGTCCGACGTGTCCGCCGAACCAGCCACGCCCGAACCCAGTCTGCATCGGGTGATGGGGCCGGGACTGCTGCTGTTGTTCATCGTCGGCGACATTCTCGGCACCGGCATCTACGCGCTCACCGGGCGAGTCGCCGCCGAGGTGGGCGGCGCGGTGTGGGCGCCGTTCGTCGTCGCGTTCCTCGTCGCGCTGGTCACCGGGTTCAGCTACCTCGAGCTGGTCACCAAGTACCCGCACGCCGCGGGGGCGGCGCTGTACACGCACAAGGCGTTCGGCATCCACTTTTTCACCTTCATGGTCGCCTTCGCGGTGCTGAGCTCCGGCATCACCTCGGCCGCCACGGCCTCGCGCGCGTTCGCGGCGAACTTCGCCGAGGCCTTCGACTTCGAAGTCGGCACCGGTATCGCGATCACCGCCGTCGCGCTGGCGTTCATGGCCGTGATCGCGGCCATCAACCTGCGCGGCGTCAGCGAGGGCGTCAAGGTGAACGTGCTGCTCACCTGCGTGGAGCTGACCGGCCTGCTGATCGTCATCGCGATCGGGCTGTGGGCGCTCGGCTTCGGCAACGGCGATTTCGGGCGCATCACCGAGTTCGAGACCGGCGACCGCAGCGCGCTGGGCGGCGTGATCGTGGCGACCACGCTGGCCTTCTACGCGATGGTGGGTTTCGAGGACTCGGTGAACATGGCCGAGGAGTGCAAGGAACCGAACCGGATCTTCCCCAAGGTGCTGCTGACCGGACTGCTCGTCACCGGAACGATCTACGTGCTCGTCTCGATCACCTCGGTCGCGCTGGTGCCCACCGAGCAACTCGGTGAGGGCGACACCCCGCTGCTGAAGGTCGTCGAGGTCGGCGCGCCCGGATTCCCGACGCACGTCTTCGCGTTCATCACCATGTTCGCCGTGGCCAACTCGGCGCTGATCAACATGCTGATGGCGAGCAGGCTGCTCTACGGCATGGCGCGGCAAGCCGTCGTGCCGCGCGCATTCGGCCGGGTGCACGCCCGGCGGCGAACGCCGCAGGTCGCGATCGTCTTCACCACGCTGCTGGCGCTCGGCCTGATCGCGTTCGTCGGCGAGGTGCCCGAACTCGGCGGCACCACCGCGTTGCTGCTGCTCGCGGTGTTCACGGTGGTGAACGTCGCGGTGCTGGTACTGCGGCGGGATCCGGTCGAGCACAAACATTTCCGCACGCCGACCTTCCTCCCCGTTGTCGGGGCGCTGTCCTGCGGGTTCCTCGTCACGCCGTTCACCGACCGCAACCCCGATCAGTACCTGATCGCGGGCGTGCTGCTCGCCATCGGCATCGCGCTGTGGCTGCTGAACCAGCTGGCGATCCGCTCCCAGCGGGGCACTCCGCCGAAGACCGCGGCGCCGACTCCGGAAGCCTGATCCGCGACCGAGAACACCGCTGTTCGCGCAGGTAGCCGCGCCAGCGAGGTGTGCGGAACCCGGTCGGCCGCAATCGATCACGGCACCCATGTGACCGATCACCGGGATGACGCGGCGCTGCGGTGTCGGTAGAGTGAGCGCCGATGACCAGCATGGAAGCCCGTTTCGGCGACGCTCACCGGACGGTGCCGCTGCCCAGTCCGTGGAACCTCAACGCCTACCTGGCCGAGGTGGCTGCGCACCGCGGGCGCTCCATCTCGCTGCGACCGGTGCCGGCCGAGATGCTCGCCGAAAACGGTTGTCGCGGCAAAGGTCTGTGGGTCGCCCGCAAACACGACGACATCATCGTGTACGACGCCGAGGCCACCGAGCGCAATGCCGATCACATCATCCTGCACGAGATCGGGCACATGCTGCTCGGCCACGGCAGGGACGACTCCGAGGACGCCCCGCCGCTGTCGCCGAAGCTCGCCGCGCTGCTGCCCTCGATGGCGGCGCAGCATGTGCTGGGGCGCAACGAATTCGGCGCGGAGCGCGAGCAGGAGGCGGAGGTGTTCGCCGATATGACGATGGTGTACGCGACGCTGCCGCAGCGGCGCGGGCGCGGATTCCGGCTCTTCGGTCGCGGGCGCTAGACAGGGCCTAGACACCGTCCGGCACCCGGCGCGTTCCCGCTTGCAGCGCGTCCACCAGATCCTGGTAGACGTCGGCGAGTTCGACGACCTGCACCCACGCCTCGTAGAAGACCGGGTCCGGCGCCGCCGCCAGCGGGACGCAGGCCTGGGTGGTGAGCTGCGCGAGCCGGTCCACCATCCGCCCGACGGTCTCGCTGTGCGCGTGTGCGGCGCCGCCCGGCACCGGCGTCGCCAGCGTCATCCACCGGTCGATGGCCCGGACCAGCTGGTCGCGCCGCCGGTCCAGCTTCGCCACCTCGCGGGCCGGCGTGCGCTCCCGCAGCGCGTGCAGTTGCGCCAGCTCGCCCGCAGCCTCCAGCATCGGGTGATCGTCGTGCGGAAACCCGCGGCAGGCCGCGACCAGCTGCTCCTTGCCCGGCACCATCCAGTTGTCGGTCGTCACATCGCACCGCCTCCCCGCGCCACCATGATTCCGGAGCCGCGCCGCGGCGGGGAAGCGGACAAGCGGTCCGCCCGCCCTGCCCGCGCGTACCAGGCCTATCAGAGGTGTACCACCCGGCGGCCGAATCCCGCGGCGCTTCAACGGATATCGATGATCCGCGCATCCTTTGCGAAGGCGGCGATCTCGTCGAGCCCCGGTCGGTATCCGCCTGTCGTGTCCACTTCGAGGGCGGGCGCGTCCAGCCGCACCCGCTGGAACGCGTCGTGCCGGGCACCGAGCGCCGCCGGATCCGGTTCGCCGGGCGCGGAATGCACGCGCCGCAGCGGCTCGTCGCGCCTGCGGCGGGCGATGCGATCCACCGCGACGTCCCGGTCCACGACGCAGTGCAGGAACCGGAGATCGGCCAGCTCGACCAGCGGCTCGAGCCCGGGCCGCCACAGGCGATCTTGGAAAGCCGCCTCGGCCACTGTGTCGACGCCCGCGCGCGCCAACACGGCGAGCACCTCGAAGAAGGTGTCGAGGGTACGCAGCGCGAGCTCGTCCTCCGGTGCGGGCTCGAACGTGGGATCGGCGTCCGCCATCCCCTGCTTGATCTCGTCCCGACTGATCACCGGCCAGCCGACGGTTCGGCCGAGCGCGTGCGCCAAGGTCGTCTTCCCCGAGCCGGGCGGGCCGCTGACGACGACCAGCCGCGGGCGTCGTACCGCGTGGCCGAGCGAGTCTGTCTCCATCACATGGTCCGAGGTTACGCACCCGGGACGGGGCGGGGGTGGCAAGCGCGCGCGGCCGCGGTGCGCCCCTCGGCCCGGCGTCCCGGAGCCCAGGTCGGTGCAATTTCGGGACTCGGGGAGCGAGGCGGCGAACACGGGTCTAGGCTGTCCGCCGTGGTCGAACCCCTACCGTCCGTCGCTCCTCATCCCGATATCGCACCGCTCGCCTCGTTGCTCGGCACCTGGCGCGGCGGCGGGCACGGTGAATACCCGACCATCGAACCGTTCGACTACCTGGAGGAGATACGGTTCGGCCATCTGGGCCGCCCGTTCCTCACCTACCGTCAGCGCACCCGCGCGGCCGACGGCAGCAGGTCGATGCACGCCGAGACCGGCTATCTGCGCTGCCCGCGGCCCGACCACGTCGAGCTGATCCTCGCCCACCCGACCGGCGTCACCGAGATCTGTGAGGGCGAGCTCACCATCACCGACGGTGAGGTGCGCATGGAGTTCGACTCCACCAGCATCGGCCGCAGCAGCACGGCGAAGTTGGTGACGGCGCTGGGCCGGTCGTTCCGTGTCGCGGGCGACACCATCGACTACACGCTGCGGATGGCCGCGGTCGGCGAACCTTCGACCCACCACCTGGCCGCGACCCTGCACCGCGCCTGACCCGTCACGGCGGCCCGACCGCCACGCAGGACTCGAACTCGCCGCCCGCGTCGCGATAGCGCGGCCAGCGCATCGCGCCCGAGGTCTGCGGCCCGAACACGCCGTCCTTGTCGATGCCGTGCAGGTCCTGCGCGTACAGCACGGCCAGGCCCGTCGCGGTGCCGTAGAAGCCGTCGGCGTCCGACAGATCCCGCTGGTAACACCGGCGCAGCGCGTCTTGGAGGGCGCGTACGCCCTCGATCGGCGCGGCGCGCGGCGCCTCGGGACCGCCGGGATGGGAGTCGACGTAGGACAGGATGCAGCGGCGTCCGCCGTCGTTCGTGGTCGGCAGCACGACGTGGTATCCGTCGCCGCTGGGCGCCTCGGTGGTGAAGTAGCAGCGCGGAGACAAGCCCGTCGTGCCCGTCGGCTCGGGCAGCGCCCTGGAGCCGGAATCCGCACGCACCGACAAGAACACGGCAGCGCCGACGAGTGCCGCGGCCACGCCCCCAAACGCCGCCACCCTCCTGCGAGTTCCGAAGCCACGCTTCGGTTCGGCACGCGTCGCCCCGGCCAGCGCCGCGGCCAGCTCGCCGCACGACTCGTACCGTTCGTCCGGAACGTCCCTCGTGGCTTTGGCCAGCACCGCGCCGACGCCTTCCGGCAGCGGATCGGCGATCATCGCGGCGGGCAATCGGCCGGTCAGCAGTTCGTAGCATGTGATGCCCAGCGCGTAGACATCCGCGCGCCGGTCGACGCGTCCGCCGGTGCGCTGTTCCGGCGGGGCGTAGGACTCGGTGAACGCTCGGACACCGGTGTCGGTCTGGGTGGCGGCGGGGTCCGTCCGGCGCGCGATGCCGAAATCCCCGACCAGCACCCGGTCCGCGCCCGCGTCGCCGGGGGTGACGAAGATGTTCGCGGGCTTCACGTCCCGGTGCACGACATGGTGTTCGTGCGCGTAGTCGAGGGCCTTGGCCGCCTCGGCCACGATGTGCACCGCCCGGCCGAACTCGACGCCCGAGCGGTGGGCGCGGATCAGCGCCGCGAGGTCGCCGCCGGGCACGTAGCGCATGGACATCCACAGCCTGCCGTCTTCCTCGCCGAAGTCCTTGACGTCCACGATGTTCGGATGGTCGAGACCGGCCGCCAGCCGCGCCTCACGACGGAACAGCGCGGCGTACTCGGTGTCGGCGCGATCCGCGCCGACCACCTTGAGCGCCACCCGCATGGGCAGCGTCGGGTGCTTGGCGAGATACACCGTGCCCATTCCGCCGGAACCGAGCCGTCGTTCGATCAGATGACCCGCGAACACCGAGCCCGGCACCAATTCCGAAGCGACCACCCTCCGCGCACCTCCCTGTGCCACCGCGTCCGTGCGATCGGCGCTCCACCCGTGTAGCCCGCACCCGCGCCGATCTGCCCGGCAATCGTGCGGAAAGCCCGCTGCCCGCGAAGCGGTTTCGCTCCGCGAGGGTCCGCCGCCGACCGCGGGCGATGCGTATGCTGAATCCACTCACCGTCGCCTTCGCATCGCGAGACGACTTGGCGCGCAGTGTAGTTGGGAGGGATGTGCCGTGGCCAGCGCCGGTTCCGATCCGCCCTCGGTCGACGTGCGAATACTCGGGCCGGTCCGGCTGCTGGTCGACGGCCACCACATCGCGCTGTCCGGCGCGAAGCCGCGCGCGCTGCTGGCCGTGCTCGTCGTCAACCGACGCAGGGCGGTCCCGAAAACCGCCTTGCTCGAGGCGGTCTGGGGCGACGATCCGCCACCGCGCGCCATGGACGGTCTCTACGCGTACGTGTCGAATCTGCGTACCGTCCTGCGCGGAGCCGGAATTCCGGATCGCGACGTCCTGCGCACCGTCGACGCGGGATATCTTCTCGACATCACCGACGACCAGTGCGACGTCGGCCGCTTCGAAGTGGCGCGCGCCCGTGGCGCGGCGGCCGCGCGAGATGGCGACTCCCGCAAGGCCGCAGCGTATTTCGCGGCAGCCCTGGACGAGTGGAGCGGCGCTCCGCTGACCGGTCTCGACGAACTCGGCTTCGCCGCCAACTTCGCGACCGATATGACCGAGCGCAGACACGACGTGCTCGTCGACCGAATCGCCGCCGATATCGCCGACGGGCGCGCGAGCGCGGTGATCGGCGAGCTGACCGCGACGACCGCCGAACGCACCGTCGACGAACGGGTGTGGCGGCTGCTCATCAAGGCGCTGTACGTGTCCGGACGGCAGGCCGACGCGCTGGCCGCCTGCCTCCGATTGCGCCGCAACCTGGTTCACGAACTCGGCGCTGATCCGCAGCCGGAGACAGTGGAGCTGGAGGACGCGGTGCGCAACCATCGGGTGCTGTCGGAGGCGCCGTCCACCCGGACCGCCACCACCCGAGACCTGCCGAACATCCGTCGCCTGGCCTGGCTACGCGTCGGCGACGGGAAGCGGATTCCGGTGCCGCCCTCGGGCCTGCGGATCGGCCGCGAATCCGACAACGACATCGTGCTCGATGACGCGCGGGTCAGCCGCAAGCACGCGCGCATCCTGCACCGCGACGACGGGATCTTCATCAGGGACCGGGATTCGGCCAACGGTGTCTACGTCAACGAGGTGCCGATCCGCACCGACACCGCGCTCACGGACGGCGACATCATCCGGGTCGGCTCGACGCGGCTGCGATACGGGGCCAACGAGGAACCCGCGCCACCGGCCTGACCAGGCGATTGCAGAAAGTCTCGAGATTCGCCGAAGTCGAGGGCCATAGCTTGCTGATCGGGAGCACCGCTCCCGTCCAGTAGCACTCGACAATGGATGGTTCCCATGACTTTTCGTACCCTGATCGCCGCCATCGCCCTCGCCGCCGGTCTGCTGACCGCGCCCGCGCCCGCGTGGGCCGCCCCGGCCCCGAAGGACAGCGATCCCGCCGAGCGCGCCAAGGGCTGCGGGTACAGCGACTCGCACCCGACCATCAGTTACGGAAGCAGCGGCGACGCCGTCCGGCAGGCACAGTGTCTGCTGCACCTGCACGGTTACCCGGTGAAGATCGACGGCGCCTTCGGGCCGGACACCCGACAGGCCGTCGAGAAGTTCCAGTCCGCGCACGGCCTGAAGATCGATGGCGTGGTCGGGCCGGACACGTGGACGGCGTTGTACTTCTACTGATCTCACGGGCGTCGCACCGGCGCGTGCTGCCCAGCGGCCCGGCGTCGTCGGGCACGCCGGGTGGCCGCCGTCAGTACCCAGTCGGCAACGCGGCGAACATATCTCGGGTCACCGCCACCGCGTTGTCCGAGCTGCCGCCCTTGACCAGCAACGTCGCGAAGGCGATATCACCGCGGTACCCCACGAACCACGAGTGCGAGCCGCCGTCGACCTCGGCCTCGCCCGTCTTGCCGTACACCTCGCCCTGATCGGCGATGCGTTCGGCGGTGCCGCCGGTGACCACCTTGCGCATCATCGCGCGCAATCCTTCGATCACCTCCGCCGCGATCGCGGGCCGCTCTCCCTCGACTACGGTGGGCCGCCCGGCGATCAGGTACGGCACGGGCGCCGAGCCGTGCGCGATGGTCGCCGCCATCACCGCCATGCCGAACGGGCTGACCACGACTTTGCCCTGACCGATCCCGTCCTCGGTGCGCTGCACCAGATCGTCGGCGGGTGGCACCGATCCGGACGCGGTGGGCAGCCCGACCACCGAATAGTCCTGGCCCACTCCAAGTTTCGCGGCGGTCGTCGCCAGCGCGTCGGCGGGCAGCTGGCTGGCGAGCTTGGCGAAGGAAGTGTTGCAGGACCGTTCGTAGGCGGTGGCCATCGGGACGTTGCCGACGGTGAAATGGTTGTAGTTGGGGATGGTGCGCTCGCCGATGACGATGCTGCTCGGGCAGGGCAGCACGGTGTCGGGCGTGGCGAGGCCCTCGGCCATGGCCGCAGCGGCCGTCACCGTCTTGAACACCGAGCCGGGCGGATACTGGCCGATGGTGGCCATCGGCCCGTCCCGGTCCGCCTCCTCGTTCTGCGCGACCGCGAGGATCGCGCCGGTCGACGGGCGCAGCACGACCATCATGGTCTGCTCGGTGCGCAGGTCGACGGCGCGTTGGGCGGCGTTCTGCACGTAGCGGTCGATGCTCAGCGCGAACGACGGCGCCGGTTGCGCGGGCACCTCGGTGAGCACGGCGGTGTCGGCGCCGTGGGTGTTCATGGTGACCACGCTCCAGCCCGACTTGCCGTCCACCTCGGCGATCACCGTCTGGCGCACCTGCGTCATCAGATCGGGGGCGAAGGCGCGGTCGGTGGGCACCATGTCCCACTCCTGGGTCAGCGTCACACCGGGCAGCCCGATGAGTTCGGAGCCGACTTGGTTGTATTCGACCTCGGTCAGCAGCAGGACGGTGTAGGCGCCGTTGGTGTTCCGCGCCGCCTTCAGGATGGTCTCGGGGGTGAGGCGCTCGTCGAAACGCAGCAGTGCTCGCGACAGCGCGGTCGCCACCGCGGCGGGATCGGCGGCGTCGGCCGCGGTGAAGGCGACGCGAGAGACCTTGCCCGGCACCAGGACATCACTGCCGGACTGCTCGTTCACCCTGGCGCGCGGGGCCGGGTTCGCGCGCAGCTCCATGGTCTGGGTGTCGCCGAGTTCGGGGTGGATGTTCGAGGACGTCCACCGCACCATCCAGCGACCGCCGGTGCGGCCCATCTGCAGCTGGCCGGTATAGGTCCAGGTGCGGTTCTTCGGCAGCCGCCACTCGTAGGTGTAATCGACGGTCGCTGTGTCACCGGTGACGCGGGCCGCGCCCGTGCGTGCGGTCAGTTCCTCCGCCTGTAGGTTCTGCCACGCGGAAGTCAGTGCGGCGGTGGCCTTCTCGGGCTGGCTGGTGAGTTCGGCGGCCGCGGTGAGATCGTTCTCGGCGAAGGCGGCGACAAAGGCGTCGGCGGCGGGCGCCGGGCCCTGCGGACCGGCCGAGCAGCCCGCAGCCGCGGCGGCGAGCACCGCGACGGCCAGCGGAATCAACATGCGTGTCGGCATCGCTGCCGATGGTACTGGCCAATTACCGGCAATTGCCTGCGGCGCACCGTTTCTCGGCCGATCGAGGCGGGGTGGTTTCCGGCCTCGCTCACCGGGACCGTGAGCCGTTCAGTCCAACAGGACGGTGGCGAATGTCGCGATCTGACGGAATCCAACACGGCCATATGCGCGGCGGGCCACCGTGTTGAAGTCGTTCACGTACAAGCTCGCGGTGCGCCCGGAGGCCACCACCGCGTTGGCCACCGCCGCGGTCCCGCTGGTGCCGACGCCTTTGCCGCGCCGGTCCGGATGCACCCACACGCCCTGGATCTGACCGGTGCGCCGGGACATCGACCCGACCTCGGCCTTGAAGACCACCTCGCCGTCCTCGAAACGCGCCCAGGCACGGCCGGATTCGATGAGGTTCTGGATGCGGCGCCGATAGCCGCGACCGCCGTCGCCCGCTCTCGGATCGACGCCGACCTCCTCGATGAACATGGCGATCGCCGCGTTGAGGTAGCGGTCCAGCTCGTCCGGTCGTGCCCTGCGCACTTGCGGGTCGGCCGTGGCCAATGCGGGCTGGCCGAGCGCGAGCAGCGGTTGGGTGCCGCGCAGTTCCCGCTCCGGGCCCCAGCTGTCGCTCAGCATCTCCCACAGCGGCAGCGCGAGTTCCTGGCGGCCGACCACCGAGGAGCAGATCCGCGGCCAGCGCGTCGCGCGGTCGGCGAAAGCACGCAAGGCGTCGTTGTCGCCGCGCAGCGGCACCAGGTTCGCTCCGGAGAAGCAGAGGGATTCGGCGGGGCCGCCGCGGCTCCACAGCTCACCGTGCCCGCCCCTGGCGTCCAGCCCGTATTCCTGCAATCGGGCCGCGATCATGCACGAGGCGACCGGATCGCTGTCGAGCACTCGCAGGACCTGCGCCAGATCCCGGTTGGCGAGCTGACGCGCGGGGGCGAACTTCGCTCTTCGCGTCGGCTCCAGCAGACTCCGCACAATCGACAGCCTGCCACGAACGCGGCCGATGCGGTACGGGTATCCGAAACCCGCAGGTCGCGACGGGTCTCAGCCGACGGTGACGACCGGCTCCCCCGCGCCCGCGCTCTCGCCCATCTCCTCGGCGATGCGCATGGCCTCCTCGATCAGGGTCTCCACGATCTGCGCCTCCGGCACGGTCTTGACGACCTCGCCCTTGACGAAGATCTGCCCCTTGCCGTTGCCCGAGGCGACACCGAGATCCGCTTCGCGCGCCTCACCGGGGCCGTTCACGACGCAGCCCATCACCGCGACCCGCAGCGGCACCTCCATGCCCTCCAGACCGGCGGTCACCTCGTTGGCCAGCGTGTAGACGTCCACCTGGGCGCGACCGCAGGACGGGCAGGAGACGATCTCGAGCTTGCGCGGACGCAAATTCAGCGACTGCAGGATCTGCCCGCCGACCTTGACCTCCTCGGCGGGCGGCGCGGACAGCGAGACCCGGATGGTGTCGCCGATGCCCTCGCTCAGCAGCGCGCCGAACGCGACGGCGGACTTGATCGTGCCCTGGAAGGCCGGACCTGCCTCGGTCACACCGAGGTGCAGCGGGTAGTCGCACTGCGCGGCCAGCTGCCGGTAGGCCTCGACCATGATCACCGGGTCGTTGTGCTTGACCGAGATCTTGATGTCGCCGAAGCCGTGCTCCTCGAACAGGCTCGCCTCCCACAGCGCCGACTCCACCAGCGCCTCGGGGGTGGCCTTGCCGTACTTCTCCATCATCCGCTTGTCCAGCGAACCGGCGTTCACGCCGATGCGGATCGGAATGCCAGCGGCGCCCGCGGCCTTCGCGACCTCCTTGACCCGGCCGTCGAACTCCTTGATGTTGCCCGGGTTCACGCGCACCGCGGCGCAGCCCGCGTCGATGGCGGCGAAGATGTAGCGGGGCTGGAAGTGGATGTCGGCGATGACCGGGATCTGCGACTTGCGGGCAATGGTCGCCAGCGCGTCGGCGTCCTCCTGGCGGGGACAGGCGACCCGGACGATGTCGCAGCCCGAGGCGGTGAGCTCGGCGATCTGCTGCAGGGTCGCGTTGACGTCGTGGGTCTTGGTGGTGGTCATCGACTGCACCGAAATCGGGTGGTCGCTGCCCACGCCGACACCGCCGACCATGAGCTGACGGGTCTTGCGCCGGGGCGCGAGAACGGCCGCGGGTGCGGCGGGCATTCCCAGTCCGATTGTGCTGGTCACTTTCGGCTGCCTACTTTCCGTACGTGTGCTGCGGGCCGTTCGCCTACCGAGCTTAGCGGCGCGCGGTGGACCACCACCCTGTGACGCCCGTGACACGGCATGACATCGAGTTGTCCCGCTATTGCCCGCGACAGGTTACCCCGGACGGGAGAACTCGAGGGAACTCAGGGAAACAGCCGGATCGGGTTGACGATGTCGGCGGCCAGCGTCAGCACCATGTACGCGCCGCCGAGCGCCACGGCGACGTACGTCGCCGGCAACAACTTGAGGTAGTCGACCGGACCGCCGGGCGCCAGACCGCGCCAGCCGCGAATGGTGTTGCGGATCTTCTCGTAGATCACCACTGCGATGTGACCGCCGTCCAGCGGCAGCAGCGGCAGGATGTTGAACGCGCCCAGGAAGAAGTTCAGGCTGGCCAGCATCAGCACGAACACCTGCCACAAGCCCGCCTGGGCGCTCTCGCCGCCGATGCGGCTCGCGCCGTAGATGCTGACCGGGGTCTCCGGATCGCGCGCGCCGCCGGTGACCGCGTCCCACAGCGCCGCGACCTTGGCGGGCATCTGCATCAGCGACTGGAAGGTGCGCACGAACAGGTCGCCCGTGAAGGTGGTCGCGGCGGGAATGGCCGTGACGATGTTGTACTTCTCGATCGGCGGCACGTCCAGGGTGACGCCGACCGCGCTGACCTCGGTCTTCGCGCCGTCCTTGGTGTAGCGCGTCACCGGCTGCGGGGCGACCGTCACCTGCACCCGCTCTCCGGCGCGGTCCACGGTGTAGGTGATCGGGCCCTGCTGCTTGCGGGTCTGCTCGGTGAACTCCGCCCAGGTGCCGACCGCGACGCCGTTCACTGCGGTGATGGTGTCGCCGGGCTGGAGTCCGCCCTGCTGGGCGGGGCCCGGGCCGGTGCACTGTTGCAGCGTCCCGTCCGGATTGGCGTCCGCGACACAGCTCAGGGTTCCCACCGTCGGGGCCGGCTCGTCCAGCCGCGGCAGACCCCATCCGACGGCGAGCACCACGATCAGCAGGAAGCCGAGCACGAAGTTCATGGCGATACCGCCCACCATGACCACGAGCCGCTTCCAAGTCGCCTGGCGGTACATGGCGCGGTCGAGGTCCTCGGGCCGCACCTCGTCCAGTGCCGTCATGCCCGCGATATCGCAGAAGCCGCCGAGCGGGATGGCCTTGACGCCGTATTCGGTCTCGCCACGATGGAAGGACCACAGGGTCGGGCCGAAGCCGACGAAGTAGCGGCGCACCTTCATGCCGGTGGCCTGGGCCGCCCACATGTGTCCGCATTCGTGCAGGGCGACCGAGATGAGGATGCCGAGCGCGAACAGCACGAACCCCATGGCGAACACCATTTGCTCTCCAGCCCTCCTGCGTTGCGCAGCTCGTAGACATCCCGCGCACGCGCCGGCGCGGCCGCGAGCACCCCGACCACAGTAATGGACGCGGCCGGACCGAGGCCGTACCAAGCCCGCGCGGGCCAGCACGCGGGTATGCCGCATGGATGCCGCCGGACGTAGTCCATCCCCGATCCGTACGCCTCAGTCTGCCAGCGCGCGGCCGGACGCGCCGGATACCGGTTGTTCAGGCTCCGACGACACGCCGGGCGTAGTCGCGCGCCCAACTGTCGGCGGCGAGCACCTCGGCCAGGCTCTGCGGCTCGGTCCGCCACTGGTCGGCCGCCTCCACCGCGCTGGCCACCGTCCGCACGATCGCCGGGAAGCCGATGAGACCGTCGAGGAAAGCCTGCACCGCGATCTCGTTGGCCGCGTTGTAGACCGCGGTCACGCTGCCGCCCGCGGTGCCCGCCTGCCTGGCCAGTTCGACCGCGGGGAACACCTCGCTGTCGACCGGCTCGAAGGTCCAGGTGGCCGCGGTCCCGAAATCACACGGGGTCGCGGCGCCGGGCACCCGATCCGGCCAGCCGAGGGCCAGCGCGATGGGCAGCTTCATGTCCGGCGGACTGGCCTGCGCCAGCGTGGAGCCGTCGGTGAAAGTCACCATCGAGTGCACGATCGACTGCGGGTGCACGGTGACGTCGATGCGGTCGTAGGGGATGCCGAACAGCAGGTGCGTCTCGATCAGCTCGAGGCCCTTGTTGACCAGCGAAGCCGAATTCAGCGTGTTCATCAGGCCCATGGACCAGGTCGGATGTGCCTTCGCCTCGGCGGGGCTGACGGATTCGAGCATCTCGGCGGTCCAGCCGCGGAACGGCCCGCCCGACGCGGTCAGCACGAGCCGGTCCACCTCCTCGGCGCGGCCGCCGCGCAGGCACTGCGCCAGCGCCGAATGCTCCGAGTCCACCGGCACGATCTGGCCGGGCGCGGCGGCGCGGGTCACCAGCGAACCGCCCGCGACGAGCGACTCCTTGTTGGCCAGCGCGAGGCGGGTGCCCGACTCCAGGGTGGCCAGGGTCGGTTCCAGGCCGAGCGAGCCGACCAGCGCGTTGAGCACCACGTCGGCCTCGGTGCGGCGCACCAGTTCGGTCACCGCCGCCGGACCGGCCAGCGGAATGTCCAGCTCCGCGGCGGCGGCCGGGTCGGCGACGGCGACATTGCGGGTCCCGGTGGCCGCCATCTGCGCGGCGAACAGCTCGGTATTGCCGCCGCGCGCGGCCAATCCGACCACCTCGAACTTGTCGGGGTTGGCGGCGATCACTTCGAGCGCCTGGGTACCAATGGATCCGGTGCTGCCGAGCAGCAGGACTCTCACGATGTCGGACACCCAGTCATTGTGTCCTACCGCGCACGGGGTCTCGTCGTGCGCGTCGAACGCGGGCCGACTACCAACGACGCGGCGTCGTATGTCACGATATCGACCAGTAGCCCAAGAGTGCGTACCGGAAGTTCGGTACCCGAACCACCTGAGGAGCGATCGTGGCCGCCACGGACATCGAACCCGCCAACAACGAGCGCGCCGTCGTCACTCACGTGGACACCGCCGAGGTCCCCTCCGCGGAGTGGGGCTGGAGCGGCGAGTCGCGCCGCACCTTCCGCATCGCCGGTTGGATCGTCGCGTTCATCCTGCTCGCCATGATCATCGGCAACCACAAGGGCCTGGTCGAGGACATCTACCTGGTCGGCTTCGCCGCGCTCATCGTGGTCATCCTGGTGCGCGACTCGATCCTGCGGCGTAAGCCCCGCTAAGCCTCGGCCCCGGGTGGCCGACCCGGCTGGAGGCTCGATACTTCGCGGCCGCGCATCTCGATTCACACCGGGAGCGCGGCCGTTGTCCTGCCGGGCGTCGATGTGGAGGAGCGCCGCAGATGACAGTTGGAGAGCCAGCCCAGTCCGCACCACGGTGGCCCGACGCGGTCGAGCCCAACCCCATCCTCGCCACGGTCACGCCGTTCGCCCGTGACGGCGCCATCGATACCGGAGCGCTGGGCGAGTATCTCGGCTTCCTGCACAACTCCGGCGTTCCCGCGATCCTCGTCAACGGCACGACCGGCGAGTTCGCCAGTCTCACTGTCGCCGAACGCAAGTCGGTCCTCGAACATGCCCGCGAGCACTGGCCGGGGCATCTGATCGCGCACATCGGCGCCACCGCCTACGGCGACGCGCTCGAACTGCTCGACCACGCGAAGCACCACGCCGACGCCGTCGCCGCGATCGCACCCTATTTCTTCGCCGATCCGCCGGAGGCCGGTGTCCGCGAGTTCTTCGGTGCGCTGCTGACCCGCACCGAACTGCCGATGCTGCTGTACAACTTCCCGCGCCACACCCAGACCCCGATCTCCCCTGCGCTGTTCGCCGCGCTCGCCGCCGAGTATCCGATGCTCGCCGGAATCAAGGACTCCGGTGGCGACCTCGAGGTCACCAGGGCCTACGCCGCGACCGGTTCGACGGTCCTGGTGGGCAGCGACGGCGCGGCCGCCCGGATCCGCGAACTCGGCGTGCACGGCATCGTCTCCGGCGGCGGGAATCCGGTGCCCGAACTACCCGTTCGCATCGCCGCCGCCGTGCGTGACGGTGACGTCGACTCCGCCGCGCGATGGCAGGCGGTATTCGACGAATGCCGGGCACTGCGCCACGATTCCGGACTCAGCGATATCGCGTTCGTGAAAGCCGCTCTCGCCGAACGTATTCCCGGGTTCCCATCTGCTGTCCGCAGCCCCCTGCTGACCGCGGGCGACGCCGCGATCGCCGAGATCCGCGCGTACCTGCGGGACCAGATCCTGCCGCGCGTCCACGAGGGCACGCCGTGACGCGGATCAGCGACCGCGCCGCTTGCCGGGCTTCTTGGCACCCGCGGACCGGGCGCCACGCGCCGCGGACGCGCTCTTCCCGGTCGATTGCCGCTGTGGCGCGGGCTTTTTCGCGACCGCCTGCTTCGGACGCTGCTCGGCGCGGGTCGACGGGGAACGCGAGCTGCGTTCGGAGCGGCCGCGCACCACGCCGACGAATTCCTCCACCAGCTCGGTGGTTTCGGCCGTTGGCCAGACCAGAGCGATCTCGGTGTCGGGGTGCTCGATGACGGTGCGGTAGACCAGGTCGCGGCGGGCGTGCAGGCGCGCGATGGAGTGCGGGACGATGGCGAGTCCGACTCCGGCGGCGACCATTTCGAGGATGACCGACGCCGCGTCGATGTCCGAGGCGTCCTGCATGCGCTCGTCGGCCAGGTCCGCCGCCGTGACCTCGGTGAACAGCGAGATCGGGTGTTCCTTGGGCACCACGACGACCGGCGCCTCCCGGTACAGCGGAATCGCGCTGAGCCCTGCGCGGTCGATGGGCAGGCGCACGAAGCACATGTCGACCCGGCCCTCCCGCAGGGCGGTCAGCTGGTCGGCGGCGGCGAGCGGAATCGTTCGCAGCGGGATCTCGGGAAACCGCTCACCCCAGATCCGCTCCCACTTCGACACCGTGACGCCGGGCACGAAACCCACCCGCAGCTCGGCTGAGACCTCCGGCTCCGGCTCGGCCACTTCCCGACGCGCGATGACCTCGCGGGCGGCGGCGAGCAGCTCGCGTCCCTCGTCGGTGAGCTGCGTCGGCTGGGCGCCGGGGACGAACAGCTTCGTGCCGAGTTCGGTCTCCAGGTCGATGACCGTCCGGCTGAGCCGCTGACGCGCGATGCCGAGGCTCTTGGCCGCCCGCGCGAAATGCAGCTCCTCGGCCACCGCGACGAACCAGCGCAACCGCTCGACGTCGATCGACTCCACCTGACTCATTCGACCAAGGGTATTGCACGGCGTGCGCGGGTCGGACGGTCGCCGTGACGACGAGGGTGCTCCGGCGGTCGACTAGGCTGTCCCGGTGAGCCCGGACAAGAAACCGCAGATGATGAAGCCGCTGACCGCGGCCGACAAGCTCGGCATCTACCTCCCCGCCGCGCCGGAGGAGTTCCGGAACTCGCCGATCTCCCGCGCCGACCTCGACCGGCTGCGCACCGATCCCCCGGAGTGGCTCACCGAACTGCGCCGCACCGGCCCCTTCCCGCGCGACATCACCGCACGCAAACTCGGCATCTCCAACAGCGGCCTGGCCCGCGGCGGCGTCTCCGACGCCCTCACCGCGGACGAGATCACCGCCCTCCTCGCCGACCCTCCGGAATGGCTGACCCGCGAACGCGAGAACTACCAAGCCGTCCTCCGCGAGAACGAGCGCGTCAAAGCGAAGGAAGCCGAACGCCGCGCCACGACCAACCGCCCGGCCAAGAACCGCTTCGGCACCGGAGCCTGAAAGCCGCGCCGCTCGTGTCCTCGCTGTCATCGCCATCGAGCGGGCCGGGGCGGACACTCGGTCCAGGCCGAGATCGAGCTGATTCCAGCTGATGGTGACGTCGAGCGGGTCGGCGACATCCACCTCTAGCGAGTCGCCACGGGCCCGCAGCGACATGTTCTTCCGGACGTAGGTGCCGTCAATCCCTCGACCGCGCAGGACCGCGGCGGAGGCGACGTGCGTGTCAGAGTGGCGCGTCGCGGACCTTCGCCGAGAGTGTGTCATCGAACCGCGTGGGTCCGTGGAAGGTGAGAACCCAGCGGTCGCGGGACGGGTCGGAGAAGGTCGACAGGACCAGTGCCGTCTCGCCGTAGCCGTCGTTGTAGCGGAAACGTTCGTCGGTCCTGGTGCCTTCGGCGCTGCGGCCTTCGGGCTTCGCCCGCGACTTGAAGGTGGTCACCGCCCGACGCGCCGCGTCTGCGCTCGGGAAGGCGTAGAACCTGTACGCGAGCTTCGCGCCGCCCTCCAGCAGACACTCCCAGCGCGCCTGCCAATTGTCGAAGGCCGATTCGTCGCCCTTCTCGGCGCGCCAGTCCTTCCATTCGGAGGCCGGACGGCACGAGGCCCCGTTGTAGCCCTTACCGGTGTCGCGGTTGCCGCTCGGCAGCATTCCGGGAAACGCCGCCGACATCTCGGAGAGGTCCTTGTGTCCCTTCGAGCGTCCGGTTATCTGCGAGACCCAGGTCGAGTCGTCGGTCAACACGAAGGCGCCGCACCCGGTGACCAACGTGAACACCAAGCCCAGAATCACCGTGAGCATTTTCGCCCCCGATCCGCGACGCCGGGGCGGAACAGGCGGTCGGTACCCGGCAGGGACACCGCCGTAACCCGGCGGATAGCCCTGCGGCACCCCGCCGTTCGCATAGTGCGGACCGGGCGGCGCGGGCTGGGCATAGCGCGGCGGATGAGCCACCGGCACCGGGTTCGGCGCCGAACTCTGTGGATGCGCCACCGGCATCGGATTCGGCGCCGAGCGTTGCGGATACGGCCTCGGCTGCGCGACGGCGTGCGGCGCGCTCACCGGTCCACGCAACGCCTGCTGCACGGCCGCGGCGAACTCCGCGCAGGAGTCGAACCGATCCGCGGGTCGTTTGGCGAGCGCGCGATCGAGCACCGCGTCCAACGCGGGCGGCAGACCCGGACGCACCGAACTCAGCGGCGGGGGCGGCTGCTTCAGATGTCCCTGGATCACCGCGACGGCCTGCGGCGAATCGAACGGCACGGCGCCGGACAACAACCAGTACAGCGTGCAGGCCAGCGAGTACTGGTCGGTGCGGTGATCGAGCGGCGCGCCCGTCAGCTGTTCCGGCGCGGCGTACGCGAGAGTCGCGGTGAAGGTACCGGTCTGGGTGAGCTGCCTGGTGTCCTCGCGCGGGCGGGCGATGCCGAAATCGGTGAGCAGCACCCGCTCCTGCCCGGCCGAGCGGGAGAGCAGGATGTTCGCGGGTTTGACGTCGCGGTGCAGCACGCCCATGCGGTGCGCGTAGTCCAGCGCAAGCGCGGTCTCGCCGACGATCTGGGCGGCGCGCTGCGGCGGCAGGGTGCCGGGATCCACCGAGGACGCGTCGGCGCCGTCGATGAACTGCATGGAGATCCACAGCTGCTCGTCCTCGATGCCGCGGTCGAAGACGGTCACGATGTTGGGATGGTCCAGCTGCGCGACCAGGTCGGCCTCCCGCTCGAACCGCGCGCGAATCTCCGCGTCGGAGAACAACTCCCGATTCAGCAGCTTGAGCGCGGTACGGCGGGGCAGCCGCGGGTGCGCGGCCAGATACACCGCGCCCATACCACCCTGCCCCAGCAGTCGTTCGATGGCATATCCGGCGAATACGTCACCTGGCTGCAGCAACGGCCCCCCTCGAAATTCAGTTCTCGGCGGCCAGCTGCCCGCAGGCGGCGGCGATCTCCTGGCCGCGGGTGTCACGGACGGTGCAGGGCACGCCCTGGGCGTTGACCCGGCGGACGAACTCTTGCTCGACCGGTTTCGGGCTGGCGTCCCACTTGCTGCCCGGGGTCGGGTTGAGCGGGATGACGTTGACGTGCACGCGCGAGCCCAGCGCTTTGTGCAGTTTGGCGCCGAGCATGTCGGCGCGCCACGGCTGATCGTTGATGTCGCGGATGAGCGCGTACTCGACCGAGACGCGACGGCCGGTCGTGTCGGCGTAATAGCGCGCCGCGTCCAGCACCTCGGCCACCGGCCAGCGGTTGTTCACCGGCACCAAGGTGTCACGCAGTTCGTCGTCGGGCGTGTGCAGCGAGACGGCCAGCGTCACCGAGAGACCTTCGTCGGCCAGCTTGCGGATGGCAGGCGCCAGGCCGACGGTCGAAACCACGACGTTGCGCTGCGAGATGCCGAGGCCGTCCGGCGCGGGCGAGGTGATGCGGCGCACCGCGGCGACCACCCGCTTGTAGTTGGCCAGCGGCTCGCCCATGCCCATGAAGACGATGTTCGACAGCCTGCCCTCGCCGCCGGCCACCTCGCCGTCGCGCAGCGCGGCCGCGGCGGCGCGCACCTGGTCGACGATCTCGGCGGTGGACAGGTTGCGGTTCAGTCCGCCCTGACCGGTCGCGCAGAACGGACAGGCCATGCCGCAACCCGCCTGGCTGGAGATGCACAGGGTGTTGCGGTCGGCGTAGCGCATGAGCACGCTCTCCAGCAGGGTGCCGTCACCGGCCCGCCACAGTGTCTTGCGGGTCTGCCCGTCGTCACAGGCGACGTGCTTGACCACCGAGAGCAGCGGCGGGAACAACGCCGAGCCGACCTTCTCCCGCACCGCGGCGGGCAGATCGGTCATCAGCTCGGGATCGGCCTGCAACCGCCCGAAGTACTGCCGCGCGATCTGATCGGCGCGGAACTTGGGCAGGCCCAGCTCCTCGACCGCGGCACGCCGCCCCTCGGCATCGAGATCGGCGAGATGCCGCGGCGGCATGCCACGGCGCGGAGCGTCGAAAACCAGGGGCAGGGAGGCGGTCATAGTTCTTCCAGTCTCTCATCCGCCCCTGGCGCTCGAATGCTCAGGCCGAAACAGTGCGCGAGGACACAACCGCCCCGCGCCGTTTCGGACACTCGGCTCAGGACAACCCGAGGTCGCGCACTGACGGCCATGACCAGAGCCTCGTCGTCGGAGAGGTCCTGGGCGAAGCTCTCCTGGAACTTGTCCTGCCTGATCCACAGGTAACCGTCGGAGTCCGGCGCGATGCTGTCGGAGGCCGCGGGCGGCAGTTCCTGACTGATCTGCCCTGGGGTCTCCCCCGCGTCGCGAGCCTTTCAACGCAAGTTCGGGTCTCCCCCACTGCGCTGGCGCTGATCCGGCGCTCGCCAGAACGGCGACGGATCCGCATCGGTCTGAGGACTCAGCGCTTGGCGGCGCGCCGCAGCTGCATGATGCGCATGCCGCCGACCAGCGCCATCACCAGGGCCCCGAGGATCACCGAGAGCAGGACGGCGACGCCGAGAGGGAGGTGGAAGTTCCAGAAGAACATGCTGACTTCGACGGTCTGCAGATTCTGCAGGATGAAGATGAGCAGCAAAATCATGATCAGCGTGCCGGTCACGAGCCCCACCCAGGCGTAGCCGGTCCGCGAGGAGATCGAGGGTTTGGCGCCCGTCATGGGGGGTCTGGTCGCGGGCGGCGGGGGCGTGGTCGGCGGGACGGCCGGCTTGTCGCGCCGGCTCGCCTCGGGCTCGTGCTCGGCATTCGTGGACATGCCTCGATCATGGACGATCGCTATCGCGGTCGCCGGGATTTGGCGGCATGTCGCGCGGGGACCGGGCAGTCAGAGCAGCGTGCTCAGCACCAGCCAGGAGACGAACGCGGACGGCAGCATCGAGTCGAGCCGGTCCATGATGCCGCCGTGCCCGGGCAGCAGGGTGCCCATGTCCTTGATGCCGAGCTCCCGCTTGATCTGCGATTCGATCAGATCACCGACGGTCGCGACCAGAACCAGCCCGACACCGAGCACCACGCCGATCATCGAATTGGCGTCCAGCAGCAGGGTGACCGTCAGCAGACCGCCGATAACGCTGAACACCAGCGAACCGCCGAAACCCTCCCAGGACTTCTTCGGGCTGATCGACGGCACCATCGGATGCTTGCCGAACAGCACGCCCGCCACATAGCCGCCCACGTCGGAGCAGACCACCAGGATCATGAAGGTGAGCACCCGCAGGTTGCCGTCGGGCTCCAACAGCAGCAGCGTCGCGAAGGACGCGAGCAGCGGGACCCAGGCGAGGGTGAAGACCGCGATTGCCGTGTCACGCAGAAAGTTCCGCGGCGCGGTCCGCAGACCGTGGTCGAACAGCCGCCACACCATGCAGGTCAGCGCGGTGGCCGCGAACGCGCCGGCGACACCGCTCGCGCCCCACGGCCAGCCGAGCCAGAACACCGCCTGCCCGCCGACGATCAGCGGGATCCGCGGGACGAGCACGTCGGCCTCGCGTAGCCGCTTGGCGACCTCCCAGGTGGCCACGCCGACACCGGCCGCGGCGACCGGGATGAACACCAGCGGCGCGAACAGCAGGATCGCGATGAGCGAGAGGCCGAGACCGAGACCGACCGCGAGTGCGGCGGGTAGGTTGCGGCCCGCTCGCGACGTCGCGGCGGCGGGCGCCGGGGCAACGGACTCGGCGGGAACGGAATGCTCGGGGAACTGTCCGGCCGTGAAGTCACCCGGATGGCTCTGGGTGTCTGCGGGGGTGCCGCTCCCCGGCGTCGGCTCCTCGGCCGCACCCGTTGCGGCGGCATTGTCGGCCACGATTGTCCCGTCGCTCACTCGTTGTTCCTCGTCCCCCGCCCGTGCGGGCCCTCGGATCTGCCGTCAGACCTCGAGCAGTTCGGCTTCCTTGTGCTTGACCAGCTCGTCGATGCTGTTCACATATTTGGCGGTGGTCTTGTCGAGCTCCTTCTCGGCGCGCCCGACCTCGTCCTCACCCGCCTCGCCATCCTTCTGGATGCGCGAGAGTTCGTCCATGGCCTTGCGGCGCACGTTGCGAATCGCGACCTTGGCGTCCTCGCCCTTGCTCTTGGCCTGCTTGACCAGCTCGCGGCGGCGTTCCTCGGTGAGCTGCGGGATGGAGATGCGCAGGATGTCACCGTTGTTGGTGGGGTTGACACCGAGATCCGAGTTGCGGATCGCGGTCTCGATCGCACCTAGCTGCCCGGCCTCGTAGGGCTTGATCACCACCATCCGCGGCTCGGGCACCGTGATGCTGGACATCTGGGTGACCGGGGTGGGCGATCCGTAGTAGTCCACGACGACCCGGGAGAACATGCCCGGATTCGCGCGTCCGGTCCGAATGGTCCCGAGATCGTCCTTCGCCACCGAGACAGCCTTTTCCATCTTCTCCTCGGCGTCGAAGAGCGCTTCTTCAATCACGACCGTTTCCTCCACAGCGTCGTCATCGTCATGATCCGCGGGTCGCGGGGTCAGGACCGAACCAATGTTCCGATCTTCTCACCGGCGACCGCTCGGGCGATATTGCCCTTCGTCAACAGATTGAACACCAGGATGGGCATCTGGTTGTCCATACACAGGCTGAAGGCCGTGGCGTCCGCGACCTTCAGGTCGCGCTCGATGACCTCTTTGTGCGTGATCTCGGTGTACATCGTCGCGGTCTCGTCGACCCGCGGATCCGCGGTGAAGACGCCGTCGACCGCCTTGGCCATCAGCACCACATCGGCGCCGATCTCCAGGGCCCGCTGGGCCGCGGTGGTGTCGGTGGAGAAGTACGGCATGCCCATGCCCGCGCCGAAGATGACGACTCGGCCCTTCTCCAGGTGGCGCTTGGCGCGCAGCGGCAGGTACGGCTCCGCGACCTGGCCCATCGTGATCGCGGTCTGCACCCGGGTGTCGATCCCCTGCTTCTGCAGAAAGTCTTGCAGCGCAAGGCTGTTCATCACGGTGCCGAGCATGCCCATGTAGTCCGAGCGGGCCCGCTCCATGCCACGCTCTTCCAGCTCGGCGCCGCGGAAGAAGTTGCCGCCGCCGATGACCACGGCCACCTGCACGCCGGTCGCGACGACCTCGGCGATCTGCTCGGCGACGGTCTGCACGACGTCAGGGTCGAGGCCGACCTTGCCGCCGCCGAACATCTCGCCACCCAACTTGAGAAGTACCCGGCGATATCCTGGGCGTTCGGTCCCCGGGTCCGTCATCGGTGCTCTTCTCCTTCGGCGATGGTGGTGTTCTCAGCATGCTGAGACATCAGGGGTAAAGCGGATAGGTTTGCGATCCCGCAACACAAGGCGGTCACTATCCTGCCCTACTCGGTTTCGGCGACCGCAGAAGACCCCCTCCGACGACGCGCTCGCGCCGAGAATCGGGCCGGGACTGCCCGCGTCGCGGTCGGACGCGGACAGCAGAAGGCCCCTCCCCTGTCGGTGGGACGGAGGAGGGGCCTTCGCAGGCTGTCAGGCCTGGCCGACCTCGAACCGCGCGAAGCGGCTCACGGTGACACCGGCCTCGTCCAGCAGGGCCTTGACGGTCTTCTTCGAGTCGGTGACCGACGCCTGCTCGAGCAGGACGACGTCCTTGAAGAAGCCGTTGACGCGGCCCTCGGTGATCTTCGGCAGCGCGGCCTCGGGCTTGCCCTCTTCGCGAGCGGTCTGCTCGGCGATGCGGCGCTCGTTCTCCACGAGATCGGCCGGAACCTCGTCGCGGGTCACGTACTTGGCCTTCAGCGCGGCGATCTGCATGGCGGCGGCGCGAGCGGCCTCGGCCGCGGCGTCACCCTCGCCCTGGTACTCGACCAGCACGCCGACGGCGGGCGGCAGGTCCGAGGAACGCTTGTGCAGGTAGGTCGCGACCGGGCCCTCGAAGGACACGGCGCGGCGCAGCTCCAGCTTCTCGCCGATCTTCGCGGCGAGCTCCTGCACGGCCTGGTCGGCGGTCTTGCCACCCAGGTCGACGGCCTTCAGCGCGTCCAGGTCGGCGGGGCGAGCCTTGGCGGCGGCCGCGACGATCTGGCTGGCCAGACCCTGGAACTCGTCGTTCTTGGCGACGAAGTCGGTCTCGGAGTTGATCTCGATCAGCACGCCGTCCTGCGCGGCGACCAGGCCCTCGGCGGTGGCGCGCTCGGCGCGCTTGCCGACGTCCTTGGCGCCCTTGATGCGCAGGACCTCGACGGCCTTGTCGAAGTCACCGTCGGTCTCTTCGAGGGCCTTCTTGCAGTCCATCATCCCGGAGCCGGTCAGCTCCCGGAGCCGCTTCACATCGGCAGCGGTGTAGTTCGCCATCGGTGGCGAGCCTCCTTTGGAGAAGTTCAGTTACTGGGCAGCGGTGATCACCATGGCAGTCCTCGGTGATCACCGCTGGAACAGCGGGTTACGAGCCTCAGGCCTCGGCCGGGGTCTCGGCGGACGCGTCGGCGCCCGGAGCGGCCTGCGCGAGCAGCTCCTGCTCCCACTCGGCGAGCGGCTCGCCCGCGCCCGCTTCCGGCTTGTCGTCGCCGGAGGCCAGACCGGCCCGCGCCTGCACGCCCTCGGCCACCGCGGAGGCGACGACCTTGGTCAGCAGCGCGGCGGAGCGGATCGCGTCGTCGTTGCCCGGGATCGGGTAATCGACCAGGTCGGGGTCGCAGTTGGTGTCCAGGATCGCGATGACCGGGATGTTCAGCTTGCGCGCCTCGCCGACGGCGATGTGCTCCTTGTTGGTGTCGACGACCCAGATGGCCGAGGGCACCTTCTGCATGTCGCGGATACCGCCGAGGGTCCGCTCCAGCTTGTTCATCTCACGCGTGAGCATGAGGATTTCCTTCTTGGTGCGACCCTCGAAGCCACCGGTCTGCTCCATGGCCTCGAGCTCCTTGAGGCGCTGCAGGCGCTTGTGCACGGTGGAGAAGTTGGTGAGCATGCCGCCCAGCCAACGCTGGTTCACGTAGGGCATCCCGACGCGAGTCGCCTCGGCCGCGATCGACTCCTGGGCCTGCTTCTTGGTGCCGACGAAGAGGACGGTGCCACCGTGGGCGACGGTCTCCTTGACGAACTCGTAGGCCTTGTCGATGTAGGTCAGCGTCTGCTGCAGGTCGATGATGTAGATGCCGTTGCGGTCGGTGAAGATGAACCGCTTCATCTTCGGGTTCCAGCGCCGGGTCTGGTGTCCGAAGTGTGCGCCGCTGTCGAGCAGCTGCTTCATGGTTACGACAGCCATGGCTCCCGTATCTCTCTTTCGTTGCCGGTTGACGCAGTGGGTCGGCGACCCGCTGCCCTGGCGCCTCCGAATCGTCGGACCCGATCGTTCATCGATCGGGACCAGCCGGCGATTCCTTGTTCCCAACTGGCACTGCCGCGAACGAGCACTCTCGGAATTCGGGAGCTGAGGTTCGAACGGCGCCGTTACGAACAAGCACGGGTGGCGCGCGAAGTCGGTCCGTGCCGGGCACAGACCGCTCGATCAGTCTACGACCAGGTACGTCCCTGACCTAAATCGCCTGGTCGCACGGTTGCTACCAGGAGAAACGGGTGGTTTCCACAGGTCAGAAGTTGTCCACACTCGCCGAATTGGGGATGTTCTGCCGACTCGGGCCGGGCGAAGGTCGAGGGCATGCACCGACTTTCCCTCTCGATCACCGTGATCCTGCCGTTGATGTTCGTGCTGGCGCTGGCCGTTGGGCGGCCCGCGACGGCGAATGCTCGGCCGCCGTCGGGTGCCGAGGCCGAGTGCTGGGGATCGGTGTGCGTGGCGAATCCCAGGCGCGACATGCCGGACGTGGGACCGTGCGGCGGTGGTGGTCCTGTCGCGGACCGCTCGATGTCCGAATGTCCACCGGACGTGGCGCGCGCCGCGCCGGATGCCGAGCAGCCCGAGGGTTCCGCTCTTGCCTTCGCGGTCTTCGTGCGCGTACCGAATCCGGCGCGCGAGGTGCCGAAGCGCGCGCCGGACGCGGTGCCCAGCCCCGGCTGCTCGAGCTCGGTCTGTCTGCCGCCGCGGGCACGGGATCTGCCGTTTCTACGGCTCGCACCACTTCCGCTGCATGTGGCAGGCGCGCGACCTCAGCTCACGCCCGACGCCGCGTGTGGCGGATCGGCATGTCTCTCGATTCCAGCGCGAGACCTACCGAGACCCCGGCCCGCAGCAGCTGTGCTGGAAACCCTTCGGCCAGCGCCAAGCTCGGCGGAAGTTCCCGATGTTTCGGCTGCCCTGCGGCGATGACAGTGGAGCCGCGGAGGTCGACTTCGCATCGCGACTACAGCTGCTGCGGATACGACCGCCCGGCGGTCGTTTCGGATGGCTGCTCACCGGCGGCGAGCGGCATTGCTCGGGCACGACTGCGGGCGTACCGAACGCCGCGCCGCTCGGTGCTGCTTCCGGTGGCCGCAGCAACGGACTTGCGCGGCGGGGTCGCGGGCTGGCCAGGCCCCTGCTGCCGAATTGGGTACAACAGGTATGCCCGGCGGCAGCGGGCGGCGCGGTGGTCAGCTCCGTTGGCAGTGGTCGCAGTACTGCTCGCGGTCTGCGTATGGGGAACAGCCGCGGCAGCGCCCAGCGGGGAGTTCGGGTGGCCGCTGCGTCCGCGGCCCGCGGTGGAGCGGCGGTTCGACCGTCCCGCCCAGGACTGGCTGCCCGGCCATCGCGGTGTCGACTTGGCGGGGACGCCCGGACAGACGGTGGTCGCCGCAGGTGCGGGGATCGTGGTGTTCGCCGGGGAGGTGGCGGGCAAGCCGGTCGTGTCGATCGACCACTCCGGCGGGCTACGCACGACCTACGAGCCCGTTCGAGCGCGAGTCTCGGTGGGAGCCCGGGTGGCACGCGGCACTCCGATCGGCGCGCTCGAGGAAGGCCACGCGGAATGCGCGGCTCCCGCCTGCCTGCACTGGGGTCTGCGCCGGGAAGCGGGACGACGCGGACGTCCGGAGTACCTCGATCCACTCGGCCTGTTGCACTTCGCGCCGCTACGCCTCGAGCCGGTTGAACCGAGATGAGATGGCAGGAAGAGCAGCGAGGAGTCCGGCAGTAGGACCAGCACGGTCGCCGAGCAATGGCGCGGGGCTCGGGTGAGCGCTGACGTGGGCTGGCTTCCAAGCGGCGGTGAGGTAGCGCACCGCGCGCGTCGCTTCCTTACCGTCCGAATGCGGACCATGATCGAGACATGGAGAACGAGCTCGGGGGCCCGTGGTTCACCTATCGGGAGATCGGCGCGACCAGGGGTGAACTTCCGGAGGGTTATCACCGCTTCCATTTGCGGCGGCGTCTCGGCACCGGCCGAGAATTGTTCGAGCGGGCGGGGTCGGAGATCCTCGCCTATCGAATGCAGAAGGGCGTCGGCATCTTCGGACACGCGAGCACACCGACGGCCGAACCCGGCACAGCGCTCACCGTGCGGCTCGGGATCGGTCCGGTCGCCCTCGTGGCGCCCTGCCGCGTGGTGTACGTGCTCGACGACGAGAACCGGCGCGGTTTCGCCTACGGCACGCTGCCCGGTCACCCCGAGATCGGCGAGGAACTGTTCGCGGTGGAGTACGACCCCACCGACGACTCGGTCCACGGCCTGGTCACGGCCTTCTCCCGCCCGGCATCCTGGTACACCAAACTCGGCGGGCCGGTGTCGCGCCTCATGCAGCGCGTCATGGCTGGTCGCTACCTGGCCACCCTCCCGACGAGCACCTGAGGCCGGTCTCTCGACCGCACCACTCGCCGGGTCGTTTGCAGCGCATCGGTCATAGCCGAGGCGTCGCCTGTTGGAGTCGTGTTCCAGTCCCTGACACGGACCTCTACCGGCATCTCAGCGATATGGGCGGCACGAACCCGACACCCGTTCGGCAAGGACCTGTCCTCAGACAGCGGCCGAGAGGACGAGCGCCAGTTGCGCGAGTCCCGAGCGGATGCGGGATTTGACGGCGGGCAGGCCGACGCCGAGCCGTTCGGCGACCTGGGGGTAGGTGAGGTCGTGGTAGTAGGCGAGCAGGACCGATTCGCGTTGCAGTGGTGTCAGGGCGTCCAGTCCTGTTCGCACACAGCGGTATTCGTGGCGGCGCAGCACCTCCTCGGCGACGTGGTCGGCCGGTGGTCCGTAATCGCCTGCGGCCCAAGCTTGATCGCGATCGGACGCGGCGCGTTCGCGACGGACACGGTCCACCGCCTGCCGGTGCGCGAGCGTCCACAACCAGGTGGTCACCGAGCCGCGGCGCTCGTCGAAACCGGCTGCGCTGCGCCACACCTGGAGGTAGACGTCGTGACAGGTCTCCTCGGCGTAGTCGTGGTCGCGCACGATCGCGAGCACGCGACGGAAGACGAGCGGATGGGTGCGGCGATAGAGCAGTGCGTAGGCGTCGCGATCGCCGGCGCCGATCCGGCGCACCAACTCGGCGTCGGTACTGGATTCCGGAATCCGATGGTGGGTGGGCGTGCGAGAAGACAGTACGAGCGAAACCATGATGCCCCCGATGGCAGCGGACGCTGACGAATGGACCACCCGTCGAAGACAGGGACGGTGGTGTCGACCGCGGATTCCGATCCGGGGGCATGGGTTTCGGAAGTACCGCCAACGGCCAGACTACCGGCCGGTCCGGACCCCCGCCGCCGCTTCGGCCTCAGTTCGAGAGCTCGACCCGCGACTCAGATCCGAAGGCCCAGCTCGACGATTCCACCCGCCACGGCGTGCACACTCACCCGATGCCGCCGGGCATGCGCCCGAATCAGCTCGTAGGCCGCCTGTGGTGTCGTGTTGCGCGCGTTGGCGATCACGCCTTTCGCTTGTTCCACCAGAACACGCGAGTCCAGCGCGTGCTGGAGCTGCTCGGTCAGCCGCTGCTGGGCGCGCAACCGCTCGGCGGTCAAAATGTGCCCGGCGGCCATGCCCGCCAGCAGCGCCCCCACCGACAGTTCGGGTTCGGTCCACTCGCGCGGGTCGTAGGCGTACATGCCCAGCGCGCCCACCGTCGTCGCGCCGGATCGCATCGGGATCTCCGCGACGGCCCGAACACCGTGGCGGGCGGCGACGCTCGTGTACTCCGGCCATGAGGAGTGGCGCGCGTGGACGTCGGCGACGACGACCGGTTCGCCGTGGCGCAGCGCGTCCATCGCGGGTCCGCGGTCGCTGCCGCGCTGGCTGAGCGCGACGTCGGCCAGCGCGGCGGGCGTCGCGGTGACGACGCCGGAATACCCGTCGGCCACGAGAAGCACCGCGCAGCCCGCCAGATCGAGCGCGTCGGTGGCGCTGTCGATCAGACGGTGCAGTGGTTCGGTGAGATCGCCCGGTTCGGGCAGCAGCCCGACGAGCCCGGACAAAGCTGAGACCAGCAGCTCGCTGTCAGACATACCGAACCACCCCTGTACCGGCGAACCCCGCGCGTCCGCCTCGGAGATACCGCACCGCATCTGCCAACTCTCCATGGTATGGACCGTCGGCGACACGCCGAAACACTCGGCCGCCATGGCGATTCGACGCCCGACTCTGTAAGTGCGGTCGACACGAACGCTATTCGGGTGCAAACATGAAAGGTGAGGCTCCACTTCCGCTCCACTCATCGCGATCACTCAGGGAGATCCCCATGGGAGCGCACGCGCCGCTGCTGGACGTGCTTGTGCGGTCGGTCGGCACGCTGACGAGCGATTTCGACGTCGTGGAGCTATCGCAGCAACTGGTCGACGCGTGTACCGAACTGACGGGCGGCGCCGAGGCCGGTTTGTTCCTGGGCGATCATCGGGGCGAGTTGCGGGTGCTCGCCGCCACCCACGAGCGAGCGCGGTGGCTCGTGGAAGCGGTCGACGGACCGACCAGGCAGGCCTACCGCACCAGCAGCCCGGCGATCGTGGACGACCTCGCCGCCGCCACCCTGGTCTGGCCCGAATTCGCCAGGCACGCACTGGAACACGGTTACCGCTCGACCTACGCCCTGCCGCTGCGGCTGCGCACCGACAACCTCGGCGCACTGACCATCTTCGGCGCGGCGCCGGGAGCGCTGGACCGGGCCGCCGTGCGGTCGGGACAGATCCTCGCCGACCTCGCGGCCATCGCCATCGCGCAGCACGTGCTGCGACCGAGAATCGAGCCGATGCAGGCCAGACTGCCGGTGGCATTGCAGGACCGAGTGGTCATCGAGCAGGCCAAGGGGGTGCTCGCCGAGCGCGGTGATCTCGATATGACCGAGGCGTTCGGCCGCCTGCGCGCGCACGCGCGACGGTGCGGGCTGCGTCTGGCCGAACTGGCGGGCGCCATCGTGGTGGGCAGCGTCGATGCGGCGGTCGTGCTGGGCACGCCAGCCGAGCGCTAGGACTGCGCGGTTCAGCGCGCTTCCTCGTCGAAGCGGATGCGCCGCCGCAGTACTCGCTCGGCCGCCTCCGCCAGCGAAATGCCCTGGCGCACCGCGTAGGTCCGCAGCGTGGCGTACGCGTCCGCAGGGTCGGCTCCGCGCTGGGCCATCACCATGCCCGCGGCTTGGTGGATCGACGCACTCGTCAGCGGCTGGCGCAGCCACTCCCCCGCTTGCTCGGCGGAGCCGGACCTGGCCGAGACCAGGTGGGCGGTGATGATGTCGGCGACGTGCAGCCCGGCGGACATCATCGACCCGTTCGGGCGACCGGGGCTGGCCCGATACAGATCGAGGGCGCCGAACCGCACAGCGCCCAAGCGCAGGGGCATGGCGGTCATCGCGCCGGATACTGGTTCCCTGGCCAGCGCGGCGGCGAAGCCGGGCCAGCGCCCGCAGTTCGCGGTGAGATCGGCGACCGAGACCGGCACGCCGGTGGCCACCGCGTCCACCGCGGGCCCCTCTCCGACGGTCGCCTGCACCGTCTCGATCCGTGCCGCGATCTCGTCGCTGCTGCACCAGGGCTGCACACCCACATCGCGTTCATCGATCATGATGGCGGCCCGCTGCACCGGAAGCACCTGCACGGCGGCCTGGCACGCGGCCGAGAGGTCGCCCCCGCCGCGGCGCAGCGCCGAGAGGAATCTCTCGGTGAGTAACTCGAACTCCGCCACGCCCATCCTCTGAACCACCTGGAATCGACCGGCAGCAGCCAAAATAACGGATTCCCTGCGGCGCGGCGGCTACAGCAGGGCGATCAGCGCGTCGGCCTCGGCGCGCAGCACCTCGCCGCGGTCGGCGCGACCGAGTTCGTCGTAGGACGCGGCCGAGGTCAGGCGCTCGGCGATCTCGGCGCGGACGATCCCCTGGATGTCGGCCTCGCTCAGCTGCCGTCGTTCGACCTCCGCGCCGCCGAGCCCGGCCACGCTGTCCTCGATCGCGCCCGCTCGCGCGTCGCCGATCTCGATGGCCTCGGCGTTGTCGATAGCGCCGAGAGCCGAGCGCAGCGCCGCGGCCGCGTGGCGGTCGCGCGTCTTCATGGCGGCGGGCAGCGCGGCCCGCAGCCGCGCTCGTAGCGGCGGAGACCTGTCGACAGTTTCGGTGGACATGGGCACCGACCGTACGCGGGACGGTCGGTGCCGGTCTAGGGACTTCTGTCCCACGGCAGCTCTCAGGGCGTCACGATGGCGAAGTCCGGGTCCGGCTCGTCGAACACGCCGACCAGGGCGGCGAGCTTGGTCGGATCGCCCTCGATGCCGATATCGCCCGCGGCCGCCGCCACCCCGAAGTCCTCGCCTTGCAGCAGGACTCGGATCATGGTCGCCCGGGTGAGGGTGAACTCGGCGTCGGCGTCCGGCAGCGCGACGCCCTCCGGCCGGTCGTAGTGGGTCAACCTGCCGTTGCGCAGTTCCAGCCGGTGCACCCGGCCCTCGTCGGTGAGGTGCCAGTCGGTGATCACGTGCATGTCCCATGCCTTCGGACCGTCCACGCGCAGCGCCATGGCGTCGAAGATCTGCTCGATGGTGAGCGCGCCGAGCATGGACAGCGAATCGGTCTTGGTCGGCGTCCCGAACGAGCCGTAGCGCAATTCGTACGCGCCGCTGAGGTAGAAGTTGCGCCACGTCGCGTTCTCGGCGCCGTAGCCGAGCTGCTCGTAGGCCGCGGCGAGCAGGTCCTTCGCCGCCTCGTTGCCGGGTTCGGCGAAGACCACGTAGTCGACCACCTGCGCGACCCAGCGGTAGTCGCCCGCGGCGTAGGAGTCGCGCGCCTTGCGCAGCACCTCCTCGGCGCCGCCCATGAATTCCACGTGGCGGCGCGCGGATTCGACCGGCGGGTGCTCCCACAGGTGCGCCGGATTGCCGTCGAACCAGCCGAGGTAGCGCTGGTAGATCGCCTTGACGTTGTGGCTGACCGAGCCGTAGTACCCGCGCGCGTGCCAGGCGTTCTCGATCGCGGGCGGCAGCGTCAGCTGCTCGGCGATCTCGGCCCCGACGTAGCCCTGGTTCAGCATGCGCAGCGTCTGATCGTGCAGATAGCCGTACAGATCACGTTGCAGCGCAAGGTATTCCACCAGCCGTTCGGTGCCCCAGGTCGGCCAGTGGTGCGAGGCGAACACGACGTCGGACTCGCGCGCGAACAGATTGATCGCCTCGGTGAGGTACTTGGCCCACACGTGCGGATCGCGCACCAGCGCGCCGCGCAGGGTCACGATGTTGTGCAGGGTGTGGGTGGCGTTCTCGGCCATGCACAGGGCGCGGCGATCGGGGAAATAGAAGTTCATCTCGGCGGGCGCCTCGGTGCCCGGCGTGATCTGGAAGACGATCCGCACGCCGTCGACGGTCAGCTCCTGGCCGGTCTCGGTGATGTCCACCGTCGGCGCGATCAAGGTGACCGTGCCGATCGAGGTGGTCTGGCCGAGACCCGCGCCTACCTGGCCCAGCGGGCCCCTCGGCAGCACGGCGCCGTACATGTAGGCCGCGCGGCGCGCCATCGCGGTGCCCGCGTAGATGTTCTCCGCCACCGCGTGCTCCAGGAATCCGGCGGGCGCGATGACCGGAATCCGGCCCGCCGCAGCGTCTTCCGGAGTGGCCACCCCGTAGGCGCCGCCGAAATGGTCGACGTGCGAATGGGTGTAGACGAGGCCGGTCACCGGACGGTCGCCGCGGTGCTCGCGATACAGCCGCAGACCCGCGGCCGCGGTCTCGGCGGAGATCAGCGGATCGATCACGATGACACCCTGATCCCCCTCGACCAGCGTCATGTTCGACAAATCCATGCCGCGGATCTGGTAGATCCCGTCGGTCACCTCGAACAGTCCTTGCGCGGCGACCAGCCCGGACTGGCGCCACAGACTCGGGTGGACGGAAGCGGGGCACGGCTCGCGCAGGAAACCGTAGGAATCGTTGTCCCACACCACGGATCCGTCGTCCTGGGTGACCACGCCGGGCTCGAGCGCGGCGAGGAAACCGCGGCGGGCGTCGGCCAGGTCGGCATCGTCGGCGAACGGCAGCATCGTCTCGGCGCGCTGCCGCGCGGCGACGATCACCTCGGTCGGCTCGGTCACATCGGGCATCGTCCTCCTCCTTCTTCTCTGCCGAACTCGTCTGTCCTGGAATGGATCACCTCGGTGGGTCCGTGAAACCCAATGCGACCGCGACGCCACCGGCGAACAAGATCGCCAGCGCCGTCGCGGCGATCACGCCGTCGGGTCGCCCACGGCGGCCGTGGCGCAACCACCGGCTGCGCAGGTAACCCGTGACCGCCACCGCGCACATCGTCAGCGCCGCGACGGCCGGGGCGATCGCGGCGTCACGCCAGCCGGAACCCACCACGTGGTCGATGCACAGCGCGGCCACGACCATCGCGCTGATGGCCGTGCGTCGCCAGGCGAGCGCGGTGCGCTCGGCGGCCAGACCCACGTCCCTGGCCGTCATCGCAGCAGCACCGCGATACAGGCCATGATCGACACGATGCCGATGCCCACCGACAGGACCGGCACCAGCACCGTCTCCGGCAGCGGTTCCGCACGGCGCATCGCACGGCCGACCCGGCGCCAGTGCAGGTACCCGCCGAGCGCGACGACGACCGCGAGCACGATGCAGCTGACCGCGAGCACGCGCCGGAGACCGGCCATGTGGAACGGCTGAACGAGGGTGTGCACCGCGACACCGCCGGCGAGCAGGCCCAGGGAGGTGCGCATCCAGGCCAGGAAGGTCCGTTCGTTGGCGAGGGTGAAGCGGTAGTCGACGCCTTCCTCGCCGTCCTCCGATTCCGAGCCGACTTCCGGGAGTGTCACGCCGCCCCCTCGCGGGCGGCCCTGCCGACGGACACGGCCACGTTCGAAACAGCCGGGCGCTCAGGGACGTCCGGGGTCACGCTTCCGCCGCCAGGGTGCACAGGCACCACTCCGTCTCTGGTCAGTTTCGTGCCGCAAGCAAACATTCCGCAACGTCAGCGTAGTGGCAGACCGGGCGGTCGTCCACGAGCCTCGCGGCAGCGCGCCGCACACCGCGACGCGCGCCGCAATCACACCGAAACGGCGTCCGTGGAACGCCATCGCGAGCCGGTCCACAGTCGAGGTCAGCGGTGCGCGGGTAACTTTCCAGTTGCTCACGCGCGCGGGTGCGCCTGGTCGTGCACCTTCTTCAGCCGTTCGATGGAGACATGGGTGTACAGCTGGGTCGTGGCCATGCTGGCGTGGCCGAGCACCTCCTGCACTACGCGCAGATCCGCGCCGCCCTCCAGCAGGTGGGTGGCCGCGCTGTGGCGCAGTCCGTGCGGGCCGACGTCGGGGGCGCCGGGTATCGCCGAAACGACCTCGTGCACCACGGTCCTGGCCTGGCGTTGGTCGAGCCGCTTGCCGCGCCTGCCGAGCAGGAGCGCGCGCCCCGATTCGGCGGTCGCGAACGCGGGACGGCCGTAGCTCAGCCACTCCGCGACGGCGCGGTCGGCCGGTGCGCCGAACGGCACGGAACGCTCCCGGTTCCCTTTGCCGAGCACGCGGACCAGGTGCCGCTCCCGGTCCACGTCGTCGACGTCCAGGCCGCAGAGTTCGCTCACCCGGATCCCGGTCGAGTACAGCAGCTCGACGATCAGCCGGTCCCGCAACGCCATCGGATCGTGCTGCGCCGCACCGGATTCCGCCGCGTCCATGGCCTCGACCGCCTGTTGCCTGCCGAGTACCGCGGGCAGCGTCCGGTGCGCCTTGGGCGAGCCGAGCCGCAAGCCGGGATCCACTTCCAGCCTGCCGGTCTTGGTGAGCCAGCCGGTGAACGTCCGCGCCGAGGACGCGCGACGCGCCATCGTCGTGCGGGCCGCGCCGTTCGCCGACTGCGCCGCGAGCCAGGACCGCAGCAGCGTCAGGTCCAGCTCTCGGACCGCCGAATCCGGGGAGCGGGCGTACAGGTGGGCCAGTAGCGACCGCGCATCGCCGAGGTAGGCGCGCACGGTGTGGGCCGAGCGGTTGCGGCCGAGCCGCAGGTGTCGCCCGTACTCCGTCAACAGCGCGTCCAGGTCCTCCGGCAACTCTTCCACCCCACCACCGTCGCCCCCAGCACAGCCGTTGGCAAGAAACCGCGCCGGGCCGCGAAGCTCGGCGTGATCGCGACCATCGCCATAGGCGCACCTCGGTCACGCGGCGTGCAGGGACGGACGGGCAGATCGTCATGAGCGTCCTCCCGACTTCCTGGGCGCCTTGCGGTGCCAACCGGTTTCGTCGAGGCCGACCAATCCCGCGATCTCGAGTGCGACCAAGGCGGCGCGGATCGCGGGTAGGGAGAGTGGGCAGTGGCCGGTCAGTTCGTGGGGTAGACGGGAGCCGATGGCGGGGAGGGCGGCGAAGACCGTGGCTTCGTCGCCGGTGAGGTGATCGAGGGTTTCCGGAACAGCGCCCGCGCTGCCGGGCAGCGACAGGCGCAGCGGTCCGGCCTCGTCGATCACTTCCTCGGTGCGGGTGACGAGCAGGGCCTCACCGTCGCGGATCATCCGATGACAGCCCGTCGAGGCCGCCGAGGTGACCGGTCCGGGAATCGCCAGGGCCGGGCGGCCGAGTCGCCGCGCCCACTTCACGGTGTTACGCGCGCCGCTGCGCAGGCCCGCCTCGGTTACCAGCACACCGTCGGCAAACGCCGCGATCAAGCGGTTGCGGGCCAGAAAGTGGTGCTTCCTGGCGAGCGTGCCGGGCGGGTACTCGCTGACCACCAGTCCGACGTCCGCGATCTCGGCGATCAGCCGCTCGTGCTGGGCCGGATACGGACGGTCCACACCGCACGCGAGCACCGCGAGGGTCGGCCCGTCGACAGCCAGCGCCGCGCGGTGCGCCATCGCGTCGACGCCGAAAGCCGCGCCGGACACGATGGTCCAGCCCTGGGCGGCCAGATCCCCCGCGATCTCGGCGGTGACCCGATTGCCGTATCCCGTGCTGCACCGCGATCCAACCACCGCCAAAGCCCGTTCGCTCGACTCCAGTAGCGAGCGGGGGCCGCGCACCCAAAGGACCAGCGGCACCGCGCCGTCCGGATCACGGCCCACTTCGAGTTGGCTCAGTCCGAGAAGCCGCCACGCGGGCCACTCCGGATCGTCCGGCGTCACCACCCGGCCACCGATCCGCTCGATGAGCTCCAGATCGGCTGCCGCCGTGTCGACCTCGCGCCGCCGCCTGGTCGGTCCGCGCAGCGACTCCGGCAACTCGCACTCGCGCACCGCCCGTGCGGCCTCCACGACCCCCACCGATTCGATCAACGCGGACAACGCCGCACAAGGCCCTTCGACGACCCGCGAAAGGTACACCCAAGCCAACCTCCGCTCGTCCGTCTCCCCCGCACCGCTCGCCATCGCGACAAGCGCTTGCCGACTACTTCCTCTTTCGCTCCTACCCGCAACCCCGAACTCGGCAGCACACTCGTCCAGCTCGTCGATCCACACTGCTCGGCGCGAACCAGAATCATCCGCGCCTGAACCACCGTGCTCCGCGGCGGCTTCGTCCAGCTGGCCGACCCGACTTCCTCGACCCGCAACAGCCCCGTCCCGATCGTGGCCACCCCGATCGAATTCAGCAGCGCAGCCCCGCCGACCGCCATCCTGTGCCGACGACTGTGAAAGGCCCGACTCTCCAACGAAACCGTGGTGCTCTTCGAAGTCAGGAGCGACCTCATGCCCTTCGTCTTTCCACACCGCTCGGCGCGCGCCGGTCATCGTGCACCCCCGCTCCGGCCGCGGTCCCACGACGTCGCCGCCGCTCTGCCGCAGCCTGACGCCCGCCATCGAGCCGCCGCAGCGCTCATCACTTCGCCACCGCGCAACACCGTCAGCCGCCACGACACCTCTGCACCGAAACCCTTGCCCCACCGCGCGTTCACTGCGCACCCCGCTGGCGGAAGTTCAGCGCCAGCATGACGTCCTGCGCGCTGGGCACATCGGCCCCGCGCAGATCGCAGACCGTCCAGGCGACACGGATGGCGCGGTCGGCGCCCCTGGCCGACATGCGACCCATGCGCAGGGCCGCCTCGACCGGGGCGACGGACTCGCGGGGCAGTCGAAAGCGTTGGCGCAGTGCGTGTCCCGGGACCTCGGCGTTGGTGAGCCAGCCGTGCTCGCGCCAGCGGTGCAGCGCGGCCTTCCTGGCCGCCGCGACGCGCTCGCGCACCACCGCACTGCTTTCGGCGGCGTCCGAGCTGAACGTCGCGCCCGATTGGCCGTGCATCTGCACCCAGATATCGATGCGGTCCATCAGCGGTCCGGACAGTTTGCCGAGATAGCGGCGGCGCGCGAGGGGCGCGCAGATGCAGTCGACGTCGCGAGCGGGCGCGCAGGGGCAGGGGTTCGCGGCCAGCACCAGTTGGAAGCGGGCCGGGTAGCGCGCCACCCCGTCGCGGCGAGCGATGCGAACCTCGCCCTCCTCCAACGGAGTTCGCATCGCTTCGAGGACCTTGACACCGATCTCGGCGCATTCGTCGAGGAAGAGCACGCCGCGGTGGGCCCGACTCACCGCACCGGGACGGGCCGAGCCCGAGCCGCCGCCGATCATCGCCGTGACCGAGGTGGAGTGGTGTGGTGCGACGAACGGCGGCACGGTGATGAGCGGATGATCGCCGGACAGCGCGCCCGCCACCGAGTGGATCGCCGTCACCTCCAGCGCCTCAGCTTCCGACAGCGGCGGCAGCAGACCGGGAAGACGTTGCGCCAGCATGGTTTTGCCTATGCCGGGTGGCCCGGTCAGCAACAGGTGGTGGCCGCCCGCCGCGGCCACCTCGAGCGCCCAGCGGGCCTCGTCCTGACCGACCACCTCGCTGAGGTCGCCGTAGGAGCGCGCCGTATCGGGCAGTTCGCCGCTCGGCTCCGGCAGCGCCGCCTCACCGCGCAACCAGGCGACCACGGCACGCAGACTCACCGCGCCGAACACCTCGACGCCCTCGACCAGACCCGCTTCCGCCATGGCGCATTCGGGCACCACCACCGTCGACCAGCCCGCGTTGCGCGCGGTGATCACCGCGGGCAGGATGCCGCGCACCCGGCGCACCCGCCCGTCCAATGCGAGCTCGCCCAACAGCACCGTCTTCACCAGCCGTTCCGAGGGCACCGCGCCCGCCGCGTCCAGTACCGATACCGCCAGTGCGAGGTCGTAGACGCTGCCGATCTTGGGCAGAGTCGCGGGCGACAGGGCGAGGATCACGCGGCCGTCCGGCCACTTCTCCCCCGAATTGGCCACGGCCGAGCGGACCCGGTCGCGCGATTCGGAGAGCGCGGTGTCGGGCAGGCCGACCAGGTGCACCGACGGCAGCCCCTGACCGATGTCGGCCTCGATCTCGACCAACTGCCCGTCCACGCCGGCCACCGCGACGGAATGGGCGCGCCCCAGCGCCATCAGAAGACCGCCTCGAGGTGGTCGATCACCGGGTTGTGGCCGGGCTGGATCAGCACCGAGATCACGTCGAAGCGTATTCGCCGCCAGGGGCCGTCCTGTTCGGCCAGCCAGAGCAGCGCGAGCCGCCGGATGCGCTGCTGCTTGGCGAAGGTGACGGCCTCGGCGGGCGTGCCGAAGCCGAGGCCGCTGCGGGTTTTCACCTCGACGAACGCGGTGGTCTGGGAGTCACGCGCGATCAGATCGAGTTCGCCGTACCGGCAACGCCAGTTGCGCACGACGATCTCCATGCCCGCGTCCCGCAGGAACCGTGCCGCCAGCTCTTCCCCGTATGCGCCGAGTGCCTGTTTGTCTGCCACCCGACGATCGTGACCGCACCGCGCCGCAGTCCGGTCGCGATGACCTGGGCCGATACCTGCCCTGTGGACTACGCCGCCACTGTGGACAACACGCCGCCGCGGATTCCGAATCGAAACAAGCTGTCAGGCCGCCGTGGTAGCGGCGCTGCCGGACACAGCGCATCGCCGCCCGCGCGGCGGCCGAAAGGCGTCTCGCCTTCCGTCAGCGGAACTCGCGCGGTGCGGATTACTCGGGAAGCCGCAGGTCCGGCTTCTCCAGCTCCTCGATGTTGACGTCCTTGAAGGTGATCACCCGGACGTGCTTGACGAAGCGGGCGGGCCGGTACATGTCCCACACCCACGCGTCGCTCATGCGTACCTCGAAGTACACCTCACCGTCGGCGTTCTGTGGGCGAAGCTCCACGGAGTTGGCCAGGTAGAAGCGGCGCTCGGTCTCCACCACGTACGAGAACTGACCGACGATGTCCTTGTACTCGCGATACAGCGAGAGCTCCATCTCGGTTTCGTACTTCTCGAGGTCCTCGGCACTCATCGGGTGGGACGTCCTCCTTCTCGCGGCACTGCATCGTATCGGCGGCGTTCGCTCGGCCTGCGTGGTTACCTCGCGCTACCGCCTGCTGGCCTGACGCTCACACCGTCCGGTCGTCTCTCCACATCATCTCGCATGGGCGGCATCGGTAGCCACTCGGCTGTCCTCGAGCCCGTCGGCGAGCACCGCGTCGGCGTACTCGACGGCCGGGTCGAGCGGCCGCAACCCCGCCGTCTCGCGCACATTGCGCCACGATCGCCGGTGTTCGCTGCACGGACCGAGCTCGTTCAGCGCGGCGGTGTGCTCGGGCGTGTTGTAGCCCTTGTGCGCCGCGAAACCGTAGCCAGGGAATCGCTGGTCCATCTCCACCATGATCCGGTCACGGGTCACCTTGGCCAGGATGCTGGCCGCCGCGATGCACGCCGCCGCCGCATCTCCACCGATCACGGGTAGTGACGGGACCGGAATGCCAGGGACACGGAACCCATCGGTCAGCACGTAGCCAGGAGTGTGCCCGAGGCCGGCCACCGCGCGGCGCATCCCCTCGATATTGGCCACGTGGATACCGATCGAGTCGATCTCCCACGCCGGGACCACGACGACCTTCCAGGCCAGCGCCAGCCGCGTGATGACCGGATACAGCTCCTCGCGGGTGGCTTCGGTGAGCTTCTTGGAGTCGTCGAGGCCCGCGAGTTTGTCGTAGGCCTTCGGTGCGAGCAGGCAGGCCGCGACGACCAGTGGTCCGGCGCACGGGCCGCGACCGGCCTCGTCCACGCCCGCCACCGGGCCGAGCCCGCTGCGGATCAGCGCCGCCTCCAGCGTGCGCAAGCCGCCCGCTTTGCGCATCACCACGCGCGGCGGCCACCCGTTGCTTGCCGTCATTCGGTTACCCACTGCTCCGGCCTGCCCCACCGTCCAATTATCCTGCGGCCGCGCCGATCAGTTCGTCTGCGGGTCCTGGGAACGAATGAGCCCCATCCGATTCGGCGGCCAGATCTTGACGACGGCCTTGCCGCGCACGTTGTCGATGGGGACGGTGCCCTGCCATTCGTCGCCGACGTGGGCGCGCGAGTCCGCGGACTGGTTGCGGTTGTCGCCCATCACCCACAGGTGCCCCTCCGGAACCTTCACCGGACCGAACACGCGGCCCGCGGGATAGGTGGGGTTTTGCTGGCCGGCCAGCCAGCGGTAGTCGTTCTCGACGTACGGCTCGTCGAGGGGCTTGCCGTCCACCATGACCCTGCCCTGCGCGTCGCAGCACTGCACGGTCTGACCGCCGACCGCGATGACCCGCTTGACCAGGTCGTTCTCGTCGGGCGGCACGAGGCCGAAGAAGGAGAAGAAGTTCTGCACGCCGCGCACGATCGCGTTGTCCGAGCGGATCGATTGGTAGCGGGTGTTCCAGGAGGGCGGTCCGACGAAGACCACCACGTCACCGGGTTGCGGGTCGCTGCCGTAGTAGCTGACCTTCTGCACGTAGATGCGGTCGCCGATCTGGAGGGTCTCCTCCATCGACTGGGAGGGGATCACGTACGGCCGCCCGACGAAGCTGACCATCAGCGCGGCGATGACGGCCGCGATCACGATGAGGACCGGCAGCTCCTGCCAGAACGGGCGCTGCTTCTTCGGCTTCTTCGCCTGCCGCCTGCTGCGGCGTCCCCCCTCGTCGTCCGATCCGGACACCGACACCGACCCACTTTCGTCTGCCACGCGGAACAGACTAGCCCGGCACCATGACTCGCGTCCGGTGCCGGGCCAGTGAAGATCACTCGTGCCGGGTCAGGGCGAAGCGCTCAGCGCTTTTCCTTGATCTTGGCCGCCTTACCGCGCAGGTCGCGCAGGTAGTACAGCTTCGCCCGGCGGACGTCACCGCGGGTCACGACGTCGATGTGGTCGATGTTCGGGCTGTGCACCGGGAAGGTGCGCTCCACGCCGACACCGAACGACACCTTGCGCACGGTGAAGGTCTCGCGGATGCCACCGCCCTGGCGACGGATCACGACGCCCTTGAAGACCTGGATGCGCTCCTTCGAGCCTTCGATGACCTTCACGTGCACATTGAGGGTGTCGCCCGGACGGAAGTCGGGGACATCGCTGCGCAGCGACTTTTCGTCGACGAAGTCAAGGGTGTTCATTTCCATCCTTCTGGAGTTCGCGCGAACAGAGGACCCTGGCGGCACGGTGCGTGCTCGACCGGTTCATGCTCCGAATTAAGGGATGCTCCCGGGGTCGACATGCACCCAGGGCAACCTGTGCATTGTGCCAGACCCGAGGGCCGTGCCGAAAATCGGGCCCAAGGGATCGCCGCCGCATCGACCGACGCCGGGACGACACCGGCCACGGTACATCGCCCTCCACAGCGGGCGCCGCCACCGGCCAGACCATCCGCGACAGATATCCGATCGGGACCCACTCCCGCCGAAGAGCCGACTGCCGCTGGCCCAACTCCGCCACGCCCCGAAAACAGACCGCGCTCTCGTCAGCGATCGAGTTCCACCGCGGCCCGGTGCAGCGCCGCCGCCAACCGGTGATTCTCCGCCGCGTCGAAAGCGAACGCGGCCCGCCGGCGGGTGTACCCGTACGCGACACCCGACCGCGGATCGGCGAAGCCGTCCGATCCCGCCGAACCGGTGTGGCCGAAGGCCCGCGCACCGAGGAACGGGTACGACAGCCCTTTGGCCTCGAAACCCAGGGCGAACACGGCGTCACCGCGCACCAGATCGGGTCCCGGCGCGTGGATCGTCGTGAACTCGGCGAGGGTGTCCGGGCGCAGCAGCGGAGGGCGACCGTTCAGTTTCGAGATGGCGGCGGCGTACATGCTCGCCACACCTCGCGCGCTTCCGACGCCACCGGCCGAAGCCTGCCCAAGCGACCGCACCTCGCGGCTGTTGGGCAACCGCATCACATCCATCGGCGTGAACGCCGGTGTGGCGTTCAGGTTGTAGGAGATGCCCGCGATGCCCTGCGGGTTCGGCGAATTCGCGTCGAAGGCCGCCTCCATCTCCGGGGTGGCCAGCCACGGGAGGATCTCGCGGAAGCGCCCGTCCTGCGCCTCGGGCAGACCGAGATAGAGATCCAGCTCGTGGGGCGCCCTGATCCGTTCCTCGAACAGCTCCTGGATGGAGCGGCCGACCAGGCGTCGCACAACCTCCCCGAGGATGGCGAAGGTGACGAAGCCGCCGTATCCCTGGGCCGACCCCGGCCGGAAGTGCGGATGCTGCCGGACTATCAGTTCCGCGATGACCCGGTCGTCGGCCAGCTGTGCCACGGTGAAGCCGCCCTCGATCCCGATCAGCCCGGCGCGGTGGGTCAGCACCTGCCGCAGCGTGATCGCCGACTTGCCTGCCGCCGCGAACTCCGGCCAGTAGTGGGCGACGGTCCGGTCCAGCTCGAGCACGCCGTCCTGCACGAGCAGCGCGACGACCAGCGTCGCGGCGCCCTTGGTGGTGGAGTGCAGGCCGGTCAGCGTCTCGCCGGTGACCTCGGGCCCTGCCCAGAGATCGACCACCTGCCTGCCGTGCACGAATCCGGCCAGCTGTGCACCGGATTCGCCGTTCTCCTCGGCCACCACCGCGGCGAACTCCGCCAGGACCTCCTCGAATCCCGCCGCGACGGTGCCGTGCACGACCGCCGTGGCGACGTCCGCGCTCATCCGAGCACCGGGTAGTTCGCGCGGAAGACGCCCCGTGGATCGCGGGCCCGCTTGATGTCGGCCAACCTGTCCACGGTCGACGCGTCGAAGGCCGCCGACGCGCGCTCGCCGGGAGTCAGGAACGTGTACGGCTTGCCCGCGCCCAGATGGCCGTCCAGCGCGCCGACGATCCGCCGCTGTTCGGCGGCGACCGCCTCGGCGAGGTGCGGCAGACCCAGGCCGAGCAGGTACAGCAGGTATGGCTCGCGCACCGCCGCGCGTGCGCCCGGTTCCGGCGCGGCGGCGGCGAGCGCGCCGCCGAGGTGGCGGATCTGGAGGTTCACCAGCGGCGCGAGCGGGTCGTCGAGCAGGATCTTCGCCACCGCGTCGTCGAGATCGGTCAGCAGCTCGGCACGGGACAGCGCCGGGCTCGGATCGGTGGGTTCGGCGGTGATGTCGCCGAGGTTCGCCACCGACAACTCGCCGCGCTTGTCGACGACCGCGCCGCCGATGGCGTCGACTCCGGCGAGCAGTTCCCTGGCCGCCTCCGCATCGCCGAGGTAGGCGACGTCGAGCGCGACCATCGGTGGGGCGTCAGGGAATTGGAAGCGGTGGAACCACAGCGACAACTCGTCGGGAGCCCGCTCGGTGAGTTCGCCGAACGCCTCGAAGACAGCGCGGGTAGCCGCGCCGGGCCACATCACGCGACCGCCGTAGAGCGCGGGCGCGGGGTGCAGGTCGAATTCGAGCGCGGTCACCAGTGCGTAATCCCCACCGCCGCCGCGCAGCGCCCAGAACAGCTCCGGGTCGGACGCGGCGGTGACGCGCGCGGGACCGCCCTCGGCGTCGACGATCTCGAACGCGCGCACGTCGTCGCTCGCCCAGCCGAACTTCCTGCCGAACCAGCTCAGCCCGCCGCCGAGGGTGTAGCCGGTGACGCCGACGACCGGGTTGCTGCCCGCCAGACCGGTCAGTCCGTGCGCGCCGACGGCGGCTTGCACCTGTCCCCAGGTCGCGCCCGCGCCGACGCGCGCCCACCGCTCGTCGGCGTGCACCTCGATGTGGTCGAGGCGCGCGGTACGGACGAGGATCACGCCGTCGCCGTTGCCGGACGCGCCGTGGCCAGTCGGCTGGGTGGCGACCGTTAGTCCCGCGCCGCTCGCATAGCGGACCAGCGCCGCGGCGTCCGCGGCATCGGCGATCTCGACCACCGCGGCCACGGACTGGCGCACGGTGAGATTCCACGCCCGCGCGGCGCTGTCGAATTCCTCGTCACCGGGCAAGAAGACCCGGCCGCGAACAACGCCGCGGAGATTGTCCAGTGTCATTTCCCTTTTCCTGTCTGCTGTTTCGTTCGAAGAATTGCTAGGCGCGGCCGAAGCGGCGCAGCGCGGCCCATGCTTCGGGCAGCGGTTTCGGATCGCGCCGGGCGGGCGAACGCAGCGCCCAGGACGCGACGGTGAGCCCGAGAAAGACCAGCGGGGAAATCGCTGCGGCCGCCGGGTCGCCGACAGCCAGGTGCGAAAGGGCGGCGCCGCCGTAGACGAAAGCCAGTCCGGCATAAGCCCATTCCTTCACACGCGGCGTGCCGGGCGCCAGCACCGCGCCCACGGCGGCGACCTTGGCGGCGCCGATGATGGTCGCGAAGTAGAGCGGGTATTCGAGACGTGCGAAAGTGTCCTGCACGTAGGGAATTCGCGCGAGATCCCAATACGCGCCCACTACCGATTCGGTCATCAAAATGGCCGTAGCTCCCCCGAAGGCGATCATCCTCGCGCGGGATCCGCGGTGCGACGCACCGTCTTCGATCGGGGTCGTGGTGAATTCCGCGGGAATCGGCATCGCTGTCTTCATCTTTCGGCCTTCCTCGTTGCTCCGGTTGGCGTCGCGCTCATCGCGCATCGCCTCATCGCTGTTCGACTGGATGACGGAGGGCAGCGCGGAAAGGTAACGAGTGTGATGTAGACCACATGAAAAGGCGACGCTGTCACGTCCGGCGACTCCGGTTCGTCGGTAAGTCGACGGAGAGGACACGACGTGAACGACCACGATTTTCTGGCGGGGCGCTTCGAATGCCACCGGCCGCATCTGACCGCGGTGGCCTACCGCATGCTCGGCTCGGTCGCCGAAGCCGACGACGCGGTTCAGGAGGCGTGGCTGCGGCTGGCCAGAACCGATGCCGCCGACATCGACAATCTCGCGGGCTGGCTGACCACCGTCGTCGGCCGGGTCTGCCTCGACATGCTGCGGGCGCGCACCTCCCGCCGGGAGGAGCCGATGGCCGAGCGCCTGCCGGATCCGGTGATCGGCCCGGAGGACGGCACCGATCCGGAAGGCCAAGCGGTGCTGGCCGATTCGGTCGGCATGGCGCTACTGGTGGTGCTGGAGTCGCTGAACCCGGCGGAACGGCTCGCTTTCGTGCTGCACGACATGTTCGCGATGCCTTTCGATCAGATCGCGCCGATCGTCGGCAAATCGCCGGCCGCGGCCAAGATGCTGGCCAGCCGCGCCCGCAACCGGGTGCGCGGCCGGGCGCCGGTGCCGGACCCCGATCTGCCCCGCCAGCGCCGGGTCGTGGACGCCTTCCTCAGCGCCGCGCGCGGCGGCGATTTCGACGCGCTGCTGGCGATCCTCGATCCGGACGTGGTGCTGCACGCCGACGGCGGCGCGACGGTGCCCGGTGGCCTGCGCGTGGTCCGCGGCGCGGAACGAGTGGCGGCGATGCTCGACACGTTCCACCGGATGGCCAACCTCTACGACACCCACCGGGCCCTGGTCAACGGCGTTGCCGGACTGCTCAATACCGCCGAGGGCAAGCCGATGTCGGTGATGAGCTTTACCGTGACGAACGGCCGGATCGCCGAGATCGACATCCTGTCCGATCCCGAACGTCTCGCGCGACTCGACCTGGTCCGAGCCGACGACCGTCGATAACGCGAAGTCAGTGCCCCTCGTCGTGATCGGCCGCCCACGGCAGGTGGTGGTGCCGGTGCGGCGCGGGCGGCGCGGGCACGACCGTCCTGGTCAGCTCGGCCTCCGCCGCCGTGCGCACGTGCTCGACATCGGGCTTGCCCGCGACCAGGTCCTGCACGAAGATCTTGGCCCGGATGACCGGCCTGCGATACCGGCGTTCCCGCACGATCGCCCGGTACATCAACCGCCGCCGGTCGCCGTAGCGCCACCGTGCCCATGGCGCGCCCGGCCTGCTCAGCCGCAGCGCGCCGACCACCAGCAGCGGCGGGAAGAACATGCCGAACAGGCCGGTCCAGATCTTGCCTTTGGCGATGACGATCGCGGCGAGCATCAGGTTGACGAGCGCGAACACGGTCGCCACGATCCGCGCGCCGGTGCCGATGGAAGCGCGAAAGTCGTTGATCTCCAGCAGCGACAGCGGATGGAAACCGAGCAGCAGCAGCCCGGTCACCGCGAGCGCGACGAACACGGCGTCCACCGAGGTGCGGCCCTGTTCCTCCCAGTACACGTCGCGCAGGTAGTAGATCAGCGCGAACTCGTCCAGGACCAGCGCGGCGCCGACACCGAAGGCCGCCGACAGCGCGCCCGCGGTGGCACTGCTGCCCTCCTCGAAGACGGCGACCAGGCCGAGTCCGGAGCCGAGCACCAGAATCACGCCGAACACCATGTGATGGATGTGCACGGTGCCCGCTCGGAGGTTGCCCGGCCACCAGCGCACCTTGGCCCTGATCATCCGGACGCTGAGCCGGATGAACAGGAACCCGACGATGAAGCCGAAGAGGAAGCACAGCAGCGGTAGGCGGCCTTGCGCGATCACATCGTCTTCGAGCCACCGTCGCATGGCCGCCTACATCCCTCCGCCCCCGCGCTGGCTCCTACTGTCCGAAACCGGCCCGGCGCAGCGCGTCGGCCATGGAACCGCTCGGCGCGGGGGCGTTGCGCCGCTGGTTGCCCTGACCGCGGCCCTGCTGCGGCCGCCCTTGACCATTCTGCCGCTGCCTGCCGTCGCCGCCCTGACGTCCGCCGCCCTGGCCGCGGTTGCCGCCGCGCTCGCTCTTCGCGGGCGCCCCCGGCTCGTCGTCCAGGCGCAGGGAGAGACCGATGCGCTGACGGGCGACGTCGACCTCGAGCACCTTCACCTTCACCACGTCACCGGACTTCACCACCTCGCGCGGATCCTTGACGAAGTTGTGCGACATGGCCGAGACGTGCACCAGACCGTCCTGGTGCACGCCGACGTCGACGAACGCGCCGAACGCCGCGACATTGGTGACCACGCCCTCGAGCACCATGCCGGGCTTCAGGTCGGCGACCTTCTCCACACCGGCGGCGAACTCGGCGGTCTTGAACTCCGGGCGCGGGTCGCGGCCCGGCTTCTCCAGCTCGCTGATGATGTCGGTGACGGTCGGGACACCGAACTTCTCGTCGGTGAACTCGGCGGCCCGCAGCGCGCGCAGCACGGTGGTGTTGCCGATCAGTTCGGACATCCCGCGGCCGGTGGATTCCAGAATGCGCCGGACCACCGGGTAGGCCTCGGGGTGCACCGCGGAGGTGTCGAGCGGGTCGTCGCCGCCACGGATGCGGAGGAAGCCCGCGCACTGTTCGAACGCCTTCGGACCGAGCCGGGGCACGTCGAGCAGGGCGGTGCGGCTGCGGAACGGACCGTGCTGATCACGGTGCGCCACAATGCTTTCCGCCACGGACGACGCGATGCCCGATACCCGGGAGAGCAGCGGCACCGAGGCGGTGTTCACGTCGACGCCGACCGCGTTCACCGCGTCCTCGACCACCGCGCCCAGCGAGCGAGCCAGCAGCGTCTCGGAGACGTCGTGCTGATACTGGCCCACGCCGATCGACTTCGGGTCGATCTTCACCAGCTCGGCCAGCGGATCCTGCAGGCGGCGCGCGATGGACACCGCGCCGCGCAGCGAGACGTCCATGTCCGGCAGTTCCTGGGAGGCGTAGGCGGAGGCGGAGTACACCGACGCGCCCGCCTCCGAGACCACGATCTTGGTCGGCTTGTTCGCCGGGATGCGCGAGATCAGCTCGGCGGCAAGGGCGTCGGTTTCGCGCGAGGCGGTGCCGTTGCCGATCGCGATGAGTTCGACGCCGAACCGCGCGACCAGCGCGCCGAGTACCGCGAGCGACTTCTCCGTCTGGCCCTGCGGCTTGTGCGGGTAGATGACCTCGGTGGCGACGACCTTGCCGGTGGCATCGACGACCGCGACCTTGACGCCGGTGCGGTAGCCCGGGTCCAGGCCCATCGTGGTGCGAGTGCCCGCGGGCGCCGCGAGCAGCAGATCGCGCAGGTTGGCGGCGAACACGTCGACCGCGTCCTTCTCCGCGGCCTGACGCAACCGCATGCGGGTGTCGATACCGAGGCTGACCTGAAGCTTGGTGCGCCACGCCCAGCGCACCGTGTCCAGCAGCCAGGAATCAGCGGGGCGGCCCTTGTCGGCGATGCCGAACCGCACCGCGATGCGGCCTTCGTAGACACTGCGCTCGCCTGGCTCGGGCTCTTCGGTGTCCGGCTCGAGGTGCAGGGTGAGCACGTCCTCCTTCTCACCGCGCAACAGCGCGAGCACGCGGTGCGAGGGCAGCTTGTGGAACGGCTCGCTGAACTCGAAGTAGTCGGCGAACTTCGCGCCCGCCTCCTCCTTGCCCGGCCGCACCGTCGAGCTGATCTGACCGCGGTTCCACATCATCTCGCGCAGCTCGCCGACCAGATCCGCGTCCTCGGCGAACCGCTCGACCAGGATCGCGCGGGCGCCGTCGAGCTGCTCGGCGGTGTACTGGCCGGGATCGGTGGTCGGATCGCCGATCAGCGCGTCGGCCACCGGCTCATGCCCCGCCTCGCGCGCGATCTGCGCCTTCGTGCGCCGCTTCGGCTTGAACGGCAGGTAGATGTCCTCCAGGCGGGCCTTGGTCTCGGCGAGCATCAACTGCCCGAGCAGCGCGTCGTCGAGTTTGCCTTGGCCACGGATGGATTCGATGATCGCGCCACGGCGCTCGTCGAGTTCGCGCAGGTAGGACAGCCGCTCGTCGAGCTGGCGCAGCTGGGCGTCGTCCAGCCCGCCGGTCACTTCCTTGCGGTAACGCGCGATGAACGGCACGGTCGAACCCGCGTCCAGCAGTTCGACCGCGGCGCGGACCTGGCTCTCGCGCACACCGAGTTCGTCGGCGATACGCCTGCCCACGCTGGCCAGCGGGGCGCCTGTCGGTGCGGCGGCGGTCGTGTCGGTGCTGTTCTGCTCTGAACTGGCGATCTCGGGCGCTGTCGTCACGACCCGCAACACTAGCTCGTCAGCCCGCCTCTCCGCGTTTCAGGCCGGTCGTGAGAGCCTCGGGAGTTTCGCAACGGGCCGGCGGTCGGGAGCGGGGTATGTTTTGGGCGTACCCGACGAGTTACCCGGGCCTCGCGAAATCAGTTGTCGCCTCGGCAGGCCTACCCCCGCGTTCGCTCCGGCCGTGCGCGGGCTGACAGCGGACTACCTCCGGCAGCGCTCATCGGGCGTACCTCCGCATTCCCTCCGGCCATGTGTGCGCTGACGACGGGCTCCGTCCGGCTGCGCCCATTGTGCCCCGAGGAACGGAGGCGCCGGTTTCGGTGCGCCCGTTCCTCTGGGCTCAGTGGGGCAGCTCGGGCTAGCCGAGGAGTTGCCTTGCCATCTCTCGCATTTCGGCCTTGCGGATCTTGCCCGTGACGGTCATCGGGAATTCGTCGACCAGGTGGACGTAGCGCGGGATCTTGAAGTGGGCGAGTTTGCCGGTGCAGAAGGCGCGCAGGGACTCGGCGTCCAGCGGGATGGCGCCCTCGCGCATGCGGATCCAGGCCATCAGTTCCTCGCCGTACTTCGCGTCGGGCACACCGATCACCTGGGCGTCCAGGATGTCCGGGTGGGTGTAGAGAAACTCCTCGATCTCGCGGGGGTAGATGTTCTCGCCGCCGCGGATCACCATGTCCTTGATCCGGCCGGTCACGGCGATGTACCCGTCGGCGTCCATCACGCCGATGTCGCCGGTGTGCATCCAGCGGGCCGCGTCGATGGCTTGGGCGGTCTTCTCCGGCTGATCCCAGTAGCCGAGCATCACCGAGTAGCCGCGGGTGCACAGTTCGCCGGGCTCGCCGCGCGGGACGGTCAGACCCGTTGCGGGATCGACGATCTTGACCTCGAGATGCGGGCCGACGCGGCCGACGGTCGCGGTCCGGCGATCGAGGTCGTCGTCGCGGCGGGTCTGGGTGGACACCGGAGACGTTTCGGTCATGCCGTAGCAGATGCACACCTCGTGCATGCCGAGCCGGTCGATGACCCGCTTCATCACCTCCACCGGACATGGCGAACCCGCCATGATGCCGGTCCGCAAAGTCGACAGATCTGGTGTCGCGCCCGTCTTCTCGAGCACCGAGTCCAGCTCGGCGAGCACGGCGATGAACATCGTCGGCACGCCGTAAAGGGAGGTGCAGCGCTCCAGGGCGACCGCTTCCAGGGTTGCCGCCGGGTCGAAGGCCTGCGCCGGAATCACCACCGCCGCACCGTGACTGGTGGCGGCCAGATTGCCCATCACCATGCCGAAGCAGTGGTAGAAGGGCACCGGCACGCAGATCCGGTCTTGTTCGGTGTACCCGCACAGCTCCCCGACGAAGTAACCGTTGTTGAGGATGTTGTGATGGCTGAGCGTGGCGCCCTTGGGGAAACCCGTTGTGCCCGAGGTGTATTGGATGTTGATCGGATCGTCCGCCGACAACGTCACCGCCACGGCGGCCAGTCGCTCGGCGTCGGCCGGCGCGTCGGCCACCGCGGCCCAGTCCGCGCCGCCGAGGATCAGAACCTGGTCGAGGCCCGGGCATTCGGGTCGGACCTCCTCGATCATGGCGACATAGTCCGAGGTCTTGAACTCCGGTGCGGCGATGAGCATCCGAACCCCGGCTTGGCGCAGCACGTATCCGAGTTCGCTGGTGCGGTAGGCCGGATTGATGTTGACCAGGATCGCGCCCAGCTTGGCGGTGGCGTACTGCACGAGGAACCACTCCGCGCAGTTGGGGGCCCAGATGCCGACGCGATCGCCCTTGGCGAGACCGCGGGCGGCGAGACCGGACGCTGTCGCGTCGACCGCCGCGACGAGTTCGCGGTAGGTCCAACGGCGTCCGGTCGGCGAGTCCACCAACGCTTCCCGATCCGGATGCGCCGCGGCGGTGCGGTCCAAGTCGGCCCCGATAGTGTCGCCGAGCAGCGGCGCGTCCGAGGTGCCCGAGGCGTAGCTCGGCAGCGCGAGGTTCATCGCGCACCTCCCTGCTGGCGCAGCACGAAACGCTGCACTTTGCCGCTGGGCGTCTTCGGCAGACTCGTCACGAAATGCACCCGGCGCGGATAGGCGTGCGCCGCGAACTTCTCCTTCACCAATTGCTGTAGCTCGGCGGCCAATTCGGCGCTGCCTGCGGATCCGTTGCGCAACACCACGAATGCCTCCAGCACTTCCCCGCGCAACTCGTCCGGCAGACCGACCACCGCGGCCTCCGCCACCTGGTCGTGCAGCACCAGCACGCTCTCCACTTCGAACGGGCCGATGCGGTAGCCCGCCATGATGATCACGTCGTCGTCGCGGGCGGAGAAGTGGAAGAACCCGTCGGCGTCGCGGGATCCGGCGTCGCCGGTGAGATACCAACGGCCGTCGGCGGTGTAGCGCTGCGCGGTGCGCTCGGGGGCGTCGAGATAGCCCAGGAACCACAGCAGCGGACTGCGCTCGGTGTCGATCGCGACCCGGCCGAGTTCACCGGGGGCGGCCTCGACGTCCGCGTCCTCGGCGAGCACGGCACAGGTCCAGCCGGGCAGCTGCCTGCCCATCGATCCGAGCGGGGCGTCGGCGCTGAGCTCGTCGTGCCAGGCGTTGCAGACGACCATGCCGTGCTCGGTCTGCCCGTAGTGGTCGCGGACGGCGACGCCCAGATTCCGCGCCGACCAGGCGACGACCTCGGGGGTGAGCGGTTCGCCCGCGGAGGAGGCGCGGCGCAGCGCGAAACCCGTTGGCGGCGCATTGTCGTCGGCCCGCAGGGCGCGGTAGACGGTGGGCGCGGCGGCGAAGTTGGTGACCCCGAAGCGCTCCATGACCCGCCAGGTGAGCGGCGCGGAGAAGCCCGCGTGCAGCAGCAGGCTGCGGGTGCCCGACGCGAGCGGGCTCAGGATCGCGTAGTAGAGCCCGTAGGCCCAGCCCGGATCGGCGGCGTTCCAGTAGACGTCGTCGGGGCGGACATCCAGCGCGAACTCCTGATACGCGTGGAAGGAAGCCAGCGCGCGCAGCGGGATCGGCACGCCCTTCGGGGTGCCGGTGGTGCCGCTGGTGAACAGCTGGACGAGCAGTCCGTCACCGCCGACCGCGACCGCGGCGGCGCGCGGGTCGTCGGCGGCGTACGCGTCGAGCAGGTCGGCGAAACGCAAGGTGTCCGGTCCGACCTCCTCGGACGATCCCGCGACGACCAGCCGCCATGGCGCGTCGGCCGGAATGTCGTCGCCGGGCGCCAGCTTCACGGCCTGATCGGCGTCCGCGACGACGAGCGCGGCGCGGGCGGCCGTCAAGCGGAAGGCGATGGCGGGCGGCGCGAACGCGGTGAACAGCGGCACGTGCACAGCGCCGCGGCGCCAGATGCCGAGCAGCGCCACGATCAGGTCCGCGGACTTGCCCATCAGGGTGGCGACGCGATCGCCGCGCCCGACCCCGAGCCCGGCCAGCGCCGCGGCGAAACGCGCCGAACGCTCGCGGAGTTCGCCGTAGGTGAGGTCGGTGGCGCTCAGGTCGGCGTCCACCACCGTGAACGCGACGCGGTCCGCCGGATGTCGGTCGCACAGCAGCTCCGCCGCACAGGCCTCCGGTCCGTCGTAACACTCCAGCAGTTCGCGCACCCGCGCGTCCAGGTCCGTGCTCATGTCGCCTCTCCTCGTCGGTGATCCACGCCACCCTCGTGTCCCATAGGATGTGGGTTGCATCACGTTCGTCACTACCCCCGAAAAGGGGTGAGTCGTTTGACCACCACTTCCCTGCTGCGGCCCCGCGACGCGGACGCGCTGCGCGCCGAGATCCGCTGGGTGGCGCATCGGGCGGGCGTCCCCGTCGTATTCGGTGGCGAGGTGCACGAGGATGCGTTGCTGCTCACCGAGTTCGTCGGGACGATGACCAACGGGCTGCGCGGCCTCACCGTGTTGCGCCGTTCGGGCCTCGGCGGCCAGGTCATGGATATGCGCAGGCCCGCGTCGGTGGCGGACTACCGCAACGCCGCCTCCATCACCCACCACTACGACGCGCCGGTCTCGGGCGAGGGCATCCGCTCGGTGCTCGCGGTGCCGGTGGTCGTCGACGATCGATCGCGCGCGGTGCTCTACGCCGCGACGCGCGGTACGAGCCCGCTAGGCGACCGGACCGCCGATCTGATGATGCAGGCGGGCAAACGGCTGGCCACCGAGTTCGCGATCCGCGACGAAGTGGATCGGCGGCTACGGCTGCTGGAGATGACGGCGCCGACGCCGGACACCGCGCCCGCCGCCGCCGAGGAATTGCGCGACATCGGCGCCGAACTGCGCGGCCTGGCCCGCACGGCCACCGACGAGCGCCTGCGGGCCCGGCTGCACGGCATCTGCGACCGTCTCGGCCGGGTCCTCACCGGCGAACCCGCTCCCGACGCGCCGCGCCTGTCCCGCCGGGAATTGGACGTGCTCGCCGAGATCGCGCTCGGATGCACCAATCAGGAAGCGGCCCAACGTCTCTCGCTCGGTGCGGAAACGGTGAAGAGCTACCTGCGCAACGCCATGACCAAACTGGACGCGCGCACCCGGCACGAGGCCGTCGTCACCGCCCGCCGCCTCGGCCTCCTCCCCTGATTCGGACCGACCTCCCTCATCCGGCACCGACCGTCGGCTCGGCCCGTGCCATGATCATGCGGTTGTGCGAACGCACCCTGGTCGCTGGCCGCGAACCCAGCGTGCGCGGGGAAGCCCCGATTCTTGCCATGGCGCTGGATCATTCGGAGCCGCAGTCCGCGCCCTGGGGTCTGATGATCCACGGGTACCAACGGCAGCATCGCCGTCATACCGGCTCGATAGCAACCGCTCTGCGCCCCTTGGGCCTTCGGCGTTTCCGGTGTTCGGGCCAATTCGCCCGGCCGCCAAGGGATTGCGGCGGCCGTTGGAGGACTCCCGGGTCGGGGCGGTGATGTGGTCCGCCCTACACTCCCTTGCGTGACAGAGCCTTTCCGTATCGCGGGATTGTCCCTGGACTGCGCCGACCCCGATGCGCTCGCGCGGTTCTACCTCGATCTGCTCGGCGGACACACACTGTGGAGCAAGGAGCGCAGCGCGGCGATCCGCATCCCGTCCGGTCTAGCGGTCATCGCGCAGCGGATCGCGGACTACAAGCCGCCCGTGTGGCCCGGTAGCTCGATCGTGCACTTGGATTTGGCGGCCGACGACGACTTGGACGCGTGCGAGCAGCGCGCGCTCGCGTTGGGTGCGGTGCCCGCGCCCACCCAGCCGGGCGACCGGTGGCGGGTCTTGCTCGATCCGGCCGGGCATCCGTTCTGCATCACGACGGCGCAGTTGCCCGACTGAACGACGCTGTCGATCCTCCGACTGGCGGACAACCCGATAACGTTGGCGCTTCAGGAAATTCGGCCGCTGGATGATTCACTCCGGCGGCAGCAGATCCGGGCGGCGTTCGCGGGTGCGGGCCAGTGACTGTTCGCGACGCCAGGCGGCCACCTTCGCGTGGTCGCCGGAGAGCAGGATCGGTGGCACGTCGAGGCCGCGCCAGCTGACGGGGCGGGTGTAGCTCGGACCTTCGAGCAGGCCGTCGGAGAACGAATCCTCTTGGTGCGATTGCTGATTGCCGAGCACGCCGGGCAGCAGGCGCACGACGGCCTCGGTCATCACCAGCACCGCGGCCTCGCCGCCGATGAGGACGTAGTCGCCGATGCTGACCTCTTCGACGCGCACCCGCCGCGCGGCGTCGTCGAACACGCGCTGATCGATGCCTTCGTAGCGGCCGCAAGCGAAGACCAGATGCTGCTCGGCGGCCCAGCGCTGGGCGGTGGCCTGGGTGAACGGGACGCCCGCCGGGGTGGGCACCACCAACAGGGCGTCGTCGGGGCACACCTCGTCCAGCGCGTCGCCCCAGACGGTCGGCTTCATGACCATGCCCGGCCCGCCGCCGTACGGCGAATCGTCGACCGACTTGTGCACGTCGTGCGTCCAGCGCCGCAAGTCGTGCACGTCGACGGAGATCAGTCCCTTGTCGATGGCCTTGCCGAGCAGCGCCGTGCGCAGCGGCTCCAGATACTCCGGAAAGATCGTGATGACGTCGAGCCTCATCCCAGCCCCTTCGTTCCGCCGAGATTCCCGCGCCCGGCGCGCGCAGTGCCCATCACTCGGGATCGAGCAGGCCCTCGGGCGGATCGATGACCACCAGCCGGTCGGCGAGCGACACGGTGGGCACGATCGCCGTGACGAACGGAATCAGGATTTCCCGGCCGTCGTCGGCGGCGCGTACCGAAAGCAGTTCTCCCGCAGCCGAATGCAGCACCTCGGTGACCGTGCCGACGACCGTGCCATCGGTGAGCTGGACGGTCAGCCCCTCCAGCTCGTGGTCGTAGAACTCGTCCGGATCGTCCGAGGGCGGCAGGTCCGCGCTGTCCACGACGAACAGCGTGCCGCGCAGCGCGTCGGCGGCGGTGCGGTCGGCGATCCCGGCGAGAAACACGAGGAGCCGGCCCGAGTGCTCGCGGGCCGACTCCACGGTGAAGTCGCGAACCTCCGACGAGCGCGGCAGGCGACCACGCAGGGTGGTGCCCACCGCGAAACGCTCTTCGGGTTCGTCGGTGCGGACCTCGACGACGAGTTCGCCGCGCACACCGTGCGACTTGGCGACCCGCCCTACGACGAGTTCCATCTACTGATCGGTGTCGACCACGTCGACCCGGATGCCCCGGCCGCCGATGCCCGCGACGAGAGTGCGCAGGGCGGTCGCGGTGCGTCCGCCGCGGCCGATCACCTTGCCCAGGTCCTCGGGGTGGACGTGCACCTCGACGGTGCGCCCGCGACGGCCGGTGATCAGCTCGACGCGGACGTCATCGGGATTGGCGACGATGCCGCGCACCAGGTGCTCGACGGCATCCGCCACTACCGCGCTCACGACTCCACCTCGCTAGCGCTCGGCTCGGTCGCGAGCGCGGTGCGCGCTGTGTCGATGGTTCGCTCGCTGCGCTCGCTCACGATTACTCGGCAGCCTCGGTAGCGGCCTCGCCCTCGGCCTCTTCCTTCTTGGCCTTCTTCTTCGGGGTGACGGCCTCGGCGACCGGCTCGTTCTCGGCGGCGGCCAGCGCGGCGTTGAACAGGTCCAGCTTGGACGGCTTGGCCGGCTTCACCTTGAGCGTGCCCTCGGCGCCCGGCAGGCCCTTGAACTTCTGCCAGTCACCGGTGATCTCCAGGAGGCGCTGCACCGGCTCGGTCGGCTGCGCGCCGACACCCAGCCAGTACTGCACGCGCTCCGAGTCGATCTCGATCAGCGACGGCTCTTCCTTCGGGTGGTACTTGCCGATGGACTCGATGGCCCGGCCGTCACGACGGGTGCGGGCGTCCGCGACGACGACGCGGTACTGCGGGTTGCGGATCTTGCCCATGCGGGTGAGCTTGATGCGAACAGCCATGCTGATCTGCCTCTTTCAGGTAGTTGGTCACGGCGCGATTCAGCGACCCGCACGGTCTGCGAGCCCGGTTTCGCGCTTGAAGTGTGTGACCGCCGCGCGGTGCGTAACCGGAGACGGGCTGACACTGTCCGGAAGGACGGTGGTCCATTCTGCCAGACCGGTCCGCTCCGCCCGAAATCGCCTCTCGACCTCGATCACCACGGCTCGGTGACGCGGCCAGGGCGACGATACCGGGGGGTTTCGGCCCGAATGCAACGTTTCGCGGCCGCGCCGCAATAACCCGGTCATGGGGATCTTCCGACGCAACACCAGGCGCACCAGTTTCAAGCGCGAGGCCGCGCGTGAGGTGGGCGGCGAGGTCGCGGCGGAAGCGGCGATCAATGCCGCTCCGCTGCTGTTCCGACTCCTCGGCGCGGGGTTGCGCGGCATCGGATCGGCTGTCAACGCGATCCTGAACTGAGCTGCCGGGCGGCCGTACGGGCCGGATCCTCCCCTACCTGCGATGAAATCGCCGCGAATCAGGCGGGGCGGTAGCGCAGCAGCACCACTCCGGAACGGAACGGCTTGCTCTCGACGAGGCGCAGCGCCGGAATCCGCGCACCTTCGTCGAACAGCCGCGCGCCGCGGCCGAGCACGACCGGGTAGACGAACAATCGGTATTCGTCGACCAGCCCGGCCTCGATGAGCTGGTGGGCCAGCGCGATGCTTCCGGTGCAGACGATGTCCTTCCCCGGCCGCTCCTTCAGCGCGCGCACCTCGTCCAGCCCGCGCAGCACCGTGGAGTTCTGCCATCCCGGGTCGTCCATCGAGCGCGACACCACGTATTTCGCCATCTGGTTCAGGTCGTCGGTGATGCCGGTCCGATCGTCGGTCTGCTGCGGCCAGTAGCCGCGCATGTCCTCGAAGGTGACGCGCCCGAACAGCACCGCGTCGCAAGCGGCGGTGTGGGCCATGAGCTCGGCCAGGATGTCGGATTGATCGTCCACCGCGTCGTTGCCGACGGTGAACCGTCCCTCCGTCGCATCGATCACCCCGTCCAGCGTGATGTTCTCCGTCACCACCAGATCCCGCATGGGCCGACCTCCTTGGTACGAAAACGCCTTCCTCACTACCGACGAGACGAGTACGCCGAATTCATCGCACAGGACTGCGCAAGCGAGCCACACACCCTTCATACGCCCCACACAGGCGGTGCCTATGTGCGGCGTATGAAGGGTGTGTGGCTCCAGATCGATCCCCCGCCCGCAGACGATGAAGTCGCCGGTGAGGCCGGAGACTCCGCGGGAGCCGAACTCGCTTGCGAGGTGGTACGCGGTGCGATTGGCCGCGCTCAGCGGTGACCGGTGACGGGGTCCGCGGAGGGGTAGACGCGGCCACGGAGGACGACGTATCCGGGACTACGGAGAGCCGCCGGTGCGACGCGGGGGTCTTCCCGGTAGACGACGAGATCGGCGGGCGCGCCGTGCTCGATGCCCGGCCGACCCAACCAGCTCCGCGCGTTCCAGGAGGCAGCGCCGAGCGCGTCGTGCGCGGACAGGCCCGCGCCGGCCAGCGCGGTGATCTCGTCGGCGATGCGGCCGTGCCGGATGGAGCCGCCCGCGTCGGTGCCCGCGTAGATCGGCACGCCCGCGGCGTACGCGGCGGCGACCGTCTGGCGCACGCGGCGGTGCAGGTCACGCATGTGGGCGGCGTAGACGGGAAACCTGCCCGCGCTGTCCGCGATGGACGGGAAGGTGTCGATGTTGATCAGGGTCGGGACCAGGGCGGTGCCGTTCTCGACCATCATCTCGATGGTCTCGTCGGTGAGGCCGGTGCCGTGTTCGATGCAGTCGATGCCCGCGCCGATGAGCCCGGGCAGCGCGTCCTCACCGAACACGTGCGCGGTGACCCTGGCGCCGTTGGCGTGCGCGGCGTCGATGGCCTCTTTCAGGATGGCGTCGCTCCACAGCGGGCGCAGGTCGCCGACGGAGCGGTCGATCCAATCGCCGACGATCTTCACCCAGCCGTCCCCGAAACGCGCCTGCTCGGCCACGATCTCCGGGAGGTCGCGTTCGTCGTCCAGATCGATACCGAGTTCGCGGATGTAGCGCTTGGGCCGCGCGATGTGCCTGCCCGCGCGGATGATCGTCGGGAGTTCCTCGTGCTCGTCGACGAAGTGCGTATCGATCGGCGACCCGGCGTCGCGCATCAGCAGCACCCCGGCGTCGCGCTCGGTCACCGCCTGGGCGAGTGCGCCCTCGCGGGTCTCGTGCCCGCCGCCGTAGCGGATGCCGACGTGGCAGTGCGCGTCCACCAGCCCCGGCACGATCCACCCTGCGGCGCAGAGGGTTTCGGCTCCCGGCACCGGCTCGAAGGACACCAGCCCGTCGCGCACCCAGAGATCGCGCACCTCGTCGTCCGGCAGAACAACCCCGCGTAGATGCACAGCGACCTCCTCGACGTCCTCGGCTGTCCTCAACGTATCGGCCGCCGAGGGCAGACCGGAGATCGGCCCTCGCACCACCGTCCGCGCCCCGGTGGTCCCCTACTTCTTCGGGAACTTGAGCTTGGACAAGTCGAAACCGTCCAAGCCCGGCGGCAATTCGTTGAGACCGGCGGGCATGTTCGACAGATCGGGCATGCCCGCGGGCATCTGCGGCATCCCCGGCATTCCCATGCCGGGCAGACCGCCGCGCACCTTCGGCGGCGTCGGCCCGCGACCGCCCTTCTTGCCCTTCTTGCCCTTCTTGCCGCCGCCGCGGCGCGAACCGGGCAGGCCCATCTGACGGCCCATCATGGCCATCATCTTCTTGGCCTCGAAGAACCGGTCGACGAGCTGGTTGACCTCGGAGACCGAGACGCCGGAGCCGTTGGCGATGCGCAGGCGGCGGGAGGCGTTGATGATCTTGGGGTTGTCCCGCTCGGCGGGCGTCATGCCGCGGATGATGGCCTGCACCCGGTCCAGCTGCTTGTCGTCGACCTGGGCGAGCACGTCCTTCATCTGGCCCGCGCCGGGCAGCATGCCGAGCAGGTTGCCGATCGGGCCCATCTTGCGGATCGCCAGCATCTGCTCGAGGAAGTCCTCGAGGGTGAGTTCGCCGCTGCCGATCTTGCGCGCGGCCTCCTCGGCCTGCTGCGCGTCGTACACCTGCTCGGCCTGCTCGATCAGGGTGAGCACATCGCCCATGCCGAGGATGCGGCTGGCCATGCGGTCCGGGTGGAAGACGTCGAAGTCCTCGAGCTTCTCGCCGCTGGAGGCGAACATGATCGGCTCGCCGGTGACGTTGCGGACGGAGAGGGCCGCGCCACCGCGCGCGTCGCCGTCGAGCTTGGTGAGCACCACACCGGTGAAGCCGACGCCGTCGCGGAAGGCCTCGGCCGTGTTGACGGCGTCCTGACCGATCATGGCGTCGAGCACGAACAGCGTCTCGTCCGGCTGCACCGCGTCGCGGATGCCCGCGGCCTGGCGCATCAGTTCCTCGTCGATGCCGAGGCGACCGGCGGTGTCGACGATGACCACGTCGTACTGCTTGGTGCGCGCCTCGGCGACACCGGCGCGCGCGACCTCGATGGGGTCGGCGGCGGAGATGCCGAGCGGGTTGTCGCCACCGCCGATCGAGGTGCCGGGATGCGGTGCGAACACCGGCGCGCCCGCGCGCTCGCCGACCACCTGGAGCTGGGTGACGGCGCCGGGACGCTGCAGGTCGCAGGCCACGAGCAGCGGCTGATGGCCCTGGCCCTTCAGCCACTTGGCGAGCTTGCCCGCCAGGGTGGTCTTACCGGAACCCTGCAGACCGGCGAGCATGATCACCGTCGGCGGGGTCTTGGCCAGGTTCAGCCGCCTGGTCTCGCCGCCGAGGATGCCGATCAGTTCCTCGTTGACGATCTTGACGACCTGCTGGGCCGGATTCAGCGCCGCGGAGACCTCCGCGCCCTTGGCGCGCTCCTTGATCTTGGCGATGAAACCGCGCACCACGGGCAGCGCGACGTCGGCCTCGAGCAGGGCCAGACGGATCTCGCGGCACGTGGCGTCGATGTCGGCCGGTGACAGACGCCCCTTACCACGCAGATCCTTGAGGGCACCGGTAAGCCGGTCGGACAGGGATTCGAACACCGATCGCGCTCCTGATCTCGAGTGACGTCAACTTGCTCCCAGCGTAATGGGATCGCCCGCGTGTTCGTGCAGGCGGTGCGTCCTTCGAGCGGCGCGCGAAAGTTATTCGAGTGCGCGGCGGCGTGGTTTGGAAGTCTTGCGGTAATCGTGGTTCTCCAGCCGGACCATGTACGCGGCCTCCCGGCCGGTCAGTCCTAGCTCGAGCGCCAGATCGTCGAGCATCGCCCAGTCCGCGCCCTCCGGCGCGTCGGGCGTGGTGGAAACCGTCGAGGCGATCGTCATCGCGGTCACGGCCTGCTGCGCGGTCAACGTACGGCCAGGCAACCAGGAAACGACCCATCGATCTCCGCCGACACACCGCGCCATATGCGTGGTTTCGTCGCTCGTCATCATCGAAGCCGAAACAACCTCAATTGCCACCGACCTGCTCCCCTCGTGCTCGCGATAGCCAGACGCTCTGATAGTAGGGGTCGCCCGCCCCCGCGGAGAGAAGTTCCAGCAAATCGCGTGCAACGCCGCGGTTCGCATCGCGGCGCGGGCTGTCGAGGGTCAGGAAACGGACGAATCGGCGTCCTCGGTGTTCTTCGGCGCGGGGCGCGGCACCACGTCCAGCACGGCCTTCTCGATGGCGTCGCGGCGTTGCGGCCCATCCTCGGCGCCGAGCTCCAGGCAGAACGCGTCGACCACGGCCGAACCCATGGTCACCACCTTCGCCCAGCGCACGTCCGCGCCGCAGCCCGCGAACGCGGCCGCCAACCGGCTGAGCAGGCCGACGCGGTCCTCGGCGCGCAGTTCGAGGATCACCTGCCCGGGCGTCGCGGTCGACGACCAGATCAGCCGCGGCTGGGCTCGAGCGTAGGGACTCGGGCCCGCTCCGGTCGCTTCGCGTTCGCGCTTGGCGAGCAGCGCGGGCAGATCGAGGTCCCCGGCGATGGCCCTGATCAGCTCCTGGCGCAGCAAACCGGCGTCCGGCGGGTCGCCGAATTTCGGCGAGACGACGAAGGTGTTGACGGCCGAGGAGCCCTCGCCGCCGAGCGCCGCGGAGAGGACCCGGAGCGAATGCAGCGCGAGCACGCCCGCGGCGTCCGAGAGCAGGCCCGGCGCGTCCGGCGCGATCACCGTGGCCACGTAGGTGAACTTGCCCTCGCCCGGCTTCAGGTCGACGTGCACGCCGCCCGCCGCGGCCTTGGCCAGCAGTTCCGGCGCGATGGGCTCGGGCGTCGGCAGTTCGTAGCCCGCCATCACCGTGCGGCAGCGTCGCACCAGGTCACCGATGAGCGAGGCCTTCCAGTCGCCCCAGACGCCGGGGCCGGTGGCCAGCGAATCGGCCTCGGCCAGGGTGTGCAGCAGTTCCAGCAGCTGCGCGTCGCCGTCGAGCGCGTCGACCACGAACCGCACCGTGTCCGGGTCCGCGAGGTCACGACGGGTCGCGGTGTCCGGGAGCAGCAGGTGGTGGCGCACGACGGCGCTCAGGGTGCGCACGTCGGAGGGCCACAGCCCGAGCCTGCGGCCGATGTGGGTGGCCAGTTCGGCGCCGACCACGCTGTGATCGCCCGCGCGGCCCTTGCCTATGTCGTGCAGCAGTGCGCCGAGCAGGAGCAGGTCCGGGCGGGCGACGCGAGTGCTGAGCGCGCTCGCGTAGGCCACCGTCTCCATCAGATGACGGTCGACGGTCCAGGTGTGCAGTGCGTCGCGCGGCGGCAGATCGCGCACCGCGCCCCATTCCGGGAGCAGCCTGCCCCACAGCCCGGTGCGATCGAGCGCCTCGATCGCGTCGATGGCGCCGCGACCCGCGCCGAGCAGCACGAGCAGATCGTTGAGCGCGTCCTTGGGCCACGGCTCGCGCAGTTCCGGCGCGTCCTCGGACAGGCGGTTCAGCGTGGTGGCCGACATCGGCAGCCCGGTCTGCGCCGACGCCGCCGCCACCCGCAGGATGAGCCCTGGATCGCGCTGCGGCCGCGCGTCCCTGGCCAGCACCACCTCGCCCGCGTGTTCGACCACCCCCTCATCGAGTGGTCGTCGCACGGGCATCCGGCGCAGCCGAGCGAGTCCGCGGCGTGGCAGCGCGTTGGCCGCGGTCCGCAGTCCGACGTCGACGGAGTAGCTGACCGTCCGAGCCGAATCGCTGAGCGTGCGCGCGAGATCGAAACGATCGCCGATCCGCAGCGCCGCGCCGATCTCGTCGGCGTCCTGCGCGCGCAACTGATCGCGGGACCGTCCCGCGACCCGATGCAGCTCCGTGCGAACATCCAGCAAACGCCGCTGTGCCTGCTTGACGCCGCCACCGGGCACCTCGGGACCGAGCCCCGGCATGGCGTCGGTCAGCTGGGCGACGGCCAGCGCGTCGAGCAGCTGGATATCGCGCAGGCCGCCGCGCCCGTTCTTGAGGTCGGGCTCGGCGCGGTGCGCGATCTCGCCGCTGCGCTGCCAACGGGCGTGCGCCTGGGCGATCAAGTCGTCGAACCGGTTTCGGATTCCGGTGCGCCACTCGCGGCGCACGCCGCCGATCAGCAGGTTGCTCAACTCCACGTCGCCGACGATGTGCCGCGCCTCGAGCATGCCGAGTGCCGCGATCAGATCGTCGTTGGCGACCCGCAGCGCCTGGGGGACGGTGCGCACGCTGTGGTCGAGTTTGATGTGGGCGTCCCAGAGCGGGTACCAGAGCTGGTCGGCGACCTCGGCCACCCGGGCCGGGTCCACGTCGTCGTGCAACAGCACCAGATCCAGATCCGAGTACGGCAGCATCTCCCTGCGCCCGAGCCCGCCCACGGCCACCACCGCGAGGCCGCTGTCGGCGGTGATGCCGAGTTCGGCGCCCTTGCTGGTGAGCCACAGTTCGAAGAGGTCGACCAGCGCCGACCGGAGGGACTCGGCGTCCAACCGCGGATTGCGCGGCACCCCGCCGTCGAGCAGCTGGTTGCGCGCCGCGACCAGATCGGCGGCCCCGTTGGAGACCCGTTCGCCGTTGCCCTGCTTGCCGTTTCCGCTACTGCTACCCACAACCCACCGCCCGTTCGATGCGTGCGGCCCCGCCCCGACCGGGCTTTCCGGTGGGAGCGGGGCCGCCGCTCATCAGTGTTCGCTTACAGCGCGTCGGTACCGCGTTCGCCGGTCCGCACGCGGATGATCGACTCCACCGGGGTCACCCAGACCTTGCCGTCACCGATCTTGCCGGTGCGGGAGGCCTCGACGATCACCTCGACGACCTTGTCGACCGACGCGTCGTCCACGACGACCTCGACCCGCACCTTCGGCACGAAGTCGACCGAGTACTCGGCACCGCGGTAGACCTCGGTGTGGCCCTTCTGCCGCCCGTAGCCCTGCACCTCGCTGACGGTCATGCCGAGCACGCCCGCCTGCTCCAGCCCGGACTTGACGTCCTCGAGCGTGAACGGTTTGACGATTGCGGTGATCAGTTTCATGTCGTCATGCCTCCTTGACGAGCGAGCGTGCCGTGCCACCCACAGCAGCGAAATCGTATGCGGTTTCCGCGTGCTCGGACTCGTCCAGGCCCACCGACTCGCCCTCGTCCGTAGCGCGCAGACCGATCGTGAACTTCACGATGTAAGCGATCACCGCGGTCGCGACCAGGGAGAACGCAAGCACGGTGAACGCACCGACAGCCTGCAGCTTCAACTGCTCGATCCCACCACCGTAGAACAAGCCTTCGACAGCCGCCGGAGCTTCGGGCGCGGCGACCAGGCCGACCATCAGCGTGCCGACCAGACCACCGACCAGGTGCACGCCGACCACGTCGAGCGAGTCGTCGAAGCCGAACTTGAACTTGAGGCCGACCGCGAGGGCGCACAGCGCACCCGCGACGATGCCGATGGCCAGCGCGCCGACGACGTTCACCGAGGAACAGGCCGGGGTGATCGCGACCAGACCGGCGACGATGCCCGAGGCGGCGCCCAGCGAGGTGGGGTGGCCGTCGCGGATCTTCTCCACCAGGAGCCAGGCCAGCATGGCGGCGGCGGTGGCGATGGTGGTGGTCAGGAAGGTGGCGCCCGCGATGCCGTTGGAGCCGACGGCCGAACCGGCGTTGAAGCCGTACCAGCCGAACCACAGCAGACCGGCGCCGAGCATCACGAACGGCAGATTGTGCGGACGGAACGGCGTCTGCGGCCAACCCTTGCGCTTGCCGAGGATCAGGGCGAGCACCAGACCGGCGGCGCCGGCGTTGATGTGGACCGCGGTGCCACCGGCGAAGTCGATGGCCTTGAGGTTGTTGGCGATCCAGCCGCCCTCTTCACCGGTGTAGCCGTCGAAGGCGAAGACCCAGTGCGCGACCGGGAAGTACACCACGGTGACCCAGATACCGGCGAACAGCAGCCAGGAGCCGAACTTGAGGCGGTCGGCGACCGCGCCCGAGATGAGTGCGACGGTGATGATCGCGAACATCAACTGGAACGCAACGAACACCGACAGCGGAATGGTTCCGTTCAACGGAATCGCGGCCGGGGCCGCCGGATCGGTGGAGGCAAGGTAGCTACCGCCGAAAACGCTCTTCAGACCGAAATACTGCCCCGGGTCGCCGATGAGGTTCGCCTTGTCCTCACCGAAGGTCATGGAGAAGCCGTACAGCGCCCACAGGATGGTTACCAATCCCATGGCGCTGATGCTCATCATGATCATGTTCAGCACGTTCTTGCTGCGGACCATGCCGCCGTAGAAGAACGCGAGTCCGGGTGTCATCAAAAGCACGAGTGCTGAACTCGCCAGCATCCATGCGGTGTCACCGGCGTCCGGCGCGCCGATTACGGGAAATGCCACCTTGAAGTCCTCCTCATCTCGGGCCCAGCCGCCTTCGGCAAATGGACCTGCACAGAAGGGTCGCCATTCGGTGTTTCATCCGTTGAGCTGTCGTGTTTCACCTGGGTGAACGGATAGCGCGGTTGTGTTGCTTCCACGTTTCGCGATGTACACCACGTGTTTGCGGGTCGTTGTGAGCTTTGTTTCGACGCGCCGCGAGGAGGGGTTACCGGCGAGTTCAGCGCCGCAAACTTTCCGTTCACCGACCGTCGCGTCGGAAGTCTCGAGGGCGCGGGCGGAAGTCTCGAGAAAGAACGCCGAGGCGGCCCCGAGTCGAGATCGTCCGCTATCGATTCGCAAACGAGGAACGGCCGAGCGGGTGGTCCGCTCGGCCGTCGAACGACTCCTCGGCTCAGCCGAGCAGAGCGTCCACGAAGGCGCCGGGCTCGAACGGGGCCAGATCGTCCGCGCCCTCGCCGAGACCGACCAGTTTCACCGGGACACCCAGTTCGTGCTGCACCTGGAAGACGATGCCGCCCTTGGCCGTGCCGTCCAGCTTGGTGAGCACCACGCCGCTGATGTCGACGACCTCGGCGAACACCCGCGCCTGCATCAGGCCGTTCTGCCCGACGGTGGCGTCCAGCACCAGCAGGACCTCGTCGACCTCGGCCTTCTTCTCCACCACGCGCTTGACCTTGCCCAGCTCGTCCATCAGGCCGGTCTTGGTGTGCAGGCGGCCCGCGGTGTCCACGAGCACCGCGTCGACGCCGCGCTCGATGCCCGCGCTGACCGCGTCGAACGCGACCGCGGCCGGGTCGGCGCCCTCCTTGCCGCGCACCGTCTCCGCACCGACCCGCTCGCCCCAGGTCTGCAACTGGTCGGCGGCCGCGGCACGGAAGGTGTCGGCCGCGCCGAGCAGCACGCGGCGGCCGTCGGCGACCAGGACCCTGGCCAGCTTGCCGGTGGTCGTCGTCTTTCCGGTCCCGTTGACACCGACGACCAGCAGGATCGACGGATGGTCCGCGTGCGGCAGCGCGCGGATGGAACGGTCCAGTTCGGGGCGCAGCGCCTCGACGAGCACGTCGCGCAGCACGGCCCGGGCTTGGTCGGTGGTGCGCACGCTGCGCGCGGCCAGTTCCTCGCGCAAGCGGGCGACGACGGCGGTGGTGCTCGCGGTGCCGAGATCGGCGAGGACCAGGGTGTCCTCGATCTCCTCCCAGGAGTCCTCGTCCAGGTCACCGCCGCCGAGCAGGCCGAGCAGGCTCTTGCCGACCGCGTTCTGCGAGCGGGACAGGCGGCCGCGGAGACGGACCAGGCGGCCCGCGGTGGGTTCGATCTCCTCGAGCGCGGGTGCGGTCTCCGCGGCGGCCGCGGTGTCCGGCACCGTCGTGGCGGGCTCGGTGAGCGCCGTGTCGGACGGCGGCTGGTCGACCGGGGTCTTCGGCTCGGCCGTCGGGGCGACCGGCTGCTCGACCGGGGCCTGCTCGGTTGGTTGTGTGTCGGTCGGAACTTCTGCGTCCGCTGGGGCCTGTGTGCCCGCAGGCGCCTGTGTGTCGACGGGCGACTGCGTGTCGGCCGGGGCCTGCGTATCGGCTGCTTGCGATTCGGTCTCCGTCGCGGCGGGAGCCTCCGTCGCGTCCGCCTGTTCCGGTTCGACCGGCGCGGTGGTCGGCCCCTCGGGCTGGGTGAGGACATCGCCGTCCGGCAGCGGCACGTTGGTGATGCCGCGCCGCGGCGCGTCGCGCGGAACGGCCGCGTCGTCGCCGACGTGCGGTTGCCCTTCGGTATCGGTTCGCTCCAGGGTCGGTTCCGGGCGTGTCGCGGTGGCCGCGCCGCCCTGACTGAAGCTGAATCCGCCCGCCGCCGTGTAACCGCCCGACCGGTCGGTCAGCTCCTTCTCCGGCTTCGGCGCCGTGATCGAGACGCGGCGGCGCTTGTACAAGACGAATCCGGCGACGAACGCCACCACGAGCAGGGCGGCGACCGCGGCTATCAGAATCCAGGCTTCGGAACTCACGCCGACCATCCTTGCAGAACTCCGCATCGCCGCTGGATAGGGTCGCTCGGCCGCGGTGCGCGAAAGGACGTGCACATAGCACGCCACGCGCGGGGCCCGGACACAGCCCCCGAGATTTCTTGTCCTGCGGAACTTCTCGGGAACTGACAATAGGATCGGCGACGTGACCGATCGAAACGTGCTTGGGGGGCCGCTGGAAGAGTGCGGCACCGATCCTCTGACCGGTTTCTACCGGGACGGCTGCTGCAGCACCGGGCCAGAGGATCTGGGTAGCCACACCGTGTGCACCGTCGTCACGGCCGAGTTCCTCGAACATCAGGCGTCCATCGGCAACGACCTGAGTACGCCGCGCCCGGAGAACAACTTTCCCGGACTGCAGCCGGGCGACCGGTGGTGCGTGGTCGCGGTGCGCTGGTTGCACGCTCACGAGGACGGCGTCGCCGCGCCCGTCGTGCTCGCGGCCACCCACGAGAACGCCCTGGAAGTGATCTCCATGGACATTCTGCGCAAGTACGCCGTCGACGTCCCCGACGACGTGAGCGACCTGTTGTAGCGGTCACACGCCCCCACCGAATCATCCGGCGGTCTCGTTCCCGCCCTGGGATCTCGCCGCGCCGACCACCGGCACAGAAGGGCCATCGATGACGTCCTCGCCTCCGTCGTGCCGGTGACAGCGCCCGGATAGCCGCATCGAACACGACTCGCCCGGCCGCTCTCGTGGCCGACGGGTGGCCGCACGGGGGTACGGGTGATCAGCGTGTGGGCGCCTATAGGAACAGCCCTCGAACCCACAGATCCGCCCGGACACGACGCCCCGGCCGTTCAGCCGATGGCGCGTGCGGCGCGCGAACGGTGCGCCTTCTGCCGACAAGCCGCCGAGCAATAGCGGCGCGGGCGTCCGGCCCCGGGCACGGCCAGTGCCGTCCCGCAGACCGGGCAGCGCGGACTGGCCTCCGTTTCGTTACGAGCATCTGTTTCGTCACGCGACTTCCGAGCGGGGCCGAATTTCGTTACGCCCGCAGCGCTCGGCGTGGCGCGCAGCGCGTCGAGCAGGATGACCACCGCGGGCGCCAGCTCGGCACCGGCAGGCCGATTGCGTTGGATGGCAACGCATCCGGTGAAGACGTCGAGCACATCGGCCACCGCGATGTCGGCGCGGACCGCACCCTGCCGCTGCGCCGCGAGCAGCAGCGCATCGAGCGCGCGGTGGAAACGCTCACCCGCACTGCGCATCAGCGTGCGCGGCCAGCCGTCGTCGGACTGCACCATCTCGCAGAGCGCCTGGTTGCGCGGGGTGGTCGACACCACCTCCGCGCACACCGCGAAGAACGCCGCGCCGGGATCCCGCGCACCGACCCGCTCGGCGGCGAGCCGGGCCAGCCGGTCGACGCGCTGTTGCATGACCGCTTCCAGCAGATCGGTTTTCGTCGGGAAGTGCCGGTAGACCGTGCCCGCGCCGACGCCCGCGCGGCGCGCGACCTCGGCCAGCGTCACCGCGACGCCGCGTTCGGCGAAGGCCCGCTGCGCGGCGGCCAGCACGAGGGCGCGGTTGCGTTGCGCGTCGGCACGCGCCGCGAGGGTGGAGGAGCCGGTGGAGACCGCCATTTCGTTACGCACCTTCCATCGAGCGCCCCGCGAAGCGGGTCGAATCACCCGTAACGTCCGAAAACGGGTCGAGCGACCCGATTCTATCGAGAACGCAGAAAAGGCGAACATGTCCACACAGCACGACCCGATACTCGTCACCGGCGGCACCGGAAAGCAGGGCGGCGCGACCGCCCGGCGACTTCTCGCGGACGGTATTCCGGTGCGCGCCCTGGTGCGCGACCCCGACGCTCCGGCCGCCCGGGCACTGGCCGAGGCGGGCGCGGAGTTGGCGATCGGCGACTTCGACGCACCGGATACTCTGGTGAAAGCCGCGACCGGCGCACGCGGCGTATTCGTTGTTCCCCCAGCGACTTACCGCGCCGACGGCTGGGACGGCGACCTGGAGGCCCAGCGCGGCATCGCACTGGTCGACGCGGCGCGCGCCGCCGGAGTCGACCACGTCGTCTTCGCCGGCATCGCCTCGATGGGAGATGCCAGCGCGTGGGGTGCGCACGGCAAAGAACGCATCGAGCAGGCCGTCGCCGCGGGCGGTCTTCGCTACACCGTGCTGCGCCCGGTCCGATTCATGGAGAACTACCTGCTCCAGGGTTCTCCGGTGGACGGCATCGCCGACGGCGTGCACCGCCACCTGTTCCCGGCCGAGCGGCCGTTGCAGATGATCGCGGTCGACGATGTCGCGATCTTCGCGGCGCTGGCCTTCGCCGACCCGGACCGCTTCCACGGCCAATTCCTCGAATTGGCAGGCGAGGCAATCACTCCCGTCGACGCCGCCGCCGCGATCGCCCGGGCCACCGGGCACCAGGTGCGGTACGAAGAGGTGAGCGAGGCCGAAGCCGCGGCGATCGGGCCCGAGATCCACACGGTGTGGCGGGTGACCAGGGAGACCGGCGGCTGGCGCGCCGACATTCCCGCGCTGCGTGAACTGCACCCAGGCTTGCGAAGCCTCGAGACCTGGCTCGCGTCCGGCGGAGCCGACCGGATCAGGTCGCTGATCGACACCTAGAAGACAAGCGCCCCCGTTGGGGCGAGAAATGTTCTACAGCACCGAGATTCGATCGACCGCTCGCGGCGACACGGCGCCGAAACACCGATAGAGTCATAGCACCTCCACACCGAACGCCAGTGAAAGCCGAGTCGCGATGACCACCACCGTCGCCGAGCGTTTGATCCAACCCGCCCCGATCCGCACCGTGCATGTCGGCCCGCTCCGCGTGACCTACCTGCCCGACGGACTGACCACCATGAACGCGCGCGCCTGGCTGCCCACCGCGCCCGACGGGTTCTGGAACACCCACCGCGAGTACCTCGACGCCGACGCCTTCGTGGGCAGCGTCGGCGGACTGCTGATCGAATACGGCGAACGGGCGATGCTGATCGATGCCGGTTTCGGTCCCCTCACCTTTCGGACCGGTGTCGGGGTCCTGCGCGGCGGCGCGCTGCTGGACAGCCTCGCCCAGGTCGGCCGCGAGCCCGCCGAGATCGAGACGGTCGCCGTCACCCACCTGCACGCCGACCATTTCGGCTGGCTGTGGCAGGCGGCGCCGGGTGCGACCCGGCCGCCGTTCGCGCACGCCCGTGTGCTGATCTCCGAGGTCGAGTGGCACCATCGCGCGCTGGCCGCCGCGGCAGGCACCACCGCGGAGATGCTGGACGTGTTCGCCCATCAGGTCCGCACCGTAGCCGACGGTGACGAGGTCTTTCCCGGTGTGCGGGTGCGGGCGCTGCCCGGGCACACCACCGGGCACACGGGCTTCGTCATCGGTTCCGGCAGTCAGCGGCTGGTCGCGTTCGGCGACGCGCTGCACTCGTCCCTGCAGATCGCCCACCCCGAGCTATCGGCCGTGGCCGATCACGACCCGATGTGCTCGGCCGACGTGCGGCACGGCCTGGTCGAGGAACTCGCCGTACCCGGGACCCTCGGCTACGGCTGCCATTTCGCCGACGTCCAATTCGGCAGCGCCATCCCCGCCACCGCCGGGCGTATGTGGCAACCGCACCGGTTCCCCGCGCCGGATCGGATCCGGTGACAAGAAGACGCACGGGCGTACGACGACCGGCAGTGACGATCCGTTCGTCGACCTGGAATCCGGAGTGGTCAGACTGCTCGCGATCACCGGGGGACCGCCGACTTCCATACGGATGTGACATATCTCCCGAAGAAGAATTCTTCTGGAGGTCGAGTGTTTCAGACTGCGAGAATTGATTCAGGCCGGAAATATCGACACGCCCGATCACAGCCGACCCGAGAGGATCATTCGACTCAATGGTCGATCGACAACCGAGCGCAGAAGACTTCGAAAACGCCGTGGCGATGGCGGTCCGCGCACCGTCGGTGCACAACACCCAACCGTGGCGCTGGCGACTGGATGAAGGTTCCGTCGACCTGTACGCCGATCCCACCAGGCGACTTCCCTCGACCGACCCGACCGGCCGTGCGCTGCTGCTCAGCTGCGGCGCGGCGCTGCACCACCTCCGCGTCGCGCTCGCGTTGCACGGCTGGTCCGCCGAGGTGGACTACCTGCCGAATCCGCTCGACCACGAGCACCTGGCCCGCGTCACGGTCAGCGTCGACAGCCCGTCCCGCGACGACATCGACCTCGGCGCCGCCATTCTGCACCGGCAATCCGACCGCAGGCGCTACTGCGACCGCCGGGTTCCCTTCGGCCGGCTGCGCCAGGTCGCCGAGCGCGCGGTGCCGTTCGGCGCGGTGGCGCGAGTGGTCCCGCCGCCGATGCGCAAGCCGCTCAGCCGCGTGACCCGCGCCGCGGCGGGCAGGCACGCCCGCGATCGCGCCTACCTCGCGGAACTCGCCGCGTGGAGCGGCAGACACGGCACCGCGGACGGCGTCCCCGCCGCCAACACCCCGCGACCGCGCCTCGACGACGACGTCTCGCAGCGCGCCTTCGTCGAGCCGGAACTCGCCGACACCTCGTTCGAGAACGACGGCTCCGAATGGCTGGTGGTCGGCACCGCCGCGGACGACCAGCGTTCCGCACTGCGCGCGGGCGAGGCCGCCAGCGCGTTGCTGCTCACCGCGACCAGTCTCGGCATGGCCAGCTGCCTGCAGACCGAACCGCTCGGCATGGCCGAATTGCGCTCGGCCATCCGCGCCGACGTCCTGCAGGGCTGCGCCCACCCGCAGGCGATGGTCCGCCTCGGCTTCATGCCGACCAGCGTCGCCCCGCTGCCGTTCACCCCGCGCCGCGCGATCGACGAGGTGATCGACGCCCGGATCTCGGCCTGACCAGCGCTATCGGACGCCGCAGTCGTCGAACCGCGAATCACCTAGTGAGGGCGGAGATGCTCATGCCGACGCGGGCGCTAGGTTCTCGCCGCGAAGTCGCTGCGAGATGACCTGGGTGATGCCGTCGCCACGCATGCTCACGCCATAGAGCGCGTCGGCGATCTCCATGGTCGGCTTCTGGTGCGTGATCACGATCAGCTGACTCTTCTCCCGCAGCTGCTCGAACAGCCCGATCAGCCTGCGCAGGTTGGTGTCGTCCAGCGCGGCCTCGACCTCGTCCATGACATAGAACGGCGAGGGCCGGGCGCGGAAGATGGCCACAAGCAACGCGACCGCGGTCAGCGACTTCTCGCCGCCGGACAGCAGCGAAAGGCGCTTGACCTTCTTGCCCGGCGGGCGGGCCTCCACCTCGATGCCGGTGGTGAGCATGTCCGACGGGTCGGTGAGCAGCAGCCTGCCCTCGCCGCCGGGGAAGAGCTTGGCGAACACCTGGACGAACTCGCGCTCCACGTCGGCGTAGGCCTCCGTGAAGACCTGCAGGATGCGCGCGTCCACCTCGGCGACCACGTCGAGTAGGTCCTTGCGCGCGTTCTTGACGTCCTCGAGCTGCGTGGACAGGAAGTTGTAGCGCTCTTCGAGGGCCGCGAACTCCTCCAGCGCCAACGGGTTCACCTTGCCGAGCGTGGCCAGGTCCTTCTCGGCGCGTTTGGCGCGACGCTCCTGGCTCGCCCGGTCGTAGGGCATCGGCTGCGGCGCGCTGACCTGTTCGCCGCGCTCCTTGGCCTGCTCGTACTCCGCCATTTCCAGCGGTGACGGCGGCAGCGGCACGTCGGGGCCGTACTCCGCGATCAGGTCGTTCAGCGCGATGCCGAACTGTTCGGCGATGGTCGTCTCCAGCTGCTCGATCCGCAGCGCGGCCTGCGCCTTGGCCACCTCGTCGCGGTGCACCGCGTCGGTGAGCTGGGCCAGCTGGGTGCTCAGCGCGCGCACCCGCTCCTTGACCTGCTCGACCTGCGCCGCGCATTCGGTGCGGCGGCGAACGAGGTCGTCGCGGCGGGCGCTGGCCTCGGCCACCACCTTCTCCAGCTCCGCGGCCACCCGCGCGCCCGACTCCGCGACGGCGGCGGCCACCGCGGCGGCTTGGCGGCGCGCGGCCTGGGCGCGTTCGGCGCGGGCCCGCGTCTCGCGTTCGGCGCGGGCCGCGCGGCGCAGCGAATCCGCCTTGCCGCGAACCGATTCCGCGCGTTCCTCGGCGGTGCGCACGGCGAGCCTCGCCTCGACCTCCATGGAGCGGGCCTCGGCCAACGCGGCCGCCGCCTCCTCGCGATCGCGGCCCGCGGACTCGGTGCCCGCGGCGCCGATGCCGTCGGCGTCGATCTCGGATTGTTCGAGTTCGGCGTGCCGCAGCCGGTCCTCGAGTTCGGCGAGCGACGCCAGCGCCTCCTCCCGCGCGGATTCCGCCTCGGTGCGCTGGGCGGCAAGCCGGTCGCTGTCGGTCTGGGCGGCGCGGGCGGCTTGACCGAGCCTGCCGAGACGGTCGTAGATAGCCATCAGCGCCTGATCGGATTCGTGCAGCGCGAGCAGCGCGTGGTCCACGGACTCCTTGCGATCGGCCTGTTCGGCCAGCGCGCCGGAGAGCGCCGCCTCCAGTTCCTCCGCGTGCCGCTGCGCGGCGATCAGTTCGGTCTTCGCGGCGTCGATGTCGGCCTGGATCTCCAGCTGGCTCGGGGCGCGGTCGGATCCGCCGAGCAGCCAGCCGGTGCCGGTGAGATCGCCGTCGCGGGTGACCACCCGCAGCTCGGGGCGGGCCGCGACGAGTTCGGTCGCGGCCGCGAGATCGTCGACCACCGCGATGCCCGCGGTCAGCGCGCCGATGGCCGCCCGCACGGAGTCCGGGCATTCCACCACGTCGACCAGCCAGCGGGCCGAACCGGGCAGCGCGCCGCCGGTCGCGCGTGCCGCGTCGGCCGCGCCGAAGACCAGTGCGGCCCGGCCACCGTCGGCCTCCTTGAGCGCGGCCACCGCTGCCTGCGCGGAATCCTCGGTGTCCGCGGCCACCGCGTCGGCGAGTGGGCCGAGCGCCGCGGCGACGGCCGCCTCGAATCCGGTGTGCACGCGCAGCAATCCCGACAGCGAACCGAGCAGCCCGTCGGCGCGGTTCTCCAGCAGCCAGGCGGCGCCGTCGCGGCGGGCCAGACCCATGCCGAGCGCCTCGATGCGCGCGGACAGCGAGGCCACCCGCTTGCTCGCGTCCCGATCCTGTTCGCGCAGTTCGGTGACGCGCTGATCGGCCAGTTCCAGCGCCTGCACGGCGTGCTCGTGCTGGGCGTCGAGGCCTTCTTCGCCCGCGTCGAGTTCGCCGAGTTCGTCCTGCACGCTGTCGAATTCGGCCTGCGCGGCCTCGCCGCGGTGCCTGGCCTCGGCGATCGCCACCGAGAGGCGGGCGATCTCCGCGTCCACCGACTGCGCCCTCGTCCGCAACGTGTCGACCTTGCCGGAGAGCCGGGCCAGTCCCTCGCGCCGATCCGCGATCGCGCGGACCGCGGCCAGGTGCGCCTGCTCGGCGGCCTTCGCCGCGTACTCGCGCTCGGCCAGCTGCTCCCTGGCGGCTTCCAAGGTCTCGACCGCGATCTCGACGGCCTCGCGCAGCTCGGCTTCCTCGGCTTCGACGCGATCGGCCTCCGCCTCGAGCTGATCGGGGTCGCGGCCGGTGCCGACGGGCGCCTCGGTGTCGAGATGACGAGCCCGGTCGCCCGCGATGCGGATGGTCGCGTTGACCCGCTCGGCCAACGCCGAGAGCTGGAACCAGATCTGCGCCGCGGCCTCCGCGCTCGGCGTGAGCTTGGACAGCTGGAATTCCTGCTGCGCCAGCGCGGCGTTCGCGGCGTCCAGCTCGCTCTGCACGGTGATCTGCTGTTCGCGGGCGTAGGCCTCTTTGCTCTGCTGGCTCTCCAGTTCACCGCGGCGAGTCACCAAGTCGTCGGCCGCCAGCCGCAGGCGCGCGTCGCGCAGGTCGGCCTGCACGGTCTGCGCGCGCCGCGCCACCTCGGCCTGCCTGCCGAGCGGTTTGAGCTGGCGGCGCAGTTCGGTGGTGAGGTCGGTCAGGCGCGCGAGATTGGCCTGCATCGCGTCGAGCTTGCGGACCGCCTTCTCCTTGCGCTTGCGGTGTTTCAGCACGCCCGCGGCCTCTTCGACGAAGGAGCGGCGGTCCTCGGGCCGCGATTCCAGGATCGCGGAGAGCTGGCCCTGCCCGACGATGACGTGCATCTCCCTGCCGATGCCGGAATCGCTCAGCAGTTCCTGCACGTCCATCAACCGGCAGGAGCTGCCGTTGATCTCGTACTCGCCCGCGCCGTCGCGGAACATGCGCCGGGTGATCGACACCTCCGCGTAGTCGATGGGCAGCGCGCCGTCGGAGTTGTCGATGGTCAGCGTCACCTCGGCGCGGCCGAGCGGGGCGCGTCCCGCCGTGCCCGCGAAGATGACGTCCTGCATCTTGCCGCCGCGCAACGCCTTCGCACCCTGTTCGCCCATCACCCAGGTGAGCGCGTCGACGACGTTGGACTTGCCGGAACCGTTCGGGCCGACCACACAGGTGATACCGGGTTCGAAGCGCAGCGTCGTCGCGGACGCGAAGGACTTGAAGCCCTTCAACGTCAGACTCTTCAGGTGCAAATTCGACGACCTTTCCGTGCGCGGTGGTCGGACACATCCCCGCGGGGCGACCAGCCATGGTATCCGCCTGCCGCCGCATCGCTCGTCGGCGGGCGGCGCACCACGGCGCGGGCAGGGTCCGACGCGACCGGTGCGCTACAGGTTGACGAGCCGACCGGCGATGTCGCGCGTTTCGATGTGCTCGAGGCCGCTCATCTCCCGCCAGAGGCCTACTGGCCTTACGATCCTGTCTGATTCGGCAGCGGCAATGTCTTTGTTCGGGAGCAATCAGCGGATGCGCGCACCTTCGGTCGACACCGGCACGGCCCTCCGGCTTGCCCGGATCGCCGCGCTCGTCGTGGGCTGTCTGCTGTTCCTGCACGCGTGCGAGCGGACGCGGCGGGTCGTGCCGACCGACGTCTGGATCGAGCTGGCGATCGCGGCCGCGCTCGGCGCCGCCGCCATGGTCGTCGCCTGGTTCGAGATCGCCCGCGCGGAAGAACTCGACGAAGCCGAAGCGCCCGAGCCCGCGCGTGACGCCGGTCCGGCGGACGCGCCGCGCGAGTGCCGCATCGAGTCCGACGGGCGCACGGTGCGTGCCCGCATCGCCAAGTCGGGCAATCTGGTCTTGCACGGACACGACTACACCGGACCCCATCCCGGCCACGAATGGTCCTGGACCTTCCGCCCTGCGGTCTTCCCCGCCATCCGCGCCGCGCTCGGCGGCGACAGCGAGAGCGATCTGATCGATCTCCTGGAGGACGTCGTCCTCGACTCGCGTCCGGAGATCCGGGACGACCCCGGCGCCTGGCTGCGCGCGCACGGTATCGCCGCCGCCTACCGCGAGAAGGGCGACCACCCGAGTCGCGTCACCACCAAATTGCCGATCTTCCGTGGCATGCGCCGCCTGCCCGAGAACGAAAGCGCCAGGGCGCTGCCGGGTGGCCGCGGCGAGGACGAGGTACCGGAGCGGTCCGCACGGTCGACGAGCGGTCGGGAGCCGGTGGCTACGAGAGCAAGCGTCACCAGGTCGCGGGAGCGATCACCGCGGGAGGTGTCCGAAACTCGGCAGGCGGTGCGGACTCCCGACTCCCGTCGCGCCACACCGGTTTCCCGCCGCGCCGCAACCGCTACCGAAACCCGCCGCGCCACCACCATTGCCGAATCACGTCGCGCCACCAACGGCTCCGAAACCCGCCGCACCGCAACCGTTGCCGAAACGCGCCGAGCCGCTGAGGCTTCCGAAACGCGCCGAGCCGCAAAAGCTTCCGATACTCGCCGAGCAGCAAAGGCTTCCGAAACGCACCGCGGCACAAACGTTGCCGAAACTCGCCAGGCCGCAAAAGCTTCCGAAACGCACCGCGCCGCGGCGGTCTCCGAAGCCGTGGACGACCGTCCCGCCCTTCCTCGGCGCGAGCGCCCAGCCGAACGCGCGACCACCGGGCGCGCCCGGCAGTCCTACGAACCGCCGCGACCAGCGGGCGAACCAGCATCCGACCGACCCTCGCGAGACCACCATCCGACACCGAAAAGTGCTCCGGCGGCGGCCGCTTCGCCGTCCGCACCGGACCGCCCTGTACCGCGCATGCCCGCCGCGGCCGCCGCTTACGAAGCCGCGTCCGACCGAGCCGCCCCACCGCACCACACGCCCGCCTATGACGCGCCCACCAGCAGGCACTCCACGGAACCGCCCGACCGCGGCTACCCGCCCCCGCCCCTCGAGCGCCGCCGCGCACACCGGTACCGATGAGCGCATTCGCCACTACCGACCGTCCATGGAGCGGCCCGTGAGCTTTTCCGATCGGCGCTCCGGAGCGGTGCGATTCACACGCTCTTGTCCTCGCCTGCCGCTGGATGCGATCTTCGCCGGAACGGCTCGCTGACGCGTCGACAGCACCGAGTCCGGTAAGCAGGCCCCGATCGGGCGCGTCCGGTGTATCGAGTCGCGCTCCACCTCGGATGATGCCGACTCGGCGCAGGCTGAGCCGCGACGCTCACCGTCCGTCGTGCTGAGGCTCCGCCCATTTCGCCACCCAGGTCTCGTTCTGCTGGGCGATCACCGTTTCGCAGTCGTCGACGAACGTCGTCCAGCGTGGCTCGTCGGTGGGTGAGCCCTCCGCTCGCCACTCGCGTAGCAGCTGCCCGAGCCGCCGGGCGGTCGCGGAGTAGCTCATCACCAGGAACTCGTAGCGGCGGCCCGCCAGGTAACCGGCGACTCCCGCGCCGAGCGTCGTCAGCACGGCGACCCACGGCGTGAGGTTGGCGGCCCAGGTGGTTCGGCCCGAGCTGGACGAGGCGCCGACGAGGACCGCTCCGATGGCGGCGACCACGGTCGCCGCCACGCCGAGCAGCAGGGCCGCCGCGCGCAACCGTCGCGCCCGTGCGGCGTATTCGCGGGCCCTGCGGTCGTAATAGCCGGTGATCTGGCCCTGCACCCGATCCCGCACGTACTGGTCGGGGGTCAGCACCGGGGGCGGCCTGGAGGCGGCGAGCGCGGCGGCGTCGGCACCGTTCGACGTCAGAAACGGCAGCAGATCGTCGGCGGACTCCTCGATTTCACCGACGGCCCGGTGCAGCCGGAGCAGGGCGTCGGCGTCGCGAAAGGGGCGCGCCCTGGCCCGGAACCGGTAGATCACCTGTTTGATGTTCTCCGCGACGGCGCGGGCCCTGGTCCAGCGACGGAGTTCGGCGGGGGTCAGGAAATGCGCGGCGAGGAACGTCGCCAGGGCGAGGCAGACCGCACCGAGGGCGGCGACCACGAGTTGCGGAAGGCCCGACGTGCGCAGGACGGTCGCGGTCGCCGCCGTGGCGATCGCACCCAGGCCGCTGAGGCAGAGGACGGCGACCCGGGTGCGGTCGGCACGCCGTTTCGCGGTATCCGCGGCCCGGGCCCAGCGCATTCGCCGCGCCCACAGCGCCGCGACTGCCTCGTCGTCGCTCACGATCGCCTACTCGGCTGCACGCCTCGTATTCTCACCTGCGGCGATGGCGCCGTCCGGGAAATCGGCCGGGTGGCACTCGGCCTGCCGCGACAGGTTCGGGCGGCCGCCGCCTCGTGGGCTCCGGCCGACCGCAGACCGCGCCCGGCCGGAGCGAAGGCGGACGTCGCCTAACTCGCCCGCTTGCAGGCGCCGCCGGATTCCCAGCCGGTGAGCATGCGGAAGGCCAGCACCGCGCCCCACGGTCCGATGACCCAGACCGGCCACGGGTAGGTGAACTCGCCGACGCCGATCGAGATGGCCGCCCAGATGACCAGCACCAGGATGCTGACACCGAGCCAGCTGCCGCCCTCGATGCGCTGCCACACCGGAATCCGCGGCCGCGACTTCGGCTGCGCGGCGGACTCTTTCGTCAGCTTCGGCAGGTCGGCGAGCACCAGTTGCAGGTCGTCGCGGGTGGTGGTGCCGTAGACGCGCGCGACCCGCTGATCGTATTCGGCCAGGTCGAGGCGACCGTCGGCCATGTGCCTGCCGAGCAACCGGACGACTTGGTCGCGTTCCGCATCGGAGGCGCGGGTGCCGGTCGAGATGTCCATGCCAGTTCCTATCGACGATTCCACCCTCCACAGTGGAATATTACCCATAGCCTGCACCCTCCAATGTGGAATGTCAACCCTCGGCAGGCGCGGACTTCACCGGACACCTCCCCGCGCGGCGCGCGGCACGGCAAGATGGATCGGGTGCCGACGGCGGCATGCGAGCTTCGAGGAGGATTTCGTGTCCGAAACCGTGCGCGGCGTCATCGCCCGAGCCATCGGCGCTCCGGTCGAACTGGTCGACGTGGTCGTCCCCGATCCCGGTCCGCACGACGTGGTGGTGCGTGTCCAGTCCTGCGGCGTCTGCCACACGGATCTGCACTACCGCGAGGGCGGCATCAACGACGAATTCCCGTTCCTGCTCGGCCACGAGGCGGCGGGTGTGGTGGAAACCGTCGGCGCGGCGGTCACGCACGTGGCCCCCGGCGATTTCGTGGTGCTGAACTGGCGCGCCGTCTGCGGCGAGTGCCGCGCGTGCAAACGCGGACGCCCCTGGTACTGCTTCGCCAGTCACAACGCGAGCAAGAAGATGACGCTCACCGACGGCACCGAACTGAGCCCCGCGCTGGGCATCGGCGCCTTCGCCGACAAGACGCTGGTGCACGAAGGACAGTGCACCAAGGTCGATCCCGAGGCGGACCCCGCCGTCGCCGGCCTGCTCGGCTGCGGCGTGATGGCGGGCATCGGCGCCGCCATGAACACCGGCAACGTCTCGCGCGGCGACACCGTCGCGGTGATCGGCTGCGGCGGTGTCGGCGACGCCGCCATCGCGGGCGCCCGGCTGGCCGGTGCCCGCATCATCGTCGCGATCGACCGCGACCCGCGAAAGCTGACCTGGGCCAAGGAGTTCGGCGCCACCCACACCGTCGACGCCAGTACCGAGGACGTGGTGAGTCGCGTCCAGGAACTCACCGACGGTTTCGGCGCCGACGTGGTGATCGACGCGGTCGGCCGCCCGGAGACCTGGAAACAGGCCTTCTACAGCCGCGATCTCGCGGGCACCGTCGTGCTGGTCGGCGTCCCCACCCCCGACATGACCATCGAGATGCCGCTGATCGACCTGTTCTCCCGCGGCGGCGCGCTGAAGTCCTCGTGGTACGGCGACTGCCTGCCGGAGCGCGACTTCCCGATGCTCGTCGACCTGTACCGGCAGGGCAGGCTGCCGCTGGACCGCTTCGTCACCGAGCGGATCGCGCTCGACGAGGTGGAGCGCGCCTTCGCCGCCATGCACGCGGGCGAGGTGCTGCGCTCGGTGGTGGTCTGGTGAGCGCGCGCATCGACCGAGTGGTCACCTCGGGCACCTTCTCGCTGGACGGCGGCACCTGGGCGGTCGACAACAACGTCTGGCTGGTCGGCGACGACCGCGAGGTGCTCGTGGTGGACGCGGCGCACGACGCCGACACCATCGTCGCCGCGGTCGGCGGGCGGCACGTCGTCGCGGTGCTGTGCACGCACGGCCACAACGACCACGTCACCGTCGCGCCGGAACTCGCCGAGCGCCTGGACGCGCCCGTCCTGCTGCATCCCGGCGACGAACCGCTGTGGCGGATGACCCATCCGGACGCCGACTACCGCTCGCTCGCCGACACGGCGCGAATCTCGGTGGCTGGCACCGAGATCGAGATCCTGCACACGCCGGGCCATTCGCCCGGCTCGGTCTCCCTCTACCTGCCGGAGCTGCACGCGCTGTGCACCGGCGACACGCTCTTCGCCGGAGGCCCCGGCGCGACCGGCCGCTCCTACTCCGACTTCGACACCATCATCGATTCCATCCGGGACCGCCTGCTCACGCTGCCCGAGGAGACGACGGTGCACACCGGCCATGGCGAGGGCACCACCATCGGCGCCGAGAAGCCGTCGCTCGCCGACTGGATCGCCCGCGGGCACTAGCGACTCGGATGTCGGTCACTGGGCGAACCGGACGCGGAGCCGGGTCGCCGTCGCCCGCACGACTCGCCGCGCTCGAATCGGTCAGAGAATGGCGACCGCGACCACCAGGCCGAGCGCGAAGTGGGCGGCCGCCACCACGAGCACCTCGGTGGTGAACTTCTCCGCGTGCAGCGCGGTGCCGATGTCGATGCCGAGCACGCGCTCGACGACCCGCACCGAGATCACCTGGGCGATGATGCCGACCAGACCGAACACCAGCGCGGCGATCAGGCCCTCGGCGAGCTTGCCGCCCGCCGCGAAGATCGCGAGCACCACGATGAACGCCATGCTCAGCATGCCCGCCGCCGTGACGATGATCGCGTTGGGCTTGCCCTGGGCCACCATCCCGCGCAGCTTGCCGGGGGTGGTCAGGTCGATGGCGTAGAAGCCGACGAGCATCAGCGCGAGGCCGACGAGCGCGTAGAGGATGATCGCCCCTACGCCTTCGCCGAGCGCGCTCCAGTACCCCGATTCGAGGGCGACTGCGGTCATCGTGGTCCTTCCGGAAGTAATCCCTACTGGGTGAGTGGTCTATTCGGTGGGTATGCGGTGCGGGACGAACGCCGCGGCGTCGTCGGTGATCAGTCCCGCGGTCTCCCGGATGCCGAGGCCCGCGGAAGCGTCGCCGACGATCCAGGCGCCGAGCACAGGCCGCATGTCGTCGAATTCCGGCAGCGGGTCGAGCAATTGGTACACGAACCCCTCGGCGCCGTAGACGCCGCCGGTGGCGGTCTCCAAGCCTGCGCCGACGATCGTCATATTGGCGCCCTCACGGCCGAGCTTCGGTTTGCGGATGTATTCGGTGAGCTCGTTGGGCTGGTCGAGATAGGCGGGCAACAGATTCGGATGCCCGGGATACATCTCCCACAGAATCGCCAGGATCGCCTTGTTGCTGAGCAGTGTCTTCCACAGCGGCTCGATCCACATGGTCTGCGGCAGGCTCTGCACCACGCGCTTGCCGAAATCGTCGTCGAGCACCCACTCCCAGGGGTAGAGCTTGAAGACGGACTCGATCGGCGCCTCGGCCAGATCGACGAAACGCTCCAGCTCCGTGTCGAATCCGACTTCCTCGATGGGCAGCGCGATGGTGTCGAAGCCCGCCTCGGCGGCGGTCTCCTGCATGTAGGCCGTCGTGACGTTGTCCTCGCCGGTGGCGTCGGCGGAGGACCAGGTGAAATGCAGCTGCGGGGAGGGCAATTGGTCGCGCAACTCACCCCAGCGCTCGACCAGCTTCTCGTGCAACGAGTTCCACTGGTCGTCGTCGGGATACTGCGCGGTCAGCCAGTGCCACTGCACGATCGCCGCCTCCAGCAGCGAGGTCGGCGTATCGGCGTTGTACTCCAGCAGTTTCGCCGGGCGGCGCGCGTCGTAGCGCAGGTCGAAGCGGCCGTACACGTGCGGGTCACCGCGACGCCAGGATTCGGCGATCGGCTCCCAACTCCATTCCGGCAGACCGAAATCCCGGAACCGCTCGGTGAGCACGACGTGCTCGACGGCGTTCAGGCACATCGAGTGCAGCAGTTCGACATCGGCCTCGAGCGCGAGGATCTCCGGCATGTCGAACTCGTAGTGCACCGACTCGTCCCAGTACGGGCGCGGCTGCCCGCTGGCGTCGCGGCCCGGAGCGCCGTAGACCAAGCCCTGCCCCTCGATGATCCGCTTCCAGTCCTGGCGCGGCGTGCCGCGGACTCGACGCATCAGGAACCACCGCCGCCGGTGCTCTTGCTGCCCAGTCCGCCGCGCTGGATGGTGGTGCCGGACTTGGTGGTGATCTGGGCCCCCTTGGGTTTCAGCGTGGAGCCGCCGACGGGCGGCTTGCCGACGGTGTTGTTGCCGCCGTAGTAGTAGCGGTACTGCGGGCCGCCGCCGTAGATGATGATCGGGCCCGCGTGGCCGTGCGAGCCGCCGCCGCTGTCGTCGACGAAACCCGTCGTCCCGGGCGTGCAGTACTTGTCCTCGACGACGATCTCCTGGCCGTTCTCGTTCTTCACGCAGTAGGCGGTGACCTCGTCGGGCGCGGTGAGCGCCCGGTACGCCAGATAGCCGCCGCCGACGAGACCCGCGACGCCGACGATGGCGACGCCGCCGATCAGCACGCGCTTGCGAGTCCGCTTCTTGGCTTCGGCCGCCGCTTCGGCCGCGCGCTGCGCCTCGGCGGCGCGTTTGCGCGCCTTGTCCCTGGCGCGCGCCTCGGCCACGGTCGGCGGGCGGGGCTGGGTGACGCCGGGTTCCTGACGGTGAATACGGCCCGGTCGAGGACCGGGCGGCGGTCCCTGCTCACTCGGCCCCGGCAGGTCCGGCGGCTCCGGCACGTTCAGCTCAGGGGTGGTCCACTCCGGTTGCTCGGCGGGCTCCTCGGGACGCCGCTGGTCCCCGTCGCCCGGGTTCTGCGTGCTCACCGATCTCTCCCCATGGCCGTCGGATCCACCACTAGCGCTCCTCGAATCCGGTCGAATCACCCCGCGGAGGCTCCCAGCTTTCCACAACCAAAGTCACCCGGCCAGGCGTATCACCCGATCGCAGCAGTTCCAGCAAACGCTCGCATGCCGCGCGGGTGCCCTCCGCGATCACGTGCACGCGTCCGTCGGGGGCGTTCCGCGCGGAACCGACCAGACCGAGTTCCAGCGCACGCGACCGTGTCCACCAGCGGAAACCGACGCCCTGCACCGTGCCGTGCACCCAGGCGCCGAGCCGGACCCGGTCGGTGGATTCGGCCGCGCCGTGCGGAGTCTCAGTCATCCGCTCAGAATGCCGTACCGATCGCCGCGCGCGGCGCAGGGGGCCGGACATGCCGAGCGCCCGGCCGCAGAAAGGTGCGGACGGGCGCTCGGGAACGGTTCGGGCGTAGCGCGATGCGCACTTCGCCCGGCACTGCTGTCAGGAGTCGATGTCGAAGGCGAGCGTGACCTTGGTGCCCGCCTTCAGCGTGCGGCCCACGGTGCACACCTTGTCGATGGCGCGCTGCACGGTGACCAGCAGCCGCTCGCGCGCCTCCTCGTCGAGCTCGCTCAGGTCGAGCTCGAACACCTCGTCCAGCTGCGGGTAGACCTCGTTCTCCCGGTCGGCGTCGCCCGCGACGTGGATGGTCGCGTCGAAGTTGTCGCCCAGCTTGCGCGAGAGCGGGAAGTCCGCGCTCAGGCCGGAGCAGGCGGCCAGCGCGATCTTCAGCAGCTCGCCGGGCGTGAACACACCGGGCACGCCCTGCGATCCGATCAGCACCTCGGCGCCGCGGGAGCTGCGTCCGGTGTACGCGCGGGTGCCGGTGCGCTCGACCCAGAGGGTGGTCGGCTCCACGGTGGTAGACGCCGTGGCGCCGGTCGCGGGGGCAACGGTTGGTTCAGCCATGGGTTCGATCCTGCCATCTTCGTCGGGAACGGCTCACGCCTGCCAACAGCGTGCGAGCGGACGCCATTCCTGGGTGCGACCGCGGCCACATCGGCCATCCGACGCCGTGCGTCGACAGCCCACGCCTGTCCGAGGAAGGCGCGGCTCCGCTCAGACTTGGAAGCGATACCCCATGCCCGCCTCGGTCAGCAGGTGCTTCGGCCGCGACGGATCGTCCTCCAGCTTGCGGCGTAGCTGCGCGAGATAGACCCGCAGATAGTGGGTTTCGGTCGCGTAGGACGGCCCCCACACCTCGCGCAGCAGTTCCTTGCGGCCGACGAGTTTGCCCTTGTTGCGGACCAGCATCTCGAGCATCCCCCACTCGGTCGGCGTGAGATGGACGGCCGCGCCGTCCTTGGTGACCTGCTTGGCGGACAGGTCGACGGTGAACGAATCGGTGACCACCACCGGATCGGACGTCTCGCCGTCGGTGGCGCCGCGGCGCACGGCGGCACGCAGCCGGGCCAGCAGTTCGTCCATGCCGAACGGCTTGGTCACGTAGTCGTCGGCGCCCGCGTCGAGCGCCTCCACCTTGTCGGTCGAGTCGGTGCGCGCCGAAAGCACGATGACCGGCGCGCTGGACCACCCGCGCAGTCCGCCGAGCACCTCGATGCCGTCCATGTCGGGCAGCCCGAGGTCGAGGATGACCACGTCGGGGTGCTTGTCCGCGGCCGCGCGCAGTGCGGCGGCGCCGGTGCCCGCGGTGATCACCTCGTAGCCGCGCACCGACAGGTTGATCCGCAGCGCGCGCACGATCTGCGGCTCGTCGTCGACCACCAGCACCTTGGTCGGCGGCGGCTTCGACGCTTCGGCCTCCGGCCTGACGTCGCTCACCACGAATTCCCGTGCGGCCAGATCCGTTTCACCACGTTCCACCACCTTCGTCATCCTGGCGTACCTCCGGCCCGCGCCGCGCCACCGCCGTCTCTACCATCCTCCCCGGCCCCGACACGCTCCACCGAAGCCGCGCCGGACGACTCGCGACCGACCCCGGCCGGGCGCCATTCGCTCGCCGCGATCCCGCCGCCCGCCGCTGACTCCGACGACGGCGCTGACGCCGAACCGCTTCCCCCCGGCACCTCGACCTCGCTCGTCGCCCCGCCGCCGTCGACGCCGACCGCCGACCCGGGCTCTGGCGCCGCACGGTTACGCTCCGACACCTCGGCCGCACTCGGCCTCTCGCCCCCGTCGAGGCCGACCGCCGACGCCACCTCGGCCGCGCCTCGTGCGTCCGCGCTTTCCGAACCGGCCGTCCACGCTTCGGCCCGCACCTCCGCCGCCTCCTCCACGACCGGCGCAGCCGACTCCGCCGCGGGCAGATCGACCAGCATCGTCAACCCACCGCCCGGCGTCGGCTCGGCGTGCACCACGCCGCCCATCGCCTCGACGAAACCGCGCACCACCGAGAGCCCGAGGCCGACGCCGGTGGTGTTGTCCCGATCGCCCAGCCGCTGGAACGGTTCGAAGAGCTGCTCCTCCGCGCCGGGCGGCACCCCGGGTCCGCGGTCGACCACCGCGATCGCGACATGGTCGCCAGCACGCTCGGCGGTCACCCGCACCGGGCTGTCGGGCGGTGAGTGGCGGATCGCGTTGTCGATCAGATTGGCGAGCACGCGCTCCAGCAGACCCGCGTCGGCCAGCGCCGACACCTCGCCGACGGACACCTCCACCCGGTTCATCGCCGCGCGGCGCAGACCGCGGGCGCCCATCCCGACGCTCACCAATGCGCGGTGCACCACCTCGTCCATGTACACCTGCCGCAGCTGCGGGCTGACCACGCCGACCGCCAGCCGCGAGGAGTCGAGCAGGTTGCCGACCAGCGCGGTGAGCTGGTCCACCGATTCCTCGATGGTCTCCAGCAATTCGGTGGTGTCCTCCGGCGAGAACTCGATGTCGTCGCTGCGCAGACTGGATACCGCGGCTTTCGCGCCCGCCAGCGGCGTCCGCAGATCGTGGCTAACCGCAGAGAGCAATGCACGGCGCAACCGGTCCGCCTCGAGCAGCGCCGCCGCGGCGCCCGCCTCCTCGGCGAGCCTGGCCTGGCGCACCAGCCCCGCCGCCTGGTTGGCCACCGCGTTGAGCACCGGAAGGTCCGCCGCGTCGAGCGTGCGTCCGGCGAGCAGCAGCAGGCTTGTGCCGTCCCCCGCCTCGATGACGGTGTCGGCCGCACCCTGCTCCCCGGGCGGTTCCGTGCCGACCTCAGCGACGACGGCGCCGCCGTGCACCATGCTCACCGCCCGCAGCCCGAACGTCTCGCGCACCTGTTCGAGCAGATTGGGCAGGTCCGCGCCGTGCAGCACCGCACCGGCGAACATGGTCAGCAGCTCGGCCTCGCGGGAGGCCTTGCGCGCCTGCCGCGTTCGCTTGGCGGCGACGTCCACCAGCGCCGCCACCGCGAGGGCGACGATCAACATCACCACCACCGTGACGAAGTTGTCCGGTTCGGCGATGGTGAGGCTGTAGCGCGGATCGGTGAAGAACCAGTTCAGCAGCAACCCCGACAGCAGTGCCGAGAACGAGGCGGGCAGCACACCGCCGAGCAGCGCGACCGCCACTACCCCGATGAAGAACACCGCGCTGAGCCCGCCCAGCTGCAGGTGGGCGTCGAGCACGGTGGCGCTGAGCACGCACACCAGCATCGGGACCAGGAGGGCAGCGGTCCAGGCGAGAGCGGGCTGACGCGGCACCAGTCCGCGCCAGCGCACGCCGTTATGGGCCTCCTCGTGGGTGACCATGTGCACGTCGATCTTCCCGGAGCGCTGCACGACGGCCGAGCCGATGCCCTCGTCGAAGATGCGCGCCCACCGGGAACGCCGCGAGGTACCGAGCACCAGCTGGGTCGCGTTCACCTCGCGGGCGAACTCCAGCAGCGTGCCGGGCACGTCGTCACCGGTGACGGTGTGCAGCGAGGCGTCCAGGCTGGCCGCGAGTTCGCGCAGCCGAGCGAGCCGCTCGGTCGAGACGCCCGCGAGCCCGTCCCCACGCACCACGTGCACGACGACGAGATCAGCGCTGGATTTCGTCGCGATCCGGCTCGCCCTGCGCACGATCGTCTCCGACTCCGGCCCGCCGGTCACCGCGACGACGACGCGTTCGCGCGCCTCCCACAGCTCGGTGATGTGGTGGTCGGCCCGGTATTTCGCCAGCGCGGCGTCGACCTGGTCGGCCAGCCACAGCAGCGCGAGTTCGCGCAGCGCCGTGAGATTGCCCGGCCGGAAATAGTTGCGCAGCGCGGCGTCCACCTTGTCGGCCGCGTAGACGTTGCCGTGCGAAAGCCTGCGCCGCAGCGCCTCCGGCGTGATGTCCACCAGCTCGACCTGTTCGGCGCCGCGGACGACGGCGTCCGGGACCGTCTCGCGCTGCTGGATGCCGGTGATCCGCTCGACGACGTCGTTGAGGCTCTCCAGGTGCTGAACGTTGACCGTCGAGATGACGTCGATGCCCGCGGCGAGCAATACCTCGATGTCCTGCCAGCGCTTCTTGTTGGCGCTGCCCGGCGTGTTGGTGTGCGCGAGTTCGTCCACCAGCACGACCGCGGGCGCGCGCCGCAGCACCGCGTCCACATCGAGTTCCGGGAACCGCGCGCCGCGGTATTCGATGAACTTCGGCGGTATCCGCTCGATACCCGCCAGCAACTCCTCGGTCCTGGCCCGGCCGTGCGTCTCGACCACCGCGGCCACCACATCGCGACCGCGCCCCAGCCGCCGGTGCGCCTCGCCGAGCATGGCGTACGTCTTGCCGACGCCCGGCGCGGCACCGAGGTAGATGCGTAGTCGACCGCGTTTCACTTGTCCATCATCGCTCTTCCGAGCAGCCACGCCGCGAATCCCTCGAATCAGTCGGCGCGCTGCGTCGACCCTCACGCATCGACGGTCCGCGCGGCGTCCCGCGGCCGTACGCGCCGGCCCCCGACGGTCGCCCGCCGCGGCCCGACCGCCTCCCCGCGCAGCGCGAACCCCCGAATGACCAGCGCGCAGCACACGAATCCGAGCAGCACCGCGATGGTGACGGTCGACATATCGATCCTCTCCACAGAACAAGAAGGGCACCGGTTGCGCTGAAAGCCCCGCCTGGCCGGCCACTACACGAATACCGCCGTCACCGCCGTCCACCACGCGTCTTTACGGTCTCTTGACGCTCTCCGCCCCGTCCTTGACGCCATCCTTGTGGTCGGTCGAAAGCGGTTTCAGCGCCGCCTTCTCGCACTCCGGATGGCGGCGCGGTGGGCGATCCAGCGGCCGGTGGAGCGGGCTGAGGCACAGATGAGCACAGTGCCGAAAAAGAGGAAACCGAGAACGGAAGGCCCCAATGGGTCGCCGTTTTTCGTCACTATGGCCGCACCGATACCGAAGGTAGCCAGCAGTACGGCGATAGCTGAAGAGACGATTGCCAGGACACGGCCGACCCGGGTGGCCATGAACAGCAGTAGTCCGGAACCGCCCGACAGCACCGTGACGATTCCGACGACCACGAGCGCGAGGAACGACTCCGCCGCACCATCGGAACGGGTCTCGACCATTTCGCTTGTCTCGATCGCGCCGAGAACGAAGAGGGCGCCACTGAGCAATCCGACGAGCGTCATGAGCAGTCCCGCGACCACCGCGGCGGCCTTCGACGGGGCCGGGTCGTGCGGTCCGGCCCAGCCCGGCCAGGGATAACCGCCTGCGGCAGCCAGCGGGTGCGGCCCGGCCATCGGGACCGGCCCACCGGGCGTCGGCCATGCCGCGGGATCGACCCACTGCTCCGGTCGCCGATCCTCGACCGGGTGTACCGTCGGCGCCGCGGGCATCACGACATGCTTGCCCTCGAGCACATCCCGAAACGCGGTCGTGAATTCCGAACAGCTGCCGAACCGTTCGGCACGCTGCTTGGCCATGGCGCGGGCCAGGACGGCGTCCACGGCGGGCGGCAGATCCGGGCGCGTGGCGGTGAGCCGCGGCACCGGCTTCGAGAGATGGCCCATGACGACCTGGCCGGGGTTGGTGGCCGCATAGGGCGGATGTCCGCTGAGGATGGCGAACAGCGTGCAGGCCAGGGAATACTGATCGCCGCGCTCGTCGACCACCTCGCCCGACAGCTGCTCCGGCGATCCGTAGGCGATGGTGGCGGTGAAGGTGCCGGTGGCGGTGAGGTGGGTGTTGGCGTCGGTGAGCCGGGCGATACCGAAATCGGTGAGTACCGAATGTGATTCGCGGCCACCTGCGGCGTCGGCGAAGAGGATGTTGGCGGGTTTGACGTCACGGTGCAGCACAGCCCGGCTGTGCGCGTAGTCGAGCGCCGCCGCCGTCTCCCCGATCAGCCGGGCCGTCGTCGTCACCGGCTGCGCTCGACCATTCCACGCCGAGGCGTCCATGCCGCGGATGTACTGCATCGCGATCCACAGATGCCCCTGCTCCGCACCGCGATCGAACACCCCGACGATCCCCGGATGCTCCAGCCGCGCAACGACATCGGCCTCCAGCTCGAACCGCCGAGTCAGCTCGGGATCGGTGGAAACCTGCTGGTTCAACAGCTTCAACGCGACACTGCGCGGCAACCGCGGATGCCGAGCCAGATAGACGGTACCCATTCCGCCCTGCCCGAGCACCCCTTCGAGCCGATAGCCGGCGAAGGTAGCACCCACCCCCAACACGACCGCTCCTTCCGCACGCCTTCGACACCGTGACGCTACCGCACCCTTCTGCTCCGGCTCGGCGCGGAACGGGCGGGCGGGCGGACGCCGATCACCACGGGTCGCCCCGTCGAGGCGATGTGTGTGGCAGGGGTGCGGCCCGCACGTTTACGACCGGTTCGTCCAGCGACCCGCCCGTTAACGGATCGTCAATGCCGAGGCACGAGGCGCTAAGAACCCGTCAGGGAGGCGGCCTGCCACGACGAACGAGCGTTGTACTCGCTGTGCGCTCCACATCCGGGAGCGCAAGGAGGTCGGAAAGTCATGTCTGTCGTGGTGTTCACGGCGCTCACGATCGCGGTGTTCGCACTGCTGGGTCTGATTCAACGAGGGGTGGAGAAGCTGTGACCGCGAACCTGATCGGTCTCGCGCTCGCCGTTCTCGTCGCCGTCTACATGGTGGCGGCCCTGCTCTTCCCCGAGAGGTTCTAGGTGAACACGACAACCGCGGGGATCGTCTTCGTGGCGTCCCTGGTCTTGGCGCTGGTCCTGGTGCACGTCCCCCTCGGCGACTACATGTACCGCGTCTACAGCAGCACAAAGCACTCCCGCGCGGAGCGGCTGATCTACCGCGCCATCGGCGCGAAGCCGGAAGTCGAGCAGACCTGGGGCGTCTACGCCCGCAGCGTCCTCGCGTTCTCGGCGGTCGGCATCCTGTTCCTGTTCTTCTTCCAGTTGATCCAGGACAAACTGCCGCTGCACCTGAACGATCCGGGCACCGAGATGACCCCGGCGCTGGCCTGGAACACCGCGGTCAGCTTCGTGACGAACACCAACTGGCAGAACTACTCCGGCGAATCCACCCAGGGGCACCTGGTGCAGATGGCCGGGCTCGCCGTGCAGAACTTCGTCTCGGCCGCGGTCGGCATGGCGGTCGCGATCGCGCTGGTGCGCGGTTTCGCCCGCAGGCACACCGGTGATCTCGGCAACTTCTGGGTCGACCTGGTGCGCGGCACGCTGCGCATCCTGCTGCCGATCGCGTTCGTCTTCGCGATCGTGCTGGTGGCGGGCGGCGTCATCCAGAACTTCCAGCTGCACGACCAGGTCGCGCAGACCTTGGCGGGCGCGGAGCAGACGATCACCGGCGGCCCGATCGCCAGCCAAGAGGTGATCAAGGAACTCGGCACCAACGGCGGCGGCTTCTACAACGCCAACTCCGCGCATCCCTTCGAGAACCCGACGACCTGGACGAACTGGATCGAGATCTTCCTGCTCCTGGTCATCGCCTTCTCGCTGCCGCGCACCTTCGGCCGGATGGTGGGCAGCTCCAAGCAGGGCTACGCGATCGTGGCGGTGATGGGCACGATCGCGCTGGCCAGCATCGCGCTGACCAACCTGTTCCAGCTGCAGCACCACGGAACCGTGCCGACGGCCATCGGCGCGGCCACCGAGGGCGTGGAAACTCGCTTCGGCGTGTCGAATTCGGCCACCTTCGCGGCTTCGACGACGCTCACCTCCACCGGTGCCGTGGACTCGTTCCACGATTCCTACACCAGCCTCGGCGGCATGATGGTGATGTTCAACATGCAGCTCGGCGAGGTCGCGCCCGGCGGCGTCGGCTCCGGCCTGTACGGCATGCTGATCCTCGCGGTGATCACCGTCTTCGTCGCGGGCCTCATGGTCGGACGCACACCGGAATACCTGGGCAAGAAGATCACGCCGCGCGAAATCAAGCTGGCCGCTTCGTATTTCCTCATCAGCCCGCTGCTGGTGCTGACGTTCACCGCGATCGCCATGGCGCTGCCCGGCCAGCGCGCGGGCATGCTGAACGGCGGGCCGCACGGCCTGTCGGAGGTGCTGTACGCGTTCACCTCGGCCGCCAACAACAACGGCTCCGCCTTCGCGGGCCTCACCGGCAACACCGAGTGGTACAACACCGCACTCGGCCTGGCCATGGTGCTCGGCCGGTTCCTGCCGATCATCTTCGTGCTCGCGCTCGCCGGATCACTCGCCAAGCAGGGCACCACGCCCGCGTCGATCGGCACGCTGCCGACCCATCGCCCGCAGTTCGTCGGGCTGGTGGTCGGCGTGACCGTGATCCTGGTCGCGCTCACCTTCCTGCCCGCGCTCGCGCTCGGGCCGCTCGCCGAAGGAATCCACTGACATGATCGGTACCGCAACCGAACCCGACATCCGGCCCGAGACAACGCCGGAACGCGGCGACCACAAGGTCGCCCGCGGCGTGCTCGACCCCGCCCTACTGCTCACCTCGCTGCCCGACGCCTTGCGCAAGCTGGACCCGCGCACGCTGTGGCGCAATCCGGTGATGCTGATCGTGGAGGTCGGCGCCGCCTGGTCGACCGTGCTCGCGATCGCCGATCCGAGCGTGTTCGCCTGGGCCATCGTGGCGTGGCTGTGGCTCACGGTGCTGTTCGCCAACCTGGCCGAGGCGGTCGCCGAGGGCCGAGGCAAGGCCCAGGCCGACACGCTGCGCAAGGCCAAGACCGACACGGTGGCGCGCCGCCTGGTCGACTGGTCGCCCGGCGCGCGGGTGGTCGAAGAGCGGGTCGCCGCACCCGAACTGCGTCGCGGCGACCACGTGGTGGTCGAGGCGGGGCAGGTCATCCCGGGCGACGGTGACGTCGTCGAAGGCATCGCCTCGGTGGACGAATCGGCCATCACCGGCGAATCCGCCCCCGTCATCCGGGAATCCGGCGGTGACCGTTCGGCCGTCACCGGTGGCACCACCGTGCTCTCGGACCGGATCGTCGTCCGCATCACCCAGGAGCCCGGGCAGAGCTTCATCGACAAGATGATCGCCCTGGTCGAGGGCGCGAGCAGGCAGAAGACGCCGAACGAGATCGCGCTGAACATCCTGCTCGCCGCGCTCACGATCATCTTCGTGTTCGCCGTCGTCACCTTGCAGCCGCTGGCCATCTTCTCGAAGGCGAACAACCCCGGCGTGCTGGACACGGCGGCGCTGAACGCCGACGGCATCACCGGGATCGTCATGGTCGCGCTGCTGGTCTGCCTGATCCCGACCACCATCGGCGCACTGCTGTCGGCGATCGGCATCGCGGGCATGGACCGGCTGGTGCAGCGCAACGTGCTCGCCATGTCGGGCCGCGCGGTCGAGGCCGCGGGCGATGTGAACACGCTGCTGCTCGACAAGACCGGAACGATCACGCTCGGCAACCGGCAGGCCTCGGATTTCCTTCCGATGCCCGGCATTCCGGACGACGAGCTGGCCGACGCCGCGCAGCTGTCCAGCCTCGCGGACGAAACGCCGGAAGGCCGCTCGATCGTGGTGTACGCCAAGCAGGCCTACAACAAGCGCGAGCGCACCCCCGGCGAGCTGACCGGCGCGACCTGGGTGGAATTCACCGCGCAGACCCGCATGTCGGGCGTCGACCTCGCCGACGGTCATCGGCTGCGCAAGGGGGCGGCGAGCGCGGTGACCGAATGGGTGCGCGCCAACGGCGGTTCGGTGCCCGACGATATCGGCGTCATCGTGGACGGTATCTCCGCCTCCGGCGGCACTCCGCTGGTCGTCGGCGAGATCAACGACGGCGTCGCCCGGCTGCTCGGCGTGATCCACCTGAAAGACGTGGTGAAGCAGGGCATGCGGGAGCGCTTCGACGAGATGCGCAGAATGGGCATCCGCACCGTCATGATCACCGGCGACAATCCGTTGACCGCCAAGGCGATCGCGGACGAAGCGGGCGTCGACGACTTCCTCGCCGAGGCCACCCCCGAGGACAAGCTCGCGCTGATCAAGAAGGAACAGGACGGCGGACGCCTGGTCGCCATGACCGGCGACGGCACCAACGACGCCCCCGCCCTTGCCCAAGCCGACGTCGGTGTCGCGATGAACACCGGCACCTCGGCGGCCAAAGAAGCGGGCAACATGGTCGATCTCGACTCCGACCCGACCAAGCTCATCGAGATCGTGGAGATCGGCAAACAGCTGCTCATCACGCGCGGCGCGCTGACCACGTTCTCCATCGCCAACGACATCGCGAAGTACTTCGCCATCATCCCGGCGCTGTTCGTCGGGCTGTTCCCCGGCCTGGACCTGCTCAATATCATGCGCTTGGCCAGTCCGCAGTCGGCGATCCTGTCCGCGGTGATCTTCAACGCGATCGTCATCGTGGCGCTGATCCCGCTGGCGCTGCGCGGCGTTCGCTACCGACCGTCGCACGCGTCGAAACTGTTGAGCCGCAACCTGACCGTGTACGGCCTCGGCGGCATCGTCGCGCCGTTCGTCGGCATCAAGCTCATCGATCTCGTCGTCCACCTCCTCCCCGGGATGTCCTGACATGCGTATGTCCACTTGGATCCGGCAACACCTTGCCGCACTGCGCGCTCTGCTGGTGCTGACCGCGATCACCGGAATCGTCTATCCACTGGCAGTTTTCGCGATCGGCCAACTGCCGGGGCTGAACGAGAAAGCCGACGGCTCGCTGCTCGAGTCGGACGGAAAAGTGGTGGGCAGCAGCCTGATCGGCCAGTCGTTCACCGACGCCGACGGCAACGCGCTCGCCCAGTACTTCCAGAGCCGCCCGTCCGCCGCCGGTGACGGCTACGACCCGCTGTCCACGGCGGCGAGCAACCTGGGACCCGAGGACATCGTCGACCAGAACGTCTTCGATCCCGAGGGTCGAGCGAGCCTGCTGAGCACCGTGTGCGCGCGAAGCAAGGAGATCGGCGACCGTGAGGGGGTCGACGGTTCCCGTCCGTTCTGCACGAACGACGGTGTGGGCGCGGTGCTCTCGGTGATCGGTCCGCGCGACGCCAATGGCGAGATCTCGCGTCCGGTCCAGGTCATCAGCGTGAACCAGGCGTGCCCCGCCACGCCGTTCGTCGACGCCTACCACGGCGTGCGAGTCGAGTGCGCCGAGGAGGGGGTCGACTACTCGGTCGGCCGCCTCGTGCCGATTCGCGGCGACGCGCCCGCCGACCCGGTGGTTCCCGCCGACGCGGTCACCGCGAGCGGCAGCGGACTCGATCCGCACATCTCCCCCGCCTACGCGGAGCTCCAGGTGCCCCGGATCGCCAAGGAACGCAACGTTTCCGAGGAGGAGGTGCGCGCGCTCGTCGCGGCGCACACCGAGGGAAGGACCCTCGGGTTCCTCGGTGAGCCGCGGGTCAACGTGGTCGAGCTGAACCTCGACCTGGACAGCACGCACCCGTTCCGCGGCTGAGTTCCTGGCTCACCGCATCAGTAGCGGACAGCCCCGGCGCATCTGCGCCGGGGCTGTCCTCGTTTCGGCGGCGGAGCCACCGTCGAACAACCTGTCTCACACCGTGGTTCGAACGGTCAGGTCGTCCAGCAGGATCATGACCTCACCTTCTCGCTTGACGACGTCGGTCAGCCGGATCTTCAGCCCCTGGAGATCGGCGTCGGCGATCGCGTCGGCTGGTTCGTGACCGAGGCGCTGCCAGTCCGGGCCCGCGCTGATACTGCCGAGCGCCAACTCTCGCTCACCGTGTTCGCCACCGAGGCGCGCGGACACCCGGATCGACGCGTGCGGCGAGCGCACCCACAGGTTCACCACCGCCAACCGACCGGCGATCGAGAACGACTGTCCCGGCTTCGCCACGAGCTCGACCTCGAGATCGGCCTCCGCCGACTTGACCAGCAGCACGAGCGCCCGGTGATCCTCGCCCGCGACGCCGTCGGCGTAGACGCCGGGCGTCTTGCTCGGCGCGCCCTCGGCGAACGTGGTGAGGTGCGTCCGGCCCGCCCCGTCCCCCGCGAGCTCCCACTTGTCCTTGTTCTCGAAGTCATCGAGCAGCACCTCGACCGATGCGTCCGACATCCCCGCTGTCCCTTCCCTGCGTCGCATCCCGCCGGACACCCTCCGGCTCGCCATGAACCCTACAAGTTCACCGGGTGCGCCCGCCGCGCGAGGACACGCGGCCGGGTCCGAAGCCCTTTCGATGTCACATTTCTCGGAGCCATCTCGTCTCACCGGGGTAAGGCGAAATCTCGACGAAAGGACGACCGCATGTCACGGATGAAGCTGCCGGAGCTCGCACCCGAGGTCTACCAGGCGTGGATCGCCGCCGAAGGCGCGATCCGGCGTGGGCCGCTGGACCCGATGATCCGGGAACTGGTGAAGATTCGCGCCTCGCAGATCAACGGGTGCCTGTACTGCATCGACATGCACACCACCGACGCGCGCCTGGCGGGCGAGACCGAGAAGCGCATCTTCCAGCTCGACGCCTGGCGCGAATCCTCGCTCTACACCGAGGCCGAGCGTGCCGCGCTAGCCTACGCCGAAGCCGTGACCCGCCTCGGTGAGCACGGCGTGAGCGACGAGATCTGGGCCGAGGTGGAGAAGCACTTCGAGGAGGGCGCGCGAGCGGGCTTGGTCGCGATCACCGCGATGATCAATCTCTGGAACCGGATCGGCGTGCCGCTGCGCATGCGACCCGAGCCGGTCTGACGGGCGAGCCCGACCGGGACGGACCGGTCGGATTGTCGGTGCCATCGGCCAGGATGGGGTCATGACGGAACTATCGCTACGCGAGCTGAACCGGACCCTGCTGCTGCGCCAGAAGCTGGTCGAGCGGGTGGATCTGACGCCGTTCGAGCTCGTCAGGCACCTCGTAGCGGTGCAGGGTCAGGAACCCAACTGGCCCTACATCGGCCTGTGGACGCGCCTGGCCGAGTTCCGGCACGACGATCTCGCCGCCCTGCTGCGCGATCGAGAGCTGGTGCGCTCCACCATGATTCGCCGCACCGTGCACCTGGCCGACGGCGCCGACTTCCGCTGGCTGCGCCCCACCGTGCAGCCGATCGTCGACGCGGCGCTGAAAGCCGCGTACTACCGCGAGGAGATCGACGGCATCGATCTGGTCGAGCTCGCCGCCGCGGGCCGCGAACTGCTGGCCGGAAAGCAGTTGAGCCGCGGCGATTTCGGCAGGCTGCTCGCCGACCGGTTTCCGGATCGGCATGTCCGCAGGCTCGCCGAGACCGTCGAATTGCTCGTCCCCCTGGTGCACGGCCCGGACACCGGGACGTGGGGCCGTTGGCGCAACCGCTACGTCACCGTGGGTCTCGCCGAGGAGTGGATCGGCGCGCCGATGGCAGAGCCCGACCCCGCCGCGCTCATCCGGCGCTATCTCGCCGCCTTCGGTCCGGCGACCGTGGCGGACATGCAGGCATGGGCGGGCATCACCCGGCTCGCCGAGGTGGTCGACGAGATGCGCTCGGAGCTCGTGGTCTACACCGACGACCGGCACCGCGTGTTGTTCGACCTGCCGGACGCGCCGCTGGCCGATCCGGAACTCGACGTCCCGGTGCGCTTCCTGCCCGCCTTCGACAACGCGCTGCTCGGCCACAAGGACCGCCGCAGGGTGATCAGCGAGGAGGATCGCCAGCGCACCGCGAAGGAAGCCTCGGCGGGCGTGCCGATGTACCTCGTCGACGGATTCGTGCACGGCCGCTGGGCGCTCGAGGACGACACCGTGCGCATCACGCCCTGGCATCCACTCTCCGCCGCGGACGAGGCCGCCCTCCGGGCGGAAGCTGTAAGTTTGCTGGAGTTCGCCACGCCCGACGGGCATGGAAAAATTTTTGTGGAGAGCGCATAAAAGCTCCGAAAAAACCGCTGCCGATAAGCACAAATTCGAGATGGAACTATCAGTCCGGTAACAGATCGAAGAAGATTTCCAGCAACTCCTTGGTTTGAGCCTCGCCAAACGAGGTACAACCCCTTCGGCCTCCCCTGACACGTTCCACTGTGACAGGCCAACCAAAGCCCCATGGACGGCGGTGAAGTTTTCGCTCCACCTCCGCCGGCGGCGGCCACCACGTTAGGCACCCGGCGCATCGGTGTGCTGGGTGGATGCGAGTGCAATGGTTGTGTCCCTGGAAGGAGGGTCATGAGCGCAGTGTTCTCGGCGCCGGTTTCGGCGCAGCGTGTGGCTTCGGATCTTCTGTCGATCGATCACCCTGGTACCCGATTCCGCATTGCCATGGTTGTTCCGCCCTATTTCGACGTGCCGCCGAAGGCTTACGGCGGCGTCGAGGCGGTAGTCGCCGATCTGGTCGATTCGTTGGTAGCGCGTGGCCATGATGTGACGCTGTTCGGTGCGGGCGAGCCCGGTACCAAGGCTCGCTTCGTTCCCCTCTGGGATCGGGCATTGCCCGAACGGCTCGGAGATCCGTTCCCCGAGGTCGTGAACGCGCTGAAGGCGCGAAGGGCGATCGAACGCCTGCACGCGACACACGGCGTCGATCTCGTGCACGACCACACCTTCGCCGGTCCGCTCAACGCACCGGCGTACTACGGCCTCGGCCTGCCCACCGTGGTGACCGTGCACGGGCCGGTGCAGGACGACTGCTACCGGTACTACCAGGCCATGGGCGACGAGGTGTCGCTCGTCGCGATCAGCGACCGCCAGCGCGCGCTCGCCCCCGACCTGCACTGGGTCGGGCGGGTGCACAACGCGCTACAGGTGCAGGACTGGCCGTTCCAGACCGAGAAAGAGGACTACGCGCTGTTCCTCGGCCGGTTCAACGAGTGCAAGGCGCCGCATTTGGCGCTGGAGGCCGCGCACGCCGCCGGAATTCCACTCATCCTGGCTGGCAAGTGCAGCGAACCACCTGAGCTGGCGTACTTCGAGGAGAAGGTGCGTCCGCTGCTCACCGACCGCGATCACGTCTTCGGGATGGCCGACGCCAAGGCCAAGCGCAAGCTGCTCGCCGGTGCGCGCTGCCTGCTGTTCCCGATCCTCTGGGAGGAACCCTTCGGCATGGTGATGATCGAATCGATGGTGTGCGGCACACCGGTGGTCGCGCTGCGCGGCGGCGCGGTCGAGGAGGTGGTCGTCGACGGCGTCACCGGACGCATCTGCGACGATCCCGCCGAACTGACCGCGGCGATCGCCGAGGTGCAGACGATGGATCCGGCGGCGTGCCGGGCCCACGTCGAGGCGAACTTCGGCGCCGACGGCGCGGGCCGCGGCTACGAGCAGGTCTACCGCAAGCTCCTGCGGCCGAAGACCCGGGTCGCCACCCGTGTTCCCGAGACCACCGTCCCCGTGGCGGTCGCGGGCAGGCTCGCGTGACGGGAGCCTCCGCCGCGAGCGGCCCGACGCCGCTCAACTCGGGTGAACCCGCGGGCTTCGGCGGAGCCGGGTCGGTGACCCTGGTGGAAGGTGGCACCTTCTGCCTGTCGAACCGGCTCGGCGACGTCGAGCCCGGCCGCCCGCACGGGCTGTTCTTCCGGGACGCGCGCGTCCTGTCGCGGTGGGAACTGCTCGTCGACGGCAGACCGGCGGAGCCGCTGTCGGTCCTCAGCCCGGAGGCGTTCATCGCGCGATTCGTCATGCGCAGGCCGCCGCATGCCGGGCTGGCCGACAGCACCCTGCTCGTCGTGCGCGAGCGCATCGTCGCCGACGGCATGCACGAGCTGCTCACCTTGGAGAACATGGGCCGCGAACCCACCGCGGTCACCTTGGAGCTGCACGTCGACGCCGATTTCGTCGACCTGTTCGCGGTCAAGGAGGGCCGCGCGGGACATTCGCGCGCCGATGTGACCGTCGCCGAAGGCGAACTGCTGCTGCACGATCGCTCCGACCGGATGCGGGGTATCACGATCTCGGCCACCGTGGAACCCTCGGTGCTGCCCGGCACGCTGGTGTGGCGGGTCGTCGTTCCGGTCGGCGGCAAGTGGCAGACCGAGGTCATCGCGCAGCCGACGCTGGGCAACCAGCAGGTGCAGATGCCGCTCATGCCGGGCGAGCACATGGGTTTCAGCGCACCGTGCCGCAAGATCGCGGCGTGGCGCGACACCGCCACCGACATCTCCTCGGCGGACCCGGTGCTCACCCAGGTGCTGCGCCGTACCGAAAGCGATCTGGGCGCGCTGCAGATCCACGACGACACCGGCGAGAGCAGGCCGTTCGTCGCGGCGGGCGCGCCGTGGTTCATGACGCTGTTCGGGCGCGACAGTCTGCTCACGGCGTGGATGGCGTTGCCGCTCGCCGTCGACCTCGCCCTCGGCACGCTGCAACAACTGGCGGAACTGCAAGGCCAGGAACTGAATCCGCTCACCGAAGAAGAGCCGGGCCGGATCATGCACGAGATGCGGCGCGGACCTTCGGGCGGGCAGGTGCTCGGCGGCAACATCTACTACGGAACCGCCGACGCCACACCGCTGTTCGTGATGCTGCTCGCCGAATGCCATCGGTGGGGCGCTGATCCGGCGGCGATCGAAGATTTGCTGCCCGCCGCAGACGCGGCCCTGGAGTGGATCACCGAGTACGGCGACCGCGACGGTGACGGGTTCGTCGAGTACCGTCGCGCCACCGATCGGGGTCTGATCAACCAGGGCTGGAAGGACAGCTACGACGGAATCAACGACGCGGGAGGACATCTCGCCGAGGCTCCGATCGCGCTGTGCGAGGTGCAGGGCTATGTGCACGCCGCCCTGCTCGCCAGGGCCGAGCTGGCCGAAGCCTTCGACGAGATGCGCCTGGCCGGGCGCCTGCGCGAGCGGGCGGCCGAACTGCGCGGCAAGTTCACCGAACAGTTCTGGATGCCCGATCGCGGCTGGTACGCGGTCGCTTTGGACGGCACCAAACGGCACGTCGACGCGATGACCAGCAATACGGCGCACTGTCTCTGGGCGGGTATCGCCAGCGACGAGCACGCCGAGGAACTGGTGCGTCAACTGGCCAAGGAGGAGATGGACACCGGATTCGGGCTGCGCACGCTGGCCTCCAACATGGGCGCCTACAACCCGATGAGTTACCACTGCGGCTCGGTCTGGCCGCACGACACCGCGATCGCCGTCGCCGGCCTGCTGCGCTACGAGCACGTGCCGGGCGCGACGAAGCTGGCCACCCGGCTGGCCACCGGATTGCTGGACGCCGCAGCGGCTTTCGACGGGCGCCTGCCCGAGCTGTTCTGCGGATTCCCGCGCTCTCGGTTCGCGGTACCGGTGCCCTACCCCACGTCCTGCTCGCCGCAGGCGTGGGCGAGCGCCGCGCCGCTGCTGTTGGTGCGCGCTTTCCTCGGCTTGAATCCCGATGTGCCGCGACGCACGCTGACGGTGCGACCGCGGCTGCCCCAGTCCTGGGGCCGGGTGACGCTCACCGCGCTGCGCCTCGGCGACGTCAGCGTCGACCTGGAAGCCGAGGGTCATCAGATTCACGCGGCACGACTGCCGGACGATTGGCAACTGATCACGCTATGAAACGCTCATAACGGCCCGCGCACGGGAAACGGGCGTCCCGCAACGCACTGTCGCGGGCTGGAGGTGCACGATGCAGACATCGCTGGACAAGCGGGATCTGTGGAGCACTCAGCACAGAGACTGCGGTATCGAACCGACCGACCTGGACATGGAACTCGCGCAGTTCCTCCGCAGCGTCCACGCCGGGCACGGGCCGGACTGTCGCCAGTATCTGGCGGCCGCCGCCTACTGTTTCGGCCACACCGAAACGGACTGACCCGCAACGCGCGACGACCGTTCAGGAAGCCGGTGCGCAGCGGCCTCGTTCGAGCAGATCGCTGGCACATGGCTCATTGCCGTGCGCGCGAAGCACTTCCGCCCCCACGTCCGCGGTCAGGTAGTGCAGGAAGCTCGCCGCGAGCGAATCGCCGGGTAGATCGCCGTTGCTGTAGGCGTATTCGACGCCCCAGAAGGGGTAGGAGCGATCGATCGCGGCCTGTCGTCCCGGCGCGACGCCGCCGAGCGTGAGCACGCGCATCTCGGCCCTGCGCGCCTCGGACAGCTCCGAATAGCCGATCGCACCGGGAATCTCCCCGACCGCCTTGTGCATGTCCTTGGTGACCGGCACGTCGCAGTAGGTTCCCGCGGTGTCCTTGATGGCAGTGCAGCTGCGGTGCGGGCGGGCCGGTTGCGCTCCGCCGAGCAGCGCGTTCTCGAAGATCACCCGAGTGCCCGATCCCGGCGCCCGATCGATCAGCACGACGGGCAGATCCGGACCACCCACTTCGCGCCAGTTGGTGATTCGACCCTGATAGAGATCCCTCACCTGGGCGACGGTGAGATCGGTGATGCCGAGATCTTCGTGCACGACGACGGCGAACGCCGACAGCGCGAGCGGACGAGCTTGCAGCGCGGTGTAACCCGGACCTTTCGCACCGTCGCTGATCGTCAGGAGGCTGTAATCCGGCCCGGCCTCGGCCAACCGGTCGAGACCCCGTTCGGTGCCCTCGAAGTCGAAGGCGAATTCCGCTCCGGTGCAGCGCTTCTCGTACTGCGCCGCAGCGTCGCGGATCACCGGATCGAACGCCGAGGAGCCGACCAGCGTGAGCTTTCCCGCGGCGCAGTCGAGCGGCGGCGGCGGTGGCTGTAGCGCGTCGACGACGAACTGCCCGATGATCACCGACACCAGGAACACGGTGAGCAGCAGCATCACGCGGGAGATGCCGGTGCGGCTGCGCGTCTCCACGACGCTCCCGCCGCGAATGTCGCCACGCAGCACGGGGTCCGGAGTCTGATCGTTGGTGTCGCCGTTGCCCTCCCCACGCTGCAGGATGGCGAGGATCTTGTAGTGCGCGTTCCGGGTCAGCGGCACCTTCGGCAGATCGATGACGCCCGTACGCCCATCGGCTCCCACAGTGATGGCGATGCCCGAGGTGGGACCGAGTCTCGAGGCCAGGTCCGTGTCACTCAGCTCGGTCACGGCCATGCCGATCACCCGGCGCTGCGGGAAGTGCAGATGCAGGCCGACCTGTTGGGAGGGCGACAGATAATCCGACTCGGAGATCGCGGTGTTGCCGCTGTTCTCGATGCGGACCAGCACCACCGACAGCCCGCGAAGCTGTTCCCGCAGTTCGGCTTCGGTACCTGCGGGGTCGGGATGCAGCCGCTCCAGCACACCGGGATACACCGATCCGATCTCGCCGGTGACGGGCGTGTCCATCTGCACGCGGTAGCCGAGCCGCCTGCGGCCGACGAAGACGAATTCCCACAGGAAGGCCGCGAGCGGCACCACGATACCGATGAACGCGAGGACGGTATCGAGCGGAAAATCGGCCAACGCTTGCCCCACCCCTGAGTATCCTTTCGCCCCTCATTCTGCTGTGCCGCACCGCGATTCGTCCGCGCGACCCCCGAGTATTCGCCGAGCGTTCACCGGCCGACCATCCGGCTCGGTCAGTGCGACGCCGCCCAAGCCAGCAACTCGTCCACCGGCCAGGTGTTGATCACCCGGTCCGGATCGACGCCGTTGGCGACGGCGCGCTCGCAACCGTAACCCTGCCAATCCAATTGGCCCGGTGCGTGCGCGTCGGTGTCGACGGAGAAGTGGCAGCCGATCTCGACGGCCAGCCGCAGCAGCCGGGAGGGCGGGTCCAAACGCTCCGGGCGGCAGTTGATCTCGACCGCGGTGCCGTACTTCTTGCACGCCTCGAAGACGAGTTCGGCGTCGAAGGTGGATTCCGGGCGGGTGCCGCGGCCACCGGTGACCAGCCTGCCGGTGCAGTGGCCGAGCACGTCCACGTTCGGATTCGCGACCGCGTAGACCATGCGCTTGGTCATCGTCTCGCTGTCGGCGCGCAGGTGCGAATGCACGCTGGCCACTACGATGTCCAGCTCGGCGAGCAGGTCGGCTTCCTGATCGAGGGTGCCGTCGTCGAGAATGTCGACCTCGATGCCGGTCAGGATGCGGAACGGCGCGAAGTGCTCGTTCAGCTCGGCGACCAGGTCCAGCTGGCGGCGCAGCCGCTCGGCGGACAGGCCGTTGGCGACGGTCAGGCGCGGCGAATGATCGGTGAGCGCGCAGTACTCGTGCCCGAGCGCCGCGGCGACGCTCATCATCTCCTCGATCGGGCTGCCGCCGTCGGACCAGTCGGAGTGGGTGTGCAGGTCGCCGCGCAGCCGGGTGCGCAGCGGCTTGCCCGGCACGCCGATGGGCTGCGCGGCGCGGCGCAGATCGGTCAGGTAATCGGGCACCTGACCCGCGCAGGCCTGCGCGATGACGGCGGCGGTCTTCGGTCCGATGCCCGGCAGATCCTGCCAGATCCCCGCCGCCTGGTACGTGGCGAGCTCATCGGCCGACAACCCCGCCACCACATCGGCGGCACCGCGGTAGGCCTTGACCCGGTAGCTCTTGGCGCGTTCGCGCTCGAGCCAGAAGCCGATCTCGCGCAGCGCTTCCACCGGACCGGGCGTGTCGGCCCTGTCCGGTTCGGCGATGCGATCGGCGTCCGTCACGCGGCTAGTGGATCCGGCTGTACTTCACGAATGCCACCCCGTCCTCGAACACCCGGCTGGTGATCACCCGGAACCGCGCCGCCTCCGGCAGGCGTGGCCCGGAGCCGAACAGCGAGCGGCCGCGGCCGAGCACGATCGGATACAGCTTGAGGAAGATCTGGTCGATCTCCGGAAGCAGTACCTGAGCCAGCTCGCCGCCGCCGCACAACCAGATGCCGAGTCCCCTGTCCCGCTTGAGTTCTCGGACCCGCCCCAGCGGATCGTCCGAGATCAGCTCGACGGCCGGGTCCGGGCTCTCCGGCAGCGTCGTGGAGACGACGAACTGCCGCAGATGCGCGTACGGGCTCGAGGTGCCGGTCCGCACCCCGAAGTCGTGCGTCTTGCGGCCCATCAGCACCGTGTCGAAGTTGGCATTGCGCTTGTCGATGCCGCGCGCTTCCCGCACCTTGGTCGGCAGGGTCTCGGGATACTGCGCGGTGATCGCCGGGCCGTGGTCGCCGCCGACCGGGAAGAAGTCGACCGACCCATCCTCGGTGGCGATGAACCCATCGATCGTCGACGCGACGTAATAGGTGAGCTTGCGCATATGTCCTTCCTCCAGGCGACCGGGCGGGGGTCCCGGACCGCATGAGGAAACGGTAGCTCGCTCGGCTCAGCGGTGGCGCGGCTTCGGCTGGCAGCGCGGACAGTAATAGGAGGAACGGTTCATGAAACGCTCGCGGACGATGGGCGCGCCGCAGCGCGGGCACGGTTCGTCCGCCCTGCCGTAGACGGCGAGCGCGCGTTCGAAGTAGCCGGACTCGCCGTTGACGTTCACGTAGAGCGCGTCGAACGAGGTGCCGCCGGCGACGAGCGCCTCGCCCATCACGGCGGCAGTCGCGTCGAGCAGCGCGCGGACCGTGGGTCGGGTGAGACCGGAAGCCGGACGACCGCCGTGGATACGGGCACGCCAGAGGGACTCGTCGGCGTAGATGTTGCCGATGCCGGAGATCACCGACTGGTCCAGCAGCACCCGCTTGATCTCGGACTGCTTGGCCCGGATCGCCGCCACCGCCGCCTCGCGATCGAAGCGCGGGTCCAGCGGATCCCTGGCGATATGGGCGACCGGCTCGGGCACCAGCGTTCCGTCGACCTCGACGAGCGGCGCGAGCGCCCAGCCGCCGAAGGTGCGCTGGTCGATGAAACGCAGCTGGGTGCCGTCGTGCAGGGTCGCCTGGATGTGCGCGTGCTTCTCCAGCGGCGCGTCGGCGGGCTGCACCAGCATCTGGCCGCTCATGCCGAGATGCACGACCAGCGCGTCGTCGCCGTCGTCGAAGGTGAGCCAGAGGTACTTGCCGCGTCGTTCGGCCGAGGCCACCCGCTGCCCGGCCATGCGGGCGGCGAGATCGGCCGCGCCCTCGAGGTGGCGGCGCACCGAGCGCGGGTGCGTGACGGTCACCGATTCGATGGTGCGGCCGACGACGTGCTCGGCGAGTCCGAGCCGGACCGTCTCGACCTCGGGGAGTTCGGGCACGTCAGGCTTCGGCGGTCAGCGCCTGGTAGGCGGCGCCCGCGGCCTTCTGCTCCGCTTCCTTCTTGGACCGGCCGATGCCCTGCCCGTAGGCACGGCCGCCGATCACCGTGGTCGCGGTGAACTCCTTGTCGTGGTCGGGCCCCGTCGAGGTGATCTCGTAGCTGGGCACGCCGAGTCCGCGTTCGGCCGTGAGTTCCTGCAGGCTGGTCTTCCAGTCGAGACCGGCGCCCATGCGGGGACCGCGCTCGAGCAGTTCGGCGAACAGCCGCAGCACAACGCCGCGCGCCACGTCGATGCCGTGCTGCAGATGCACCGCGCCGAGCAGCGACTCCATGCCGTCGGCGAGGATGCTCGGCTTGTCCCGGCCGCCGGTGAGCTCTTCGCCCTTGCCCAGGAGCAGGTGGACGCCGAGCCCGCCCTCGCCGAGCCCGCGCGCCACCTCGGCGAGCGCGTGCATGTTGACCACGCTCGCCCGCAGCTTGGCCAGTTCGCCCTCGGACTTGTCCGGGTGCTCGTGGTACAGCCGCTCGGTGATGCTGAGGCCGAGGACGGAGTCGCCCAGGAATTCCAGGCGCTCGTTGGTCGGCAGCCCGCCGTTCTCGTAGGCGTACGACCGGTGCGTCAGCGCGAGGCGTAGCAGATCCGGTCGCACGTCGACGCCGAGAGCTTCGAGCAGGCTGGCATGTTCACCGGACGAGCCGGCTTCGTCCTTGCTGACGGTCACGTCGATACGACAGGTCGAACTGTCAGACGGCGGCGGTGACCTGGCGGCCCTTGTAGGTGCCGCAGGACGGGCACGCGATGTGCGGCAGGGTCTTCTCGCCGCAGGCGCGGTTCGGGCAGGTGATCAGGGTCGGCGCGGTGGCCTTCCACTGGCTGCGCCGCGACCTGGTGTTGGAACGGGACATCCGGCGCTTGGGAACGGCCACGACTAACTCTCCTCTGTGCTAATTGCTCTGCCGGTTCGGCTGACGGTCTTGCGTTTATCGGTCTGGGTCGGCGTCCGCGTCGGGACTGCCGTTGCCGGGCGATTCGGTGGCGAACTTCGCCAGCCCGGCCCAGCGAGGGTCAAGTATCTCATGCCCATGATCGGAACCCGCAATCGCCATCCGCACGCCACATTCCGGGCACAGCCCGGCGCAGTCCGGCGTGCACAGCGGCTGCAGCGGCAGCTCGAGGCCGATGGCGTCGACGATCACCGGTTCCAGGTCGATGAGGTCGTCGTCCATCCGGTAGACCTCGTCGTCCTCGGTGGTCTGCTCGGTGGTGCTGTCGGGGTAGGCGAACAGCTCCGTGACCTGAAGGCGGACCTCGTCGGTGAACGGCTCGAGGCAGCGCGAGCACTCCCCCGCCGTCGGCGCGGTCACCGTCCCGGTGACCAGCACACCTTCGGACACCGCCTGCAGCTGCAGGTCGAGTTCGACCTCCGACCCCTCCGGGATGTAGATCAGGTCCAACCCGATCCGCGCGGCGGTGGTGACCGTGCGCTGCTGCTCCCGCATGGTGCCGGGGCGGCGCCCCAGGCTGCGGGTGTCCAGCACGAAACCCGCGTCCACCTTGCGGTGCGAGGCCGCACGGTGACGCGACGCGGAACCGGAACCGGCGGGCATCACGAACTCACTCACGATCGAAGGGAAATGGGCAACCACTCAACAATACGCGAGGGGTCGGCCGAACCTCAAAACGCCGACGGCCCTGGGGCGTCGGTTCCGCGGGCCATCCGCGGTGGCGTCGGCGCGGCGACGGGCCGCGGCCGGGGTCAGCGGCGGAATTCCGCCGCGTAGTCGGGCACGCCCGCACCGCTGCGCAGCTGCTGCCGTCCGCGACCGACGACGCGCAAGGTGCCGTTGAGCGTCTCCTCGAACTGCGCGAGCGTCGAGTCCACGTAGTGGTCGCACTCGTCGCGCATCCGGTCGACCTCCTCGTGCGCGCTGTCGATGAGCCGCGCCGATTCGGCGTGCGCGGCCCGCACCACCTCGGTCTGGGTCACCAGGCGTTCCTGTTCGGCGAGGCCCTCGGCCACCGAGCGCTCGTAGGACGCCTTGCCCGCCTCGATCATGCGCTCCGACTCGGTGCGCGCCCGGCCCGTCACCGCCTCGTACTCGGCATTGCCGTCGGCCACGATGCGCTCGGCCTCGGCCTGCGCGGTGGCGACCAGGTGATCGGCGTGCGCGCTCGCCTCGGCGACCATGCGGTCGGCGTGCGCCTTGGCGTCGGCGAGAATGCGATCGGCCTCCTCACGGGACGCGCCGATGGTCTGCTCGGCCTGTTCGTTGGCGGTGGTCACGGTGAACTCGGCGGCCGCGCGGGCGTCCGAGACGATCTTGTCGCGGTGGTCCAGCACGTCCTGGGCGTCGTCGAGTTCGCCGGGCAGCGCGTCGCGCACGTCGTCGAGCAGTTCGAGCACGTCACCGCGGGGCACGATGCAGCTGCGGGTCGGCGGGATCCCGCGCGCCTCTTCGACGATGGCCACCAGCTCGTCGAGTGCCTCGAATACGCGATACATGCTCACTACCCCGCTCTCCTGCTGACTCAGGCGAAACTCTCCGCCGACGCCCAGTGTGCCCCTCATCACGGCGGATGCCGAGTCCTCTTTCGGTGTGTCGTGACAGTGTCTCGCACACCACAAAATCAAGTGGAGGAAGACCCTCCACTTCGTGCTACATTTTTTCAGAAGAGGGTCGCGACAAGATCTTCTTAAGCAGACCGCAGGCCCGACGCCGGACTGTGGGAGCACAGGAGGCCAACGGAACGGACTCCTACCCGGGATGTTGACCAGTTTCAGTTGTTCAGTACATACTGAACATAAGGAACATAGGCACTCGGGAAGGAAGGCGGCGACCGCCGCGGTTGTCCATACCGAAGGCTCAGGTTGGATCGGAAGAACAATGACGGTTCTGGAAGTACCGCACTCGGCAGGAGTGCCGATCGGCATCTACTCGCCGTGGGCCTTCCCGTACCCCACGGTGCGCACGGTGTCGGTCGCCCGGTTCGGGCAGCTGCTGCAGTACCTGCGCGGTGATCGCGCCTTCGCCCAGCTCGTGCGTTTCGCGCTCGTCGGCGGTTCCAGCAATGTCGCCTACGTCCTGCTCTTCTTCGCCATGCACGGCGTCGGCCCGATCATGGCCAACATCGCCGGATCGGTCGTCAGCACGATCATCGCCAACGAGCTGCACCGCCAGCTCACCTTCCACGCCGCGGGCCGGGTCGGCTGGTTCACCGCGCAGTGGGAGGGCGGCGGACTCGCTCTCGTCGGCCTCGGCATCACCACCGCGGCGCTGGCGGGGCTGGAGATCTGGGCACCCGGCCTCGGCGACACCGCTCAGGCGGCGGCCGTCCTCGCCATCACCGCCGCGGTCGGCGGCATGCGCTTCCTCGCGCTGCGCGGCCTGGTCTTCTGACTTCGGGCCCCGAACGACATCCGCCCCGGTTCCGAAGGATTCGGAACCGGGGCGGCTTCTTTGTCCGTGGGCTCAGCCGCGCCGTTCGGCGAGGCGGTCGAGCAGGCGCTTGTGCACCGATGGCGGGAGCATGTCGCTGACGTCGCCGCCGTAGGTCGCCACCTCCTTGACCAGCGAGCTGGACAGGAAGCTGAAGGTCGGGTTGGTGGCGATGAAGAAGGTGTCGACGCCGGAGAGCTTCTTGTTCATCTGGGCCATCTGCAGCTCGTAGCCGAAGTCGGTGGCGTCGCGCAGGCCCTTGACGATGGCGGTGATGCCCTGCTCCTTGGCGAAGTCCACGGTCAGGCCCTGCCAGGAGGCGACCCGCAGGTTCGGCAGGTGCGCCGTCGCCTCGCGCAGCATCTCCATCCGCTCCTCGACGGTGAACATGCCCTGCTTCTTCGGGTTCACCATGACGGTCACCACGACCTCGTCGAATTGCGCCGCGGCGCGGGCGAATACGTCGAGATGCCCGTTGGTGACCGGATCGAACGACCCGGGACACAGTGCTCCAGCCATGAGGCGACGCTACCACCCGGTCACGGCCGGTAGTCGGCCAGTTCCAGACGGGTTTCGCCGTAGCGGCGCGGCTTGGCCGGGACGAAGGCTGCGGGCCAAGCGATTTCGGGGGAACGACTGGACCGCTCCACGACGATCAGCGCGTCGGGGTGCAGCCAGCCACCGTCGGCCAACGCGGTCAGGTCGGCGGTCACCGCCGCCGTGTCCACGTCGTAGGGCGGGTCGGAGAGCACCAGATCGAACCGGCCCGCGCCGCCTTGGGCGAGCACCGCGGCGACCGACCCGACGCGCAGTTCCGCGCCGGGCAGGCCCAAGTCGGCGATATTGCCGCGCACCACGGCCGCAGCCTTGCGATCCGACTCGACCAGTAGCGCGTAGGACGCGCCGCGAGACAGCGCCTCCAACCCGAGCGCGCCGGATCCCGCGTACAGGTCGAGCACCCGGACGCCGTCCAGATCCATCCTGGCGTCGAGCGCGCTGAACAGCGCCTCGCGCACCCGGTCGGAGGTCGGCCGGGTGCCCGCGGGCGGCACCCGAAGGCGCCGCCCGCCCGCCGCACCGGCGACGATCCGGGTCATTCCGCGGTGGACTCGCGCACGGCGAGTTCGACCAGCAGGTCACCGCCCTCGACCTGCTGCACCTTGCCGATCGCGACACGGGCGACGGTGCCCGCGCGCGGCGCGGTGATGGCGGCCTCCATCTTCATGGCCTCGATGGTGCCGATGGTGTCGCCGGTCTCGACGGTGTCGCCCTCGGCGACCGCCAGGGTGACGACACCGGCGAACGGCGCGGCGAGATGGCCGGGGTTGGTCTTGTCCGCCTTCTCCGCGACCGGGATCTCCGTGGCGATGGACCGGTCCCGCACCGCGATCGGCCGCAGCTGGCCGTTGAGGATGCACATCACCGTGCGCATGCCGCGCTCGTCGGGCTCGGAGATGGCCTCCAGACCGATCAGCAGGGTGACGCCCTTCTCCAGCTGCACGCGGTGTTCCTCGCCGCGGCGCAAACCGTAGAAGAACTGGTTGGCGCTCAGACCCGAAGTGTCACCGTACTTTTCGCGATGGGTGAGGAATTCCGCCGTCGGGCCGGGGAACAGCAGCCGGTTCAGCGTCGCGCGCCGCTCCAGCGAATCGCCTTCCAGCCCGGCCTGATCCGTCGCCGAAAGCGGGGTCTCCGGCTTGGCCGCGCCGCGTCCGGCCAGCGCCTTGCTGCGGAACGGTTCGGGCCAGCCGCCCGCCGGGGTGCCGAGTTCGCCGCGCAGGAAGCCGATCACCGAGTCGGGGATGTCGTAGCGGCCGGGATCGGCGGCGAAGTCCTCGATGTCGACGCCGGTGCCGACCAGCGCGAGCGCGAGGTCGCCGACGACCTTCGACGACGGCGTCACCTTCACCAGGCGGCCGAGCAGCCGGTCGGCCGCCGCGTACTTGGCCTCGACCTCCTCGAAGCGATCGCCGAGGCCGAGCGCGATGGCCTGCTGGCGCAGGTTCGACAGCTGACCACCGGGGATCTCGTGGGTGTAGACGCGTCCGGTCGGCGCGGGCAGCCCGGATTCGAAGGGCGCGTACACCTTTCGCAGCGCCTCCCAGTACGGCTCCAGATCGCAGACGTTCTGCAGATCGAGTCCGGTGTCGTGCTCGCTGTTGGCCGCGGCCGCGACGATCGCCGAGAGCGCGGGCTGGCTGGTGGTGCCCGCCATCGCGGCGCTCGCGCCGTCCACCGCGTCGGCGCCCGCCTGCCAGGCCGCCAGGTAGGTGGCCAGCTGACCGCCGGGGGTGTCGTGGGTGTGCACGTGCACGGGCAGGTCGAAGTTGCTGCGCAGCGCGGTGACCAGGGTCGCGGCCGCCGGGGCGCGCAACAGACCCGCCATGTCCTTGATCGCGAGCACGTGCGCGCCCGCGTCCACGATCTGCTCGGCCAGCTTGAGGTAGTAGTCGAGCGTGTAGAGCGTCTCGTTCGGGTTCGACAGGTCGCCGGTGTAGCTCATCGCGACTTCGGCGATGGCGGTACCGGTTTCGCGCACCGCGTCGATGGCCGGACGCATCTGGTCGACGTTGTTGAGCGCGTCGAAGATACGGAAGATATCGATGCCGGTGGCCGTCGCCTCGGAGACGAAGGACCTGGTCACCTGCTCCGGGTACGGGGTGTAGCCGACGGTGTTGCGTCCGCGCAGCAGCATCTGCAAGCAGATGTTCGGAATCGCCTCACGCAGCGCGGCGAGCCGCTCCCAGGGGTCCTCGTAGAGGAAGCGCAGCGCCACGTCGTAGGTCGCGCCGCCCCAGCATTCGACCGAGAGCAGCTCGGGGGTCATCCGCGCGACGTGCCCGGCGACCTGCAACAGGCCGTTGGACCGCACGCGAGTGGCCAGCAGCGACTGGTGCGCGTCACGGAAGGTGGTGTCGGTGACGCCGACCGCCTTCTGCTCGCGCAGCGCCTGCGCGAAACCCTCCGGGCCCAGGCGCAGCAGCCGCTGGCGTGAACCGTCCGGCGGCGGCACGCTCAGGTCGATGGCGGGCAGCTTGTCGTGCGGGTACACCGTGGTCGGGCGGTCACCGTGCGGCTTGTTGACGGTGACGTCGGCCAGGTACTCGAGGATCTTGGTACCGCGGTCGGCGGACTGGCGCAGCGTCAGCAGCTGCGGACGTTCGTCGATGAACGAGGTGGTGACCCGGCCCGCCTTGAAGTCGGGGTCGTCGAGCACCGCCTGCAGGAACGGGATGTTCGTGGTGACGCCGCGGATGCGGAACTCGGCCAGCGCGCGCCGCGCACGGGCCGCCGCCGCGGGCAGGTCCCGGCCGCGGCAGGTCAGCTTCACCAGCATGGAGTCGAAGTAGGCGCCGATCTCCGCGCCGAGGTTCGCGCCGCCGTCCAGGCGGATGCCCGCGCCGCCGGGGGTGCGGTAGGCGGTGATGCGACCGGTGTCGGGACGGAAGCCGTTGGCCGGGTCCTCTGTGGTGATGCGGCACTGCAGCGCCGCGCCGCGAATGGCGACGGAGTCCTGGCTCAGGCCGAGGTCGGCGAGGGTCTCGCCCGCCGCGATGCGCAGCTGCGACTGCACGAGGTCGACGTCGGTGATCTCCTCGGTCACCGTGTGCTCGACCTGGATGCGCGGGTTCATCTCGATGAAGACGTGGTTGCCGCGCTCGTCGAGCAGGAACTCCACGGTGCCCGCGCAGCTGTAGCCGATCTGGCGGGCGAAGGCCACCGCGTCGGCGCAGATGCGTTCGCGCAGTTCGGGATCCAGGTTCGGTGCGGGCGCGAGCTCGATCACCTTCTGGTGGCGGCGCTGCACCGAACAGTCCCGCTCGAACAGGTGCATGACGTTGCCGTGCTGGTCGGCCAGGATCTGCACCTCGATGTGGCGCGGGTTCACCACCGCCTGCTCGAGGAACACCGTCGGGTCGCCGAACGCGGACTCGGCCTCACGCGAGGCCGCTTCGATGGATTCGCGCAGCTGCTCCGGCGCGGCGACCCGGCGCATGCCGCGCCCACCGCCGCCCGCGACCGCCTTGACGAAGATCGGGTATTCGAGTTCGTTTGCGGCGGTGAGCAATTCGTCCACGTCCGCCGACGGCGCGCTGGACTTCAGCACCGGAAGGCCCGCCGCCCTGGCGGCCTCGATGGCGCGTGCCTTGTTGCCCGCCAGCTCCAGCACCTCGGCCGAGGGGCCGATGAAGGTGATGCCCTCGCGCGCACAGGCCGCCGCCAGGTCCGGATTCTCGGAGAGGAATCCGTAACCCGGGTAGATGGCGTCGGCGCCCGCGGTCTTGGCCGCGTCGATGATCGCCTCGATGGAGAGGTAAGCCCGGACCGGGTGGCCCTGCTCCCCGATCTGATAGGACTCCGCGGCCTTCAACCGATGGACCGAGTTGCGATCCTCGTGCGGAAAGACGGCGACCGTCCCGATGCCGAGTTCGTAGGCCGCGCGGAAGGCGCGGATAGCGATCTCGCCGCGATTGGCAACCAAGACTTTCGAGAACATTGCCCCAAGGTACCCGGCTCTCGGTACAGCACCGACAGGGAAGTCCCCTTCGCAGCAATCTTCACAACCAGACCTAGCAGGCTTGCGAAGTTGCGTTCATCAGGGCGTCACATCTCACCACCTGCCCGGCCGGTCTGTGCGTGGCCTTGCCGGGGGCGCGCACGGAATATCCCGTCGTCCGTTTATGCTGGACAACGCAGCTGGTTCTCCAGTGCGCCCGACGAGATGGAGCCCCGACGTCGAGCGCCGGAGTCGAAGTCCGCTCCCGGTTTGCCGGGCGGCGGGCGAGAGGGAACCCGGTGGGAATCCGGGACTGTCCCGCAGCGGTATGCAGGAACGAACACCGTCATCACGCACTGGGTGCAGACCTGGGAAGCGACGGTCAGTAGGTCGGCGGGAGGAAATTCTCCCCAACCGGTGCCCGCGAGTCCGAAGACCTGCCAGCCGTGCCGGATACGCCGTATCCGGCGGCCACCGCCTCGTGGATTGGGCGCGCGGACCATCAGCGCCGACTTTTTGGGCTCCGTGTCTCTTCGGTTGCCCAACGACGTCCGCTGGTCGCCGCGTGCTCGCATGGCGATGGCTCACGTCCTGAAAAGCACTGGAGCACACCGTGACTGTTTCCGAACACACACCATTCACCGCGACGGTTCTCGGGCTACCGCGCGTGGGGCCGCGACGCGAGCTCAAGCGCGCCACCGAGTCGTACTGGGCCGGGCGCATCGACGCCGAGCAGCTGCACACCGTTGCCCGCGACCTGCGCCGCGCCCAGCTGACCGAGCTGCAGGCGGCCGGACTGGACTCGATCCCGGTCGGCACCTTCTCCTACTACGACCAGGTGCTCGACACCGCCGTGCTGCTCGGCGCGCTGCCCGAGCGGGTGGCCGGGATCGCCGATCCGCTGGACCGGTACTTCGCCGCCGCCCGCGGCACCGACTCCGTGGAACCGCTGGAGATGACCAAGTGGTTCGACACCAACTACCACTACCTGGTTCCCGAGATCGGCTCGGAGACGACCTTCGCGCTGCACCCGGAGAAGCTGCTCGCCGAACTCGCCGAGGCGATCGAGCTCGGCGTGCCCGCGCGTCCGGTGGTGGTCGGGCCGGTCACCTTCCTGAAGCTGGCCAAGGCCACCGGCGGCGCGGCGCTCGACCGGCTCGGCGAGCTGGTGCCGCTCTACCGCGAACTGCTGCGGCAGCTGGCCGCCGCGGGTGCGGCGTGGGTGCAGATCGATGAGCCGGTGCTGGTCACCGACCTCACCGAGGACGAGATCGAGCTGGTCCGGCGCACCTACACCGAGCTGACCGAGGCGAGCGAGCGGCCCGCGATCCTGGTCGCCACCTACTTCGGCACGCCGGGCGACGCGCTTCCGGCTTTGGCGGGCACCGCCGTCGAAGGCATCGCACTGGACTTCACCTCGGCGCTGGAGCTGTCCGCGGTGGCCTCGCTGCCGTCACTGGCGAACAAGCTGCTGGTGGCGGGCGTGGTCGACGGGCGCAACGTGTGGCGCACCGACCTGGATCGCGCGCTGACCACCCTCGGGACGCTGCTCGGCAGCGCGTCGTCGGTGGCTGTGTCGAGCTCCTGCTCGCTGCTGCACGTGCCGTACTCGCTGGCGCCCGAGACCGGGCTGGACGACCGACTGCGCTCCTGGCTCGCCTTCGGCGCCGAGAAGGTAGCCGAAGTGCGGCTGCTGGCAACGGCTTTGGCGCAGGGCACCGGGGCCATCGCCGACGAGCTCGCCGCCGCGCGCGCCGCGGCGGAGTCGCGAACCACCGACCCGCGGCTCTCCGACGCGCAAGTTCGGGCCCGCCTCGACTCGCTCGGGCCGGACGCCACCAAGCGCGCGCCCGCCGACGAACGCCGCGCGCTGCAGGCGCAGCGACTGGGTCTGCCCGCGCTGCCCACCACCACGATCGGCTCCTACCCGCAGACCCCGGAGATCCGGCTGGCCAGGGCGGCGCTGCGCAAGGGCGATATCGACCAGGCCGAGTACGTGCGCCGGATGCGTTCCGAGATCGCCGATGTCGTTGCGCTGCAAGAAAAGCTGGACATCGACGTGCTCGTGCACGGCGAGCCCGAGCGCAACGACATGGTGCAGTACTTCGCCGAGCAGCTCGACGGCTTCGCGGCCACCGAGAACGGCTGGGTGCAGTCCTACGGCACCCGCTGCGTGCGGCCGCCGATCCTGTTCGGCGACGTCACCCGGCGCGCGCCGATGACCGTCGACTGGATCACTTACGCCCAATCGCTGACCGACAAGCCGGTCAAGGGCATGCTGACCGGCCCGGTCACCATCCTCGCCTGGTCGTTCGTGCGCGACGACCAGCCGCTGGCCGACTCGGCGCGCCAGGTGGCGCTGGCCATCCGGGACGAGACGGTGGATCTGCAGTCCGCGGGCATCCGCATCATCCAGGTCGACGAACCCGCGCTGCGCGAGCTGCTCCCGCTGCGCGCCGCCGACCAGCCCGCATACCTGGACTGGTCGGTCGGCTCGTTCCGCCTGGCGACCTCCGGCGTCTCCGACGCCACCCAGATCCACACCCACCTGTGCTACTCGGAGTTCGGTGAGGTCATCGACGCGATCGCGGGCCTGGACGCCGACGTGACCTCCATCGAGGCGGCTCGCTCCCGCATGGAGGTGCTCGACGACCTCAATGCCGCGGGCTTCGACCTCGGCGTCGGCCCGGGTGTCTACGACATCCACTCCCCGCGCGTCCCCAGCGTCGAGGAGATCACCGCCTCGCTCCGCGCCGCCCTGAAAGCCGTTCCCGCCGAACGGCTCTGGGTCAACCCGGACTGCGGTCTGAAGACCCGCGGCCCGGTCGAGGTGGAAGCCTCGCTGCGCAACATGGTCGCGGCGGCCAAGGCCGTGCGCTAGAACTCCGGCCGGGCCGCGCTCCCCGCGCGGCCCGGCCGCTGTGCACTGCCCTACGCCGGACGCCGATCGCAGCGGTCCGACGGACACGAACTCGAACCGCCCTCCGCCGAACCTGATCTCATCACCTCTCCGGCAGAAGCGATTTCAACCGCGAGACACGCGATCACTCACCCTCCGGCGAACGCCCCAGCTGCCGCTGCCTTCGCGACGTATAACTCTCGCAAGCCTCCCCCGCCCGCCGCACCGGACGCCTCCGAGGTTTCGGACTCAGCCCCTGCCGCCACGACGGCGCACACCTCGACCGTTCTTTCATGCGCTACCCCTCCTCACACGTCGATGAACAATTACTCCCCTGCTGTCTCTATTCGACGCGCGCAGTGTGCATTCGGTTCCCCTTGGGTCGATATGTCCATAGATTCGGTCGCGAGGGAGAACGGGCTCAGGCGACCGGGATCCATGGGCGATGTCCGATATAGTCGTTTCACGATCACAGCGGTGGAGAGGAATCGGCGGTGAGCATGCGCAGGGTCGCGGGCGTGTTTCTCATGGTCGGCGGACTGGCCGCTGCGATGGCGCTGGCCGGATGCAGCTCATCGACCGGCGGGGATGCCCAATCCACCCAAGCTGCGACGAGCACGGGTCCCACGCTGGCTGCCGATGCTCCGCGCGGCTACGACCCGTGCACGGACGTTCCGCAGAGCGTGCTGGACTCGGAGAAGCTGCACAGCAAGGACCCTGCCAATCGCGAAGCGAGCGGTGGGGTGAAGTGGCGCGGCTGCGCGTGGGTTCGGTCGAGTAGTTACTCGGTGAGCATCCGCACCACGAACCTGACCATCGACATCATCCGCAGCCGCAACTTTCCCGAGACCACCGAGTACACCATCGATGGACGACGGGCGATCTCGACCCGGCAGTTCGACGGCCCCTTCATCAAGGACGCCTGCACGGTCGACGTCGAGATCAAGGGCGGCAGCGTCGAGTTCAATCTGAACAATCCGAAATCGACCGACACCGGCCATCTCAACTCATGTGACTTGGCTCGAGACCTGGCGGAGAAGGTGGTCCCCAGCCTGCCCGCCAGCGTTTGACAACCGACGGGCCGATCGAAGCTTTCCTGGGAGGGGGAACGAATGGCAAACGACGACACAGCGCCACCGAGCCCGTTGGCGAACCTGATCAATGAAGCTCGTGAAGGCCGACTCTCGGTGCGGATGGATCTCGAGAAGTTCGTCTACCTCGACCGCGACTGCGAATATTTCAAGAACGAGATCCTGAAGATCCAGCGAACCATGACCGAGATCTCGCAGCAAGACGCCTGGGGTCTCGGCGAGAAGTTTCCAGCCCAGGGAGACAAAGACCTGGTTTCAGGCAAGACCATGGTCGATCGGTGGCGCAAGAAGTCCCGCGGCTCGGAGAACAGCGTGTACGCGGTGATGGAGTCGCACTACCAGGTCGTCGAAGACTTCCAGACCCTGTTCCGCACCGTCCGCGAGCGCATCACCGGCGTCGATACCGATCAGGCTGCCCGCTACCGGGATCTCGAGGCGAACCTGCCCCAGCAGCCCCCGGCTCAGCCGAAGATCTTCTCCTGGCCGGGCTTGTAGTAAGGGTCGATCCATTGAGCACCGCCAACGAACCCGGGCAGATACCCCCGCGCGGGGAGAACGTCTTCGCCTGGGAACGCACCGAGATCGAAGAAGCTTTCACGCCATTGGATCCCGCCAACGCCCGCAAAGCGGCCATGGACTACTCGAACGTGGCCACGCAGTGGGATCAGGGACTCGAGACCTTCTCCCGGTCGATCAAGGCCTCGATCGCCGAGGCGTGGGAAGGGACGTCCGCCGACGCGGCCAAGGACGCGATCACCCGCTACACCACCGACGCCCACCAGCTGACCGCGCTCATCACGCGGATGTCCAACGACATGGAGGCCGCTGCCGACGCGATCCCCGCGGTCGTCAACGGCATCCCGGAGGCAAACCATCACTCGTGGACCGCGAACGTGTGGCCGCCCCGCGCCGCTGAGGAAGAACGCACCCGCAACGAGGCGACCGCAGGCGCCCGGGCCGCGATGCTCGACAACTACGTGAACAGGTTCGCCGCGATCGACGGCCGCGTCCCAGTGCTGTCCACCGCGCTCGACCCGACCAACCCGCTGGACATCCCGGCAGTGGGCCCGGGGAACGACGGCGGTGGCGGCGGGGGTGGCGGCGGAAACGGCGGCGGCGGAAACGGCGGCTCGAATCCCACCGGCTCGCAACCTACGGATCCGACTGAGCCCGGCGATGATCCTGCCAAGACGGAGGAACCCGGCGAGAACAACCTCGAAGACACCGCCACCGATCCGGCCACCACGACCTCGCCGCAGACCCAGCCGAGTTCGACGACCCCGAGCCCGGCCAACCCGGGCCTCACCGCACCGACCACACCGAGCACCACCACGACACCGAGCGCGGCGGTCCCGGGCTCGCCGTCGTGGCCCGGCGGTCCGTCCGGTTCGGGCAGTCCGAGCTCGACCCCGAGTCCCGGCCGCAGCGTTCCCGGAGTCCCAGGCGCTCCCGGTGCGACCACCCCCGCGCCGGCCGCGGCCAATGCGGCCGCCGCCACCCGTGGCGGAATGCCCGGCATGGGCGGAATGGGCGCCGGCGCGGGCCGTGGCAAGGGCGATGAGGAAAACACCCGCCAGACACCGGATTACCTCGTCAACGCCGAAAACGCCGCCGAACTCATCGGAGACCTGCCCCGAACCGTCCCCGGCGGCGTAATCGGCGAGGACCCCGCTCCGACGCCCACCTCCGCCCGGGACTGACCGCTCCAGCGCATCCGGCCAACAGGTCGGCGCCGCGCACGGACACAAGGGTCCGCGCACAGCAATTCCACTCCCCCAGGCGAATCTCGCTTGGCGGGTGCACGTTACTACCTGGCTCGACTCGATTGGACCGCTTCATGGCTGAATGGACTTGGGAACCCGATGATTTCGCGGCACTATGGTTCAGCCCCGCCAACGACCGGTTCCCCAATCCACTTCGCTTCACCAGCCGCTTCGCGTCCCGCGACGACTTCGACATGCACAAAGTCACCGTGCGCGAGCGCTATTCCCGCGACGAACTCGAAGAGATCCAATTCGCCCTGCACACCCTGAGCGCCGCCCCTGTTCGCATCGAAATATTCGGCGGCACAACGCAGCACAACAATCCCCATGGAGGCATCCGCGTCTATCGGGTGGTCGGCGCCCGTTCCGGCCACCATGCGATGACCCTGGCGCAAGCCACCTTCGGCGACGTCAACGGCCCGATTCGCTGCCGCTGCTTCCCCGCCGAACACCTCCCCGCGGAACTGGCCGGCTGCCTACCCCGATGCAAACCCGGCTCCCAGCCTCCAGCCACCTTCCACCCCGAGGACCTCGGCGGCCGAACCACTGGACACCTCGAGAGCATTGCCCGCAACACCCCACGCGAACGCTACCAACGCCTCTTGCACCGACCAGCCGACGGCGGCGGCTCGGCCCTCCTCTACACCGGACCCGTCAACGCACTGAACCGGCCCCTCACGACCGTCCAATGGCACGACATCACCGACGACGGCCGCTACACCGAAACTCGCGGCGAGCACATCGCCGTCCGTCCCACCAACCCCGCCGACCTCACCGCCCACTTCACCACCTGGATAGATCGCGTCCTGCGACGCCTCCACGAAGCTGATGAAGACCGGTGGTGAACCAGCTCAGCACCCCCTCGAGTGCAGATCCCCCATAGTGCGACCGTCCGCCGACTCAGGCATCGAATCATCCTCGGCTCGAATAGGCGGTCCCGGCATCCGTTTTCGTCCTCACTCGAACTCTCGGCGGATCCGATAGCACCGCAGGGGGCTTGTATAGGCGACCGTTTCGCACCACGCGCGTCGGCGGCGAGCTGGCCGTCTCGGACGAGTCGCATGATGTCGCGTAGTTTTCGCCGGAGGAGATCGACGACCTACCGATGGTCGGGGTATCCCGCGGCCCGTCGATGACTGGCACACAGGGGAATTCGGATCGTTCGCCGATCAAGCCGCGGTCGCCCAACCGTTTGCGACAACAGCTCTGCGGAGGACGCGGTCAGCTAAAGGCCAAAATGGCCAGCTCCGTGCCGAATCCGACCGCCAGGCGCCCATCCGGCGTCACTGCGACCGCGTTCACCATGGCGGGGAACACCAGCTTCTCGCCGATCTGTTCGCCCGTCATGATGTCCCACACGCACACCGTGGTATCCCAGCTCCCGGTGACGGCGACCGGGCGGCCGTCCACCGTGCCCGCGGCCACCGTGCACACCACGTCGGCGTGGCCGCGCAGCGGTTCGCCGATCGGCTGGCCTGTGGTCAGGTCTGCTGTTCGTGCTGTCTTGTCGTCGCTGCCGATGACCACGATCGGGCGACCTTCCACCGTTGCCGTGGCAACTGCCCGCACCGAGCAGTCATGGTCGATCAGGGGCTCACCGATCTGCTTCCCAGTTGTCGCGTCCCACAACCGAACTGTCCGGTCGTCGGCGCCCGTGACGGCGACAGGCCGCCCGTCCAACTGTCCCAACGTCACCGCGATCACCTTGTCGGCGTAACCGCGGCGGCGGCCGGCGGGAAATCCGCCGATCGGCGCGCGGGTGGCCAGGTCCCATACCCGCATGGGTCTGCCGCTGCGATGTCCGCCGCTGGTGACGGCCAGTAGGCGGCCGTCCACCATTGCCATGGCCCGCGCGAGGGTGGGTCCGTCGGGGTCGGTCAGCGGTTCGCCGATGGGATCACCCGTGGTCAGGTCCCACAGCCGGAGTGCGTCGTAGCCGCCGGTGACGGCGACCGGGCGGCCGTCCACCGTCCCGGCTGCCACCTTGTGCACCTCACCGGTGTGGCCGTCGAGGGAGACGCCGATGCGCTCACCTGCGGCGAGATCCCAGATGCGGGCCGTGCCATCGCCGCTGCCGGTGACGGCGACCGACCGCCCGTCCACCATCGCCGTCGCCACCGCGACGACGGCGCCCCTGTGCCCATCCGAGGGTTCGGTGTTCCTGCGACGCTCCGTCAGGCTCCACGCGCGGACCGTGTGATCGGTACCGGTGACCGCACCGGCGGTGACGGCAACGGGGACACCGCCCACGTGCGCCACCGCCACGGCGCCAATCTGGTCGGTGTGGCCGGTCAGCGGATCGCCGAGTTGCTCGCCGGTCGTCAGGTCCCATACCCGGGCCGTGCCGTCCCCGCCGCCGGTGAGGGCTACCGGGCGGCCGTCCACGGTGGTTGTCGCGACGGCCCCCACTTTGTGGGAGTGGCCGATCAGCGGATCACCAGCCGGTTTACCGGTGGTGAGATCCCATATCATCGCCGTCTTGTCATTGCTTCCGGTGACGGCGACCGGCCGACCGTCCACCACGGCCGTCGCCACCGCAAGCACCTGATCGGTGTGGCCGGTCAGTGGATCGCAGACCTGTACGCCTGTACCGAGATCCCACAGCCGGATCGTGGCATCCCAGCTGCCGGTGACGGCGACGGGACGATCGTTCACCACGGCTGTCGCCACCGCCACCACCCACCGACTGTGGCCGGTCAAGGGAACACCGATCTGTTTTCCGGTGCCGAGGTCCCACACACGCGCCGTGTGGTCGGTACCGCCGGTGACCGCGACGAGGCGGCCATCCACCACGGCCGTCGACACGGAGAGCACCCAGCCGTCGTGGCCAGCCATGGGTTCGCCGATCTGCTCATGGTCGACCAGGTCCCACACACGCGCCGTGCCGTCCTCGCTTCCGGTGACGGCGACCGGGCGCTCGTTCATCACTCCCGTCGCCACCGCACGAACCGGACCGTCGTGGCCGCCCAAGGGCTCGCCGACCTGCTCGCCGGTCATCAAGTCCCACATCCGAATTGCCCTGACGTTGCCGCCGCTCCACGACGGGCCCACGGCGACGGCACGGCCGTCCACCACCGCTGTCGCCACGGACGGCGCCTTCCACCCGGTCAGGGCGTATCGAAAACGGGAATCGACCTGGCTGGCAGTCGCCCACTCCACGCCCCACCGCGCGTGTCCGCCCCCGTCCACAGGCACGGCGGTGATCCGGCCGGCCAGCCCCCGGTGTCCGTACCGGGCGGCGTCCAGCGCCAGCAGTTGCCGACGAACTACCGGCGAGGCGTCGCGGTACAGATGTGCCGAGGCCCGAAACACCGCCGCCACCAAACGAGCCTGAGCGTCCGGCGCGGAATCCAGCATTCCCCACACACGCTCGAACTCCCCGCGCACCAGCAACGCCGGATCCATCCACCAGGCGCCCTGCCCGACCGGCTCGGCACCCGAATCACCGTCGCGCACATCGAAAGACACGATCAGCATCGTAGGTGCGCCGCACCTTCCACACCCACGATCCACTTCCCGGTCGTCCGCTGATCGAACCGTGGCGGCCACGAGCGGACGGATCGGCTCAGCTGGGGAGGCCGAAGGCGCGGTTGATGGCGGCCATGTCGAAGTAGTCGCGCCAGGCGGTGATGGCGCCGTCGCCGACTTCGAAGACGCCCATGACGGGGAGCGGGGTGTCGCGGCCGTTGCCGCGCAAGGTGTCGGTGCGTTCGTTCATGACGACGTTGCCGGAGGTCACCTGGTGGTGGATGTCGAAATCGATGGCGTCGAAGGTGGTGAGGAACCCGGCGATGAAATCGCGGATGGCGGTGCGGCCGACGATCGGTTCCATCGGAATGTTGTGGTAGACAGCGTCTTCGGCGAAGTACGAGGCGATTCGATCGGGGTCGGGATCGGACCAGCTTCGGCACATCGCGCGGACGAGTTCGTCGGGACCGGTCATTGGCGCGCTCGTTTCCTAGGGCGGGGCATCGGGTCGCACCGATTCAACCAAACAATTGCTTGGTAGAACAGGGGTGACGCTCGGCAGCAGGTAGGGGTTGCCGACTCCGCGGACCGATCCCCGTGCGACGGTTCGTCCCGTCGTCGCGGCCCGAGGCTGTTCGCTCAGGTCGGTAATGTCTGTCCGGTGACCGACGCCAGCGACCTGATGCGGATGTATCTGGTCGATCCAGACCAGCCTTTCCCACCTGTCGAGCTCGCGGATCCGACCGGACTGGTCGCTTTCGGCGGGGATCTGTCGTCAGAGCGGCTGTTGAGCGCCTATTCCGCGGGCATCTTTCCCTGGTACAACCCCGGCGAAACGATCCACTGGTACTGCCCGGACCCGCGGAGCATTCTGGTGCCGACCGACCTGCGGGTGACCAAGTCCTATCGTCGATCTGTCACGAAAGCCGACTACGGGGTGACCATGGATCGCGCCTTCGCCGATGTGATGTCGAATTGCGCCGGACCGCGTGACAAGGAGGACGGAACCTGGATCGGCTCCGACATGATGGCGGCCTACCTGCGGTTGCACCACCTCGGTCATGCGCACTCGGTCGAGGTATGGCGCGACGGCGACCTTGTCGGCGGCCTCTACGGCGTCGCATGCGGTCGCTCCTTCGCCGGCGAGTCCATGTTCTCCCGCGCCCGTGACACCTCCAAGGTCGCGCTGTATTGGCTCTGCGCCCAACTGGCCGCGTGGGATTTCGCCCTCGTAGACTGCCAGGTCACCTCCAGCCACCTCACCTCCCTCGGCGCCATCGACCTCTCCCGTGTGGACTACCTGCACCTACACACCCAGGCCGCCGCCCTCCCCGGCCTCTCGGGTCCCTGGCAGTTCGAAATCCCGGTCCCCAACTCCCCCAACCACCTACCGGCGTGAACGATCAAGGGAGAACCACGTCCACGATCCCGGTCGCCGGCTGACCCGCGACCTGGGGGTTCGGGCGAAACTTGGGATCGGTAGGTGGCGCGCGCAGCGTCTACTTACCTCATGACAACTTCTCAACCTCCCACGAACCAACCGCAGTCCGCCGGCTTGGACAAGAAGACCAGCGCGATCCTGTCCTACGCACTGGGGTGGCTCACCGGAGTCATCTTCCTGTTCGTCGGCAAGAACGACCCCGACGTGAAATTCCATGCCTCGCAATCGATCGTCTTCTTCGGAGCGGTCTCGGTGGTCAATATCGTTCTGAGCATCGTCGGCTCGCTCCTCGGAGTCGTGGGGATCATCTTCAGCCTCGCCGGACTCGCGGTCGCGGTCTTCGCGGTCGTCGTCTGGGTCATGGCCATGGTCCAGGCGAACAACACCGGCGGTGTCCGCGCAGAACTTCCCCTGGTCGGAAAACTCACCGCCCCATATGCCGATCGGCTGGCCAACTCGGTCGAGTAGCGGCATATTCGAAGTCCGCAACGAGATTCGCAACCCTGCGGGCAACCAGCTGCGACAGTCCGAAGACCGACGGCCCGAGTTGTCTCGGGCCGTCGGCGTCCGCGCGGAACGTCCGATATCGCCGCGATCCGGGCGGTCTTCGGGGCAGCCGCAGGCCGCGAATGCCGCCTCCCGTGCTGACCGAAACGGTCCGGGCCGTCCGTGCTCACCCCGCTCGGCTGGCGGTCCCATCACCTCCGCGATGCCGAGCCTTCGGATTGATGTAGAGCCGAACACCCTTGTACATCACCGTGTTCGGCACATCGTCGTCGTTATCCGGGTCGCCGGTGCCCCCCGGATCCGGCAGTTCCGCCCTCTCCTCGATGACGATCTGCGCCCGCGCCGCACCAGGATCGAACATCTCCTGAAACGGCCCGGCGAACGACCCCCCGAGCCCGCGGCGCTTCGCCCGAACAGCCGCCCACCCGAACAACCCCAATGGGCCGCCGATGGTGGCGATCAGCAGCAACAAGTCCCCACCCATGCCCACGAGCGTACCGATGCCTTCGAATATGGACCTGGCCTGCAGCACTCGTGGCGCCGTCCAGACCGCACCGCCCGTTGTGCCTACTACTGCTTGCCGGGGTGCACCCCATCCCCGTCGGACCCAGTGGAAGCGCTGTCGTTTCGCCGGGCATGTCGGATGCCCGCCCACCCCAGCGGGAATTGGACACGACCGGTTCTGATGTCGCCGATGAGTTGCGCGTAGCCGTCGCGGACCTCGCCGAGATGGACCCATGCGGAGTGCCGAAGCTCCTCGCAGTCGGTGTGCAGCACCGTCCACCATGCCTCGGCGTAGGACTTCGCGACGTGACTGATCACCTCACCGAAGGTGTGGGTGTGGCGGCGGGCGCACCGGCTGTGCCGGACGTAGAACGCCGCCCACGAGTTGATCTTGTCGACGACCTTCGCGATTTCCGCGTGCAGGGCCGCCTCGGTGACGTCGGGCCGCGGCGGATTCAGAACCGTCGAGATCAGAGCGGCGTGTAGATCGCCCAGTTCCCGTGCCCACGCGACGAGCGGCAACGGCTCGGCGAGACGACCACCGATCGCGGCCAATAGTTGTTCCGGCGACAGCAGAGCTCCCGCGTCCGTCGCGGGATCCTCCGGCGCCTCCGCCGTACCCGCGTCCAGGGGACTCACTTGTTCTCCATCGCGGGCCGACGCTTCGAGCAGGCCGGACTATCCGACCATGTGGTGGACTTCGCGGACGTTACGTGCTCGGACTCACGGGCCGCGAGGCGGTGGATGGTGACCATCTGACAGCGAGGGCTCATGGCGCGGGGTGACCACAGGTTATGGCTGATGACGACGTCGTGGTCACCGCCTTGGCGGGATAAGCGCATGGTTGATTGCCCGAAGGTAGATGAACTATTGATACCGGCGAGTGCACCGCTGTGACTCGGCGCATAATGCTAATACTGACTGCACACTCAGTCAACGCCGGGGTAACGCCGTCACTGGGCGCTAGAGTGTGCGGGAAAATTTGGACCGAAGAGGGGTGGTATCGGTGGGTAGGCGTGTGGCTGAGCCGGGCAAGTCGGGTGCGATCCTCGATATCTTCACGCGCCATGTTGCCGAGAAGGGCTACGACGGGACCAGCTTCAGTGGCGTCGCGAGCGAGTTGGGCATCTCGCAGGGCTTGATCGTGCACCACTACGGCACGAAGGCGCGGTTGCTGGAAGCCCTGCACATTTCCTATATGCGGCAGCGGATCGATGAGGCAGAGCGCATCGTAGCGGAGTTTCCTGCGCCTGCCGAACGGATGGCCGCGCTGTTGTTCGCGTCCATGCTCTATCAGGTGCATGATCGAAATCGGACCGTCGCTTTCCAGCGCGAGGTCGCGCGGTTCGCCCAGCAAGAGGAGACCTCCGAGGGGCGTAAACTGCGACGGCGCTACATCGAAATGCTGCGCAATGTGCTCGAGTCGGGCGTTGTTTCGGGTGAGTTCCGGCCTGTCGATGGAAGTATCCGGACCCTGCTCATCTTCGGTGCCGCGCAATGGGCGTGGACGTGGTTCGAGCCGGAAGGGCGTAGGTCCGCCGAACAGGTCGGCGCCGAACTGGTCGATTTCACTCTTGGCTCTTTACTGGTGGATCGGAGTTCGTTGCGGCGTCTCAGCGATCCCGACGGCCCGATTGTCGCCGCGGTAATCGAAATCATCACCGCAGAAGGGACGCCGAAGGAACTGCCGGACATCTGACCACGCACTCGGCTCGCCGGGCCACAACCACCGCGCCGGAGACGTGCACCGCTCTCGAAGCCCAGTTGCCGGATCAGCGTGGCCACCGCCGGATCGAACGCGGCGGGCAGGCGCTGGACGCGACCGGAGTTCAGTCCAGCGCGGAAGCCCGACCACTTGTCGGCGTGGCGGTGGCGGCCGTCGGGCCGGAACGGAGTCGGTCGGGCAACAGAAGATCCCCTCACGAACCTCCGGTGCCCGGCCGAGGACCTCGGGCGCCGCGGTGAATGTCAGCTGATCGAGTTCGCCCGCACCGTGTTTCGCGGTGCCTCGCGCCGCGTCGAGGAAACGGTCCTGCTCCGCACGATCTACTACCCCGTCGGCCCGCGTCCGAAACTTCTCGATGTCGTGGGCGCGGGGAACGGGCGCGCGCCGCGCGGAAACGCCTCGTCGGCGGCGCGAGCGCGTACGATATGGGTCTTCATGCACCCTTCGGGTTCCAGACGGCTACCGGCCCAAGGGCCTCTCTTCGCACGCTACGCAGCGGACGCCGAAGCAAGAATCCCGTGCAAATGCCGATTTCTGTGGGCGAGAAGTACCGGTTATGCGATGTTTGCGAAGACGAAGCCGCTAGGATTCGCCCGTGCGCAAGATGTATGCGGGCGCCCGGCTGCGGCGACTGCGCGAGGAACGACGGATGACGCAGGCGGCACTGGCGAAATCCCTCGATCTCTCGCCCAGTTATCTCAACCAGCTGGAACGCGACCAGCGACCGCTCACCATTCCGGTGCTGTTGAAGCTCAACTCCACCTTCGACCTGGACGTTCAGTTCTTCGCCGCCGACTCCGACGCCCGTCTGGTCTCCGACCTGCACGAGGTGCTCGTGGACGCGGCGGGCGGCGACAGCGCCCCGCTGACCGAGGTCGAGGAGCTGGCCACCCGCCAGCCTGAGGTGGCCCGCATCCTGGTCGCCATGCACCGACGGTTGCGCGCCGCCACCGACCAGCTCGATCTGCTCTCCTCCCGGGTGGCCGCGCCCACCGGCGGGCCCGGCGTCCCGATGCCCTACGAGGACGTCCGCGACTTCTTCTACGACCACCACAACCACATCCCGCACCTGGATCACCTCGCCGAACAGCTCTTCGAGGAGTGCGGTCTCACCATCGGCTCGCTGGACCGCCAGCTCGCCAGGATCGCCGAGGAACGAGCAGGGGTGACCGTTCTGGTGCGCGGCGACGGCGCCGATCCGTCGATCCCGAAGCGCCACTACGACCCCGAGAGCCGCACGCTGACCCTGGCCCGCAGGCTGCGCCCCGGGCAGCGCGCCTTCCAGATCGCGACGACCCTGGGCTTCCTGCTCTTCGGCCCCGAGCTCGACGCGGTGCTCAGCGAAACCCCCTCGCTCACCGGCGAATCCCGCGCGCTGGCCCGAATTGGACTGGCCAACTACTTCGCGGGCGCGCTGATCCTGCCCTACGGCCGGTTCCTGCGCTCTGCCGAGGAACTGCGCTACGACATCGACCTGCTGAGCCTGCGTTTCGAGGTCGGTTTCGAGACCATCTGCCACCGCCTGAGTACGCTGCAACGGCAGGGCCAGCGCGGGGTTCCGTTCTTCCTCGTCCGCACCGACCGCGCGGGCAATATCTCGAAACGCCAGTCCGCCACGGCTTTCCACTTCTCTCGTGTCGGCGGCAGCTGCCCGCTGTGGGTGGTGCACGAGGCGTTCGCCCACCCGGGCCGCATCCTCACCCAGATCTCCGCCATGCCGGACGGCAGGCGCTACCTGTGGATCGCCCGGACGGCGTTCATCGCGCCGCACGGATTCGGCACGGCGACGAAGAATTTCGCCATCGGGCTCGGCTGCGACATCGAATACGCCGACCGCCTGGTGTATTCGACCGGGCTGCACTTGGACGACCCCGGCGCCGCGGTGCCGATCGGCGCGGGATGCAAGGTGTGCGAGCGGCCCGCTTGCCCGCAGCGGGCGTTCCCGCAGATCGGCAGTCCGCTGGCGGTGGCGGAGAACACCAGCACCGATCTGCCTTATCCGCGGATGCTGCGCTGACCCTCACCCGCGCAGGTGGGTCAGCTTCTCCGGATTGCGAATCGCGTAGACCGTGCGCACCTTTCCGGTGTCGGCGTCGACGTCCAGCAGCAGGACGGCCGCAGGCGCACCGCCGGAATAGACGACCGCGGACGGCTCGCCGTTGGTCCACCCGTACCGGATCGTCATGTCGGGGACCGAGGTCAACACCATAGGACTGGTGAGCAGGCGCGCGACCTTGTCCGGTCCGTGCACCGGCCGCAGCGCCGCGCGAAGCAGGCCGCCGCCGTCGGACAGGAACGTGACGTCCGGCGCGAGCAGTTCCAACAGACCCGTCACGTCCCCGCTGAGCTGGGCGGCGAGGAAGCGCTCGGTCACCGCCCGCTGGGTGCGCGCGTCGGCCTGGTAGCGCGGACGCTTGGCGCGCACGTGGTCCCTGGCTCGGTGCGCGAGCTGGCGGATCGCCGGGGTCTCCCTGCCCAGCATCGCGCCGATCTCGGCGTGCGGATAGCCGAACACCTCGTGCAGCACGAACACCGCGCGCTCGAGCGGGGTGAGCGTCTCCAGGACGACGAGCATCGCCAGCGACACCGACTCGCCGCGCAACGCGATCTCGGCGGCGTCCGCGCTGTCCCTGACCTCCGGGGTGTCGGCGACCAGCGGCTCGGGCAGCCAGGGCCCGACGTAGGTCTCACGCCGACGGGCCAGCGTCTCCCGGCGCGAGAGCGCGTTGTTCACCGCGATCCGCACCAGGTACGCGCGCGGGCTGGTGATCTCGCCGAGGTCCGAGCGGTGGCGCGACTCCCAGGCCAGCCAGGTGTCCTGCAGGACGTCCTCGGTGTCGGTGACGGTGCCCAGCATGTTGTACACGATCGAGAAGAGCAGTTCGCGATGCTCGGCGAAGACGTCCGTCGCCTGTTCGTCCATGGTCTCGATCATCGTTCCTCCTGTGCCGGAAAGCTCGCGCGGCTGTCGTACCCCGAGAGTGTTTCGAGGCGCGGAACGTGACATCGGGGCCGCGGAATGTGATCTGACTCTCGCCACGTCACCTCCCCTCGGCGCCTCCGCTCTTGGTTGGCGACAGGACGAAAACCGTCCGGATTCGCAGAGAAGGACCCGACAGTGCGATCACCGACCGAAATACCCTCGTATCTGGCGACCCGTCGCGGCAAGCTCACGCTGGCGCTGCTGTGCACGGTCGCCTTCCTCGACTTCGTCGACGGCTCGATCGTCAACGTCGCGCTGCCGACCATTCAGCGCGAACTCGGCATGGACGTCTCGACGCTGCAATGGGTCACCAGCGGCTACCTGCTGACCTACGGCGGGTTGATGCTGCTCGGCGGCCGCCTCGCCGACCTGCTCGGCCGCCGCCGCGTGCTCGTGGCGGGCACGCTGCTCATCGCCGTGGCCTCGGCGGTCGGCGGTCTCGCCGACGACAGCGGGCTGCTGATCGGCGCGCGGCTGGCCCAGGGCGTCGGCGCGGCGCTGATGCTGCCCGCCGCGCTGTCCATCCTCACCACGACCTTCCGCGAGGGCTCCGACCGCACGACGGCGCTGAGCGTGTGGGGCGGAGCCGCGGGCCTGGCGTCGGCGGCGGGCGTCTTCCTCGGCGGCGTGCTGGCCGAGGGACCCGGCTGGCGCTGGGTGTTCTACGTCAACACCCCGGTCTGCCTGCTGGTGCTCGCGGCCATCCCGGCGCTGGTTCCCAACGATCGGCGCAACGAGATCCGCGGTGGCTTCGACCTTTTCGGCACCGCGCTGGGCACCGGCGGCCTGATGCTGCTGGTGTACGGCCTGGTCAAGGCGCCGGAGCACGGCTGGGGCGACGCGACGACGCTGGCGCTGCTCGGCGGCGCGGCGGCGCTGCTCATCGCGTTCGTGGTCAACGAACACCGCTCGGCCGATCCGCTGGTGCCGCTGTCGATCTTCCGTATCCGCGGTCTGGCCGCGGCGAACGTCACCCACCTGATCGTCGCGGCGGGCATGCTCGCGATGTTCTTCTTCGTGACGCTGTACATGCAGTCGGTGCTCGGCTACGGCGAATTCAAGGCCGGTGTGGCGTACCTGCCGGTGAGCCTGACCATCGGTGTGGCGGCGGGACTCTCGGCGAAGCTGTTCACCAGGGTGGGCACCCGGCCGGTCATCGTGGGCGGCGCGGCGATCACCGGGCTCGGCATCGTGTGGCTGTCGTTCATTCCGACCGACGGGTCCTACCTGGCGCACCTGCTGCCCGGCATGCTGGTCATGTCGGTGGGCGCGGGCGCGGTGTTCGTCGCGAACACCACCGCCGCCAACGCGGGCGTGCCCGGCGAGCAGGCCGGACTGGCCGCCGCCCTGCTCAACACGGCCCAGCAGATCGGCGGCGCGCTCGGCATCGCCGTGCTGACCGCGATCGCCACCTCCCGCACCACCGCGCAGTTGGCGGCGGGCGAGCCGCAACTGGACGCGATGACCGACGGCTTCCAGCGCGCGCTGCTGGTCGGCGGACTGATCGCGGTCGCCGGGGCGATCATCGGGCTGTGGACCGCGGACTCGCGCGGTGAGAACGACGCCGACTCAGCCGAGGACCAGCCGAAAGTCTTTGCGGCATAACAGCATCGAACGCCAGGGACGGACCAGGGAGGTCCGTCCCTCGGTCGTGTCATGACTTGGCCAGGTACGCCAGTCGCTCACGGCGGCGTGCATCACGCCAGCCGCGCCCGGGTGCTCGCGGGACGGGGCCGTCCCGCGGTGGCGTCACGACTTCGCCAGATACTCCAGCCGCGCACCATCGACGGCGGCGCGCATCATGCTCGCCAAGCCGGGATGCTCGCGCAATCCGGGATCGGCCTCGACCAGTTGCCTGGCCAGATCCTGCGCCGTGGTGATGACTTCCAGGTCGTCGAGCAGGGACAGCAGCTTGAGCGAACTCGCCGTACCGGACTGCGCCGCGCCGAGCACATCGCCCTCGCGGCGCTGGCGCAGATCGAGCACGGAGAGCTCGAAACCGTCGGTCGTCGCGGCCACCGCTTCCAGCCGGGTCATCGCCGAACCGCCGGGCGCGGCGTCGGTGATCAGCAGACACAGGCCCGGGTGCTTGCCGCGACCGATCCGGCCACGCAACTGGTGCAGCTGGCTGACGCCGAACCGGTCGGCGTCCACGATCACCATCACCGTCGCGTTCGGCACGTCGACGCCGACCTCGACGACCGTGGTGCACACCAGCACATCGATCTGCGCGTCGTTGAAGGCGCGCATGACCTGGTCCTTCTCGTCCGCGGGCAGCCTGCCGTGCAGCAGGCCGACCCGGACGCCCGCCATCGGCCCGGCGCGCAGCATGTCGAAGACATCGACCACGGCCTGAGTGGTCGGGGCCTCCTTCTCCTCGGCCGCCTTGGCCTTACCGCGGCCTTTGCCGGAGCCGCCGTTCTCCTCGTCGTCGCCGATGCGCGAGCACACGACGTAGGCTTGGCGGCCCTCTTTCACCTCTTCGAGAATGCGTTCCCACGCCCGGTCCACCCAGTTCGGATGTAGTTTGCGCGGAACGACTTTCGACGTGATGGGCGAGCGGCCGCGGGGCAGCTCGGTGAGGGTGGAGGTCTCCAGATCGCCGAGGGTGGTCATCGCGATGGTGCGCGGAATCGGGGTCGCGGTCATCACCAGCAGGTGCGGGCTCGTCCCCGCTTTCGCCTTGGCGCGCAACGCGTCCCGCTGTTCGACGCCGAAGCGGTGTTGTTCGTCGACCACCACCATGCCGAGGTCGAAGAACTCGACGTTGTCCTGGATCAGCGCGTGCGTGCCGATGACGATGCCCGCCTCACCGGTGACGGCCTCGAGCAGCGCGGCCTTCTTCGCCGCGGCCGACATGGAACCGGTCACCAGCACCACCCGGGTGGACTGCTCGGCAGCGCCCAGCTCGCCCGCCGTACCGAGCTCGCCGAGCATCGCGCGCAGCGACCGATAGTGCTGGGCGGCAAGCACTTCCGTCGGCGCTAGCAACGCGCACTGCTGACCGGCGTCGACCACCTGGAGCATGGCGTGCAGCGCGACGATCGTCTTGCCCGAGCCGACCTCACCCTGTAGCAGCCGGTGCATCGGCTGGGTGCGGCCGAGATCGGCGGAGATCTCCGCGACCACCTGCCGCTGACCGGCGGTGAGCTCGAAGGGCAGCTGCCGGTCGAAGGCCGCGGCGATGCCGTCGGTGCGCGGCGGGCACGGCCGCGCGACCCGGCCCGCGACCTCGTGCCGCCGCTCGGCGAGCACCAGTTGCAGCGCGAGTGCCTCGTCGAAGCGCAGCCGGTCCTTGGCGCGGTCGATATCGGTTTTGCGCTCCGGCAGATGGATCAGCCGCAGCGCGTCGGAGACCGGCATGAGGGCGCGGTCCTCGCGAATGTCCTCCGGCAGCGGATCGTCGATCGGGTCGAGCTGTTCGAGCACCTGGCGCACGCAGGCCAGCAGATCCCAGCTCTGCACCTTCGCGGTGGCCGGGTACACCGGGATGAACTCGCGCTCCATGAACGAGACGTCCACTCCCCCTGCGCCTTTCGCGCTCTGCGCCAGACCGCGTAGATCGCCGCCGCCGCGCACCTTGGTGAAGGTGCCGACCGAATCGTCCTCGGTCTCGGGCAGGATCAGGTAGCCGGGATGGCTGAGATTCCAGCTGCCGGGCCGCCAGTAGCTGACCGTGCCGGACATCATGGCCCGAAGTCCTTCTTTGACAACGTATTTCACCTTGTCGCCGTTGAAGAACGTGACGTCGACCGGGCGTCCCGACCCGGTGTCGAGCAGAACCTTGAGCAGCGATCCGCGCCGGTTGCGCATCGGTTTGAGCTCGGTCTTGGTGATCCGGCCGATGACGGTGATGTGCGAACCGTCCTCGGGCGCTTCCTCCGTGAGCGGCTGGCCCTGGGTGGCGTAACGCAAGGGGTAGTGCCGCAGCAGATCCTCGACGGTGTTCATGTCGAAGGCCTCGGACAGCGAATCCGCGGCCTTCGCACCAAGGATGTGGTCCAGCCGATCGCTCAGTGTCGCCATGTCTCCACCCTTGTACTGATGCCTCTCATTCCACCCCGATCTGCGCCAGATCCCCTTGCTGGCCACCGGAATACACCGTGACCTCGACGCCGGGAAAACCTTGGGCGATGTGCGCGCTCAACTCCTCGGCCAGCCCGGCGGGCGCGTCCGCGCCCATCAGCAGGGTGACCAATTCGCCGCCGAGGCCGAGCATCCGGTCCAGCAGCGTCAGCGCCGCGCCGCGCACGTCGCGGTCGATCACCACCACGTCGTGGCCGACCAAGCCGAGCCCGTCGCCCGGCTCGCAGGTGCCGACCATGGTCAGCGCGCGCTCGGTGGCCGCGCGCAGCGAACCCCACCGGGTCGCCGCAGCGGCCTCCGACATCGCGAACGCGTCGTCCACGGCGATCCGGCCGCGATCGTGCACCGCCAGCGCCGCCAGGCCCTGGACCATGGAACCGCTCGGCAGCAGCAGCACGTCGCGGTGCGCGTCGCGCGCGGCGACACCGACGGCGACCAGTTCGTGCGCGGGCAGCGCGCCGTTCGGAAGCACGAGCACCTCGCGGTGCGGCATCCGCCGGATCGCGGTGAGCAGTGCGGTCGAGGTCACCGGGTGCGCGCCGAGCACGACCGCGCCCGCCGCCTCGAACAGCGCGGCGGCTCCCGATCCCGCGGCGACGGCGAGCACACCGCGATCGGCGGGGCCCTCGGCACGGTCTCGATCTACGCCGGTTTCGCCGACGCGCGCCCGGCTCTCTCCGGAAGACCGCTGCGGCTCGAGGTGGTCGCGGCCGACCGGGGCCGTGATGGCGAAGCTCTCGATGCGGATATCGCGCACGACGCCCGCCGCGAGCCCGGCCTCCACCGCCGCGCCCGCGTCGGCGCAGTGCACGTGCGCGGACCAGCTCCCGCTGCCGTCACCCACCACCACTACCGAATCGCCGAGTTCGGCGAGGCGCTCACGCAGTCGGGCGACGCGCGCCAGGTCGGTTCCGGTCAGCAGGTACATGACCTCGAAGTGCGCGCCGTCGAGCTCGGTGCCATCGTCCGAAACGCCTGCCACTGCGGCGAATTCACCCGGCAGGTAGTCGGGTCTCGTCGGAGTCTCGCCGAGGGCGACGGCGACCAGCGCGTCCAGCAGCACCACCAACCCGCGCGCGCCCGCGTCCACCACACCGGCCGCCCGCAGCACCTCGAGCTGGGACGGGGTGTCGCCGAGCGCCTTGGCCGCGCCGTCGGCGGCCGCGACGGCGACCTCGGCGAGTGTGTCCTCCGGGCAGGTCACCGCGCAGTCGGCGGCGCACTCCAGCACGGTGAGCAGCGTGCCTTCGACCGGATCGCTCAGCGATTCGCGGACCAGCGCGGCGGCGCGGCGCAGGGCGGAACGCAGGGTCTCGGCGGTGAGCGGTCCGTCCGTCGTCGCTTCGGCGATGCCGCGCAGCACCTGCGAGAGGAGGATGCCGCTGTTCCCTCGCGCGCCCGCGGTGGCGCCGCGCGCCAGGGCCGCGGCGACTCGGTTCGCGCTCGTTTCGTCCGGCGCGGCGTCGGCCGCTCGGACCGCCGCGCGCATGGTGGCGAGCAGGTTGGTTCCGGTGTCGGCGTCGGCGATGGGGAAGACATTGAGCGCGTTGATCTCCGCGCGCCGCTCTTCGAGACCGTCCAGACAGAGGCGGCTCCAGTCCCGCAGCGCCGCGCCGTCGATCTCCTCCCGCTGCCCCGGCACCGTCACCTCGCTCCCTTCGCACCGCCCGCACAACACCGCCGTCCGCCAGGTTAGCTGGCGATACCGACAGCGGCCGCGTGACACCGAATCGGTATGCTGGCGGGGTGTTCGACGGCTGGGACGGCCCGTCCGACCGGGTCCCGGTTTGGCGGATCGGCGTGGCATTGGCTACCCTTGCTGGGTTGCTCGTGCGGCCTGAAGCTGGCCTGCGCTGGTCGACGTCAGTCGGCAGGGCACATCACGACATTGTTTCCGGACATGCCGCATCATTGTGCGGCGGTCCCCACATGACATGAAGGAGTTCGCGACTATGGCTGCCGTCTGCGACGTCTGCGCCAAGGGCCCCGGCTTCGGGAAGTCGGTCTCGCACTCGCACCGGCGCACCAACCGTCGCTGGAACCCGAACATCCAGACCGTGCGCGCGCAGGTTGCCCCGGGCAACACCCGCCGTATGAACGTGTGCACCTCCTGCCTGAAGGCAGGCAAGGTGGTTCGCGGCTGATTCGGCCCCCGGTCGATCAGCATCAAGACAAACGCCCCGGCGCCCGACAAGGGTGTTCCGGGGCGTCGTCGTCGGTAGGTGTTCCGAGATACCGATCCGAGGGCAGCGCATGGCAGAGGTGAGCACGCGAGCATGGCGGGTCACGCCGCTCGCCGCCGAACACGTCCAGGGCCTGGCCGAATGCCATATCGCCTGCTGGCGTGAGGCCTACCGCGGCCTGGTCCCCGATCACGTCCTCGACGCCTTCGACGTGGACCGGCGCGCCGAAGCGTGGGACCGCGTCCGCCGCGCGCATCCCGACAGCACGCACGTGGCTGTCGTCGGCGACAGCGTCGTCGGCTTCGCCAGTTCGGGCCCGCCCAGGGACCGGGCGCCGGTCGCACCGCTCGAACTCAACGCGTTGTACGTGCGCGCCGACTGGTACGGCACCGGTCTGGCGCGCGAGTTGCTCGACACCGTTGTGGCCCCCGGCCAGCCGTGCTCGCTGTGGGTGTTCGAGGACAATCCGCGCGCCCAGGCCTTCTACCGCAAGCACGGTTTCGCGCTGGAGGGCGCGCGCAAGGTCGAGGATTTCACCATCGCCATGCAGGTGCGGATGGTGCGTCCGGCGCGCACGACCGAAACCACCCGGTAGCGGGAACGAGCGTCGAGGCGAGCCCGAGCAAACGATAGGGTTCCCTCATGACCTCCACCGCGCAGACCGAGTACGTCACGACCACCGACGGCGTCCTCCAGATCACGATCGCCACCGCCGCCAATGGCACCTCGATGGATTTCGCCGGAATCAACGCGGGCACCGCAGCGCTGACGGACCTCGGCCCGGAGATCGGCGCGGTCGTGCTCACCGGGTCGGGCGCGAACTTCTGCGCGGGCGGCAACGTGCGCGGCTTCGCCGCCGCCGAGGACCGCGCCGCCCACATCCACGGACTCGCGACGGATCTGCACGCCTTCGTGCGCGCACTGGACGAGACCCGCGTCCCGGTGCTCGCCGCGGTGCAGGGCTGGGCGGCGGGCGCGGGCATGAGCCTGGTCTGCGCCTCCGACATCGCACTCGGCGGCCCGTCCACCAAGCTGCGGCCCGCCTACCCGGGCATCGGCCTGAGCCCCGACGGCGGCATGTCGTGGACGCTGCCGCGCATCGTCGGCGCGGGGCGCGCCGCCGAGATCCTGCTCACCGACGCCGTCCTGGACGCGGACGAGGCCGTCCGGCTCGGCATCCTCAGCCGCCTCGTGGCCGACGCCGACGTGCGCGCCGAGACGCTCGCGCTCGCACAGGAACTGGCGCGCGGCCCCCGCTCCACCTATGCCAGCATCAAATCACTGCTGGCGCAGTCGAATTCGGCGTCGCTGAGCGAACAGCTGGACTTGGAGCGCGATTTCATCGCCGCAGCGGCGAACAGCCGTACCGGCCGGGAAGGCGTGGACGCTTTCGTGGCGAAGCGCAAGCCGGACTACGACAACCCGGCCTGACCTACTTCAGGTTCTCCACCACGAACTTCGCGACCGCGTCGGTGAACGAGTCGTTGTCGTCACCGGCCGCGGTGTGCGCCGCACCGCCGATCTCGACGAGTTCGGCGTGCGGCACCAGCGCCTGGAACGCCGCCGCGCCCTCGGCGCTCACCACGTCGGACTGCGCGCCGCGCACCAACAGCACCGGGACGCGCAGGGCGCTGGCCGCCGTCTCCATCTGCTCGACCATCGCGCTCGGATCCTCGACGCGGTCGCGCAGCATGTCCGGGTCCCAGTGCCAGTACCAGCGGCCGTCCCGCTGGCGCAGATTGCGCCGCAGGCCGTCGGTGTTCTCCGGCCGCGGCCGGTGCGGCAGGTACTCGGCGACCGCGTCGGCGACCTGGTCGAGGGTGTCGAAGCCGTCGCGGTGCTTGCTGAGGAAGTCGATGACCCTGGCGACGCCCTCGGGCTCGGGCCGGGTGACGATGTCGACGAGGACCAGGGCGCGAATCGACGCACCGCCCGGCGTCGCCGTGGTCAGCAAGCCGGTGATGCCGCCCATGCTGGCGCCGACCACGACCGCGCCCCCGCCCGGTGCGCTCGCGGCGTCCAGCTGTTCCAGCACGAGCGTCAGGTCCGCGACCATCGTCTCGCGCGTGTAGTCGCGGTCCGGCGACCACTGGCTGTCGCCGTGGCCGCGTGCGTCCAGGGTGACCACCCGCATCCCGGCCGCGGCCAGCTTCGCGCCGGTCTGCTTCCACGAGTGCCTGGTCTGTCCGCCGCCGTGCAAGAAGACGACGAGCGGGCCGCCGACCGGGCCGAATTGGTCGGCAGCGAGCTCGAGCCCACCCGAACCGCGCAAGCGCAGCCGAGTGGGCTCGAGAAGATTGTTCGCATTACTCACGATCTGAGCATCGCACAGGGCGCCTACGCCTCGTCGTGAGCCTCGGTGAACGCGGTGCTCAGCAGTCCAGGCGCATGGCGCTGAAGGTGCGCTGGAACAGGCAGGCGACCTTCGCGTTCACCGACGCGGAGATGGTGGAGGAGCCGGTCGAGGTGAACTCCTCGGCCACCGGCGCGGTCTCGCTGGTCGCCGTGGCGGGCTCCAGGGGAAGCGGCGCGGCGGTCGCCGCCGACGTCGCGCCCGCGATAGCGGCGGCCATGGCCAGCGTGGCGGTGGTGCCGCGCAGGGCCCCGCGAACGGTGTTGTGCTGCATTGCAGTGCTCCTCATCTGGTTTTCGTGCGGTGATGCGGGTGGTGCTCGTTCCCGGCGGGCCGGGAGGAAAGAAGGATCAGGGCAGGCGCCAGTCGACGGGTTCGGCGCCCAGTTCGTCGAGCAGCTCGTTGACCCGCGAGAACGGCCGCGAGCCGAAGAAGCCGCGAGACGCGGACAGCGGCGAGGGATGCGCGGACTCGATGTAGGGCACCTCGGCCTCGCTCAGCAGCGGCTTCAGCGTCGAGGCGTCGCGGCCCCAGAGAATCGCCACCAGCGGCTCGTCCCGCGCGACGAGCGCGCGAATGGCTTGCTCGGTGACCGCCTCCCAGCCCTTGCCGCGGTGCGAGGCGGGCTTGCCCGGCGAGACGGTGAGCACGCGGTTGAGCAGCAGCACGCCCTGGTCCGACCACGGGCTCAGATCGCCGCAGGAGGGCGTCGGGTGGCCGAGGTCCTTGTGCAGCTCGGCGAAGATATTGGCGAGGCTGCGCGGCACCGGCGAAACGTCCGGCGCCACAGAGAAACTCAAACCCATGGGGTGACCGGGCGTCGGGTACGGATCCTGGCCGACGATCAGCACGCGAACTTTGTCGAACGGTCGCTGGAAGGCGCGTAGCACGTTCTCGCCCGCGGGCAGGTAGCCGCGTCCCTCGGCGTTCTCGATCCGCAGGAATTCGCCCATCTCCCTGATCCGGTCCGCGACCGGTTCCAAGGCCTGTGCCCAGCCAGGAGCCATGATTTCCGACAGTGGTTTCGCACCCATGACCGCACAACCTATCGTGGGTCGGGGCCGGACGCAGAGTCCGCCCCACGGAACGATTCCCAACCGTTGCCGCCCTCGTGCCGCGCGCCCTCCACGGTGACCCCGGACCCGGACGTCACCCGGCCGATCGCGCGCCAGCCTTCGGGCAGCTCAGCGCCACACGGCCAGGTTCCGGCGAAGGCGTGATCCTCGCCTCCGGCCAGAATCCATTGCGCCGCATCGGTATCCAGTCGGCGGGCCAGCGCGTCGAGGGCGGGGTCGCGCAGCGCGGCCGCGTCGAGATCGATCCCGACTCCCGAGGACTCGGCGATGTGGCCGAGATCGGCGAGTAGTCCGTCGGAGACATCGGTGAGCGAGTGTCCCGCCCGCCAAGCCGATCCGAGCACCGCCTCGTACGGTGGTTGCGGGACCCGGTGGGCGGCAAGCGCTTCGGCGAACTCCTCGGCGTCGGCGCCCGCGGTGAGCGCGGCGAGCCCCGCGGCCGACCAACCCAGCCGACCGGCCACCGCCACCGTGTCGTCCACGCGCGCACCGGCTCTGGTGACCGGCGCGTGGCCGCGCAGATCGCCGAACGCGGTGACCGAGACGACCAGTTCGGGACTGCGCACCAGGTCGCCGCCCGCGATCGAGCCGCCCGCGCGCGCCGCTTCCGCCCACATGCCGTCGGACAGTTCGTCGATGACGTCGACGGGCGTCTCCGCGGGGCAGCCAAGCGCCACCACGAAAGCCGTCGGCGCCGCGCCCATGGCGACCACGTCGGCGGCGTTCTGCGCGATCGCCTTGCGGCCGATCTCGCGCGGGCTCGACCAGTCGCGCCGGAAGTGCCGCCCCTCGACCAGCATGTCGGTGGTCACCACGAAGCGGCCGTCGGGCGCGGCCACCAGCGCCGCGTCGTCGCCGGGACCGAGCAGCACGGCGGGCGCCTGCACCCTGCGGGCGTTGATGCGCTCGATCAGCGCGAACTCGCCCAGCTCACGCACCGTCCGCGGCGCCGCGCTCTCGCTGATGACCGGTCCCTTCCCGAGGTAGTGCCAGCTGGAATCGGCTCGACGGTACCCTGTGCTGGGCAATCGAGACCACCGAGCCGGTCCGCGGCACCCGCCGCGACGCAGCCCGCGCGACCCGCGCCGACCGGCTCCAGCGAGCGCGAAGAGGAAGGACCGGTACGCATGGCGGCGGACTCGTCGGACAGCGACTCGGCGAAGGGGCAGGAACCCACCGAAGGCGAGAAGCCGACCGACCTCGGCAAGGGCGAGGCCGCCTCGGGTCCCGCGGAGAAGATCAGCGCCACCGAGCAGTCCAAGACAGCCGAGACGTCCGACACCGACGGCACCCCAGGGGCCAGCGGTGAGACCGAACCGGCGGAAAAGCCCAGCGCCGCCGAGGAACCCGAGAGCGGAAGCGACGAATCCCGCTATCCCCCGGCATTGATCGCGACCGCGGTCGCGCTGCCGGTCGTCCTCGTGGTCGCCGTCTTGGTCGCCGCCGTCCTCGCCCGCCGCCTGCCGGTGGAACGCGAGCCGCTGGTGCTGGGCCCCGTGCCCGCGCCCGCCGCTACCGGCGAGGCCTGCACCAAGCTGCTGCCCGCGTTGCCCGCCGACCTCGGCGAGTTCACCAAGTCGACCCTGGTCGAACCTGCTCCGCCCGCCACCCGCGCCTGGCAGCGCCCGGACGGCGGAGACGCCATCGTGCTGCGCTGCGGCCTGGACCGGCCGCTGGAATTCCACCGCGCCTCACCGTTGCAGATCGTCAACGACGTGCAGTGGTTCGAAGCGCGCGACGACGCCGCCAAGGCGAGCACCTGGTTCGCCGTCGACCGCGAGACCTACATCGCGCTGACGGTGCCGGACGGTTCGGGACCGACCCCGCTGCAAGAGGTCTCCGACACCATCACCGCGAACCTGCCCGCCAAGCCGCTGGACCCCGGCCCGCTGCCGAACTGATCCGCACGCCCGGAATCGGCGCCGTCGCGACCACGGACTTCGGCGCCGATCGAGACTGCGCTGAAGCACCAGCCGCGTCGGCCCGCCGCTCGGATACCCGCCGATAGCAGCGGCATTCGCACCCACCGAGACAACCGACCACAGCCACGCCGAAGCGGGCAGTCTCGTTCCGCCTGCCCGCTCGGAATTCGCGCCGCCGTCAACGGCCCTCGCACCGGCCCGGAACGGTCGACCTCAGCCACGCCGAAGCAGCCAGCCGCCTTCGACCCGCCCGCGCGATCCCGACGAACGCGCAGCGGACCAAGGCTTACCGCTCAGCGCAGGCCGGTCCCGCGAGCCAGCGCGGTCTCGATCAACGTCGAGACCAGCGCGCCGTACTCGACCCCGGTCGCCTCCCACATGCGGGGGTACATGGAGATCGCCGTGAACCCCGGCATGGTGTTGATCTCGTTGATCACCGGCCCCTGGTCGGTGACGAAGAAGTCCACGCGGGCCAGACCCTGGCAGTCGAGCGCGCGGAAGGCGCGGACCGCCAGTTCCCTGATCTGCTCGGCCACCTCGTCGTCCAGCTTCGCCGGAACGTCGAACTCGCAGACGTCGTCGAGGTACTTGGTGTCGAAGTCGTAGAACTCCGGAGCGTCGTCGTCGGGCATCCGGATCTCGGCGATCACGCTGGCCTCGATCCGGCCGTCCGGGAATTCCAGCACGCCGCACTCCACCTCGCGACCGACGATGCCCGACTCCACGATCACCTTCGGATCGTGCGCGCGCGCCGTCGCGATGGCGGTGTCCAGCTCGCTCCAGTCGTCCACCTTCGTGATGCCGAGCGAGGAACCGGCCCGCGCGGGCTTGACGAACACCGGAAGTCCGAGCCGCTCCCGCTCGGCGGCGGACAGCGTCGCGACACCGGGACGCAGCACGACCTGCGTGCCGATCGGCAGGCCGTCGGCCGCGAGCAGTTTCTTCGTGAACTCCTTGTCCATGCCCGCCGCGCTGGCCAGCACGCCGGGGCCCACGTAGGGGATGCCCGCGAGCTCGAGCATGCCTTGCAAGGTGCCGTCCTCGCCGAACGGGCCGTGCAGGATCGGGAAGACCACGTCGACCGAGCCCAGGGCGGCGGAAGGATCGTCGAGGGCGACCAGCGACCCCGCGCGCTGCGGGTCCGCGGTCAGCGTCAGTGCGGTGCCGGAGGCGTCCACGGCGGGCAGTTCGTCGTCCTTGCGGCGCAGCGCGGCGACGTCGGCTCCGCCGAGCACCCAGGCGCCCTCGGCGGTGATGCCGATCGGCACGGCCTCGTACTTCTCCGGATCGAGGTTGCGCAGCACACTACCGGCCGACAGACACGAGACGGCGTGCTCACTGCTGCGCCCGCCGAACACCACGGCCACCCTGATCCGGTTCGTCATGCACCGAACCGTACCCGCACCGAGCACCGCCGCGAGCGCGGACCGGCCCGCCGCGCGGTGGTCATAGCGACCGTTACCCTGCGGCGATCACTCCGGCTTGACCCGCCGCCCGAGCAGATTGCCGACGGCTTCGCGCACCGAGAGGCCCTCGTGACACACCTGGTGCACCGCGTTGGTGAGCGGCATTTCCACGTCGTGCGCGGCGGCCAGCGCGCGCACCGATGTGCACGATTTCACACCCTCGGCGACCTGTCCCTGGGTGGCCTCCTGCGCCGCCTCCATCGATCCGCCCGCGCCGAGCACGTGCCCGAAGGACCGGTTGCGCGACAGCGGCGAGGTGCACGTGGCGACCAGGTCGCCGACACCGGCCAGGCCCGCGAGCGTCACGGGTTCGGCGCCGAGCGCGACGCCGAGCCGGATGATCTCGGCCAGACCGCGGGTGATCAGGCTGGCGATGGAGTTGTCGCCGAGCCCCATGCCGGAGGCGATGCCGCAAGCCAGCGCGATGACGTTCTTGCAGGCGCCGCCGATCTCGCAGCCGATCACGTCGGTGTTGGTGTATGGCCGGAAATAGCCGGTGTAGCTGGCCTGCTGAACGGCCTCGGCGCGCGCGGCGTCGGAGCAGGCGATCACGGTGGCGGCGGGCTGTCCCGCGGCGATCTCCTTGGCCAGGTTCGGTCCGGACAGCACCGCGATGCGGCTGGACTCCGTGCCGGTCACCTCCGCGATGACCTGGCTCATCCGCAACAGTGTGCCGGTCTCGATGCCCTTGGCCAGGCTCAGCAGCGTCGCGTCGTGCTCGGTGATCGCCGTGTGCAGCGCGGGTTTCCACGTCTCGAGATTCGCCCGCAAGGACTGGGACGGCACGGCCAGAACAACGAGCTGCGCCCCCCCGAGCGCCCGTTCGGGATCGTTGGTGGCGGCCACCGCGGGCAGCTGCACGTCCGGCAGATAGAACGGGTTGCGGTGCTCGGTGGCGAGAGCCTCGGCCACCTCGGCCCGGCGCGCCCAGATGGTGACCTCGGTTCCGGCGTCTGCCAACACCTTCGCGAACGCCGTCCCCCACGATCCCGCACCAAGTACTGCCGCCCTCGTCATCTGCCCAATATGCCATGGAAGGATTGGTGCCATGCGCCCGCACGCCGTGCACGCCGTGATCGCGGTGAAGAGCCTCGATCTGGCCAAGAGCCGACTGGCCGAGCGGCTGCGCCCGGAGCACCGGGCGCGGCTGGTGCTCGCCATGCTCGCCGATACCGTGTCGGCCGCCGCGGCGGTCCCGCAGGTGCGTTCGGTCACCGTCGTCACCCCGGATCCCGCGGTCGCCGAGCTGGCGGACGGGCTCGGCGCGCACGTCCATCCGGAACCGCGCATCACCGACTCCGACGGACTGAACACCGCGCTGTCGGACGCGGCGGCCGCGTTGCGCCGTCGCCACGGGGCGGTCGAACTGCTGGCGCTGCAAGCGGATCTGCCCGCGCTGCGCACGGAAGAACTCGCCGACATGCTGACGGTCGCGCCCGTCGGGCGGCGCGCGGTGGTCATCGATCATGCGGGGACCGGCACGGCCGCGCTCGTCGTCCGCGACGGCGCCGCGCCGCTGGATCCGCGATTCGGCGCCGACTCCGCGCGGCGGCATATCGCGGCGGGCGCAGCCGAGCTGACCGGCCACTGGCCCGGGCTGCGCCTGGATGTCGACACCGCCGTGGATCTCGACCTGGCCGTCGAACTCGGCGCGGGCGACGCCACCCGCGCTGTCCTGCGCGACATCGGCTGGTCCTGCCGTGTTCACGAACCTGTTCGCCGCGTGTGCTAGCCGGTCGCCGAAACGGCGTGATCCGCCCGGCAATCCCGATGTCGACCTGCACACCACACCGCTAGTAGGGGATGATCGGTGACGTGAGCGATACGGAAACCGTCAAGCAACAGCAGCTGCTTCCCACGCCTCCGCCCGCCGTGACTCCGCTGCGGGCCGAGCAGGCGACGCAGCAGTTGCCACGCGATCGCTACTTGAACAGGGAGCTGAGCTGGCTCGACTTCAACGCCAGGGTGCTGGCGCTGGCCGAGGACGCGTCGCTGCCGTTGCTCGAACGCGCGAAATTCCTGGCGATCTTCGCCTCCAACCTCGACGAGTTCTACATGGTCCGGGTCGCCGGGCTGAAGCGCCGCGCCGAGACCGGATTGTCGGTGCGCTCGGCCGATGGTCGCTCGCCGAGCGAGCAATTGGAACTGATCGCCGTCCGCACCCAGGAGATCGCGGACCGGCACGCGCGGGCCTTCCTGGATTCGGTGCTGCCCGCGCTCACCGCCGAGGGCATCGCCATCATCGAGTGGCGCGACCTGAACGAGGATGAGCGCCAGCGTCTCTCGGCCTACTTCCAGGATCAGGTCTTCCCGGTGCTGACCCCGCTCGCGGTGGATCCGGCGCATCCGTTCCCCTACATCAGCGGGTTGAGCCTCAACCTCGCCGTGACGGTGAAGGACTCCGCCACCGGCGGCGAGCACTTCGCCAGGGTCAAGGTCCCCGACAACGTGGACCGGTTCGTGCGGGTCCGGCGCAATTCGTCGGGCAACCCGGTGGCCGCCTTCCTGCCGATGGAAGAGCTCATCGCCGCACACCTGGATCAGCTGTTCCCCGGCATGGACGTGGTGGAGCACCACTCCTTCCGCATCACCCGCAACGCCGATTTCGAGGTCGACGAGGACCGCGACGAGGACCTGCTGCAGGCGCTCGAGCGCGAACTGGCCCGCCGCCGCTTCGGATCACCGGTGCGGCTGGAGGTCTCCGACGACATGACCGAGCACATGCTCGATCTGCTGTTGCGCGAACTCGACGTCGATCCCGGCGACGTGATCCAGGTGCCCGGCCTGCTGGACCTGTCCTGCCTGTGGCAGGTGTACGGCGTCGACCGGCCGAACCTGAAGGACGCGCCGTACGTTCCGGCCACTCCGCCCGCCTTCGGCGAGCGCGAGACCCCACGCAATGTCTTCCAGGCGCTGCGCGAGGGCGACGTGCTGGTGCACCACCCGTACGACTCGTTCTCCACCAGCGTGCAGCGTTTCATCGAGCAGGCCGCGGCCGACCCGCAGGTGCTCGCGATCAAGCAGACCCTCTACCGCACCTCCGGCGACTCCCCCATCGTCAACGCGCTCATCGACGCCGCCGAGGCGGGCAAGCAGGTGGTCGCGCTGGTGGAGATCAAGGCCCGCTTCGACGAGCAGGCCAACATCAAATGGGCACGGGCGCTGGAGCAGGCGGGCGTGCACGTGGTGTACGGCCTCATCGGTCTGAAGACGCACTGCAAGACGTGTCTGGTGGTGCGGCGCGAGGGTTCGACCATCCGCCGCTACTGCCACATCGGCACCGGCAACTACAACCCGAAGACGGCCCGACTATACGAGGACGTCGGATTACTCACGGCGGCACCGGAAATCGGCGCCGACCTCACGGATCTGTTCAACTCGCTGACCGGCTACTCGCGAAAAGCCAACTACCGCAACCTGCTTGTCGCACCACAGGGCGTACGCGCGGGCATCATCGATCGCATCCAGCGCGAGACCGAACTGGCGCTGCAGGGCGCCGAAGCGCGAATCCGCTTGAAGGCCAACGCGATCGTGGACGAGCAGGTGATCGACGCGCTCTACCGCGCCTCGCAAGCCGGCGTGCCGGTGCAGATCGTGGTGCGCGGCATCTGCGGGCTGCGCCCCGGTGTGCCGGGCATGAGCGACAACATCGAGGTGCGCTCCATCCTCGGCCGCTTCCTCGAGCATTCGCGGATCATGCACTTCCAGGCCCAGGACGAGTACTGGATCGGCAGCGCCGACATGATGCACCGCAACCTGGATCGTCGCGTCGAGGTGATGGCCCAGGTGAAGGATCCGAGAATCTGCGAGCAGTTGGGCGGTGTCTTCGACTCGGCCCTGTATCCGACCACCCGCTGCTGGGTACTCCAAGCGGACGGCAGCTGGCATGCCGCACCGGCACGCACCGGCGTGGACGGTGAGCAGGTCCGCGACCACCAAGAATTCCTCATGCGACTGCGGAGACCGGAACAGCAGTGAAAGCGACGACGGGATACGAGATGGACGGGGGACCGTTCTGGGATCCCCGAGTGACGGCCAATATTCACGCCGCTGGCGCCGTGCTCTGGCGCCGCGCCCCCGGGAAGCCCGGCGGTGTGGAGATCGCGGTCGTGCACCGGCCCAAGTACCAGGACTGGTCGCTGCCCAAGGGCAAGATCGATCCGGGTGAGACCCCGGTGCTCGCCGCCGTACGCGAGGTGCGCGAGGAGACCGGCCTGGATTCGCGCCTCGGCCGGTACCTCGGGCACGTCACCTACCCCATTCCGGGGCACCGCAAACTCAAACGCGTCGATTATTGGGCGGCGGAAGTGGCGGGCGGCGAATTCACCGCCAATACCGAAGTGGATGTGCTGACCTGGCATCCGCTGGACCGGGTGATGGACGAGCTGTCCTATCCGATGGATCGGCAGGTCGTGCGGGCCTTCAGCCGAGTCCCCGCCGCCACCGAGACCCTGTTGCTGGTGCGGCACGCGAAAGCCGGCCACCGCTCTCGTTTCGAGGGCCCGGACGACGAACGGCCGCTGGAGCGGGCCGGGCGCGACCAAGCGCAGGCGTTGGTCCCGCATCTGCTGGCCTTCGGCGCGAGCGAGATCTATTCGGCCGATCCGGTGCGCTGCGTGCAGACGATGCAGCCGCTGGCCGAGAAACTCGGCGCGGAGATCCATCTGGAGCCGCTGCTGTCCGAAACCGGTTACGCGGCAGCGCCGGACGAGGCCCGCGAACGCGCCGTCGAGCTGGAGCCACAAGGCGCGGTGCGGGTTCTGTGCAGCCAGGGCAAGGTGATTCCCGATCTGCTGAATTGGTGGGCGGGCCGGTCCGGACTCACCGTTCCGCCTGCCCGTAATCGCAAGGGCAGCGTCTGGGTGCTGTCCTTCGCCGACGGCCGGATGGTGGCCGCGGACCACCTGGACCGGTCGCTGTCGACAGGCTTGGTGAAGCCGTAGAACGGGGGTTTCCGGCCCCCGAAAACCGGACGCGGACAGACCGAAACGGCCCCGGGATCGAACACCGGGGCCGTTTCCGGTCCGTATGGGTGGGGTAGTCGGCCGGGCCGCCGACTACGCCTCAGCGCGCGCGGCGGGCCGGAGCCTTCTTGGCCGCGGTCTTCTTGGCCGGAGCCTTCTTGGCCGCCGTGGTCTTCTTCGCGGCGGTGGCCTTGGTGGCCGTCTTCTTGGCCGCCGTGGTCTTCTTCGCGGCGGTGGCCTTGGCGGCCGTCTTCTTGGCCGCCGTGGTCTTCTTCGCGGCGGTGGCCTTGGCGGCCGTCTTCTTGGCAGGTGCCTTCTTCGCGGCGGTGGTGGTCTTCCGGGCGGTGGTCTTCGCCGGAGCCTTGGCCGCGGCCTTCTTGGCCGTCGTCTTGGCGGGCGCCTTGGTGGCGGTCGCCTTCTTGGCGGCGGCCTTCTTCGCCGCCGTCTTCTTGGCGGCCGCCTTCTTCGCCGCCACAGGGGCATTCACGCCACGCTTGACCGCAGGACCGGTCGCCGCGAGCTTCTGCTTGCCCGCGATGACCGCCTTGAATTGGGCGCCGGGACGGAACGCGGGCACCGAAGTCGGCTTCACCTTGACGGTTTCGCCGGTGCGCGGGTTCCGAGCCACACGGGCGGCACGCTTACGCTGTTCGAACACACCGAATCCGGTGATCGTGACGCTCTGGCCTTTGTGCACCGCGCGCACGATGGTGTCCACAACATGCTCGACTGCCGCGGTAGCCGTGCGCCTGTCCGTACCCAACTTTTCGGTCAGAACGTCGATCAGTTCCGCCTTGTTCATTGAATCCTCCGCAGACTAATGGCCCGTCGTCGGACCGACTAGGTACCACGGTAAACCCACTTTGAGCAAGAGTCTATGTGCCACGCCAAAATTCATGGTGGTTTAGCACACGTCTAGCTACCGCTCGCCATGACGTCCAGCTATCGCACCTGATTGATTACGCCTGCGAAATATGGGCGGGCAGGGTGGTGGGCTTCCAAGTCGGCCTTGCCTTTTCGAACTCGGCGATGACGTCGCTACGCCGCAGTGTCAGACCGATGTCGTCCAATCCCTCGAGCAGGCGCCACCGGGTGTAGTCATCAATATCGAACGGCAACACGACGGTTCCCGCCGTCACGGTGCGCGCCTGGAGATCCACTACCAATTCGAGACCCGGCTGTTCCTCGATCATCTTCCAGAGCAATTCGACATCGTTCTGTGACATCTGCGCCGCCAACAGGCCGCCCTTGCCCGCATTGCCACGGAAGATGTCGGCGAATCGAGGCGAGATGACCACCCGAAAGCCGTAGTCCGACAGCGCCCATACGGCATGCTCGCGTGAGGAACCGGTACCGAAATCCGGGCCCGCAACCAGCACACTACCCCGGTTGTACGGCTCGGTGTTCAAAATGAAGTCGGGCTCTGTTCGCCAGCCCGCGAACAGGCCGTCCTCGAATCCGGTTCGAGTGACCCGCTTCAGATAGACCGCCGGGATGATCTGGTCAGTGTCGACGTTGGAGCGGCGCAGCGGCACGCCGATCCCCTTGTGCACGGTGAAGGCTTCCATCAGATTCTCCTGGATACGTAGGGGGTGTCGCGCGGCGTCAGTTCAGATCCGCGGGCGAGGACAGAGTTCCGCGGACCGCCGTCGCGGCGGCCACCAGCGGGGAAACCAGATGGGTACGCCCGCCTTTGCCCTGCCTGCCTTCGAAGTTGCGGTTCGAGGTGGAGGCGCAGCGCTGGCCCGGCGAAAGCTGATCCGGGTTCATTCCCAGGCACATCGAACAACCGGCCTGCCGCCATTCGGCGCCCGCCGCGGTGAAAATCTCGCCCAATCCTTCTTTTTCCGCCTGCGCGCGAACCCGCATCGAGCCCGGTACAACCAGCATTCGCACGCCGTCGGCGACGCGCCGTCCCTTCAAAATCCCGGCCACAGCGCGCAAATCCTCGATGCGTCCGTTGGTGCACGATCCGACGAATACGGTGTCGATCGGGATCTCCCGAAGCGGAGTTCCCGGCTCCAAATCCATGTACCGCAGCGCTTTCTCCGCGGCCTCGCGCACCGTCTCGTCGGCAATCTCGGCGGGGTTGGGCACGGTCTCGCCCAGCGGCAGACCCTGACCCGGGTTGGTGCCCCAGGTGACGAACGGCGTCAGCTTGCTCGCGTCGATGTGCACCTCGGCGTCGAAAACGGCGCCCTCGTCCGTCTTCAGCGCGTCCCAGGCAGCCACCGCGGCATCCCAGTCGGCGCCCTCGGGCGCGTGCGGGCGGCCCTTCAGGAACTCGTAGGTGACCTCGTCCGGCGCGATCATGCCGGCGCGGGCGCCCGCCTCGATGGACATGTTGCACATCGTCATCCGCGCCTCCATGGACATGGCGCGCACGGCCTCGCCGCGGTACTCCAGGACATAGCCCTGGCCGCCGCCGGTGCCGATCTGGGCGATGACCGCGAGGATCACGTCCTTGCTGGTGACCCCGTGCGGCAGCTGACCGTCGATGTTGATCGCCATCGTCTTGAACGGGCGCAGCGACAAAGTCTGTGTCGCCAGCACGTGTTCGACCTCGCTGGTGCCGATGCCCATCGCCAGCGCGCCGAACGCGCCGTGCGTGGAGGTGTGGCTGTCGCCGCACACCACGGTCGTGCCGGGCTGGGTCAGGCCGAGCTGCGGACCGACCACGTGCACGATGCCCTGATCCAGATCGCCCATCGGGTGCAGCCGGACACCGAATTCCGCGCAGTTGCGCCGCAGCGTCTCGACCTGGGTGCGGGAAATGGGGTCGGCGATCGGCTTATCGATATCGATGGTGGGGACGTTGTGGTCCTCGGTCGCGATGGTCAGGTCGGGGCGGCGCACCGGCCTGCCCGCGGCCCGCAGTCCGTCGAAGGCCTGCGGACTCGTCACTTCGTGCACCAGGTGCAGATCGATGTAGATCAGATCGGGCTCGCGCGAGGCGCCTTCACCCTCGCCGCGGGCTACGACGTGCTGATCCCACACCTTCTCGGCCAGGGTGCGTGGGCGGTCGGCCATTCTCGATCACCTTTCGGACGAGCAGCGGGGCCGCGCGATTCGGGCTGAGTGCGCGGCGCCTGCTGCACAGAGTTGTGGATTCGGGTCGGCGGACATCTCGACCGTGCCGCCCCGCCCTGGCCGCTCGCCTCGGCGGCGGCTTTCTCGGCGGAGTTTGACTATCTCAATATCCGAGACGCTAATATCGTTCTATGAGACAGCATAGCGGTATCGGCGTCCTCGACAAAGCAGTGGCAGTCCTCTATGCCGTCGCGGAGCACCCCTGCGGTCTCAACGAGCTGTGCACCCGTACCGGCCTGCCGAGGGCCACCGCGCACCGGTTGGCCGTCGGGCTCGAGGTGCACCGTCTGCTCGCTCGCGACAACAACGGGACCTGGCGACCGGGTCCGGCCCTCGCCGAGCTCGCGGCGGGCGCCACCGATCCGCTCCAGGAGGCCGCGGCGGCCATTCTGCCCCGGCTGCGCGAGATCACCGGCGAGAGCGTCCAGCTGTATTGCCGCGACGGCGGCGCCAGGGTCTGCATCGCCGCCATGGAACCGCCCGTCGGCCTGCGCGACACCGTGCCGATCGGCGCGCGGCTACCGCTGACCGCGGGCTCGGCCGCCAAGGTGTTGCTCGCCTGGGCGGATCCGGAGTTGCAGCGCACCATTCTCGCCGACGCGGTGTTCGGTGAGCGCGCACTCGCCGAGGTGCGCAAGCGCGGCTGGGCGCAGAGCGCGGCCGAGCGAGCCGCGGGCGTGGCCAGCGTCTCGGCGCCGGTGCGCGATACGGCGGGCAACGTGATCGCCGCGGTCTCGGTCTCCGGCCCGATCGACCGAATGGGCCGCAGGCCCGGCGCGCGCTGGGCAGCCGATCTCGTCGCCGCCGCGGACGCGCTGCACAAGCGCCTGTAACACGTTTCAGATTCGTTCTCTAGAGTTGGCCCATGGGAGTCAACCAACGGGCGCAGATCGTCATGTCGGACGCCGAGATCGCCGAGTTCCTGGAGCGCAGCCGCATCGCGACGCTGGCCACCCTCGGTCCGCAGGGCAGGCCGCACCTGACCGCCATGTGGTACGCGCTGATCGACGGCGAGATCTGGTTCGAGACCAAGGCCAAATCGCAGAAAGCGGTGAACCTGCGTCGCGATCCGCGCGTCACTTGCATGATCGAGGCCGGGCAGACCTACGACCAGCTGCGCGGGGTGTCCATCGAGGGCCGCGCCGAGATCATCGACGACCCGGAGCGGCTGTTCGCGGTCGGCGTGAGCGTCTGGGAGCGCTACACCGGCCCCTACAGCGAAGAGGTTCGGCCGCTGGTGGAGAACATGCTCAACAAGCGGGTCGCGGTGCGCGTGGTGCCCGAGCGGGTACGCAGCTGGGATCACCGCAAGCTCGGCCTGCCCGCGCTGCCGCTCGGCGGCACCACCGCCAACGCCTTGGACTAGGGCATACCTCCGCGTTCGCTCCGGCCACGCGCGGGCTACCGGCGGCGTTCGTCCGGCTGTGTCGCCCGGATCGCGCGCGGCGCATCGAAAATCGAGCTGACATCGGCGCTGTCGCGCGTTAGCGTCGAGTCGTTCGACACGATTCGGCCGGGCAGCGCCGCCCAGCGGGTGGCACTGCGCCGCGGCCGCGACGACGAGGAGCAGGCGATGACGGAATCGGGTAGTTCCAACGGCAGTGCCGAAGATGTGAAGCGCAAGTTCCGCGAGGCGCTGGAGAAGAAGAACGCCCAGCACGCCAAGTCGACCGACCACTTGGACGGCCACTCGAAGGCGACCGCCGCGCACGGCAACGCCAGCCACAAGCGGGAGTTCCGCCGCAAGAGCGGATAACCACCCATCCGGAACGGGGCGCCAGGGATCGCGAACGGCACATCATCCGCGACCCCCTCGAAGGCGCCCCGTCCTTTATTTCCTCGCTCCGAATCGTCTTCGAATACATCGCACGTAGTTCGGCGCGCCGACGAGTTACAGCGCCCACCCGCACCGCCGACTTCCCCCCACCGAGCTGATCGCCCAGCTCCGCGAATCGTCACCCTCCGCCCGCCGCGCCCCAGGCGCTGGCCCCTCGACCCACTGGTCGACATCATCGTGCACGGCCAAGACATCGCCCTGCCGCCTGAGGCACACCCCCACCGACCGCGTGACGACCTCCTTGGACCACGTCCTCCCGGCCGCTTCTACGACGCCCAGAAACGCCTCCGTGACGCACGCCTGCCCGCGACGGACACCGTTTGGACCCCCAAGCGAGGGCAAAGGGAAGTCGAGCCCACAGCGATCGGCCTACTGCTCCTCGCCACAGCCCGCCAAGCTGCGCGCACCTAATGCCGCGTCCAGAATGATCGGCACGGCAACCGACTGAAGGCCCTTTCCATCCGGCCAGACCGACTGCCTGTGACCTTCATCCACCCGACCTGCGCGCCCGGTGATCCGACCGGGGATGGCAGGTGGCCGACTGGGGTGGTAGGTGGGCCGACTGGGGTGGCAGGTGGGCCGACTGGCGGTGGCTAACGATCGAATCGCGTGGCCAACCTTCGTGACGGGACACCAGCAGCCCCCGCCTAGCCCGTGAACACACCGCAGGCTGCGAACGCCACCCAGGGGCCGCCCCATGCGCCGGCACGACTCGATCGACCGCTCCTCCTTCGCCCCGGGCGTGCTGCTCGGTGTCCGGGAGATCGGCGGTCGGCCCGGGCCTGACCGTCGGGCTCGATCCGTTCTTGGACACGCCGCGAACCGAGAAAGCCCCACGAACACACCAACCACTCGCCACAGACGACTCGCCGGGCCGCTTCCCACACCGCAGAGAGGACCGGCGAACGCCGAACAACCGAATCCGGCCACCCTCACCCAAAAGCCGCCCAAGCACAGAACACGTCCGAGAACCCAAGCAAAGACTCGAAGCGACGACCCACACCAAACGGGACCACCCACCAAGGGGGGTCCGGGGGGCAAAGCCCCTCCGGGCGGGGCGTGGGGGTCGCACCCCCACAAAACACCTGCGAAGCAAGAAAGGCCCATGCTCTCCATGAGCATGGGCCTTCCACTTGCGTAGCCCCGACGGGATTCGAACCCGCGCTACCGCCTTGAGAGGGCGGCGTCCTAGGCCGCTAGACGACGGGGCCAGGACTGATCATTCACTTTCGTGATGATCTCCGTTGATCTTTCGATCTTTGGAAGCTCGGTTAGCTTAGCTGACCGAAGCTCGGCGACCAAATCGCCGGATGCTGAACCACTTTCGGTCGCGAACCGAGAGACGAACAACATTCTCCGCTGGGGTACCAGGACTCGAACCTAGAATGGCTGAACCAGAATCAGCTGTGTTGCCAATTACACCATACCCCAGTGACCAGTCTTTCGACCCCGCCGTCTGGCTGACTTCGGGGCCGCGTTCCGGCCGAGAAAGAGATTACCAAACCCCTACCGGTAAACTACAAATCGGCTGGTCAGAGCCATGTTTTCGGCCGAAATCGCGGTCCGGGGGCCAGCCCGCGCACGTCGAGCGAACCGGTCCCGGCGACCCGCTCGGACCCGGGCGCACCGCCGGACGGTCATCCGTCCACGGCACGCCCGGGTCCGAGCGGGCGTGAGGTAGATCTCAGTCGGCGGGAGCGGTCCACTCCCGCGCGGCAGCCAGCCGAGCCATCGTCGTCTCGCGGCCGAGCAGTTCCAGCGACTCGTACAGCGGCGGGCTGATGTGCGATCCGGTCACCGCGACCCGCACCGGCGCGAAAGCCTTGCGCGGTTTGAGCCCCAAATCGTCGATCAGCGCGGTTTTCAGCGCCTCTTCGATAGCCGGGGTGGTCCAGGACGCCAAAGGCTCCAGCGCGGCGAGCGCGGCGTCGAGTACCGGCACGGCGTCCGCGCCCAGATTCTTCGCGCCCGCCGCGGGATCGATGGCGAACTCTTCGGCAGGCGCGAACAGGAATCGCAAGAGTTCCCAGGCGTCGGCCAGAACCACGATTCTGGTTTGCACCAATTCCGCCGCCGCGGCGAACACCTTCTCGTCCACCTCGGCGCCGATGTGGTTGTGTTCGGTGAGGAACTCGCGCAGCCTGCCGGCGAAATCACCGGGTTCCAGCAATCGGATGTGCTCGGCGTTCAGCGCGTCGGCCTTCTTCTGATCGAAACGCGCCGGATTCGAATTCACTTTCGATATGTCGAAGGCGGCAACCATCTCGGCCATCGAGAACACGTCGTGATCGTCGGCGATGCCCCAACCGAGTAATGCCAGGTAATTCAGCAAACCCTCGGGGATGAATCCGCGGTCGCGGTGGGCGAACAGATTCGACTCTGGATCACGCTTGGACAACTTCTTGTTGCCCTGCCCCATGACGAACGGCAGGTGGCCGAACTCCGGGGTGAACTCCGCCACCCCGATCCGGCGCAGCGCGGCGTACAGCGCCAGCTGGCGGGGCGTGGAGGAGAGCAGATCCTCGCCGCGCAGCACGTGGGTGATCCTCATCAGCGCGTCGTCGACCGGGTTGACCAGCGTGTAGAGCGGGTCGCCGTTGCCGCGGGTGAGCGCGAAGTCGGGCACGGAGCCCGCCTTGAAGGTGGTCTCGCCGCGTACCAGGTCGTGCCAGGTGAGGTCCTCGTCGGGCATACGAAGCCGGATCACGGGGGCCCTGCCGTCGGCGCGGAAGGCGGCGACGGCCTCGGCGCTCAGGTCCCGGTCGAAGTTGTCGTAGCCGAGCTTGGGATCCCGGCCCGCGGCGAGATGGCGCGCCTCGACTTCGTCTGGCGTGGAATAGGATTCGTAGGCCTCGCCCGCCTCGAGCAGCTTGCGAACAACGTCGAGGTGCAGTTCGCGGCGCTGCGACTGGCGGTAAGGGCCGTAGGGCCCGCCGACCTCGGGACCCTCGTCCCAGGTCAGGCCGAGCCAGCGCAGCGCGTCGAGGATGGCGCGGTAGGACTCCTCGGAATCGCGTGCCGCGTCGGTGTCCTCGATGCGGAAGACGAAGGTGCCGCCGGTGTGGCGGGCGTACGCCCAGTTGAACAGCGCCGTCCGGATCAGGCCGACGTGCGGTGTACCGGTGGGTGACGGGCAGAAACGGACCCGTACTTCAGTCATGGCTCTCTTTCGATCAGCGTTTGGCGGCAACGGGATTGGTGAGGGTTCCGAGACCCTCGACGGTGACGGACACCTGCTGCCCGTTCTGGACGGGGCCGACGCCCTCCGGTGTTCCGGTCAGGATCACGTCGCCGGGAAGCAGCGTCATGACCGTGCTCACCCATTCGACCAGCTTCGGAATGTCGTGCAGCAGTAGCGAAGTGCGGCTGCGCTGGCGGACCTCGCCGTCGAGCTCGGTGACGATCTCCAGATCCGAAGGGTCAAGCGACGTTTCGATCCACGGGCCGAGCGGGCAGAAGGTGTCATAGCCTTTGGCGCGTGTCCACTGGCCGTCCTGGCGCTGCTGATCGCGGGCGGTGACGTCGTTGGCGACGGTGTAGCCGAGGATCACGTCCTTGGCACGGGCGGCGGGCACGTCCTTGCACGGGCGGCCGATAACGACGGCGAGTTCACCCTCGTAGTCGACCTGAGAGGAGCTGGGCGGCAAGATGATCGGGGCGTTGGGCCCGACGATCGCGGTGCTCGGCTTCATGAAGATCACCGGCTCCTCCGGCGCGGGACCGCCCATCTCCGCGGCGTGCGCGGCGTAGTTCTTGCCGACGCACACCACCTTGCTGGCCAGGATCGGCGCGAGCAGGCGCACGTCGGCCAGCGGCCAGCTCCGTCCGGTGAACGTCGGCGTACCGAACGGGTGTTCCGCGATCTCTTTGGCGATGCTGTCGCTGTCCTCCCCCTCGATGCTGACGAACGCGACCCCATCGGGACTGGCAACTCGACCTAGACGCATGCCCCGAAGTCTATCGACCGGCATCGACCTGCCCGAACGCACCCGACCGAGCGGTCCGATCGGCGCGGCGGCGGGCCCCGGAATGCCGTCCGGCGAGAAATCGGGTCGCGCACGGGTGTAGCGTAAGCATCGGTGTTCACTCAGTGAGATATGAGTTCCATATTATGAGATTCGAGGTGTGGCCGATGGCGACCGTGACAGAAGTACGCGCGGGACGACGGTGGTCCATGCTCGGTCTCGGCGTCTTCGCGCAGGCCGCCAGCGCGGTGTTCGTGCACGGCACCCCGTTCCTGCTGCCCGCGCTCACCGCGCGCGGAATGTCTTTGCCCGCCGCGGGTCTGCTGGTGGCGATGCCCACCGTCGGGTTGGTCTGCACGCTGATCGCGTGGGGTTACGTGGTGGACCGGATCGGTGAGCGGAAAGTGTTGGTCGGCGGGCCGCTGGTGATGTTCGCCGCGGGCGCCGCGGCGGCGGTCACCACCAACGACATCGCGCTCGGTGCGCTGCTGTTCCTCGGCGGAGCGGGTGCGGCCAGCACCAACGGCGCCAGCGGTCGCGTCATCGTCGGCTGGTTCCCGCCGGAGCGGCGGGGGCTGGCGATGGGCATCCGGCAGACCGCGCAACCCCTGGGTGTCGGCGTCGGCGCGCTCGCCGTGCCCGCGGTCGCTGCGGCGCAAGGCATTTCGACCGCGATCCTGGTGCCGGCGATCATGGCGGGCCTCGCCGCGGCGGGCTGCTACCTGGGCATCGTGGATCCGCCGCGGCCGGAGGGCAAGGGCGTCGACCGGGCCAATCCGTATCGCGGCGACACCACCCTGTGGCGCATCCACGCCGTGTCCGTGCTGCTGTGTGTGCCGCAGGGCGTGGTGTGGACCTTCGCGCTGCTGTGGCTGCACCGCGACATCGGCTGGTCGCTGCCCGCCGCGGGGGCGCTGGTGACCGTGACCCAAATCCTTGGTGCGTTCGGCCGAATCGGCGCGGGCGCGTGGTCGGACCGGGTCGGCAGTCGGCTCGGTCCGCTGCGGACGGTGGCCATCGCCGCCGTGTTGTCCATGGCCGCACTGGGTCTGAGCGCGTGGACGCAGTGGTGGTGGGCCGCCATCCCGCTGCTGATCGCCGCCTCGGTGATCACGGTGTCCGACAACGGCCTCGCCTTCACGGCCGTCGCCGAGATCGCGGGACCATACTGGAGCGGGCGCGGACTCGGCATCCAGAACACCGGCCAGAACCTCGCGATCGCCGCCATCCCACCGGTTTTCGGCGCTCTGATCACCGTCGGCGGTTTCCCCGCCGCCTACTTGGCCGCCGCAGCCCTGGCCACCGCCGCCATCCCGCTGGTCCCCACCGACAGCCGCACCCCGCGCTGATCGGCTGCTTCCGGGGGCGTCCCCGTCGGCAACGACCGGGACGCCCTCCGCGCCGCGCCGTGGCCCTCGACTGACAGGGTCACGCGGACACATAACGAATCCCGCTGCGGCGCACCGACCTCGCGCACACGCGGTAGCCGATCATCGATGCCAACCATGGCCCTCTTCGCGAGACTGTCCCGCCCGCGCTCTGCAGGGCGCGGCCTCCCCTGCGAACGGCCGACCGAAATCCGCCGCGCCGAAGCACATCGCACGCCTCGACGGCATTCTCCGTACCTATGACGGGCTCGATTGGAGTGCGCGCCGGGTCGGACCGAAGAACGGCTCGAGCGTAAACCGCTGCGGGCGAACGCTACTCACACCTCGAGCAACGCCGCCGGGTCCACCTCGACGCGAAAGTGGTTGTGGTTGCCGATGTTCGCACGCAGTGTCGAACCGGGGCCGACGGGTGGCTCGGCGCGGTAGATATCGCCGTCGAGGACGAGTGGGTGGATGCGCACGTGCGGATGGTGTTCGACGATCCAGTACTGCCGGATGCCGACGGCCGCGTATTCCCTGACCTTTCGCACCCGGTCGGTGCGCTCGCTGCCCGTCCCCGGCGCGATCACCTCCACGGCCAGCTGCACCTCGGAGCCGGGCAGCAACCGCGGCGGGTCGGCGACGATGGCGGAGCGCACCACTTCGCGTGGCACCACGACGATGTCGGGTTTCCGGATACCGCCCGGCGTGCTCACTTCCCAACCGCCGCCGAGGCAGACGTGCACCTCGACGTCGGCGGCGACGTCGAGGAAACGCGCCAGCCGCTGCGCCACGTGATTGTGTCGAGCGCCGCGGTCGACCTCGACGAGCCAGCCGTCCTCCAGCTCGAAACTCTTGCCATTCGGCAGCGCGTGCAGGTCCCGAATCGTGTAGGGACCCGGCTCCGGCTTACGGCTCGTCCGTCGCTTGGCCACCTGGTCTCCCTGTTCCGCACTCGACCCGAGGGTAACCGGTTCGAGCGCGACGAATCCCCGCGCCACGGGCGGGCGCGGGGATCCGCGGTCGATCGCTCAGACCGAAGCGGCGATGCGGTCGCCGACCTCGACGGTGGACGACGCGCCGGACCGCGCGGCCAGGTCCTTGGCGACGGCGGCCTCGATGCGGGCGGCGGCCTCGGCGTTGCCGAGGTGCTCGAGCAGCAGCGCGACCGACAGAATCGCGGCGGTCGGGTCGGCCTTCGACTGGCCCGCGATGTCGGGGGCGCTGCCGTGCACCGGCTCGAACATGCTCGGGTTGGTGCCCGAGGCGTCGATGTTGCCGCTGGCCGCCAGGCCGATACCGCCGCTGACCGCGGCCGCGAGATCGGTGATGATGTCGCCGAACAGGTTGTCGGTGACGATCACGTCGAAGCGGCCGGGATCGTTGACCATGTGGATGGTCGCCGCGTCGATGTGCTGGTAGGCGGTGGTGACCTCGGGGAACTCCGCGGCGACCTCGTCGACGGTGCGCTGCCACAGCGACCCGGCGAAGGTCAGCACATTGTTCTTGTGCACAAGGGTGAGGTGCTTGCGGCGCGCCTGCGCCTTGGCGAAGGCGTAGCGGACGACGCGCTCGATGCCGAAACGGGTGTTGGTGCTCACCTCGGTGGCGACCTCGTGCGGCGTCTCGACGCGGATCGCGCCGCCGGTGCCGGTGTACGGCCCCTCGGTGCCTTCGCGCACCACGACGAAGTCGATGTCGGGGTTGCCCGCCAGCGGGCTGGTGACGCCGGGGAACAGCTTCGAGGGGCGCAGGTTCACGTGGTGGTCCAGCGCGAATCGGGTGCGCAGCAGCAGGCCGCGCTCGAGCACGCCGCTGGGCACCGACGGGTCGCCGATGGCGCCGAGCAGAATGGCGTCGTGCTGCTTCAGCTCGGGCAGCACCGACTCGGGCAGGATCTCGCCGGTCGCGTGGTAGCGCTTCGCGCCGAGGTCGTACTCGGTCTTCTCGACGCCGGGCACGACGACGTCCAGCACCTTGAGCGCCTCGGCGATAACCTCGGCCCCGATACCGTCACCGGGGATGACAGCAAGCTTCATGACAACTCCGTTCATTTTCGACCGGACCTGGCCGGACGCTCGGCGAGCAACGCCACGGTACTAGGCGACTCGCCGCGTCCGGCCACCCGGGCGGGACGCTCGCGACCTCCCGGCACACCGCCGGGAACATGCCGCGCGCCGCCACCCTGCGGTGACGGCGCGCGGCACGGTTCTCGTCCGGCGCTCGGCGCGCCGAGCGGATCAGAACAGGTCGACCAGCGCGATCTTGGCGGCGCCGACCGACTCGGCGATCGCGGCCTGCACGTCGGCGGGCACTTCCTTGTTCACGCGGAGGACGACGGTCGCGCCTTCCTTGTCCACGTCCTGGCTCAGCTGCGCGGCCAGGATGTCGATGTCGGCCTCGCCGAGCTTGGTGCCGATCTTGCCCAGCGCGCCCGGCCGGTCCTCGTAGTTGAGGATCGCCAGGTTCAGGCCCTCGGCCCGCATGTCGTAGTTGCGGCCGTTGATGTTGACGATCTTCTGCACCTGCTGCGGCTCGGTCAGCGTGCCCGCGACGTTCAGCGTGCGGCCGTCGCCGAACACGGCGCGCAGGTCGACGACGCTGCGGTGGCTCGGGCTCTCCGGCGCGGTGGTGACCTGCGCGGTGATGCCACGCTCCTTGGCCAGCGCGGGCGCGTTGACGAAGGTGACCTGGTCCTCGACCAGCGCCGAGAAGATGCCGCGCAGCGCCGAGAGCTCCAGCACGGCGACGTCCTCGGAGGCGAGCTCGCCGCGCACCTGCACCTCGATGCTGACGGGCAGCTCGTCGGACAGCTTGCCGACCAGGGCGCCCTGCTTGCGCACGATCTCCAGCCACGGGGCGACCTCTTCGCCGACCGCGCCGCCGGTGACGTTCACGGCGCCAGGCACGAACTCACCCGCCAGGGCCAGCAGCACCGACTTCGCGACATCGGTGCCCGCGCGGTCCTGCGCCTCGGAGGTGGACGCGCCCAGGTGCGGGGTGACGACGACCTGCGGCAGCTCGAACAGCGGGCTGTCGGTGCACGGCTCGGTCTCGAACACGTCCAGACCGGCGGCGCGCACGTGGCCCGACTTGATGGCGTCGGCCAGCGCGGCCTCGTCGATCAGGCCGCCGCGCGCGGCGTTGACGATGATGACGCCCGGCTTGGTGAGGGCGAGCTTCTCCTTGCTCAGCAGGCCCTTGGTCTCCGGGGTCTTGGGCAGGTGCACCGAGATCAGGTCGGCGCGCTGCAGCAGCTCGTCCAGGGTGACCAGCTCGATGCCGAGCTGGGCGGCGCGCGCCGGGGAGACGTAGGGGTCGTAGGCGATGAGCTTGGTCTCGAACGCGGCGAGGCGCGCGGCGAACAGCTGGCCGATGCGGCCGAGGCCGACGACGCCGACGGTCTTGCCGAAGATCTCGACACCGTTGAACTTGCTGCGCTTCCAGGTGCGCTCGCGCAGGGTCGCGTCGGCGGCGGGGACCTGGCGGGCGGCGGCGAGCAGCAGGGTGACCGCGTGCTCGGCGGCGGTGTGGATGTTGGAGGTCGGCGCGTTGACGACCATGACGCCGCGCTCGGTGGCCGCGGGCACGTCGACGTTGTCGAGGCCGACGCCGGCGCGGGCGACGATCTTCAGGTTCTTGCCTGCCTCGAGCACCTCGGCGTCGACGGTGGTGGCGGAACGCACGAGCAGCGCGTCGGCCTCCGGAACCGCGGCGAGCAGGGCCGGGCGGTCGGGGCCGTCGACCCAGCGAACCTCGACACCGTCACCGAGCGCGTCGACGGTCGACTGGGCGAGCTTGTCGGCGATCAGAACAACAGGACGGCCTGCTTGGCTCACTGTGGGGTACTCCTGGGGAAATGGGGGTCGGCAGTTACCGCCGACAAGCTTAGTGGTCGGCATTTCGTCCGGCTGTACCACCCGGTAGGCGGCTGCCGTCAGTGTGTGAGGTGGGCGGACGACCGAAAGCGAATGGCGTTCTGCCGTAAGGCCACCGGGTCCACGTCGATGTCAGCGGCGGTCCGGCGCATGCGCGCTGCCCGCAAGCAGCGGTCGTGTCCGAAACGCTCGGAGAAGACTGGAAGACCCCGCACCGAGGGGGTGCGGGGTCTTCCACGGTCGTGCCGATCGGACGGCACGGACCCGATCGAGTCGCTCGATCGCGGAGTCGAATCAGCGGCCGCCGAAGGATCCCGTCCACAGGGTGTTCAGCACACCGTTCAGCGCGGCGCCGAGGGTGTCGAACAGGCCGTTGATGGCGGCGCTACCGGTGTCGATGATAACGGGGATCATAAGAATTCCTCTTCCTCGAAATTATCCAGTCGAACTGGCTGACACACGGCACATCGGCGGCGGCGCGAATGCGGTTACGAAATTCTGGAAAATTGTGACGCGCACTACATTCAAATCTTCAATGCGGTGCAGATCACCGAACATCCCATGAATCCGCCTTCAAAAACCCGCCTTTACCTGCATGTTTACAGCGTTCGAATGCTGGTCGGCCGTCCAGATCATTCGCGTGCGCAGCATCTGCCGATTCATGAGAGGACTCTAAGGAATCGCCGGAGAAACTCTGAGAACGACAACTTCCGCGCGCTTGCCGAATTAGCCGGGCGGGACACGCTGCGAACATGAACTCGCGCTCGAAACCAGGGCATCCCAATGCCGGTATTTTTCTGGGCGCAGCCAGTTTGGTTATTAACAGGCAATTCGTCGTATATCTCGCAGTGGCAGCCGAGAACACCGTTTCGCGGTCGACACCGAGCGCCACAGCAACCTGCGCGCCCGGGTCGCCGCCGTCAGCGCGACCGCTACTCGCCGCGGGGCTCGGCCGGTTCGACCGCGTGCGGTGTTGCCCGCACCGCGTGGTGCTGCTGCTCGGCAACCTGAGCGTCGCGCTGGCGCCGAACTGCGCGCGCTGATCGCCCGGCACATATCGGTCGGCGTCGGAGTGGGCGCGGGTGCGGGCGATCACCGCCGGGGTCGCGACGCGCCTGGCACCCGCCCGTGCGGCCGCTCGGGCCACCTCGGTGGTGCTCAGCGGTGTGGCGGTGGCCTCGACAGTGGTGTGGCGGTGGCCTCGACAGTGCGGCCATGGCGCTGGCGGTCGCCGCACTGCGGACCGTCGCGACCGGATCGGGACGTGTCGACGTCGAGGCCGCGTGTGGGGACGTGGCGACACACCCGCGCTTGCGTCGGTGTCCGGATCGACAGTTGATGGCACGCACCACGTTTCGGCCCGAAAAATGAGCTGAAGCGCCGACACCCTCGCACATACGATCGAGGCATGTCGTTGCGCGCTGTTCCGGAGTCGATGGATCCGACCGTGGTCGGGTTTGTCGACGCCGAGCTGGACCGGATCGAGCGCGAGCATCGCGTACGGGTGCCGCTGGCCATCGAAAGCGGCAGCCGCGCTTGGGGTTTCCCGTCGCCGGACTCCGACTACGACTGCCGCTTCGTGTACGTGGCGCCGTTGGACACCTATCTGTCGCCGTGGCGGACGCGCGATGTGATCGAGACGCCGCTCGTGGGCTTGCTCGATGTCAACGGCTGGGAGCTGGGTAAAGCGTTGCGGTTGCTGGTCAAAGGCAACGCGGTGCTGATCGAGTGGCTGATGTCGCCGATCGTGTATCGCGGCGACGCGGGATTCCGCGCCGAGCTGCGGGCGCTGGCCGAGCAGGTCGCCGCCCGCGATCAAGTGGCGCGGCACTACCTGCACCTCGGCGCTCGGCAGTGGGAACTGTTCGACCGCAACCGATCACTGAAGAAGGTCTTCTACGCGCTGCGTCCCGCGATGGCGCTGCGGTGGCTGCGCGAGCATCCCGAAGCGGCGGTGGCGCCGATGCATCTGCCGACGCTGCTCGCGCAGTGCGAGCTGCCCGCCGACCTGGTCACGGCCGTGGCCGAGCTGACCGAACTCAAGTCGCGGACAAGGGAAATGGGCAGCGGAGCCGTGCCCGCGCCGATCGCCGACTTCATCGTGGGCGAATTCGGCAGTGCCACGGACGCTTTCCCACGCTCCGGCGAACGGGACCTGGGACGGGCACGGGACCTCACCGCGGAGTTCTTCCGCGCGCAGGCGCTGTCCGCCCGGTAGCGACTGCCGGGCGGTGCGGGGATACACCTACTCGACGACTCGCACGCCGATCGCCTCCGGCCCCGACTTGCTTTGGCGCAGCTCGAACTCCACCCGCTGCCCGGCCGTCAAGGATCGGAACCCGGAACCCTGGAGATCCAGGTAGTCCACGAACACGTCCTTGCCACCACCGTCTTGGGCGATGAAACCGAAACCCTTTTCGGTGTCGAACCACATCACTGTGCCCTGAGCCATACGCCGCACCTTCTCCGAACGCGCAGAACCGGGGAAGGGTACAACGCCGGGTGCCGCTCGGTCCATCGTGCGACGGTTCGGGCGGGTCTCCCCCAGCCCGAAACGACGAGAGGCCCCGCACCGTGATGGTGCGGAGCCTCGAAGTGCGTGTCGAATCAGGCGACGACGCGGACGTCCTGAGCCTGCGGACCCTTCTGTCCCTGGCCGATCTCGAACTCCACGCGCTGCCCCTCATCGAGGGACCGGAAACCCGAACCGCTCACAGCCGAGTAGTGCACGAAGACGTCGGGACCGCCGCCGTCCTGGGCAATGAAGCCGAAGCCCTTCTCGCTGTTGAACCACTTAACAATGCCTTGAGCCATTTCATACTTTCTGTTGACGAGCCAGGGACTTGCATAGACACCCCGGTCTCGTAGATCCACAATGCCATCATCCGACGAATTTCTCCACATTCGGCCCCATCCACTGTGAGCTATTCAACGCTCACGGGGGTCTGTGTCTCTCACCTCGCATCCGGGACCGGGTGTCGACCGCCCAGCGAACAGGCCTGTACACCGACGTACACGACCGACCTTACGTGCGAGTCATCGCCCTCGCACGTAGCGCAGCTGCGCGGGCTTGTTCGCATCGTAGTCGCCGCGGCCGGAAAGGTATTGCGGCACACCGACTTCCCACCATGCATCGGCCTCGGTCCAGTCGGCGGCCCGAGTCTTCACCACGACGACCGCGGGACGGGATGTCGCGACGGCGGTAGCCCGCGCTTGTCGATAGACATTTCGAAACTGGTCGGTATCTGTCGCAGTGAACACCGAGCAACCCAGCGCGGAGGCGTGCGACACGAAATCCACTCGCGGCGGGTCGACGAGGGTGGTGCGGCAGTCCGCGTACTGATTGTTGAACGCCGCACCGCCCTGCCCCTCCTGCAAGCGCGCGATCACCGCGTAGCCGTCGTTGTCGCACATCACGGCGACGAACGGGTGCCCGGCGAAGGCCGCCGAGAACAGTTCCGAATTCAGCATCAGATAGGAGCCGTCGCCGAGCAAGGTGGTGACCAGACCGTGCTCGCGCGCCATGGCCGCACCCCACGCCCCCGCGAGTTCGTAACCCATACAGGAGAATCCGTACTCCACGTCCATGCTCGGCGTCCCTCCGGCGGCCCGCCAGCCGCCGATCAGCTCGCCGGGCAGCCCGCCCGACGCCGTCATGACGTAGTCCTCCGGCGTCGAGAGCTCGTTGACGATGCCGACCACCTGGGCGTAGCTGGGCATGCCTGGTGTCGGGGCGCGCAGCTTGTCGATCCGGGCATCCCAGGTCTCCCGCAGCGGCGCGGCGCGGCCGGTCCAGTCCGCAGGGGCGATCCATCCGGACAGGTGTTCGGCCAGTTCAGAGAGGGTGGCTGCCGCATCGCCGACGACCGGCAGCGCGCCGTGCTTGACGGCGTCGAAGCGGGCCGCGTTGACGGTGACCAGGCGAACGTCGGGCGCGAAGACCGTCCACGAGGCCGTCGTGAAGTCCTGCAGTCGGGTGCCGACGGCGAGCACCAGGTCCGCGTCCGCGGCGAGCGCGTTCGCCGACGCCGAGCCGGTGATGCCGAGCGGGCCCGCGTGCAGCGGGTGATCGTGGGGCACCAGCGTGCGGCCCGCGGTGGTCTCGGTGATCGGAATGCCGTGCCGCTCCGCGAATTCCACCGCGATCGGGCCTGCGCCCGAGTAGCGCACGCCGCCGCCGAGCACCAGTAGCGGTCGCCGCGCGGCGCGGATGGCCGCGGCGGCCTCGGTCAGCGCCCGCAGGTCGGGGCGAGGCCGCGGCACGCGGTGCAGCACCGGAGTGAACAGCGCGTCCGGGAAGTCGAAGGTCTCGGCCTGCACGTCCTGGGGCAGTGCCAGGGTGACCGGTCCGGCGTCGGCTGGATCGGTCAGCACGCGGGCCACCTGCGGCAGCGTCGCGATGAGCTGTTCGGGTTCGGTGATCCGGTCGAAGTAGCGGCTCACCGCCCGGAACGCGTCGTTCACCGTCGCGGTCGCGTCCCCGAAGTGTTCGACCTGTTGCAGCACCGGATCGGGGGCGCGTCCGGTGAAGGTGTCGCCGGGAAGCAGCAGCAGCGGCAGCCGGTTGGCGTGCGCGACGCCCGCCGCGGTCACCATGTTCAGCGCGCCGGGCCCGATGGAGGACGTGGCGACGCCGACTTGGCGCCGGTGTGTTGCCTTGGCGTAGCCGACGGCCGCCAGTGCCATCCCCTGCTCGGTGTGCCCGCGCCAGACGGGCAGCTCGTCGCGGCGTTCGTGCAACGCCGTGCCGAGGCCGAGCACGTTCCCGTGCCCGAAGATCGCGAAGACGGCTGGGAACAGCGGCACGTCCGCGCCGTCCAGCGTCTCGGAGCGCTGCGCGACCAACCAGGACACCAGGGCCTGCGCGGTGGTCAGTTCCATGACAACCGTCCTTCCGGGCCGGTGACCGGGCAGCGCGGGTCGGCCTGCTCCCCCGCCCAGCCGTCCCGCACCCAGGCGTGCGCCGGATCGTCGCAGAAGGCCATCGACCGTTCGGGCGCCGGACCGGCCAGCACGTTGAGGTAGTACATCGGGTAGCCGGGCGCGGCGACACACGGACCGTGGTAACCGCGCGGCACCAGGAAGACGTCGCCGTCGCGGACCGCCACGTTCTCGTCCACCTCGGCGGTATAAGTGCGGTGCAGGCCGAAGCCCTCGCGGGACGGGGTGACGCCGTCGCGGCCCGCGATGCGGAAGTAGTAGATCTCCTCGTTGACCACCTCGCACGCGCTCGCCTCGTCGTGCTTGTGCGGCGGGTACGACGACCAGTTGCCGTCCGGCGTGATCAGCTCGCAGGCGTTGAGCTTGTCCGCGTGCGCCCAGACGCCGGGCACGCCGAAGTTGTTGACCTGCCGCGTCGCCCGGCCCGCGCCCCGCACCTCGACCGGAACCTCCTCGGCGGGACCGTATTTCGGCGACAGCCGCCGCGCGCATCTGGCCATCGGCATGGCGAGCACCGCGCCGTCGGCGCTGGACAACGCAACGTCGGCGTCGCGCGGTACGTACGCGAAATCGGTCACCCGGGTGAAAACCGAGTCGCGCCCGCGTAATTCGAGGACGTGCGCGTCGGCCCGGACGACGCAGGAGCCGGACAGCGGCAGCACGAACGCCTCGTACTCGCCGGTGGCCAGGGTTCTGGTCTCGCCCGGCGCGAGTTCGACTACGCGCAGGCCGGTGTAGCGCCATCCGGCGTCCTCGGCGGTGAGCCGGACCGGGTCTCGGCCGTCGGCCAGTGTCCCGGCCGGACGATGCAGTGTCATCGGGACTCCTTCAGCATCCGCGCCGCCGCGTCGACGGCGGCGGCGACATCGCCGTCCGGTGGGTAGAGCAGGGTGCGCCCCACCACCAGGCCGCGCACCACGTCGTGGTGCAGCGCGCCGCCCCACGCGGCCAGGTCCGCGGCCGGGTCACCCGAGGGCACTCCGCCGAGCACGACTACCGGCAGCGTCGTCGCGTCCAGCACCGAACTATCCTCGGGGGCAGGAATTTTCAGCCAGGTGTAGGCCGAGGTGACCCCGAGGCCGGAGGCGACGGTGATGGCACGCGCGAGCGCGGGCGCGTCCTTGCTCATCACCAGCGCGCCGGACGCGTCGCGGTGGTATGGAAGCGGTTCCACCATCGCCATCAGACCGTGCGCGGCGAGTTCGGACACCGCCTGCGCGCAAGCGTGCAGGGTGGGCACCGTGCCCGGATCCGAATCGACGAGCCGGAGAAGCATTTTGCCGCCGTCGAGGCGGTAGCGGACCAGTGCGTCGGCGTCGTAGCCGGTGAACCGGTCGTCGATCTCCCACTCGGCGCCCGCCAGGCCGCCGCGGTTCATCGAGCCGATCACCACCTTGTCGTCCAGCGCGTCGAGCAACAGCAGCTCCTCGACCACGTCCGGCGATCCCAGCACACCGTCCACCGCCGGATCGGCCAGCGCGATCAGCAACCGTTCCAGCAGAGTGCGCCGGTCGGCCATCGCGGTGCGGTCCGATCCGACGCCGAGCGCGCCGCGCGCGGGATGGTCGGCGGCCACCAGGAAAAGCGTCTCGCGCTCCGACAGCAGGGCGGATCGTCGAATTCTCTTGGCGTAGGCCCGTTCTACGGCCGCCGGGTCCGTCGCGCGAATTCGCAGCAGATCGGCCCAGCGGTCGTCGGTCAGGTACGGGTTCATCGGCACAGCAGCTCCTCGATCTCCGCGGCCGTCGGCATGGCGTCCGCGCAGGCCAGCCGGGACGCGACCAGCGCGCCCGCCGCGTTGGCGTAGACGCCGATGCGGTGCGGGTCCCAGTCGTCGAGCAGCCCGTGGATCAGCGCGCCGCCGAAGCCGTCGCCCGCGCCGAGCCCGCACACCACCGCCACCCGGCACGGCGGCACGGTCCAGCGCTCGTCGGCGGTGGCCACGAGGACGCCCTCGGCGCCGCGCTTGATCACCGCGAGCCGGATGCCGCGCGCCAGCAGCCGATCGGCCGCCGCATCGGGATCGGTCGTGCCGATCGCGATGCCGACCTCGGTGCGGTTGCCCACGACGACGTTCACGTGGTCGAGCATCCAGCCGATCTCGGCGCGCGCGGTCGCCTCGTCCGACCAGAACATCGGCCGATAGTCCAGGTCGAGGACCGTGTGCCCGCGCCGGGCGCGCCGCTCCAGGATCGCGCGCTGGGTGCCGCGCGCGGGTTCGGCGCTGACGCCGGTGCCGGTGACCCACAGCAGCGGCACGGCGTCGACGAGATCCCACGGCACGTCCTCGGGTGTGAGGGTGAGGTCCGGGGCGATCGGTGCGCGGTAGAAGAGCAGCGGCGGATCGGCGGGCGGGTTCAGCTCGCAGAAGACCACGGGCGTCAGCAGATTCGGCGCGGTGCCGACGTAGTCCGCCGCGACACCGAACTCGGTGAGCGCCGCGCGCACGTACGCGCCGAAGCCGTCCGGGCCGACTTTGGTGAGCACCGCCGAGCGACGGCCGAGGCGCGCGGCGGCCACCGCGACGTTGGTCGCCGTGCCGCCCAACGATTTCGCGAAGGACCGCACCTCGGCGAGCGGGACGCCGCCCTGCTCCGGATACAGGTCGACGCCGACGCGGCCGATGGTCAGCGCCTCGATCGTGCCCGCCCCCGCGGACCCGGTCACGAGCCGATCACCCGCGTCAATTCATGTTGTAGCGCGTCCAATTCGGCTCCGCCCGCCATCTGCCTGGTCAGCTCGGGCAGGTCGATCTCGGACTTCTCGTAGGCGCCGAGCACCGCGCCGCGCTCGAGCAGCAGGAAGCGGTCGCCGACGGGGTAGGCGTGGTGCGGATTGTGCGTGATGAGGACGACGCCGAGGCCGCGTTCGCGCGCCTGTACCACGTACTTCAGCACCACCCCAGCCTGTTTCACGCCCAACGCGGCGGTCGGCTCGTCGAGGATCAGCACCTTGGCACCGCGATGCACCGCCCTGGCGATCGCGACACACTGCCGCTGTCCGCCGGACAGGGTGCCGACCGGCTGCTCCATGTCCTCGATCTCGATACCCATGTCGGCCAGTGCCTTCCGGGCGATCTCGCGCCCGGCCTTCCGATCGAGCAGCCGGAAGGGCCCGGTCGTGGGCTCGAATCCGAGCACGAAGTTGCGCCAGACACTCATCAACGGCACCACCGCGAGATCCTGGTACACGGTCGCGATGCCGCGATCCAATGCCGCACGCGGCGAATCGAATCGGACTCGCTCGCCCTCGACGCGCAAGTCGCCTCTGTCGTGCCGGTGCACCCCGGCGAGGATCTTGATCAGCGTGGATTTGCCCGCGCCGTTGTCGCCGAGCACACAGGTGACCTCGCCCGCCCGCACCACCGTCGACACGTCACGCAGCGCGACGACGCCGCCGTAGCTCTTGCCGATGTCGATCGTCTCGATCAGGGGGGCGGTCATCGGCGCACCCTTTCCGCTCGCTTCTGGAATCGGTTGTTCACCAGCACCGCGGCCAGCAGCAGCACCCCGAGGAACAGCATGAACCAGTCGCTGTCCCAGCGTGCGAACACGATGCCCTGGCGGGCCATGCCGAAGATGAGCGCGCCGATGGCCGCGCCGATCGCCGAGCCGAAGCCGCCGGTGAGCAGGCAGCCGCCGACCACGGCAGCGATGATGTAGTGCAGCTCGAGCCCCACGCCCTGGTTGGCCTGCACGCTGGCGAATCGCAGGATGTTGCAGGAGCCGACCACCCAGCCCGCGAACGCGGTCCCCATGAACAGCAGGATCTTGGTCCGGTCCGCCGGAACACCCACCGCCCGCGCGCTGGACAGCGAGCCGCCGACCGCGAAGATCCAATTGCCGAACTTGGTGCGCACCAAAATGATCGAGGCGATCGCCGTGAGCACGATCCACCACACCACCGAGGCCTGGATGCGCGCGTCGCCGATGTTCAGCGTGGCCGCGAACACCCAGCCCGCCGACTCGTAGCCTTCCGCGGCCCGCACGCCCGACACCTGCACCGTGTCGGTGACCAAACGGGTGACGCCGAGGTTGAGACCTTGCAGCGCAAGGAAAGTGCCGAGGGTGACGATGAAACTCGGTAACCCCGTGCGCATCACGACCCAGCCGTTGAACGCGCCGACGGTCAGCGCGAACACCAGCGAGGCCAGCAGCGCGAACCAGACGTTCCACCCCGCGTGCACCGCGAGCAGTGCGGTAACGAGTGCGGTCGAGGCGGTCATCACGCCCGCCGACAGGTCGAATTCGCCGCCGATCATCAGCAGCGCCACCGCGACCGCCATGATGCCGAGCGTGGAGGCGTCGTCCAACCAGGTCGCGATCCCGAGCGGACTGAGGAAGCGATCGGTGACGAGCGAGAAGAAGACGAACACCAGCAGCGCGCCGAGGGCGGCTCCGATCTCCGGTCGAACCACGAGGCGCTGGAGCAGGCTCGGTCCTTCGGTGCTTGGCGTGACCTCGGTGCGTTCGGTCGTCGTGGTCATGTTCGTGGTCCTCACCGGGTGCCCTGGGCGACGAGCGTGGCGACGGCCTCGACGTTGTCGGCGTCCACGAAGCCGGGGCCCGTCTGCACCGGCGCGCCGCCGCCGACCGTGTTCAGATTCGCGCGGTACAGCTCGAGCAGCACGATCGGCAGGTAGCCCTGTTCGTACTGCTGCTGATCGACCGCGAACAGCAGCGCGCCCGCCCGGATGGCCTCGACCACGTCGGTGTTCAGGTCGAAGGTCGCCACCGTGGCGGCGGATCGCGATTCGCGCACCGCGTCCACGGCGCGGGCGGCGACCTGGGAGTTCAGCGTCAGCACGGCATCGATCGAGCGATCGGCCTCCAGCGCGCCTTTTATCCGGGATTGGGCGTCGGTGGGGTTGTTGATGTCCACCTGAAGTGTCGTGCCATTGCCGAAGGCGTGGGTCGCGCCGTCGCAGCGCTGGTTGGCGCCGATATTGCCCGCCTCGTGGATGACGCACAGCAGCTTCTCGCGTCCGGCGTCGGCGAGCCGCCTGCCCGCCGCCTGGCCCGCGAGGCCCTCGCTCTGCCCGACGTGCGCGAACGCGCCGTACTTCGCGCTCTCGCTTTCCCCCGAGTTGATGGTGACCACCGGGATTCCGGCCGAGACCGCGCGCTCCACCGAGGGCCGCAGCGCCTCCGGGTTGGCCATCGAGACCACCAGACCGTCCACACCCTGCGCCACCGCGTTGTCGATCAGCTTCGCCTGCTGGCCGGGATCTCCGGAGGAGTTGTATTCCACAGCGACGCCGAGTTCCTCGCCCGCGGCCTCCGCACCGTTCTTGACGACGTTCCAGAAGGCGTCGCCCGCGCTGCCGTGGGTGACCACCGCGACCGACTCCAATTCGCCTGCGGCGATGCGTGTTCGGGTGGGGCCTGCGACGTCGGCGCCCGGGCCGCTACAGGCGGCCAGTGCGGCGACGGCCGCCAGCGAAACGGCGGCGCGCAACGAGAATCCATGGGTAACAGCGACTTTTCGTCCGAACATCTGACGCGCCCCTACCGTCGCGACGCCGATGCGAGGCTCAGATCGGCAAGGTAGCGCAGACTGTGTCGCGCGTCGCGGCTCGCCGAGGTCACGGGATCGGTCGAGCGCAGCGCCGTGTCCTGCTCGATGACGTACCAACCGCGATAGCCCGCCGCGCGGACCGCGCGCACGAGTGCCGCGATATCGATGTCGCCCTCGCCGAGCGGCGCGTAGAGCCCCCGTCGCACCGCCTCGCTGTATTCGATAGCGCCGCTGCGCACTTCGGCGGCTTGTTCGGCGCGCACGTCTTTGAGGTGGACGTGTCCGATGCGGTGCGGGTACCGGCGGGCCAGGTCGACGGGGTCGGTTCCGCCGAGCAGCAGATGGCCGGTGTCGAGGCAGAGATCGAGGTCGGAGTCCGCGAGGAACCGTTCGACCTCGGCCTCGGTCTCCACGTGCGTGCCGACGTGCGGGTGCAGCGCGGTGCGCAGACCGTGCGCCGCCGCGAGGTCGCGGACGGCCGCGGCGGTGTCCAGCAGGGTTCGCCACTCGGTGGAGTCGAGTTCGGGGCGCGCGTCGTAGCCGTCCAAGCCCGTGGCGGCGGCCAGCACCAGGACCTCCGCCCCGGTGGCGGCGAACAGCGTAGCGGCCCGTCGCGCGGCGGCCAGCGCATCCTCCGGTGCACGGTGCAGCGGCAGCGCGAGGAACCCCCCGACCGCTCGGATGCCGAAGCCGTCGAGCAATGCGCGCAGCACCGCCGGGTCGTCCGGGAGGTAGCCGGGTGGGCCCAGTTCGGTCGCGGTGATGCCGAGCTGCGCCATCTCGGCCAGCACTGCCTCCGCCTCGAGCACGTGGCCCCAGCCGGGGACTTCGCACACGCCCCAGGAGATCGGCGCGGCCGCGATGCGCAGCGGGTAGAGAGGTTCGTTCATCGTCTCTCCGACCTTCGAGGTGAACAGGTGCCCTCGCTTTGGAGCGCTCCAACTATGTAACGCAGGCCACATCGTGTCAAGGGGTGCGACTCCCGCGCGTTTCCTGGCCTCGACCTCGTATTTCTTTGCCCGGCACGGCAAAAGCGCGCGGAGCGACCGCCTGGCAATGTCCGATTAGAGCGCTCTATTGCTGGCGTGGAGGAGCCCGTGTAACGTCCGATCCGGCAGCCGACGGCGAGTTCGGCGAGCCGACCCTGGAACGGCGGAGGGAGGCGAGATGGCGCGACCGACGATGGAGGACGTCGCCGCCCGGGCGGGCGTCTCTCGTGCGCTGGTCTCCCTCGTCATGCGGGATTCGCCCAAGGTCAGCGCGCACCGGCGCCGCGCCGTGCTGGAGGCCGCGCGCGAGCTGGGCTATCAGCCGCACATCATGGCCAGATCGCTGGCCAGCCGGACCTCCAATATCGTGGGCGTCCTCGTCTCGGATCTGCGCAACACCTTCTTCGCCGACGTGGTGGAGGGAATGGACGCCGCCGCGCAGCGGTCCGGGCTCGAACTGATCCTGAACACCGGCCGCCGCAGCGCCGCCCGCGAGCGCACCGCGCTGGAGAGCCTGCTGTCGTTCCGGCCCGGCGGGATCATCCTGCTCTCGCCCGTGCTGCCCGCTGCGGCGATTCGCCAAGCGGCGCAGCAGGTTCCGGTCGTGCTGGTCTCGCGCGGCTCCACGATCGCGGGCGTCGACACCGTCAACGATGACGGCGAGCTGGGTGCGGCACTGGCCGTCGATCATCTGGTCTCGTTGGGCCACAGTCGAATCGTGCACCTCGACGGCGGCGCCGCGTTCTCCGCGGCCGCCCGTCGCCGCGGCTACCGCACCGCGATGGCGCGACACGGCCTGGAACCGATGGTGATCTCCAGCGAGCACACCGACTCGGCGGGCATCGCCGGGGTGCGCAAGTTGCTGAAGATCTTCTCCCCCGGCGACTTTCCCACGGCGCTGGTGTGCGGCAACGACTTCAACGCGGTCGGCGCCATGTCGGCGCTCGAGGAAGCCGGACTGTGTGTGCCGGACGACGTCTCGGTCGTCGGCTACGACAACACCTCGCTCGCCGCGCTGCGCCACATCGCGCTCACCACCATCGACCAGCCGCGCGTCCGAATCGGGGAGCTGGCCGTGGAAGCGCTCGCCGAACGTCTGCGCGGCGAGCGCACCGACCCCGTCCGCCGCAGACTCGAACCCGAGCTCGTCGTCCGCGGCACCACCGCCGCGCTCCGCTGAAACGCCAGGCACGCAATCGTTTTCCTACCGAGGAGGATCGATGAGCAGCACCGTCACATTAGGCCTCGCGGGCGTCGGCCGCATAGGCACGGCGCACGCCGAAACCCTGCACGGACTCCCGGGTGTCGATCGCGTTGTCGTCGCCGATATCGACACCACCCGCGCGCACGCCGCCGCGGCCAAACTCGGCGTCGAGGCCGTACCCGACATCGAGACGCTCCTCGCCGCCGACCTCACCGGCCTCGTCATCGCCACCGCGACCGACTCCCATCCCGCCCTGATCGAAGCCGCCGTCGACCGGGGCATCCCGGCCTTCTGCGAAAAGCCGGTCGCCACCGACATCGACGGCACGCTAGCCGTGCTGGACCGTGTGCGCGCCAGCGCCGTTCCCGTGCAAATCGGCTTCCAACGACGCTTCGACGCAGGCTACCGCGCCGCCCGGGCAGCAGTCGCCAGCGGCGAACTCGGCTGGCTGCACACCCTGCGCGCCACCACGCTGGACCCGGCGCCGCCGCCCGCCGACTACATCCCGCGCTCCGGCGGCCTGTTTCGCGATTGCGGCGTCCACGATTTCGACATCATCCGCTGGGTCACCGGCCGCGAAGTCACCGAGGTCTATGCCCGCGGCGCGAACCGCGGCGACGAATTCATCACCGCCGCAGGCGATATCGACACCGCTGCCGCCGTGCTCACCCTCGACGACGGCGCCCTCGCGACCGTCAACCTCGGCCGCTACAACGGCGCGGGCTACGACGTCCGCCTCGAGGTGCTCGGCTCCCGAGGCAACGCCATCGTCGGCCTCGACGACCGCGCCCCGCTCCACTCCGTCGAACCCGACCACCCCGCCTCCCCCTACCCCGCCTACCCCGGCTTCATGGAGCGATTCCGCCGCGCCTACACCGAGGAACTCACCACCTTCGTCGCCGTCGCCACCGGAACCACGCCCAGCCCGTGCACAGTGGCCGACGCCCTCGAAGCCTTCTACATCGCGGAAGCCTGCGAACTCTCCCGCGCCGAGCGCCGCCCGGTCACACTCACCGAAGTACGCCGCTGAGCCCGCTGCCCATTACGAACGGAGACCTCCACCCCCAGGCACACGACCGATACGTCAGCCGAATATGTCGGACCCCACCGCCAAACTGGTGCCACCAGGACAACCGCCCGCCGCCCACCGGCGGGCCCGGAACACCGGGGGTCCCATGCTCGACGTCGCGCTCACCACCGTCTCCATCACCTGCATCGCCACCGCCCTCCTCACCCTCACCGCAGGCGGCATCACCGACTCCCTCGCCACCCGCGCCATCAAATCCTCCGAATCCTGCTTCATCGGCGACACCATGCCCACCGACAAGTTCTTCGAGAACCGCCAGAGGCATGAGCGGCTGCGCCGAATCACGGTGCGGTTGATGACGAGTGGGTTGGTGACGTTGGTTGTCGGGATCGCAGTGCTGGCGTTGGCGGCCTGGCAGTTCAAACACCCGGCGCGTTGAGATCTCCAATCTTCCAATGGGTATCGAATTCGAGAACCTCAATTTGAAATACTCGGACAGTAGCAGCCGAGCAAACGCTTGTCCGTTCCTGTAAGTGGAAGAGCAAACCGACCGAAGCTACCGCTTCCCCCTAGCTACGGGCGATTCGAATGTCATTGGTAGCGTGTACTTGTCGGTAACATGTGGGGATGTCGAGACCGACTGCGAATACTTCCATCGTGATGTAACAATCGGTATCCGGGTCACGACAAGTCGCTGGCGACTCTGATCGCAGACACGGATCAGCAAATGGTTTCGACAGTGGGCGGAAGATGGCACCAGGGTGGGCGGGCGTCGACAGCGAACTGGCGACCCACGTGCGGCTACAAACGGAACAGTGCTTGGCTGCCTACCGAGCCGAACCGAACCTCATCGAGCAAGACGCCGGGATCGAACTCTCCAATGTCACGGGTGGCTACGGCAAGAAGCAGTTGAACGAGCTCGTACAGAATGCGTCCGATGCGCTCACCGGCGGAAGTGGTCGCATCGCACTCGTCCTGACCGACGCCGCGTTGTACTTCTCCGCGGTACAAGCATCGGCCGTTCGGTCGGCCGCGGCACCTGGCTCGCCCGTATGAGCGGCCGCTGGCTACTGCAGCCGGCATCTGGGGAATCGATTCGACCGGCTGCCGCTGCGGCCACAGGAAACGAAGAGTGAGAATGACATCGACCGAACTGGATGTACCTGCCGTGGTCGATGAGCTGACCCGGCTGGCATTGCGTACCTATCAGGTCAACCCGGCTCGCATCGAAGAGGACGCCAATGGTGAGCGTCGCATTCACCAGGGTGGCTACGGCGATCGTCAGATTTTCGAACTCGTCCAGAATGCCGCGGACGAGTTGCGTGCTCCCGAGTTCTCCGGTGGACGAATCGATGTGGTGCTCACCACCGAGTACCTCTACTGCGCGAACGAGGGTTCACCCATCACCGCCGCCGGTGTCGACACGATTCTGCGGATGGGGGTGTCCAAGAAGCGCGGAGGACAGATCGGTCGGTTCGGTGTCGGGGTGAAGTCGGTCCTGTCAGTGACTCGGACGCCGCAGTTCTTCAGCACGACAGGATCGTTCGGCTTCGACGCGGACTGGGCGGCGCAGGAGATTCTCCGCGCTGTCAACGATGCTCGTCGAGCGGAAGGATTGCCACCGCTCGCAACTGTCGGTGAGACTCCGGTACTGCGCATGGCGCGCAGGCTGGACCCGAATACGGAACGTCGCCTCGACCGAGTCCTCGACGAACTGTTGTGCTGGGCGACGACTGTGGTTCGTCTGCCGCTGAAACCCGGTGCCGCGGAGAAGCTTTCTCGCGACATCCATGCCCAGCGCACCGGTGAAGTCGGTGCGTCACGAGAGTTTCCGCACCTGTTCCAGCTCTTCTCGCCGCACGTCGGGAGGCTTTCGCTCGATGACCGTACGAATATGCCCATCTCCCGCCGGGATATCACGGTCGACCACAGCGGTACTCGGCGCAGCATCCACCAGCAACGCAGCGGTGCCCACGCGACCTCGGAAAGCTTTCGTGTTTTTACAATGCCGCACCGGGTCAGTGACGAAGCGCGTCGTCAGGCGGGCGAATTGCACGATCGTGTCACAATCGATGTCTCATGGGCGGTACCTGAATACACCCGGTCGCCGGAGACAGGGTTTCTTCTCGTGCCCAACGACCGCGGTGTGTTCTGGGCGTTCTTCCCAACCAAATACCCGACCACGCTGAGCGGAGCGCTGAACTCGGCGTGGAAGACGAACGAAGATCGGCAGAATCTGCTGGACAGCAGTGAACTCAACACCGAGCTGATGCGAGTCGCCGCTCGCCTCGTCGTCGGTTCCCTCGAGGAACTGTCGCCCGCCGACGACCCGGGTGCCTACCTGCCGTTACTTCCCGGTCGCCCGAAGGAATCACCGAACTGGGCCTGCCGATACCTGACCGAACAGGTCTGGCAGCTGATGGCGACAAACCCGTCCCTCCCTGATCAGGACGGAACTTTGCGGCTGCCGTCCGAGCTTCGTATCCACCCGGAAGCGCCGGTGACCACGCTCGCGCTGCAGATGTGGGCCTCCTATCCAGGCCGACCGCGTAACTGGGTGCACCACTCGGTCGAGGGGCCGAATTCACGTCGCGGCAAGGTCTCTCACGTCATCCAGGAATCCAAACACGAAGGTCCGGCTTCGCCACGAGCGTGGGTCGAAGCGTTGGTCGAGGACCGGACCGTCGAAGCGTCTGCCGCAGCGATTCGACTGCTCGCGCACCTGCTGCGCAGTGAGTTCACCGGGCCCAAGCACGCCGAAGCGGCAGAGGAACTCCGGCGATCGAGGGTGCTGCTGAGCGAGGACGGTAGATTCGTTGCGCCGATCGTGGGCACCGTGTTTCGGCGAACGAGTGATGACGGGCTGCGCGACGACATGGTCTATGTGCATTCGGATCTGGCGAACGATCAGACCATCGCTTCCGTGCTCAACGAACTGGGTGTACGGGAAGCGGATACAGAGGGGCGATTTCACAGCGTCCTCGACCAGGGGTTCACCGGCTACAAAGACGCCGATTGGATGCGGTTCTGGGAACTGCTCAACAGCTCCGGTGGTGCGGTGCAGGCGCACGAGATTCGCAAGCGGGTCGCTGATGTTTCGAGCGTCCTCCACGCACGGAATATGGAAGGCCGGTTCGTTCCGATCAAGAGCCTCATCCTGCCCGGGATGCTCGTGCCACCTGATGGTTCGCGCGACGCCGCGCTCGCAGTGGACATGAGTTTCCACGCCAACGATCGATCGATCCTGCGCGAGTTCGGTGTACCCGATCGCCCTCATTCCGGGCACCACCCGGAATCGGACGGGTGGTTCGAGCGATATCGAGACGCGATGTATGCACGGTATTGCGAGGGGCTGCCGCCGACGGCGCCCAAGGTTCAGTCGCGAACCCTGCAATTCCACGGCGGGCCGACTGTGGGTCCACTGCACCTGTTCAAACGTCTGTCGCCGGAGGGACGAGCCGCGTTCCTGGAACACCTTTCCGAGTCGGACATCGTGGAGACCTGGACGCGCCAGGTCGGGAAACAAACGAACTCCCGAGCCCAGGTGATGTCGCCGATTCGATGGCTGCTCACCGAAGAAGGCTTTGTACGAACCTCACAAGGTTTGCTCAGGGTACGTAACGCCCTGGGCCCCGGCTTGCGGGAGTACGCCGCAGTTCTCCCTGTCGCCGAGATCAGCGAGGCGAAGGCACGGAAACTGCGGATGCCGAATACGGTCGAGGAGGTGCCGCCCGCACGGTGGGCGAAACTCCTCGAGGCCGTGCGGACCAGCGAGGATGACGCCTTCGTTGGACGCAACTATGCCTTGCTGATGCGTGTGGCGTACGACCTCGTGTCCGAGCAGACCGACGTGCGCTGTCGAGTCGCCGACGGATGGGCGAACCTCGCCGATGGCGAAATCGCCGTCGCGACAACACAGGCCGAGTATCGAGATCTGATCGACGAAGGCCATCCGGCCTTGCTGGTCGACCGCGCCGAAGACGCCGAACAGGCGGACGCGATGATCGCGGTGTGGGGCATGCGGCGGGTGTCCGACGTGATCGAACGACGGATACGGTTTGCGCCTTCCGGCGCACCCGTTGCCCTCATCGACGAATACCCGTTGCTTCGGCAGCGATTCGGAGCGCGGGTCAGGGGTGTCCAGCTGCAGCGATGTCAGGAGCTCGAGCAGGTCACCCGCGCCCCGAACGGCGCTCGGTCAGTGCCGCTCCGATCAGGTCGCGAAGACTCCACTGTGCTGGTTCCGAAGGACGTCGGCCTTCTGGAAGCGCTCGTCCTTGCCGATACCGAACTCGATCTAGGCCTCGGCCCGGACGGATGCCGTCAGGTCATCGCAGAGCAGGAGAAGCGGGCAGCTGACGAAGCCATCCGCCGAAAGCTCGAGGCGATCAAGCAGGCACCGACGATGGTGGCGAAACTTGCCTTGATGTTGACGGCCGAACAACTTCTCGCGAGCCTGCCCGTCGGCCTGGTCAGCGAGGCAGAGAAGAACGACATCGATCGGCTGGCCCAATTGGCGTTGAACACGTTCGACGACCTGGTGCTGAAGACCTACGCGAAACATGTCGCGTGGCTGCCTGGCTGTCCGGTGTCCTTCAACGGCGGTGAGCGTGCCCGGCAGTTCGTCGACGGCCTAGGGATTCCCGTGGATTTCGCCGGGTCACAGCCGCCGAAACTCGATCCGCGGGAGGAGGTCGACGGGCCGAAGGATTTCCCCGCACTGCACCCTTACCAAGAGATCATCGCCGATCGCCTGGTCCAGATGCTGTGCTCGGAATCTCCCCGTCGCGGAATGATGAGCCTCCCGACTGGTGCGGGCAAGACTCGTGTGGCGGCCGAAGGAGTGATCCGGTGGATGCGGGAGTCTGGTGTACCGCGGGGCCCGATCCTGTGGATCGCACAAACGGAGGAGCTGTGCGAGCAAGCCGTCCAGTCGTGGCGCTTCGTGTGGGAAAAGGTCGGTCCGGATCGACCCCTTGTCATTGATCGATTCTGGAGCTCGAATTCCTCTACCGCGGTCCGTGATCGGACACATCTCGTTGTTGCCACTGATGCCAAACTGGCGCTGGACCTGTTTGAGGACGAGTACTCCTGGTTGCGCAACGCGGCCTTGGTCATCGTCGACGAAGCACACGGTGCCGGATCACCCCGATACACCGACATCCTCCGGTTGATGGGCCTGACTCACACGATGACCTCACGGCACCTGCTCGGATTGTCCGCTACCCCGTTCCGCACCGACGAGGAGCGAACCAGACTATTGGCCCAACGGTTCGGCGACTTTCGGCTGGATCGTGACGTGTTCGGAGACCGCAATCCGATCGAAGCGTTGCAGAAGCTGCGCATTCTCGCCAAGGTCGAACATCGCGAACTCGCGGGTGCCGAGATCGAGCTGGATGCCGTCGAGCTCCGTGAGGTGAACCAGGTCGGTAACTTCGCCGCTGCCGGCGTTCTGCCCAAGAGCGCCGAACGTAAACTGGCCGACCACGAAGGCCGAAACGACGCCTTGGTGCGAGCGATCGCCGATCTCCCCCCGGACTGGCCGGTGCTGGTCTTCGCGACCTCGGTCGACCACGCGAAGATTCTGGCGGCACGACTGCAGGGCAAGAATATTCGCTCGGTGTCGATCGATGCGATGACGGCACCCGCCGACCGCCGAAGAAGAGTAGAGGAATTCCGTGCGGGACGCATTCGTGTGATTACCAACTACGGTGTCCTCTCCCAAGGCTTCGACGCACCAGCCACACGCGCGGTGGTGATCGCCCGCCCGGTGTACAGCGCGAACCTGTACCAGCAGATGATCGGTCGCGGCCTTCGCGGTGTCGCCAATGGTGGTGAGGCCGAGTGCATGATCCTCGATGTTCGCGACAACATCACCAACTTCGACGCGAAGCTGGCGTTCACCGAGTTCGAATACCTCTGGAGGTAGGTGCGATGATTTCGGTCTCACCCCGGCAGCGTCTCGCGCTCACCGCCGCGCAACAGGCGATTGTCGAACTGGATTGGAACGCGCGAGTCCTGGTCACGGCGGGCGCCGGCACGGGCAAGACGACCACGCTGGCCTATCGGCTGGAGCACCTGACCAGTATGGAGAGTGCGAACGGTGACGAGCCGCTCGAGGCGGCCGAGATTCTTGTGCTGAGTTTCTCACGAGCCGCGGTACGTTCGTTGCGCGATCGCATCGACCGGATCGCCGAATCGGCGAGGCGTGTCCGGGCGTTTACCTTCGACGGTTGGGCCCGCTCGATCCTGCACGAATGCGAGCCGGAACGAGATCTGACCGGTCTGTCGTTCGACGACATCATTGTCGCCGCTACCGACACGATTCGCGGCGGAATTTTCGATGACGACCCCGACGGGCCAGTTGTCGAGCCGCCGAGCCACATTGTCATCGATGAGGTCCAGGACCTTGTCGGTGTACGCAGGCTCATGGTCGAAGCGGTGCTCGAATCGACGCGGGACTGTGCCGGTTTCACGGTGGTCGGTGATGCCGCACAATCCGTCTACGGGTTCCAGATCGAGGATCTCAACGAACGCGCTGCGGAGACGAATCGGTTCTTCGGCTGGCTGCGGTCAGAGTTCGCGGACGACCTCGCCGAGGCACATCTGGACGAGAACTTCCGTGCCCGGTCCGACGAAGCCAAGGCAGCCTTGAGATACGGCCCTCTGTTGCAGTCGATTCCGGCCGAACGAGCCGCGGCCAACGACGCCGCAGACTCGATCTATCGCGATCTGCGCGCCACCCTGGATCGGCTGCCGAGCTTTGGTGCGCTGATCGGTAAGAAACGCGACGACTTCGCTTTCGCTTCCCTACGGGACGCCTCGGGATCGACTGCAATTCTGTGCGCGACGAACGGTCAGGTACTGCAGCTCTCGGAGAGTTTTTGTAGGGAAGGCATCGAACACACGATTCAACGATCGCCACGGTCACGGCCCGCGCCCCGGTGGATGGTCTCCCTTTTCCAGGCAACAGACGGCGGACCGACCATTTCCGAACAGCGATTCCAGGTCGTCGCAGGCCTGATCGATGAGCCGCACAAGGCATGGAGGTCGCTGCGAGCGATCGCGGGTGGACGAGCAGGCAGTGTGGTGGACCTCGTGCGCATGCATCGGGTGATCGTCGAGCAGCGGGTGCCCGACGATCTCGTCGAGACCGACCGACGAGGAATACTGATTTCGACGGTCCACCGTGCCAAAGGCCTCGAGTTCGACCGCGTTCTCGTGCTCGAGGAGCGGGATCAGGGCCGGCAGGACGACCAGGATATTGCGAGCAATGCTCGTCTGTTGTATGTCGCGATGACCAGAGCACGGAACGACAACTACCGGTTGGATGCATTCCGCTCGTTCGTCTACGCCGGCCGGAATCGCAAAGTGCGATTCAACCGGTGGTACAAACCGGACCGTTACGGTAAGGCGAGCGGTCTCGAATTCGGCGACCAGGACGTCGCCGCGGAACGGCCGGCGCAGACCCCGGAGGTTTCGGCAGCGCTGGTGCAGGAGTACCTGGCGTCCTCGGTGCAACGAGGTGACCTCGTGCGCTTGGTATGCGAGCCACCACTTTTCGCAGAGGACAACGTACCGCCGCGTTATGGGATCTGGCATGGTGAGGTCCGCATCGGCGAGGTCTCGGAGCGGTTTCTCGGGGATCTGGCGAAATCGCGGAGAAAGTACCCCACGCAAACGGTTCGGCGCTGGCCCGATGCCATCGAGCGAGTGCAGATCGAGTGTGTGGAAACGGTGGGTGGTTCCACCGCGGAAACGGCCCGCGCCGGCCTCAGCTCGCACGGAGTCTGGCTCGCGCCACGGCTGTGCGGTCTCGGGTCGTTCGTCTGGGAGAAGGCAAACAAGGACTTTGGCGATCAGGGGGAGGAATGACGACATCGACATTCGATGATCACTACCGGTTCCGCAGCGAGCTGAGAGACGCATTGGGCCGGGATCTGCTCGGCCCTCATGGCGGTGAGACCGAAATCCTGGAGCACGATGCGCCGGTGACCGCCTACCTGACCGGTGTGCTGTTCCCGCTCGGCGGAGCCCTGACCGAGACCGTCGACAACGACGAGTTAGCACCCGATGTCGTGAAGGGGGACAGTGTCGAGCAAGGCACCGAGTCGGGTGTGGCCTTGGCCAACACACGTCAACCGTCCTCGATCGGTTTGACATTCGCTGTCGACTCCGCTATGGCGGACACAATATTTGTGTCGGTCACCGCAGCCCGTTATCTGCCCAAGGATGCGCAAGGCGGTCCTGTTGATCCCAAACGGGGCCAGGCGCGCTCGGTCGAGCAGCAGGACGAGCGCTGGCGCCGTGAACAGCTCGTTTGTGCCGACGTACCGATAGATATCCGCGACCCCGGCATACTCGCGCGGGTGCCGCTCGCCGACGGACTCGAACTACGGACCAGAGTCAGAAGACCAGGTATCGACGGATCGGTGAGCGTCACAACCACACTCGTCAACTCGCACCGCATCGGCGAGTACGACCTCAAAGACGCATTCTGCTTCTTCCAGCCGACGATCCGGGTGCATGGGCCGGAGGGCACCCGGCCATTCGTGGAGCGGACTCCCAACCGTGAATCCCACGACCCGGAGCTACAACTGAGTCGGCTGTTGCACCGGCACGCTCCTTCCTTCGCGGTCGGCCACGGCTGTTCTGCCGTCTGGGACTGGACCCCGCCCCCGATTCGGAGCGAGGAACCTCGCGAGCGGGCGGCAGTGGCCGAGGTACGCACCGACTTCATGCCGAGTCACGAAGTTCTGCTCACCGATTCGAATCCAGAGATCGACGACCGAGCCCTCGGCATGCTGGGTCTGGCCACTCGCGAACGGGGGCAGGTCGTCGCCGATCTGCTGGCCGTGCTCGACGGCTACGAACAGTGGATCGAGGATCGGTATCGCGAACTCGCCGCGGTGGCGGACGGCGACTTGCGGGCTACCGGTTCCAACCAGCTTCGTCTCTGCGCTGCAGCGCTGGCCCGCATGCGGGACGGGGTAGCAGTGCTGGAAGAACCCGGTAACGATCCGGTCTTCAAAGCATTCCGCGCCGCCAACCGTGCCATGGCGATGCAGCGCGCCCGCACGGTGTGGGTGAAGAACGGTCGCAAGGGTGACATCGATCTGACGGCAGGCAAATGGCGTCCGTTCCAGATCGCTTTCATGCTGCTGAGCCTGCGCGGCATCGTCGATCCCGACCACGCCGACCGTGAAATCGCGGATCTGCTGTGGTTCCCGACCGGCGGTGGCAAGACCGAGGCCTACCTCGGTCTCATCGCCTTTACCACCTTCCTGCGCCGACTTCGTCTCGGTGACGCGGGTGCCGGTGTCACCGTGATCATGCGTTACACACTGCGGTTGCTCACCCTGCAGCAGTTCGAACGCGCGACCACTCTGATCTGTGCCATGGAATTGCTTCGCACGCAGGACACCGCGCTTGGCACCGAGCCGATCTCCATCGGCATGTGGGTAGGCCAGTCGGCAACCCCCAACGTGCTGAAGATCGCCGCCCATAAGCTGCAACAGCTGCAGGACAGTCCGGGCACATCGCTCAAGAAGAACAATCCGGTGCAGTTGCGCTCCTGTCCGTGGTGCGGCGAGCCACTGGACGCAGGCGACTACGTGGTCGATGAAGGCGCCGTGCGCATGGAGGTCCGATGCCCGTCGGCGCTGTGTGACTTCCACGGTGGATCCGGACTGCCAGTGCATCTCATCGATGAGGCCGTCTACGATGCCCATCCCACATTGATCATTTCGACGGTCGACAAGTTCGCGTCACTGCCGTGGAATCCGAGTACGCTCAATCTGTTCAATCGGGACCTGCAGCCGGCACTACCGCCGGAACTCATCGTTCAGGACGAGCTGCATCTCATCTCGGGACCGCTGGGTACGCTCACCGGCCTCTACGAGACCGCCATCGACATCCTGGCCGCCAAACCGAAGGTCATCGCCTCGACGGCGACGATCCGCCGAGCCTCCGAGCAGGTCGGCGCATTGTTCAATCGACGGGTCGCGCAGTTCCCGCCCGCAGGGCTGGACTCCCGCGACTCGTGGTTCGCCGTGGAGTCGCCGCGCGAGGTGAAAGCCAGCCGACAGTATGTGGGATTGTTCTCGGCGCACGCGAGCCAGGCGACGCTGCTGGTCCGTACATACGCCGCGATGCTGTTCCGTGCTTTCCAGGCTCGTGGTGTCATTGATGACAGGACACTCGACGCGTACTGGACTCTGGTCGGCTATTTCAATAGCCTGCGGCTGCTGTCGGCAGCCGAGCTGCAGGTCTACGGTGACGTCGCCGAGCGCATCAAGGCCCTCGCCGACGGCGCCGGAGCGTCGAGCGATCGAGCAGTCGGGCCCGAGGTGCGCGAACTGAGCAGTCGGGCCGACGCTACGAAGATCAGCGAGTATCTGAAGGCGCTGGAGCGCGAATTGCCGAACGACACCGTCGTCGACGTCTTGCTTGCGACGAACATGATTTCGGTCGGCGTCGACATCGATCGGCTCGGACTCATGGCGGTCATGGGTCAGCCGCAGACGACGGCCGAATACATCCAGGCGACCAGCCGTGTCGGGCGTAGGTACCCGGGGCTGGTGGCGATCGTGCTGAACTCCGCCCGTTCCCGGGACCGGTCACACTACGAGTCGTTCCAGACCTTCCATTCCGCGCTCTACCGCGAGGTCGAATCCACCAGCGTGACACCTTTCTCGGCTCGTGCGCGTGACCGCGCGCTCCACGCGGTGATTGTCGCCCTCACGCGGTTGATGGTGCCCGGAGCCCGCGACGACAGCTCCGCAGCAGATGTGGCGAACTTCGTCGACGCCATCAAGCGGACCGTCATCCCCGAGATCATCGACCGAGTCGAAGTCGTCGCGCCAGAAGAAGCCCCGGCCACCCAACGGGCGTGCGACGACTTCCTCGACTGGTGGTGCGACCAGGCCGAGGACCATCCGGAGTTGCGATACAGGGCCAAGAAGGGCAGCCCGGCCCTGTTAGCAGGCTTCGGCGACGAGATCGACGGCGACGAGTACGGCGACGAACAAGGCTGGCCGACGCCGTGGAGTCTGCGTGATGTCGATGCCGACTCCACACTGTTCCTGAAGGCGGGAGGCACCTGGCGATGACTCCACCGACACGACGCAAGAGGACCGGTGGCGCCACGGGTGGGGCGCTGAGAAAGCTGGGTCAGGCGCGACGTTCCCAACTCGTAACCACCTACGGAGTCGGGGCGATGATCGCCGTCGAGAACGAGTCGTTCATCGTTGCCGGTCACGATTCATGGGGTGCCCACGACGCGCCGAAGATCTTCGAGCGCAGGCTCGCTCAGCTCCTCGGCGTCGATCACTTCCGACTGCCGCCCGCGAAAGACCCCGATGAGGCATACGACGGAGTCAGGGTCCATCGATTTCCGGACTACTACAACTGCCCGAAATGCGAGCAGCTCCTGCGCTTTCGTGCCTTCAATTCCCCCAGAGAGGAAGCCGTCTGCATCGATTGCGGCATGGAGAAGCTGGTCCCCTCGCGATTCGTCGTGGTCTGCGACGATGGGCACATAGACGACTTTCCGTACTGGGAATGGGTGCACCGCGGCGCCGATCGCGAAGGCAGCACCGGCAGATGTGCGTTGAGCATGCGCACGGTGGGTGCGAGCGCATCGCTACGCGCAATCCGTGTCAGGTGCAGCTGTGGTGTCCCCGAGGTATCGATGGAGGGCGCTTTCAGCAAACGCGCTCTCCAGGAGATCGGCTACGAGTGCACCGGTCGGCGACCGTGGTTGGCAGGCGGTAGTTCCGAAAAGTGCGACGAGGAACCGAAAACCATGCAGCGTGGTTCGTCCTCAGTGTGGCACCCGATCGTCCAGAGCGCCTTGTCCATCCCGCCGTGGGGGGAAGGTATCCACGCGCTCGTCGAAAAGCACCGCCTGCTCGGAAAGGACGAGCGATACGTTCGCACCTATCTGGGGGATCGTCCCGGTGTGTTGGAGCATGTGGGAGCGACTGTCGAGGACGTTCTAGAGGTGATCGCGGCCGCAGACGAGGCCGACTCGGCTGTGAGCGAGGAACTCCCCGTCGTCCAGCGCACCAGTGCGCTGCGCAGGCAAGAGTACGAACGGCTGGTCCGGGGCAATCCCGAGCGGCATTCGGCGAACTGGCAGCCGTTCGTCTGTGAGCGCCCACTGGGCGACGAGTCCACCCTCGCTCCTCTGTACATCCAGCGACCGATGCTGGTGAAACGTCTCCGTGAAGTCCGGGCGCTGTCGGCGTTCGTTCGCGGCGAATTGCCCACCGAAGCCGATCCAGACAGCCGTCGCTGTGAACTCCGAGAACAGTCCACCGAGTGGTTGCCTGCGATTGAAGTCATCGGCGAAGGGGTGTTTGTCCGACTCTCCGAGTCGCGACTGCAGCAGTGGGAGAACGAAACCACTGTTCTCCACCGTGCCGAGCGGGTTCGTCGACACCATCGAGAGGTGCTGCAGGCTCGGGCACGGAGGAAGTCGCGGTCCGGAGCGGTGCCGGAATCGCACGTAACGCCACGACAGTTGTTGCTGCATACGCTCGCCCACGCGCTGATCATCGAATGGAGTCTCGACTGCGGATACTCCGCGTCCGCGCTGCGCGAACGGATCTATTCGGATCGTGACATGGCGGGCATTCTGATCTACACCGCCACCACCGATTCTGCGGGCAGCCTCGGTGGGCTGGTGGCGCAGGGCGAACCCGAGAAGCTCGAACTGTCCGTACGATCGGCGTTGTCGCGGGCGCATTGGTGCTCGAACGACCCGCTGTGTATGGAGTCGGATGCTAGTGGTGCCGAGAGCCTGAACTTGGCGGCGTGTCACGCGTGCGTGCTGCTGCCCGAGACCAGCTGCGAATCGATGAACTGTTTTCTCGATCGAGGTTTGTTGGTGGGAGAGTCGGACTCCGGGTTGCCCGGGTACTTCGATCTGTCTCATCCATGATCCGGGAGCGGCGGCTGCTGCACGATCGGGTGACAGGTCAGGGTGTCACCTATCCGTGCAGCAGTCCCCATCGCCTGCGTTCCGTCCTGTACATGGCGGGCTTGACCTGACCCCATGATTTCGGTCCGGGTGATGTGAGAGCCTTGCGGCCCATGTAGTGGGCAGGAAGGCTCGATGACCATGGCGACACGCAAGAGGCACACCCCTGAGCGGGTGGTGCGCAAGCTGGGCGAGGCCGATCGGCTGCTGGGCGAGGGCAAGGAGATCGCCGATGTGTGCCGGACGCTGCAGATCACCGAGGCCACCTACTACCGGTGGCGCAACCAGTTCGGTGGGCTCAAGGCCGACGATGCCAAACGGTTGAAAGACCTCGAACGCGAAAACTCCACTCTGAAAAGACTTCTCGCGGAGGCGGAGCTGGAGAAGGCGGCGTTGAAGGAGATCGCCAAGGGAAACTTCTAGACCCGGAACGCCGGCGGGCGGCCGTGGCGCATCTGATGCGCGTGCTCGCGGTGAGCGAGCGGTTCGCCTGCCGGGTCACCGGGCAGCACCGAAGTACTCAGCGCTGCCCTCCGGCCGCGCAGACGACCGCTGATCCCGATGCGGCACTGCGTGATTGGCTGCGAAGTTGGGCACGGAACCATCCCCGGCAGGGGTTCCGCCGCGCCTACCACGTCGCCCGCGGCGAGGGCTGGTGGGTCAACCACAAGAAGATCCAACGGCTCTGGCGCGAGGAAGGTCTGCGGGTGCCGCAGCGGCGCCGCCGCAAGCGCCTGGGCGCCTCCACCGTCGACGCCGTGACCGCGGACGCACCGAATCGGGTGTGGGCGGTGGATTTCCAGTTCGATGCCACCGACGACGGCCGCCCGGTCAAGATCGTGTCGATCGTGGACGAGCACACCCGTGAGTGTCTCGGTGGCCTGGTGGAGCGGTCGATCACCGCCGATCGGCTCATCGACGAACTCGACCGCATCGCCATCGATCGCGGCTATCCGGCGGTGCTGCGCTGCGACAACGGCCCCGAGCTGGCGGCCGCGGTGATGGCCGAGTGGGCTGGCGAGCGGGTCGGTCTGGCGTTCATCCCGCCTGGTCAGCCCTGGCGCAACGGCTACATCGAATCGTTCAACGGCCGAATGCGCGACGAATGCCTCAACATCAACAGCTTCTGGTCGCTCACCCACGCTCGCGTCGTGATCAGCGACTGGAAGGACGAATACAACCACCGCCGAAGACATTCCGCGCTGGGCTATCAGGCCCCGGCCCGATACGCTGCAACCTGCATCCACCGATAACCGGCTCTCACATCCGGTGGACCGAAGCACGGGGTCCCGTCAGGCTCACGCGCACCCGAACGGCTGGCGCTGCTGTGGACTGGTGCTCGGTCACCGCTGCTACCCGATTTCAATGAGCGAGCGAAGAGCTAAACGGGCACGACCGAATTCACGTCGAACAATACTGGCTCACTTCGAATCTCGCTGTCCCCCAAAGCGGTAACGTTCCGCGTGGACGGCAACAGTCTGTTTCGGCCAGGATCCGCGTACGCCCAGGTGTCGTTGACCGCGGCGGTGAGCGCATCGGCATCCGGCGGGCAACCGAAGACCGCTTCGCACAAGATGTGCGCTGACAGCCGCGGCGGAATCGCGTTGCCGATCTGTTGGGCGATGTCCTTACCTGACCATGGGTAGTCATGCGGGAAGGTTTGCAGACGACCCATCTCGGAGTAGGTCAAACGATGGATGTCGGCGCCATCCAGATTTTCGACACGGTTGCGAGATATCTTGCCTGTCACGGTGAATCCAGGCTGGTCGGAAGTCCGCCTACCGCGCGCCTTCGGGTCCCCACCTGTCCCGTAATTCGACACGACTACAAAAGGATAGGGGCGGTCCAAGGCATCACCCATGGTGCGGCAGTTCAACCGATCCCGTTCATGTGCACCGTTCCGCGTTCCCTTGCGAAAACGATGATGTGTCGCTTCCGGTCGTCGAGGAACACGATCGAGATGTGCGATCAGGATGGCTCGTCTCCGGGTCTGCGGTACGCCGTACTCTTCAGCATGAAGAATGTCGACCACGACCTTGTACCCCCGCGACCGAAGAGCTTGGCCGACCTCCTGCCACACCGGACGTACGGTAGGCACCTGCTCCAAGACGATGGTCTCGAACGGCTTGTCTCGTAGTTCGATGGCGTCGATTGCCCAGCGTAGCGGCTCGAGAACGAGGCGAGTTCGTGGATCCTCCAGCTGGGCGAGGTCCTGCCAAACATCCTTGTCTCCGGCGTTCATTCGTCGGGCGAACGTTACGACCTGATCCAGTGCGCGCCTGCCCGCACCTGCTCCCGCAACGGAGAAGGTCTGGCACGGCGGCCCGGCGGTCAGAATCCTCGCGTTCGGAAACCTTTCGACACTGCATTCGCTGACATCGCCTTGCAGAGTACCGAGTTCGGCGGCCGTTCTCGTGGCACATGCGTTGTCATCCAGCTCGATGCCGACCGAAGGTATGCCGAGCCACTTGGCCGCGACGTCGAGCCCACCGGGGCCTGCGAAGAGGTCGACCATCTCGGCACACGCGAGATCTACGGCACCGGTCGACATGTCAATGATCCTAGCCGGCCGGGTGGAAGACAGGCCGAGATGCTGCGAATCCCTGAAGAACATCATCAAGCATCGATGATTGCCCCCTTCTGCGATGAGTCGATCGTGACGAATCGGATCACCCGGTCACCGCCGTAGTGCGCCGACGATGGCGCGACGAACGCAAACGCGATCACCACGCGGCCCGGATCCAGCACACCGGTGGTCATCACTTCCTCTCGGTGGCCGGGCTCGACGATCGGATAGACGACCAGAGCCCCTCGCTTACCCTCGACCAACTTCTCGGTGTTGTGGTCGCGCGAGTCGGCCAGCGCCCCGGCAATTCGAAGTGCGACCGCACGATGCTTCGGGTCGCTGATCGCGCCGAACAGCGGATCGCGTCGCCGGTCACGAGCGAACCACGAGTATTCGCGTTCGCCGGAGCCGAACGCGAGCCGCGGACCAGTTTTGAGGTGTTGCGGTGCCAGGACTGCCCAGTCGCGAATGTGCGGGTTGCCCGCCTTGGTGATCTGCTGCAGGTATTCGAAATGGGGAGCGAATTGGGAAGGCGCCCGCCAGCGCAGCGACTCGACCAGACTCAGCACTTCCGCTGCGTCCCGGATGCCGATGAAAGCTGGGAAGGCATGCGGCTTCTTCCCGTCGTCGAAGTTGTAGGAAAGTGTGACAGGTTCCTTCGACAGTCCATCGAGTATCGGCAACCACAGTCGCGTGTTGTGCCGCAGATCTGCCACAGACGACGGGTAGGCCGTCGGCTCCTCCCACCGGCCTGCGGATTGGATCTCGACTAGCCGCGAGTTGTACATCTTGTTGGGGCTCGTCGGCTTGAGCCATGGCAGATGTTGTGATACCAGCGGCGGCACCTGCGCCGGTGTCACCTGGGGTTCGCCATCCACAAGTACCGCGTACTGCGAAAGCTCTCGACGAAAGCTGTCCTCATCCAAGCAGATCGCCTCGAACGCCTTATAGAGGTCGACCCCCTTCTTCGCAGCTCCACTCTCATCCCGTCCGATGTACAGACGAACCAGGTCACGGTAGCCCTGACGAAACCCGAACCAGCGTCCCATCTGCATCAATGCGGACATGTTCGTAGCGCGCCTGCGGAAATACGTCACGGTCAGACCCTCGACCGTGAATCCACGTGACAGCTTCTGACCACCGATCAAAATCTTCCAGATGGACCGCTTGTCGAAGTCGGCTTCGCCCGTCTCCAGGTCCTTGTCACCATTGACCACGATGATCGGCTTCTGGTCTCCGCTGATACGGAAAGTCGCAGGTCCGACGTATGGTCTGAGCTCGTCATATGTCGGCGGGACTGCGTGTTCCTCGGCTCGGGCAGCGGAAACGGCCGCCACATCTTCCTCGAATAGTCGACGGAGCCGTCCATCTCCGGCTGCGCCGGAATAGCCTCCGTTCCACCAGAGGTCGGTGACCAGCCCCAGAAGTTCACGATGATCGTTGAGCCAACTCGACTCATGGATGAGCATCGTGTGGTGCTCGAAGTAGCCCTCGGGCAGTCCATGGTCCTCGCGGTACAGCTTCATTGCGGCGCTCAGGACGAACATGTCCATAGAGCTCCTAACAGGTTCGGCCGGGTGGCGTTGACTCATGTTGCAGTGCAGTATGTTTCGTCGTGGCGGCACCGTGGGTCGTGGATGACGAGTTGTGGGCAGTGATCGAACCGCTACTGCCGGTCCGGGCGCCGGGTACGCCGGGGCCGGCGCGGATGGACGACCGGCTGGTGTTGCAGGGGATCTTGTTCGTGCTGTTCACCGGGATCGGGTGGGAAGACCTGCCCCAGGAGCTGGGCTTCGGGTCCGGCATGACCTGCTGGCGGCGGGTGCGGGACTGGCAAGCGGCCGGGGTGTTCGAGGCGATACACCAGGCGATGCTCGCCC
>NZ_JCANSX010000013.1:0-215682 GCF_059570515.1 Nocardia sp. CNS-044
TCCCGAAGTGCGAGGCAGATCACCCACGTGTTACTCACCCGTTCGCCGCTCGTGTACCCCGAAGGGCCTTACCGCTCGACTTGCATGTGTTAAGCACGCCGCCAGCGTTCGTCCTGAGCCAGGATCAAACTCTCCGTTGAAGACTCACAATCACACCCAAAAGGTGCAATCAGATCTAAACTAGAGTCCGAAAACCTAGCAAAACAATCGCCAGCCGGAAATTAGCTGACTTAAATGTCCAGCCCTCCACACGGGGGGTGAAGAGCCGGAACCAAATTTCAAAATTTGGCACTGACATTCATCGACACACTATTGAGTTCTCAAAGAACAGGCGCACACCCGTCCGCGCCGGTCTCACCCGGTGCTTCTGAGAGGCAACTTTCCCAGCCTAACCGGCCTCTCGTCTGGAGTCAAGTCCATTCGATTGTCCTGGTCCTTGCGGGCCGTCAGGCGCTCCTCGTACTACCTCGTGTCCCGGTCCACGCTCAGCCTCTCGGCTTGGCGTCTCGGCTCCGGGTCGGTGTCCGTGTCGCTCTGACGTTGAATAAGTTACGCGGCGACGAACGCGGCGTCAAATCCGCACTACACCGATGTAATTCCGCAGGTCAGAGGCTTGCAATGGGGCAGAAAACGGGCTTGGGCCACACGAATGTGACCCAAGACACCAAGATCAACTGGCGGTGGCCCGCCGGACGCCCGCGATATTGCGCTTACCCCTGCGCACCACCAACCAGCGTCCGTGCAGGTAGTCGCCCTCGGCGGGGGTCCATTCGAGGTCCGAGATCTTCTGGTTGTTGACCGACGCGCCGCCCTCGTTGACCGCGCGACGGGCGGCGCCGCGGCTCTCGGACAGCCCGGTGGCGACGAGCAGATCGACGATCGTGTCCAGCTGACCGGGCGCGACCTCGGCCAATTCGCCGTCGACCGCGGCCTCGCGCAGGGCGGCGGCCAGCGTCGGCTCGTCCAGTTCGCGCAGCTCGCCGCGGCCGAAGAGGGCCTGGCTCGCCAGCTGGACGGCGCGGGTGTGCTCCTCGCCGTGCACCAGCGTCGTCATCTCGGCGGCGAGCCTGCGCTGGGCTTCCCTGGCGTGCGGACGTTCCTCGGTCGCCTTCTCCAACTCGGCGAGTTCCTCGCGGGTGAGGAAGGTGAACCAGCGCAGGTAACGGACTACGTCGGCGTCGGCGGTGTTCACGAAGTACTGGTACCAGGCGTACGGGCTCGTCATCTCCGGATCCAGCCAGAGGCTGCCGCCGCCGGTGGACTTACCGAACTTCTTGCCGTCCGCGGAGGTCACCAGCGGCACGGTGAGCGCGTGCACCGATTCCCCGTCGACGCGGCGGTTCAGCTCGACGCCCGCGATGATGTTGCCCCACTGGTCCGAGCCGCCGACCTGCAAGCGGCAGCCGTAGTTGCGGCGCAGCTGCAGGTAGTCGTTGGCTTGCAGCAGCATGTAGCTGAACTCGGTGTAGGAGATGCCCTCGCCGTCGAGGCGGCGCTTGATGGTGTCGCGGGCCAGCATGACGTTGACCGAGAAGTGCTTGCCGACGTCGCGCAGGAAGTCGACAGCGGTGAGCTGCCCGGTCCAGTCCATATTGTTGGCGATGACCGCGCCGGTGGGCGAATCGTCCAGGTCGACGAACCGCTCGAGCTGGGAGCGGATCCGCTGCGCCCACTCGGCCACCGTGTCGGTCGAGTTCATGGTGCGTTCGCCGACGTCGCGCGGGTCGCCGATCAGGCCGGTCGCGCCGCCTGCCAGGACGATCGGCCGGTGACCGGCTCGCTGGAAACGCTTCAACGCCAGCAGCGGGACCAAGTGGCCGGCGTGCAGGCTCGCCGCGGTCGGGTCGAAACCGGCGTACAGCGTCAGCGGCCCGTCGGCCAGCGCCGCGCGCAGGGCGTCGAGGTCGGTGGACTGCGCGATCAGTCCGCGCCAGGTCAGTTCGTCGATGATGTCGCCGCTCACGCCGTCCCATCTTTCCGCACCGCTGTCCTGCGCCGATGCGCAGGTACCGGGGGCGATTCTCCGCGACGCAGAGCGGCAGGGCCAGGGGATTACCGAGGACTATCGCGCCTCCACAGCCGAATCCAGACCCGCCCGCGCGCACTCGGGCACGAACACCGACTTCGGTACCTGTCCAACACAGCCGTTTCGGCCATGGCGTCTCCGGCGATATCCCGCCCGACGCATCCGCGACTGCCGAGTCGGGCTCGCGGCGGCAGCTGCTACGCCGCCCACACGACAATTCCGGCGATCGACAGGAACATCTGTCGATCGCCGGAATTGTCGAATTGCTCAGCGGGACAACCGATCCCGCAGTGCGGTCAGGCTTTCGCGACGCTCCAAGGCCAGCCAAGCGAACACCGCTGCGAGAACAAGGGGGAAGACGGAGTACGAAGGCGCGTCCATGACGAACGCCTGGGTGGCCGCGGCGAAGACCATGGTGATCGACAGTCCTGCGGCGGCCGCTCCGGCAAGGCGCGGGACGAGCAGGCCGATGCCGCCCGCGACCTCGACCAGGCCTGCGAAGTACATGAACCAGTCGCCGAAGCCGATCGCGTCGAAGATCCGCACGGCGTCCGCTTGGGCGACGAACTTCGGGATGCCGGAAGCGAGGACGAAGAACAAGCCGAGCAGGATTTGCACGGTCCACAGGATGCGGTTGCGGACCGCGCCGGGACGGGTGGTCGGGGCGGTGGCGGTGAGGGCGGTCATGTCCGTGTCCTTCGGTTCGGTCGCGCCGGGCGCGGCGGGTTCTACCGATAAGACGGCGGGCTCGCGACCAATTAATCGCTGCCGGACGAAGTCCGCTGATTCAGCGCACCGCCGCGCCGAACCCGTCCACCCGCGCCGGGGACGACCGCGGGGGCCGCGGCGGCGAGAGGCGCCCGCGGACTGCGCCGGTACGCCGAGACCGCGGGCGAGGGCGGCAGCCAGAACCGCCACGGACGATCGGCGGCCGTGCTGACGCCGACGCGCGGACCGCTGGCGATCTGGGCGTCGTCGACCGCGCCGTCGAGTTCCAGCCGGATCGGCGAGGCCGGATCGAACAGCGGCGTGCCGTAGTCGGCCATGGTGATGCCGAGGACAGTGCCCAGATTTCCCGGCCCTCGACCCAGATCGCTGTCGGAGCGCGCCGCGGGCCGACGGGAACGCGCGACATCCAATCCCTCGACGACCTCGCCCGCCCGGACCAGTACCGCGCTGGCCGTGCCGTCGGGTCCGCTGGTCACATTGATGCAGGTGTGCATGCCGTAGCTGAGGTACACGTAGAGGAAGCCCGCGGGGCCGAACATCACCGCGTTGCGTTTGGTCCGCCCGCGCCCGGAGTGCGAGGCCGAGTCCGGCCACGGCCCCGCCGGATCGCCGCCGTACGCCTCGACCTCGACGATCCGGACGGCCACCGGCCCCGACCGCAGCGTTGCGCCGAGCAGGCGACGGGCGGCGGCGGGCGGTTCGACCACGAGATCATCGACAGACACAGCGGCCATTCTCCTCGACCGCACCGACAGCCGCCCAACCGCTGGTCAATCGCCGCGCGGTGAACGCGGCCCGGACAGCAGCGGAAGCACTACACACTCGTTCGGCCGGAATTTCGCACGCCCCACGCGGGCAAGCCGTCCGATCGGGTGCCGCGCTGAAGTCGTCGGCGCTGGGGCATCCCGCACCGCCACACCGCGAACTCGCCTAGGCCCTGTCTCGAAGTCTCATCCGGCACCCGGCCGGACTTCGAGACAGGGCCGAGCGGAACCTTGGCGCGCACCGCTACGACGGGCCGATGCGGGACCGCCGCGCGCTCACCGCGCACCACTCTGCCTTCGCCGCCACCGAGCACTCCGGCACCGCCACACCGGGACTGCCCGGCGGAACCCAGTGCATGTCGCCACAGCGAGTGGACGCAATCCCGCGGTTTTCCGACCGTCCGCGCTTCGATCGCTGGCACTGGTCCGAGTCGTGCAACCGACGCGGATGGCCCCATCGACGCAGTCGGCACCGTGGGGCCCGAGCAGCATTCGGTCGACCCGCGACAAGCTACGCGCTCAGCCCAGCGTCGACGTGCCCAACGTCAGTCCTTTCAACTTCCCCGGGTTGACCTGGAAGCGCAGGTTTTCGATGCGGCCGTCGATCAGGTCGTAGGTGAATGCCGCGACCGGGACGCCGCCGATGCGGGCCAGCGCGCCGACTTCGCCGTTGATATGGGCGAGTTCGAGGGCAATGCCCGCCGACTCGGGTTTGGCGAGCACGCCGAGGATCCAGCGGGCGACGTGGTCGGGGCCGTGTAGCGGACGGCGGGCTGCGGTGACGACGCCGCCGCCGTCGGACCAGCACGTCACGTCGGGGGCGAGCAGGTCCATCAGGGCGTTGAGGTCGCCGCCCGCGCAGGCCGCCATGAACTGCTCGGTGACGTGCGCGCGTTCGGTCGTGTCGGTGTCGAAGCGCGGGCGCCGGGACCGCACGTGGTTTCGTGCGCGGTGCGCGATCTGGCGGATCGTGGCCTCCGGCCGGTCCAGGGTCTCGGCGATCTCGGCGTGGCTGTAGCCGAACACCTCGCGCAGCAGGAACACCGCGCGCTCGATCGGAGTCAGCGTTTCCAGGACCACGAGCATGGCGGTGGAGACGGTGTCGGCCAACTCGGTGCGCTCCGCGAAATCGGGTGTGGTGAGCAGGGGTTCGGGCAGCCAGGGCCCCACGTAGCTCTCGCGGGTGGCTGTGGCCGAGGTGAGCCGGTTGAGCGACAGGTTGGTGACGGTGCGCACCAGGTAGGACTTGGGGTGACGCACCTCGGACCGATCGGCTTCGTGCCACTTCAGCCAGGCGTCCTGTAGGACGTCCTCCGCGTCGGTGACGGTGCCGAGCATCCGGTAGGCGGTGGCGAACAGCAGCCGCCGGTGCTCGACGAAGGGATCGGATACCTCTGTCATCAGCCCATGCTCCTTGGTGCGGGACCGAGTCGGCAAACCGGTCAGTCTTTTGTGCGGGTCGCCCGGCCACCGCGCGAGAGCTGCACCGCGACGGTCATCCTCTTGCTGAGCCGGAAGGCCATCGGCGGTGTGCTGCTGACGGTCTCCTTGTACAGCGCCGCGGCGCGTCCAGTGAGGTGGAAGCGGCGCGGAGTATCGTCGGCGTTGGTGAACTGGATGACCGCGTCGCGGCGGCCGAGGCTGACCGGCTGGTGGAAGTATCCGAAGCGGAACGGCCGAACCCGCTTGCCGCGCAGCTCTTTCGCGATGGCGTCGGCGGTGTAGGCGGCGGTCGGCATGCCGCTCTGGCAGGTGCCGTGGATCGTGCCCCAAGTCTGGCGGACCGCGGCGGCGTCGCCGATGGCGCGAATGGTGGGGTGCGACACCGACTTCAGCGTCGGATCGACGACGATCAGCCCGCGTTCGTCGGTCTCGATGCCCGCCCGCGCGGCGAGGGGCGATACCCGCACGCCCGCGGTCCACAGCGTCAGGTCGGCGGGAACCAGTGTGCCGTCGGCCAATTCGACGGCGTCGGGCAGCACCTTGGTGACCGACTGGCCGGTGTTGCGGGTTATAGCGAGCCGGTCCAGCGCGCGGTGCAGGTAGACGCGGGCCCGCTCCCCCATCATCGCGCCGGGCTCGCCCGTGCTGATCAACGTGACCCGCAGACCGGGGTGCCGCTCGGCGATCTCGGCGGCGGCTTCGATGCCGGTGAGTCCTCCACCGCAGACGGCGACCGAACCGCCCTGGGCCGCCACCGCCGCGAGCCGTCCGGCGAACCGGTGCGCGGTGCGCGGATCGTTCAACGTCCAGGCGTGTTCGGCGACCCCAGGACCTTGTCGGTGTCGGTGGCGCTGCCGAGCGCGTAGACGAGTTCGTCGTAGGGCAGCACGCGATCGCCGTCGACGGTGACCAATCGCGCCTCGGGATCTACGGAAGTGACCCAGCCACGGACGAATTCGACGCCGGTGCCGTCGAGCATCTCGGGGATCCGGTGGTCGGCCAGTTCCTGCCCGGCGGCGATCTGGTGCATGCGCAGCCGCTCGATGAAGCGATCGGACGGATTGACCAGCGTGATCCGCACGGGCAGGCGGCGGGTGCGGCGGGCCAGCCGCACCGCGGTCAGCATCCCCGTGTAGCCCGCGCCGAGGATGACGATGCGGTGTTCGGTGTTCATGGCGGTTGCTCCGATCCGTTGCACGGTCGCTGGTTGGTGACGACCATGGGACAGACGACCGGCGCCGAACGTGACACCCAAGCAAGTGACCTGTGTCACACACCGCTCAGGGCTGGATCCAGGGTCGAAATGGGGACGCTCCCCGATGTCGCCGCGAGCGTGAAATTCCTACCGTCGGTGCATGTCTTCGGTTTCCCGCCCGCGTCGATGGCGGCGGTTGTTCGTCGTTCTCGCGTCCTTCGTCGTCGTCGTGCTCGCCGCGATCGGCGGCTGCGTCAGCTGGGTGTACGTGGACGCGGCGGTCTCCACCGTCGGTCGCACGGAGTTTCGCAACGAGCTCGCGGTGCCACCGCTGGCCGAGTCCCGCGTCGAGCCCGACGGGACGCGCCTGTTCGAGCTCGACATGCGCGCGGGCAGTAGGGAATTCCGACCCGGCCAGGCCACGGAGACCTGGGGTTTCAACGGTGACTACCTCGGACCGACGCTGCGCGCCCGGCGCGGCGAACAGGTTCGGGTCCGCGTCCGCAACGGCTTGCCCGAGGCCTCGACGGTGCACTGGCACGGCATGCACCTCCCGGCGGCCATGGACGGCGGCCCGCATCAGATGGTCGAGGCGGGCGCGACGTGGACGCCGCAGTGGACGGTGGACCAGCCCGCCGCGACGCTCTGGTACCACCCGCATCCGCACGGCGCGACGGAGGATCACGTGCGCCGCGGCCTGGCCGGGATGTTCCTGCTGGACGACGAGCTGACCGAAACCCTGCCGCTACCAAAGAATTACGGCGTCGACGACCTGCCGGTCATCGTGCAGGACGTGACCTTCCGCGGCGCGCGCTTCGAGGACACCCACCGGATCTTCCGGGAGGTCGGCTTTCTCGGCGAGCAGACGATGATCAACGGCACATTGGCCCCCTACCGCGAGGTCGGCGACGAACTGATCCGGCTGCGACTGCTCAACGCCTCCACCGCGCGCGTCTACACCTTCGGCTTCGACGACGCCCGCGCCTTCTCGCTCATCGGCACGGACGGCGGCCTGCTCGAACGCCCCGCCACCCTGCACGAGCTGCCGCTCTCGCCGGGCGAGCGCGCGGAGATCGTGGTGCGCATGCGCCCCGGTGAGCGAACGGTGTTGCGCAGCAACAAGTTGAACGCGGGCCTCGGCTTCTGGACCCAGCGCTTCAACGGCGGCGACGACACGTTCGACCTGCTGGAACTGCGCGCGGCGGCGACTCTGCGCCCGTCCCCCGCGCTGCCCACGACGCTGGCGCCCGCCGCCACGCCCGACGGCGGCGACTCGGTGACCGAACGCCGCTTCGAACTCGACCTGAGCGGCATCAACGGACAGCCGATGGCGATGGACCGCATCGATTTCGCCGTCACCCGAGGTTCCACGGAGACCTGGATCGTGCACAACCGCGACGGCATGCCGCACAACTTCCACATCCACGACGTGCAGTTCCGGGTGCTCGCGGTCGGCGAGAACGCGCCGCCGCCGCACTTGACCGGCCCGAAGGACACCGTCTTCCTCGCGCCGAACGAGACCGTGCGGCTCGCGGTGCGCTTCGACGGCCCCGCCGATCCGGACACGCCGTACATGTACCACTGCCACCTGCTGTGGCACGAGGATCTCGGCATGATGGGACAGTTCGTCGTCGTGGAGCCCGGTGGCGTGCCCGGACGTCCCCCGCACCGGCACGGCCATTGACCCCCTTGCCGCGCCGGGTGCGTCGGCGGTAAATTCATCACACAGTGAATTCAACACTCGATGAATTGAGGCCGTCATGTCTCATCCCTCGTCGTCTCCGGCCGTCGAGATCCGGAACCTGACCGTTCGGCGCGGCAAACGCGAAGTCCTGCACGACATTTCGCTGACCATTCCGCGCGGCTCGATCACCGGGCTGCTCGGACCGTCGGGGTGCGGCAAGACCACGCTGATGCGCTGCATCGTCGGCACCCAGATCGTGGCGTCCGGCGAGGTCACCGCGCTCGGCCTGCCCGCGGGGTCCGCCGAACTGCGCAGGCGCATCGGCTATGTCACCCAGGCGCCGAGCATCTACCCCGACCTCAGCGTCCGCGACAACGTCGCCTACCACGCCGCGCTGTACGGCCGCGATCGCGACGACACCGACACCGCCATCGCCGCCGTCGGCCTGCTCGAACACGCCGACCAGCGCGGCGACGAACTCTCCGGCGGCCAGCTGACCAGGGCCTCGCTGGCGTGCGCGCTGGTCGCCCAGCCGGACCTGCTGGTGCTGGACGAACCGACCGTGGGGCTCGACCCGGTCCTGCGGGTGGATCTGTGGAAGCAGTTCCACGAGCTGGCCGCCAACGGGACGACGCTGCTGGTCTCCAGCCACGTCATGGACGAGGCCGAGCACTGCGACAAGCTGCTGCTGATGCGCGAAGGCGACGTCCTCGCCCAGCTCAGCCCCGACGAACTGCGCGAACAGACCGGCGAGCAGAACCTCGAACAGGCCTTTCTCACTCTGATCACGATGGGACGAGCCGCATGACCACCACCATCGCCCCGGCCCGCTGGACGCTGCGCCCGTACGCCGCGACCACCACCCGCATCCTGCGCCAGCTGCGCAACGACCACCGCACCGTCGCCATGATCCTGGTGGTCCCCGCCCTGCTGATGACGCTGCTGTACTTCATCTACGCCGAGGCGCCGACCGCGCCGCACCAGCCGCTGACGCTGTTCGACCGGGTCGGCATCAGCATGCTCGGCATCCTGCCGTTCATCGTGATGTTCCTGATCACCGCGATCGCCATGCAGCGCGAACGCACCTCGGGCACCCTCGAACGGCTGCTCACCACACCGCTGTCCAAGCTCGACCTGCTCGGCGGCTACGGCACTGCCTTCTCGCTGGCCGCGGCGGCGCAGGCGACCGTCGCGTGCCTGGTGTCGTTCGGACTGCTCGACCTGGAGGCGGCGGGCAACCCGGCCTGGGTGGTGCTGATCGCGGTCGTCGACGCGATCTGCGGTGTCGCGCTCGGCCTGCTGGCAAGCGCGTTCGCGCGCACCGAGTTTCAGGCGGTGCAGTTCATGCCGGTCGTCGTCGCACCGCAGATCTTCCTGTGCGGCTTGCTCGTTCCGCGCGACCAGCTGCCGAACTGGCTGGAACCGATCAGCAATCTGATGCCGCTGAGCTACGCGGTCGATGCGCTGCAACAGGTTTCGACCAACCCAGAGGCGACCGCGGAGATGTGGCGCGATCTCGCCATCGTCGCCGCCTTCGCCGTGGTGGCGCTCGCGCTCGGTGCGGCGACCCTACGCAGGCGGACCGCATGAGCGAGCGAATCACGTGGCAGCGCGCTTCGCGCACGCCGGAGCCGAGCGCCAGCGAGGCGCAGGTATGAGCGATGAAGGCGTCGCGGCGCACAGCCCAGACTCGAAACGGCGGGCCGCGCCCCGACGCCGAGCGTCGAAGAGCCCGGAAGGGAAAAGCGTCTCGCGGGACGACGCGGCGCCGCGATCACGCGACGAGTCCGGACGTGCCGATGCGATCGAAGCCGAAGAGCGGCAAGGGCGTTCGGGACGGCGGCCGGGCAGATCCGGCGCGCGGGAGGCGATCCTCGCCGCCGCACGCGCTCGATTCGCCGAGGCGGGCTTCGACAAGACCTCGATCCGGGCCGTCGCCGCCGACGCCGGAGTGGATCCGGCGCTGGTGCACCACTACTTCGGCACCAAACAGCAGTTGTTCGGAGCGGTGGTCGAGCTTCCGACCGACCCCGAAGTGATCCTGACCGTCATGGAGAACGCGCCGATGGACCAACTCGGCGCGACGATCCTCGGTGCGGTGGTCGGCGTATGGGACTCCCCCGCCGGTCCCGGCATCGTCGCCGCGGTGCGCGGCCTGCTCACCGGCGGCGATCCGGTGCTGGCCCGCACCTTCGTGCTGGAGGTGGTGCTCGAACGGGTTCGCAAGCGCATCGCCACCCCGGAGGACGACGGACGCGCGCGGGTGGCTCTGGCCGCCTCGCAGCTGATGGGTGTGCTGGTGGCGCGCAAGATCATCGGCGTCGAACCGCTGGCCTCGATGCCGATAGCGGAACTCGTCGCCGCCGTCGGCCCGACGCTACAGCGCTACCTGACCGGCGACATCGGCTCGGCCGCGAACGAAGCCGCGGCGTGCGGCGAGACGGTCCCCGGGCGACTGCCCGCGACCCCGTCGTCGTCGTGACGTGCACTCAGGCGGTGAACGCCTCGTGCTCGGCCTCGGTGACGTCGCGCGCCTCGTCGATCAGCAGCACCGGAATCCCGTTCTCGATCGGGTAGGCGCGGCGCAGGCGCGGGTTGTAGAGCAGTGCGGCGCCCGCGGCGTCGCGGACCAGCAGCAGCGGGCCCTTGTCCTGCGGGCAGGCGAGCAGGCTCAGCAGGGTGGCGTCCAACGCGGTTTCCTCGGGCATGATCGAGAACCTACCCGACCGGTTCGCCCGCTTCGACGGCCGGGCGACGGCGGAACGAGATGTGCCGATGACCGAAGAAACTCGCCACCGCGACCAGTCCCATCACCACCACCGCGGAGGGCTGCGCGGGCAGGTGCAGCACCGTCACGGCCAGGTAGAGCAGCGCCGTGTTCAGCGCGAGCCCACCGGAGTTGACCGCCACGAACCCCGCGAAATCGCGCAACACGTGGCCGCGCACCCGGAACACGAGGGTGCGGTGCAGCACGAACGCGACGGTGATGCCGAGGGCGTAGGCGAGCGGGACCGCGGCGAGCGGCGCCCATCCCGCGTCCGGCAGCATGGTCAGCCAGCCCACGGTCAACGCCATGCCGAAGACCGTGTTGAACGCGCCGATCAGCGCGAAGGCGACCTCCTGCCGCCGGACCAGCCGCAGCAGCAGACCCGAAGCGGCCGTGTCGGTCGTCGCGACCGAACCCTGGTCGGTGCTCACGCGTTCGCCTCGCGCGCGCTCACGAGACCACGTCCGCGAGCTCGCGCTCCGGCTCGCCCGCGGGCCGTTCTTCGGTCTCCGCCTCGTCGTCGCGCCGCCGCGACCGCACGTACATCCACTGCAGCATGCCGAGACCCGCGAGCCCGGCCACCATGGTCGCGATGCCGATCTTCCAGCCCGGCGGACGCCAGGTCAGCACCAGTTCGGCGTCCTTCGTGCCCGCGGGAACCTCCACCGCGACGAAGGATTTGGCCACGGTGGTGATCGGAATCTGCTTGCCGTCCAGGGTGACTCGGTATCCGGGCCAGCCGAGGCGGGCGAAGACGACGCGTCCGCCCTGCTCCGAGCTCACCCGGACGCGGCTGGTGGTGTCGGTCTCCGCGATCGACGTGGCCGTCACGTTCTTCGTGTCCGAGACCCGCCCGTTCACGGTGGACGCCAGACCGACGACACGTTCCAGCACCGCGATGTAGCGCTCGTGGCCCGGGTAGTCCACCCACTTCCAGCCCTCGGGAGCGGCTTGGTCGCGCGCGTCGGGGTACAGCGCGCGCTGCAACACCACCCGATCGAGCTTCATCAGGTCGACCAGCGGGCGGCCGGTGCTCGGCTCCGGCGCGAACACCCTGCGGTAGGCGTCCGGGCAGACGCTGCTGTCCCAGCGCATGCACAGCAGCTCACCGAAGTAGAAGTGCCCGGTGGGCGTGTAGCCGTTGACGTACTTCAGCTCCAGCGCCCTGGCGTAGTTGCCGAAGACCAGGGAGCCGTAGGCGGCGTCGATGTCGCGGTCGGCCGGTTGCAGCAGGCCGCGCTCGCCGAGCTGAAGGGTGGTGCCGGTGAAGTCGGGGTACTTCGCCATCGCCTCGGTGCGGTCGGCGGGCAGGTTCCACGGCATCGGCGTCGGCTGGGCGGCGCTCACCTGGAAGTAGGCGATCGGGAACATGGCGACGATGGTCAGCGCACATGCCGCGGCGATACCCCGCTCGCGGGCGAGCCACACCACTGTGGCGCCCACCGCCGCGATGGCGAGCGCGGCGGCCACGTGCCAGAGCGCGTGGTGCGGGTCGGCCGAGAAGGACCGCACCCACAGCGCCAGGATCAGCACACCGGCCGCGAGACCGCGGTTCTTCCAGTTCTGGAATGTCCCGTAGCGGCCGAGCAGGACGCACACCAGCACCAGCAGACCGATGGCCAGCATCGGCAGTACGCGCACCGGCCAGCGCAGCGGACCGATCGAGCCCGGTCCCGCGGTCCACATCAGCATGATCATGGCGAACAGCGCGACGGCGCTCAGCTCGCGCCACGACTCACGGGCCCGCTTCCAGTCGATGAACGCCAGCGCCGGGATCAGGAACCACGCGATGTAGGTCAGCGGCATCGGCTGCACGTAGCCCCACCAGGAGGTGAAGGCGGGCAGCGAACTGGGCAGGCTGGCGTTGAGCGATTCCGACCACGGCACGGTCAGGAACTGGTCGTTGTTGATCTGCGCCGTGCCGCGCCAGGTCACCTTGGCCGAGAGCATGCTGGGCAGGAAGGTCAGCAGTCCGGCCAGTCCGGCGCACAGCGAGACGGCCGTCAGCCGCGCGACGGGCTGCCACTTGCGTTGGTACACAAGCTCGCCGACGGCCACCGCCAGCAGCATCAGCGCCGCCTCCACGGCCGGGAAGATGTACTGCGTGGAGATCGTCAGGTACAGGAAGACGAAGACCGGAATCGGCCCGCCCAGCCCGCGGGTGTAGCGCACCGACGACGCCCACGCGTGCACCAGCCAGGCGGTGCCGGTGAGCGCGGTCATCCAGCTGGCCTGATCGAAGAACAGGAAGAAACCGGACAGCGGGAACGCGATACCGGCCACCGCCGACCAGGCCGGGCGCGCGCCGTAGACCAGGCAGATCCGGTAGACGCCGGTCGCGGCGAGAATGGAGAAGATCAGTTTGACGACGGTCGCGTACAGCGCCACGTTGTCCACCGAGGGCGCGATCAGATCGATCAGCAACTGCGGCGGATTGAACAGGCCCGCGTCGTCCATCGTGTTGTTGCCCGACATCCACTGTTCCGGGACCATCACCGGGAATTGGCCGTCGCGCAGCGCGCGGCCGAGACCCACCCACAGCGCGGTGTATTGGGATTCGGTGTCGTCGGTGAAGTAATGCCGGACATTGGCGAGCAGCACCGCCGCGTATCCCGCGATCACCCCGATCACGGTGATGGCGGCCCAGCGATGGACGTCCCGTCGCGAGTGCGGCCGCGAGTCGAGTACTGCACTGTCGGTCACGAGTTCCAGACCCTACAGCCCAAGGCAGCGCTTGGCATCGGCCGCCGAGGTGTTGATGATGGTCTGATGAACTGCAACGGAAGGCCTTGTTCGCACCGTGCTAGAGTTCACCGCGGCTCGGGGCCCGCTGTCCAGCGGGCAGTACCGGCACGCACCGTCATCGAAAGTTGATCCAGCTGATGCCGATTCCCTCCGCTCGCCCGTACCGCTCCGACCCCGTCGCGAACGGACGTCCCGGCGTCGACCGGCCGCACGGCATTTCCGTTGTGGTGCCGGTGTATCGGGGTGAGAACACCATCGGCGGACTGGTCGCCGAGCTGCACGCGCTCACCGCGGGCGCCGAGACGCCGGGCGGTATCGCGTTCACGGTCGAGGAAATCATCCTCGTGCACGACAACGGGCCCGATCGCTCCGATGTCGTCCTGCAGGAGCTCGAGCAGACCTACCCCGAGGTGCGCACCGTCTGGCTGAGCCGCAATTTCGGTCAGGACGCCGCCACCATCGCCGGAATGTCGGCCGCGCACGGCGACTGGATCGTCACCATGGACGAGGACGGTCAGCACGATCCGCGCTTCATCGGCGCGTTCCTCGACGCGGCGCTCACCGGACGCGCGGACCTGGTCTACTCCAAGCCGACCAACACCCGCCCGCACGGGTTCCTGCGCAATCTGACCTCGCGCGGGGCCAAGATCGTGCTGGCGACGCTGTTCGCCTTCCCCGATTCGACCAGGTTCGAGAGCTACCGGCTGATCCGCGGCGACATCGGCCGCCAGCTCGCCGAGGTCGCCTCCAACGGCGTGTACCTCGACGTGGCGCTGACCTGGGTGGTCGGCAAGGTCGTCCAGGAGCCGGTGGTGCTGCGCGCCGAGGGCCGCGAGGAGTCCGGCTACAACTACCGCAGGCTGTTCTCGCTGTTCTGGAAGATGGTGCTGTGCAGCGGAACACGCGGCCTGCGCCTGGTCAGCATGCTCGGCGTGACGCTGGCGCTGGCCGGTGTGGTGATGGCCGCCGTCGTCGTGTACGAGGCGCTGACCACGGACGGCTGGGCGCCGGAGGGCTGGGCCTCCACGATCGTGGTGCTGCTGCTGTGTTCCGGCGCGATCCTGTTCTCGCTGGGCCTCATCGCCGAATACCTCGGCGTCGCCCTGCACATCCTGGTGGGCAAACCGCTGTACCTCACCGTCGACTCACCGACGCCGCGCCCGCGAGACGCGCGGGAACTGACCACCACCACGAGCAGGGGGACCGACCGGGTTGAGCACTGACCGCGTCATCTTCAGCCGCCCGTTCCGGGCGCGCCGGGAACTGGCCAATCTGGAGGCCGTGCTGGCCTCCGACCACAGCCATGGCGACGGGCAGTTCACCGCGTCGGCCACCGCGAAGCTCAAGGCCATCACCGCCGCGCCGCACGCGCTGCTGACCACCTCGTGCACCTCGGCGCTGGAAATGGCGGGTCTGCTGCTCGAGCTCGGCCCCGAGGACGAAGTGATCGTGCCGAGCTTCGCGTTCACCTCGACGGCCACCTCGATGGCGCTGCGTGGGGCGACTTGCGTCTTCGCCGACATCGACCCCGCCTCGGGCAACCTGGATCCGGAATCGGTGGCCGCCTCGGTCACCGAGCGCACCAAGGCCGTGGTGGTCATCCACTACGGCGGTGTGGCCGCCGATATGGAAGGGCTGCTCGCGCTCGCCGCCCAGCACGGCTTCGCCGTCGTGGAGGACAACGCGCACGGGCTCGGCGGCCGCTGGCGCGGACGCCCGCTCGGCACCATCGGCACGCTCGGCACGCTCAGCTTCCACGACACCAAGAACGTGCACTGCGGCGAGGGCGGCGCGCTGCTGCTCACCGACGAGATCCTGATGGCGCGTGCGGAAATCATCCGGGAGAAGGGCACCGACCGTGCCCGCTTCCTGCGCGGCGCGGTGGACAAGTACTCCTGGCAGGACATCGGTTCCAGCTACCTGCCGAGCGAGCTGAACGCCGCGGTGCTCGACGCGCAGCTCGACGAGTTCGACACGATCCAGTCCGGCAGGCATCGGGTGTGGGACGCCTACGCCGCGGGGCTGGCGGACTGGGCGGCGCGCAACGACGTCCGGCTCATGACCGTGCCCGAGGATCGCGCGCACACCGCGCACCTGTACTACCTGCGCACGCCCACCGAGCAGCGCCGCGACGACCTCATCGCGCACCTCGGGAGTCTCGGCATCTCGGCTCCGTTCCACTACGTGCCGTTGGACTCCAGCCCGGCGGGTCTGAAGCTCGGCCGCACGCCGCGGCCCTGCGTGCGCAGCGCGGAGTTCTCCGGAACCGTTGTGCGCCTTCCGCTCTGGCCGGATCTGCGCGACGAGCAGGTGGCCAGGGTGATCGAGGCGGTCACCGCCTTCACCGTCTGATCCGCCCGCGCTGCCGTCACCTCGACTTCCGGCACAGCGCCTTTCGGTCGACGGTCTCAGGCGGACAGCACGTACAACTTCTCGCGGCCGCCCGCGATCAGCGAGCGCTGGGCGATCCGCGGCTCGTAGCGGCCGAAGAACTCGTCCAGGGTCGCCTCGGTGAACCGGTGCGCCTGGCGGCCGTCGCCCGCGTTGGTGAACCGTCGACCGACGGTGGCCAGGATCCGGTTGCGGCTGGTCGCGAGGTTGCGGACGGGTTCGGCGACGATCACGGCCTTGCTCGCGGCCGCGAGCATCCGGTCCAGCACCGGACCCGGTTCGGGTAGGAAGTGGTAGAGGCTGGCCTGCATGATGACGTAGTCCGCCTCCGGCAGCGGAGTGTCGGAGCGCATGTTCCAGACCAGTCCGCGACCGCCCGCGCGGGCGACGCCTGCGACGAAACCCTCGTTGAGGTCGAGCCCGGTGTAGTCGACCGACTTGGCGCGCAGGTAGCGGGTGTACAGCGTCGCAGGCCCGCAGCAGACGTCGACCACCTCGGCGCCGTCGGGCACCAGCCCGGCGATCGCGCTGTACCTGGCCGCGTAGTGGCGGCCGTACAGCCCGCGCATCAGCAGCTCGTACACGGCGCGGTTGCGATAGATGAGGCTTTGACTCACCAAGTACCCCTGAACGGTTGTCGGACGTCGGGTGCGGCCTCCGGCGCCGCGCGGGCGGACCCGCGCACAAACTATGCCAGCCGACGCCGCGGCGCGAATTGTCCGGGTGCGCGTGCCGCGGCCAATCCGGCGGATCTACAACACGTTCCGGCCGCACCGGCGGGTCCGGTGCGGCCGGGACGGGCTCAGTTACCGAAAAGCGCGCGGGCCTCGGTCTCGGTGAGCACTTCGTAGTTCTCGGTCTCGCGGTGGTACCACCAGGTGAGCGGACCCGGTTCCGGCCGCCCGGCCGCCTGCACCGCCCGGGTGGACGGCCGGTAGCTGGAGCTGCGCGGAATCTCGTCGACCACGTACACCAGGTCCGGTCGCTGCTCGGTGTCGAGGGCGCGCATCGCCTCGGTGACGTCCTTCGGCTCCAGGTGGAAACCCGCCCGCACCGACACCGCCGCCACCGCGAGGCAGTGGTCGCCGACCGGAAGGCCGTAGGCGACCTCCATGTCGACGGCGGTGATGTCGTTGAGCACGTCCACGATCGGCTGGCCGAACACCGGGCCGCGCGCGGTGTGGATCACCGTGTCCTTGCGGTCGACCAGCCAGTAGTCGCTGTCGCTGTCGCGGCGGAACAGATTCTCGGTCGGCATCCACGAGTCGCCCGCGGTGAACACCCCGCGCAGGCCGCCCTCGGAGATGTCGACGCCCTCCGAGGCCCGGCCGAGCAGCAGGCCGACCTCGTTGTCCGCGCAACGGCGGGCGAAACCGGCATCGTCGACCAGGATGCCGCCCGTGCTCGGGTCGTAGGCCACCAGTTCGACCTTGGCGGTGCCAGGCACCGGGCGGCCCTTGCAGCCCGCCTTGGCCCCGGTCACGTTGGCGAGCACCACATCGCCCTCGATGGACGCGTAGAACTCCAGCACCCGCGCCGGTTCGAACTGGTCGGTGGTGCGCCGCCACAGTCCGGCGGGCATGCCCGAGCCGATGAACAACCGGATCGGGTGCCGATGCCCGGCGGGGAACACTCCGGCGTCGAGGATGTCGCGCAGCATCGTCCAGGTGTAGGTCACCACCGTGACGCCGTAGCGGTGCACTTCCTCGGCGAACTGCTCCGGGTCGAGCGACCTGGCCAGCGCGATGCGGCTGCCGCCCGCGATGGCGCCGCCGAGGCTGACCAGCAGGCCCGACGAGTGGTGCAGCGGCGCGAGGCAGTACACCGTGTCTTTGCGGTCGAGATCGGCGGTGGTCGCGGTGCCGAAGGCCGACAGCGCCCAGCGGTGGTTGGTGATGTGCTTGGTCTCCAGCCGGTCGCCGGTGCCGGTCACCAGCACGAAGGCCAGCTCGCGCGCCAAGCCCGGGTTGGGGCGGTACCAGGCGGGCACCCGCACCTGGGTGGGATCGATCTGCTCGAGGTCGATCACGTTGTCGCCCAAGGGGATGTCGAGTCCGCGGGCCTCGCCGCCGCCCAACACCAGGGTTCGTGCGCCGCTCCCCGACGCCAGACGCAGGTTCTCCGGATCGACGATCACCGTCTCCGCGCCGGTGAGTTCGATGGCGCGGTTCAGCTCGCTGCCCGGCGCGAGCAGCACCGCCACCGCGCCGAGCCGCGACAGCGCCGCCACCGTCACCAGGGCGCTCGGGCGGGTCTCCATCAGCACACCGACCCGGGTGGCGGGCCGGATGCCGACGGAGATGAGCCCGCGCACCACGTTGTCGATGCGGACTTGCACCGCCGCGTTGGTGTGCACCCGGTCATCGAAGAGGAAGCATTCGCGCAGCGGCGCCCGTTTGGCCTGCTCGGCGAGCAGCTTGCCGAGCGAGATGCGGGTGTTGGGCTGGATCATGCCCAACCGGGTCAACCTGGGCAGCGCCCGCGCTGCCTCGCCCGCCAGCTCGATCGAACCGCGCACGGTGTTGTTGGCGATGCCTTCCAGCGCCTTGCCCATGCCCGCGCCCGCCTCGGCCAGCGTCCCCGCGGTGTGCACCACCCGGGTGGCCGCCGAGCGCGGGCGGTTGGTCGCCACGTGCTCGGACATCCGGAAGATCTCCTCGGGCAGCGGCTTGCCGCCGTCCATCCACTCCACCCACTGGCGCACCAGCGGCCAGGTGTGGTTGGTGGCCATGCTGCCCGCGACCAGACCGAAGTGGCCCGCGACCAGGCTGGCCTCGAAGACCTCCGCGTTCGGCGCCGCGCGCACGATGCCCCGCACCGCGGCGGGCTGGCCGATGTCGTCCACCTCGCCGACGAAGGCGAGAATCGGGCACTTCAGCTCGGCGAGCGAGATCGGCTGATCGCGAATCACGAAGCCGCCGAGCATCATCCGGTTGTGCGCGACGAACTGCTTGAGCAAGTCGGCGGCCGCGGGCCCGGCGTAGGCGACCCAGCCATCGCTGTTGAGGAAGCGGCGCTGGCGCTCCTTGGGCAGCAGCGCCTCGCGGTCGTGCAGCTGGCGCAGAAAGTCGATCCTGGCCTTGGCGGTCTTGACCGGGTCGAGCATCTGAAAGCCGAGCCGCACCATCGAATCGGTGATGGGCAGCCGCGTCACGACGTGATCGGCGAGGAAGTCCGCCACATCGGAGACCAGCCCGTACGGCAGTCCGAACGGTATGCCCGCGACGATGTCGACCGGGCTGCCGAAGGTCACGATGCTCTCGACGCCCTTGCCGAAGCGGTAGGCGGTGGTCTGGTAGGCGAACATGCCGCCCTGCGAATAGCCCATCAGGTGCACGTCGCTGCCGGTCGCCTCGCAGACCGTGTCGATGGCGCTGCTCACCGCGAGCACATGGTCGGCGAGATCACGCTCCCAGCCACCCTCCTCGCTCGCCGGGGAACCGAAATCGACCACCCAGCAATCGATTCCGCCGCGATGCAGAATGCCGACGGCGCCGCCCTCGGCGTTCACGTCCCAGATGTCGGCGTTGACCATCAGCGGCGGCACCAGTACCGCGACCGGACGACCGGGCGTGGCATCGTCGGGGAAATAATGGCGCAGCCGATACATCCTGCGCCGCTCGACCACCTCGAAGGGCGACGACTCGACATCGTGGGTGAGTCCACCGAAGCGGATCACCTCCAGGCCGTTCTGCGCGGTCGCCATCAACCGCTGCACCGAACCCACCAATTCCTTACCGAAGTTCACCATCGCTCCTGGCCCTACCCTGCAATGTGCCCACACGACCTCCGCGCGCTCGGCGCGAAGAGACACCTTCCGACCCCCGGAGAAGTATGCCGTCCACGCGTATAGACGAGCTTCCCACATCGGGGTGACCTCATGTGTCGGCTGTGACAGGTTCCATGGCAGGTGAGCGCGGTCACCGCCCCATGACGTGGATATACATGCTCTCGAACGGCTCGGGGCTCACGCTGAGATCACCGCGGAACGGATAGTCCATCGCCGCGATGAGGAAGATCATCGCGCCGAGGAAGAAGGCGAACAGGCCGCCGAGCATCAGATGCGCGCCGCGGCTGAGGCTGAACATGCACAGCAGCACCAGGTTGACCGCGCCACCGACCAGGATGACCCACCACAGCACGTCGGGCATGCCGCCCGCGGTGGCGTTGATCCGGTGTCTGCGGTCGGAGTCGAAGCGCGCGAACTGTTCGATGGTCGCGGCGTGCACGATCTCCTGCGCGGTGGTTTGCGGCTCGAAAGCCAGCAGGTTCACCTGGAACCGGGTCACCAGAGCCGTGCCGCCCATCGGCTCGCGCCCCTCGCGCAGCGCGGGCCACGCCTCGGTGAGCACGTTGTCGGCGTAGTCGATCAGATCCCGCTGGAGCTGGGTGCGCTGCGGCTCGGGGTAGGCGCCTACCTCGCGGTAGAGCGTGCCGAGCGCGGCGGCCTCGTCGGCGACCAAGGACTGTGCGGTGTCGTAGGACTCGTAGGTCGCCGCCGCGATCAGGCCGAGTAGCAGGCCGTAGAACACGCCGCCGACGGTCAGCACCATCGTGACGGTCTCGTTCTTGCCGGGTTCGGGCCCGAAGATCCGGATCACGTACTTGCGGGACACCAGGATGCCCGCGGAGGTGAGCAGCACTGCGGTGCCGGTGATGATGAGGAAGACCAGCCAGATGGGCAACACGTAGATCCACGTGAACATGGGACAAGAAGATAGCCAGCCGCCCGCGAATCGTCGGCGAATCAATCATTCATCCCAGGATGTTCGCGCGCGTCGCCGTGTCGTTATCTGCCGTTACTCGATCGAACGCATGTCGTAACCATCCGAATCCGTTCGGGCGAATTCCGCGAATTTTGCTGCGCCGCAACACTTCCGCGACCTACCATCAATGCCGTCTGGAAACACACTGTCTCGCAAGTCTTTTCCACGCGAATGTCTCTTCTTTCGCAGGCCTTTCCCGGTCTGCTGATCTGCCGTGCCCAAGAAACACCATCGACCGTCCCGGTGACCCCTCGAGGTGAGGACCACGCATGACCATCGAAATGCCAGTCCAAACGGAAAACAACGTTCGCAAGAGCCTGAGCACGGGCGCCGCGCACCAGCTGGCGCACACCACCAAATCCGAACCGCAGATGCAGGGGATCAGCTCGCGCTGGCTCACCCGCACGCTGCCCTGGGTGCAGGTCAACGGCGGTGTATACCGGGTCAACCGGCGCCTGACTCACACCGTCGGCAACGGTGAGGTCGAATTCGCCGTCGACGGCGGACAGGCCCGCGTGATACCGCTGGAACTCCAGGAACTTCCGCCGTTGCGCGGATTCGACGACGAGGAAACACTGGGCGCGCTCGCGCGGCGTTTCGAACAGCGCGATCTCGAACCCGGAACTGTCGTCACGGAATTCGGTAATCCGATGAATCAGGTCATCCTGATCGTGCACGGCAAGCTGGCCAAAATCGGCGCCGGTGAATTCGGCGAGCAGACCAAGGTCGGCATGCTCGGCGCAGGTGACTATTTCGGTGACGAAACCCTGCTCGATACGTCCGCCATCTGGCCGGTGACCGTCAAGACGGTAACCAAAACCACCATGCTCGTGCTGCCCCGGCAGGCGCTCGACGAAATGGTCGACAGCGCACCGGCATTGCGCGAGCGACTCGAACGCGTCGCGGCCGCGCCCGCTCATCGGCAGAATTCCAAGGGCGAGGCCGACATCGAGATCTCCTCAGGCCACGACGGCGAGCCGCTGCTGCAAGGCACGTTCGTCGATTACGACGCCGCTCCACGAGAATACGAGCTCAGCCTGGCGCAGAGCGTGTTGCGGGTGCATTCCCGCGTCGCCGATCTGTTCAACGATCCGATGAATCAGGTCGAACAGCAGTTGCGCCTGACCATCGAGGCGCTCTACGAACGCCGCGAATCCGATCTGGTGAACAATCCCGATTTCGGCTTGCTGCACAACTGCGACCTCAAGCAGCGCATCTACACCGAGTCCGGCCCGCCGACCCCGGACGACATGGACGAGCTGCTGAGCATGCGCCGCAGCACGAAAATGTTTCTGGCGCACCCGAAAGCGATCGCCGCGTTCGGCCGCGAATGCACCAAGCGCGGAATCTATCCCGACCCGGTGGATGTCGACGGACACCGGGTGCCCGCGTGGCGCGGCGTGCCGATCTACCCGTGCGGCAAGATCCCGGTCAGCGAGAACGGGACCACCTCGATCCTCGCCATGCGCCTCGGCGAAAAGGACCAGGGCGTGATCGGACTGCACCAGACCGGAATTCCGGATGAGTTCGAGCCCAGTCTGAACGTGCGCTTCAAGGGCATCGACGACCAATCGATCATCTCCTACCTGGTCAGCTGCTACTACTCGGCCGCCGTGCTGGTCCCGGACGCCCTCGGGGTGCTCGACAATGTCCTGGTCGCCCGGCAGGCGGACTAGCCGGGGTGATGACCGATGTCGGTGCTCTCCCGCGCCGCCGCGCCCGCCGCCACGCACGATCTGGCCGCCGACGTCGTGGCGCTGCTCACCAGCACGGACAGCGCGGCGCCCGCCGAGCTGTTCGCCGAAGCGGTAGCGGAATCCGCTGCGCTGCCCGATGTTTCGAGCCAGCCGTGGCCAGCAGCCGGGTTCACGCCGGTCCGGCTGCTCGGCCCGAGGGGGCTCGGGTCGGGCGCGCTGCGGCTGCCCGTCGATCGCACCGCCGGACCGACCACGCCGTACCTGGCGCCGGACGGTGTGGCGATCGGCCCCTCCACACCTGACGCCGCTCCGGTCGCGGACGGCGTCGACGAGACCCCGTCCGGTCCGCCGGACGGGAACGCCGCGGACTCCGTCGGCCCGGCGCAGGGGGCCGGTCCGGCGGAGTCGCGGCGCCCACCGATTCCGTCCGGCCCTGCGGTACGGGTCACCGGGCGGGCCGCCGCACCGGCAAGCAACGGGCATGCGCCAGCCACACCAGCGTCCGAGCCGGACCGGCCATGGGCTCGAATTCCTTTGGGGCCGACAGGTTTGGGTACCGCGTCCGCGGCGGTGCGTCCCGCGACGGCCGCGCCGCCGCGGGCGCGGATCGGACCGTCCGGGCTCGGCACCGCCTCGACGCAGGTCGGCAGCGGCTCCCGCATTCCGCCGCTCTACTGCCCGCCTCCCCTGCGCGACGATCCCGTGCTCGCGGAGGCGGTGAACGAGGGCCTGCTGGCCTGGGCCGAGGACATCGGCCTTTACGAAGGCAGGCTGGACGACCTGCGCAAGGCCGACTTCGGACGGCTCGTCATGCTCGCCCACCCCGACTGTTCCCACGCCGACCAGTTGCTGGCCGCGGCCAAATGCGCGGTCTCGGAGTGGTCCGTGGACGACTACTACTGCGAGGAGGATGCCGACGACCGAGCTCCCGATGGCACCCCGTCCAGCCCCGAGGCCGAGCTCGGTCCGCGGCTCGAACTGTGCATGGCCGTCATGGATCCCGCGCATCTGCCCGCGCGCTACGCACCGCAGCTGGAGCGCGCGCTGCAGGCAGATCCGATCCTGCGGGCCTTCCGCACCTCGTTCGAGCACCTCGCGCAGTACGCCGGCCCGGCGCAACTGGCCAGGCTGCGCACCGAGATCGGCGGCTGGTTCATCGCACTTGGCGCCGAGGCGGGCTGGCGGGGCGCGGGCCGGATGCCACCGGTCTGGGAATACCTCACCAACCGCCAACCGCACAGCTTCCTGCCGTGCATGGCGCCGATCGACGTGCTCGGCGGCTACGAGCTGTCGGCGGCGGAATACACCCACCCGGCGATGCGGCGGGTGACGACCACCGCGGCGCTCGCCGCCCAGATGGTCAACGATCTGTACTCGATGGCACGCGAAGACCTTTCCAACGGAAGGGAATTCAACCTCCCCACGGTGCTTGCCGCCGAAGAGCGGTGCTCCCGTAGAGAGGCGGTGCTGCACACCGCGGCGGTCCACGACGAACTCGTGCACCGCTTCGAACGCGAGGCCGCGCCGCTGGCCGCCGGCGGATCGCCGGAACTGCGACGCTTCCTCGTCGGACTGTGGGCATGGATGGGCGGCAACCGCGCCTGGCATGCCGACAGTCGTCGCTACAAAGATGTCGGATAGCCGGTACCGCAACGAGAGAGGATGATCACGCATGACCATGCTCAACCCCCAGGCCGAGGCCGTGCTGCGCACCAACTACCAGAAATCCGTTGCGGCGTACTGGAACGACAACCCCAACGACGACCGGGTCAACACCAAGCTCGGCGAGGTCGACGGGCTCTACCACCACCACTACGGCATCGGCGACCCCGATCTCTCGGTGCTGGAAGGTCCCGAGAACACCCGCCAGGAACGGATCGTCGAGGAACTCCACCGGCTCGAGACCGCGCAGGCCGATCTGCTGCTCGACCACCTCGGTGACGTCCGCCCCGGCGACCGATTGATGGACGGCGGATCCGGCCGTGGCGGCACCAGTTTCATGGCCAACCAGCGCTTCGGCTGCCAGGTGGACGGTGTCACCATCTCCGAGTACCAGGTCGGCTTCGCCAACGACCAGGCCGCGCACCGCGGCGTCGCGGACAAGGTGAAGTTCCACTTCCGCAACATGCTCGACACCGGCTTCGACAGCGGCGTGATGCGCGGGATCTGGACCAACGAGACGACCATGTACGTCGACCTGTTCGACCTGTTCCGCGAGTTCTCCCGGCTGCTGGAGCCCGGCGGGCGCTACGTCTGCATCACCGGCTGCTCCAACGACGTCACGGGCGGGCGCTCGTCGTCGGTCAGCTGGATCGACGCGCACTACGGCTGCATGATCCATCCGCGCAGCGAGTACTTCCGGGCGCTCGCCGAGAACGGCCTGGTGCCCATCGACGTGGTCGACCTCACGGCGGCCACCATCCCGTACTGGGATCTGCGCACGAAATCCGAGCTCGCGACGGGTGTGGAGAAGCCGTTCCTCACCGCGTACCGAGAGGGCAGCTTCCAGTACCTGCTCATCGCCGCCGATAAGGTGGGGAGGTGACCGAGACCCTCGCCCAGCCGTTGACCGACCGCGAGGCCCTGCCCGTCGAGCTCGTGGACGAGGCGGGCCGCGCGGTCGGCGCGTGCCCGGTCTCGGAGGCGCACCAGGCGCCTGGGCGGCTCCATCGCGCGTTCTCCGTACTGCTCTTCGACTCGGCGGGACGGGTGCTGCTCCAGCAGCGGGCCGCCGTGAAGACCCGCTTTCCGCTGCTGTGGGCCAACACCTGCTGCGGACATCCCGCGCCCGGCGAGCCGGTGGCGGCCGCGGCGGCGGTGCGGCTCGCCGAGGAGCTCGGGCTGGCCACCACGCTCACCGAGGTCGGCGTCTTCCGATATCACGCGCGGGACAGCGCCACCGGCCGCGTCGAGCACGAGTGGGACCACGTGCTCATCGGGCTACTCGACGCCGGCGTGCCGCGGCCCGACCCCGCCGAGGTCGCCGCGTACGCGTGGATCCAGCCGGAGGAACTGCGCGCGGCGCTCGCGGAGGATCCGACGAGCTACACGCCGTGGTTGGCGGATGTGTTGGAGATCGCCGACGCGGCGCATCACGCGGGGCGCGCGGCCTCGCACTGATCGAGGAGTAGCCGCGCCCACGTGCGGCGAAGTCATGGCCCAGCCCGCAAGTCGTCGGGCTGGGCCTTTCCATTCGTCGACCTTCCCGAAAGGGAGTCGAGCAGTTGGATGAGCGTCTGGCGGTCGTCCGCGGCTAGACGGTCGGTATAGGGCGCGAGGGCCGCGCGGATCTCCTCCTGCACCCGTTGCGCGAGTTCGCTGCCCGTCGGAGTGATGAACACGTCGACCACCCGGCGATCCTGCGGCGACTTGCCTCGTGCCACGAGGCCTCGGCGCTCCGCCCGTTCGACGAGGCCGGACATCGTCGACTTGTCCAACCCCAGGAACGCCGCCAGATCGGTCATGCGCGGTCGGCGGTCACGCAGCAGGCCGAGCAACCGCAGTTGGGTGAGGGACAGATCGTGCTCCGAACCGATGCGGGTGAGCACGGCCATCACTCGGAACGACGTCCGGACGAGAGCGTCCTCGAGCGCGTCCTCGGATTCCATACGGGCATCCTACTTGACATGGTTTGTATTACCAACCAAACTCGATTTAGTTTGTAATACCAATCAAATACGAGGAGTTGCCATGCACGCCGCCGTTGTCACCAGCTTCGACGCCCCGCCGCAGTACGGGGAGTACCCCGGCCCGGTCGCCCAGGGGGACGAGATGGTCGTGGATGTTCTCGCGGCAGGTCTGCACCAACTGGTCAGGGCTCGGGCGAACGGCACGCACTACAGCAGCACCGGCACGTTCCCGTTCGTCCCCGGCGTCGACGCCGTCGTACGGGACCAGCACGGAAATCTCAGGTACACGGTGGTGGACGACGGCGACCTGGGCACGCTCGCCGAGCAGACCGTCATCGACCCGCGCCGCAGCGTGCTACTGCCGGACGACGCCGACCCGGTGCGCATCGCCGCCGCGATGAACCCGGCGATGTCGTCCTGGGTCGCGCTGCGCCGCCGCATCGCGTTCCAGCAGGGTCGATGCGTCCTCGTTCTCGGCGCCACCGGCAGCGCCGGCAGCATGGCGGTGCAGATCGCCAAACGGTTCGGCGCCGCGTACGTGATCGCCGCGGGACGCGACGCTTCCCGGCTCGCCGCACTGCACGACCTCGGCGCGGACGAAACGGTGAGCTTCGAGGAGGTCGACCGCGCCGCCGAAGTCGACGTCGTCATCGACTACGTGTGGGGAGAACCGTCCGCCCGAGCGATGACCGCGATGATCACCGCTCGCCGCGACCGCAGCGCTCCGCTGGACTGGATCCAGATCGGATCCATCGCCGGTCAGACGATTCCCATCGACTCCGCGCTGCTGCGCGCGTCCCGGCTGCAGATCTGCGGCAGCGGAATCGGCTCGGTACCCGCACGCGACTTCCTCGCGGAGCTGCCGGAACTCGCCGTCGCGGTGCACAGCGACGCGATCGCCGTGCGGGCCCGTCCCGTGCCCCTCGCCCAAGTCGGCGAGACGTGGAACGCCCAGACCGACGACCGCATCGTCTACGTCCCGTAGCGCACCAGGACACGCACACCCGGCCGAAGACCCCCGCCGGTCGGCCCACCACGACGAAGGTCACCCCTCGGTCGGCACCCCGGGCAGATAGGTCGGGTGAACGAAGGTCACCTTCGATCGGTCTGGGGCGGCATGAAGGTGGCCTTCGGTCGGTTTCCGCGCCGACCACCGTGGATGCGGCACCGAGCCCGATCCCGCGAGACCGTTCGCCTTCCTTGCCGATCTCGAGATGCTGAACGTTGTGGCGGGTGCGCACTTCGAATCGACATGCGTTGATGCGCATATCTACGTAGCGGCATCTTCTCAGTTTCCGGTGCGGCTGCCGGGTCCTGATTGGAACTCGTCTCAGGCGGCGCCGAGGCTCCGGTCCAGAAGCTTGGGGAAATCACAGGATCGGCACAGGGTCAGTCCAGGGGCGGGCCCGATGCTGGAGGCGTACGGAAATACGGGGGCGATTGCGAGGTACGCGGCATGGTGGAGATCGAGGTCACGGGAACGACAGTGACGGTCAAGGTGCTCGGCGGACATCGACTGCTCGCACTGCGCGACCAATTCAGTTTCGACCTGCGCGATATCACCGAAGTCGCGCCCGCCGAGGTCGATCTGCGGCCGCCGTGGGTGCGCGCGCCCGGCACCTTCTTCCCCGGCGTGATCGCCGCGGGCACCTTCCGCGGCAAGGGCCGCAAGGAATTCTGGGACACCCGTTTCGACGGCTCCGGCGTGCGCGTCGAGCTCAGGGGCTCGGAATTCACCCGGCTCGTCCTCGATGTCGCAGAGCCCGCCGACATACTGGGCGCGCTGCGCACCGCCGCGGCGGCCTGACCTACTCTCCTCCCCCGCCGGTTCCCGAGAGTGGGACCGGCGCGGTCGAATCGTTGATCGCCGCCCAATCGCGTAGCGGTCCGGCGGCGTGCTGTGCTCGAGGCAGGATGGGCGCGCCAGATGGCCGTGTTCCGGACCCTTAGTCTGGGTAAGGAGCAGAAAAGGAAACCTCGATGCCGACACCTCCGACAACGCAGTTCGTGGACCGGCGCTTCGTCGGCCTCGTCGCCGAATTCGACCGGCTCTTCCGCCGCCCGAGCGACGGCGGCGGCGCGCTGACCGTCTATCTGCACGGCGAGCCCGTGGTCGACGCCTGGGCCGGGTTCGCGCGACCGGGCGTTCCGTGGCAACACGACACGCTGGCCGTCGCGTATTCCACCGGCAAGGGTGTCGCCGCCACGTTGCTGCACCGCCTCGCCGAACGCGGACTGCTCGATTACGACCATCCGGTCGCCGAGTACTGGCCCGAGTTCGCCGCGGCGGGCAAAGAGCACATCACCGTGCGCGCACTGCTCAGCCACCGCGCGGGACTGCACCGGCTGCGCGGTCTGCTGCCCGGTGCGCCAGAGCGCTTCTTCGACGACACCGCGGTCACCGCCGCACTCGCCGCCGCCGCACCCGACCCGCGGCACCGCACGACCAGCGGCTATCACGGCATCAGCTTCGGACACCTCGTCGCGGAGCTGGTGCGGCGGGTCGCGGGCGCGGACTTCACCGACGTGCTGCGGACCGAGATCTCCGAGCCACTCGGCGCCGAGGAACTGTGGTTCCGGGTGCCCGAGGCCGAGCGAGACCGCATCGCCGTCAACTTCCCGAAGCTGACCGTCGCCGGGATGAGCTGGGAGAGCGGCGCGCGGATCATGGGTCGCAGCCGCCGCCTCGCCGCCGCCGCCGAGACGACGCCCAGCGGTTTCGCCGAGCTGATGTCGGACCCGCGGCTGCACGATTCGGTCATGCCCGGCGTGAACGGCGTCTTCTCCGCGCGGGCGCTGGCCAGGCTGTACGGAGCGCTGGCGATCGGCGGCAGCCTCGACGGCTACCGGCTGCTCGGCGCGGAGACCATCGACCACATGCGCGAGCGCCAGGTCTTCACGCCCGATTACGTGCTCGCGTTCCGCATCCCGTGGGGACTCGGATTCCACGGCGTACCGATGATGCCGTCCAAGGCCACGCCGATCTCGGCGTTCGGGCACTTCGGGCTCGGCGGTTCCGGCGCGTTCGCGGACCCGGCCACCGGGATGTCGCTCGGGTTCGTCACCAACCGGCTCGGCGGCAGGCTCACCCCGCTCGGTGACGCCCGCTTGGCCCGGCTCGGCGCTCTGGCGCACAACCTCGCGAAGAAAGCGGACTGAACGCCCGGAATCGTAGGATGTCTCGCGGTTCGCGATGGCAGCATGGGGCCATGGAGCTGATCGGGCTGGAACGGATCGAGTCGGCCGCGGCGTTGTTGGCGCCGGTCATCCGCCGGACGCCGGTGGTCGCCTCGCGGGTGCTGTCCGAACGTTGCGGCGCGGACGTCTGGTTGAAATGCGAGAACCTGCAGCGGACCGGCTCGTTCAAACCGCGCGGCGCCTACAACCGGATCGCCAATCTGCCTTCCGAGGACCGGGCGCGCGGGGTGGTCGCGGCGAGCGCCGGCAATCACGCGCAGGGCGTCGCGTGGGCGGCCACCTCGCTGGACATCGAGGCCACCGTCTTCATGCCGATCGGCGCCTCGTTGCCAAAACTGGCTGCCACCAAGGCTTATGGCGCGCGCGTGCGGCAGGTCGGCGACACCATCGACGAAGCGCTCGACGCGGCATTGGATTTCGCCGCGCGCACCGGGGCCACGCTGATCCACCCGTTCGACCACCCGGACATCGTGGCCGGGCAGGCGACCGTGGGGCTCGAGATTCTGGAGCAGCTGCCGGATGTGGGCACGGTGCTCGTACCCACCGGCGGTGGTGGGTTGCTGGCCGGAATCGCGATCGCCCTGCACCGGCTGGCGCCCGATGTGCGGGTGATCGGGGTGCAGGCGGCCGAGGCCGCGGCGTGGCCGGAATCGCTGGCGGTCGGCAAACCGGTATGGGCGGAACGGATGTCGACCATGGCCGACGGGATCGCGGTGGGGCTGCCAGGCGAGGTGCCGTTCGCGCACGTCGCCGCGCACGCGCCGCGCATCGTCACGGTGGACGAGGAGGCGCTGTCCACGGCGCTGCTGCTGTGCTTGGAACGCGCGAAGCTCATCGTGGAGCCCGCGGGCGCGGCGGCCGTCGCAGCGCTGATGAGTTGCGCCGCAGCCGAACTCGAGCTGCGCGGGCCGGTCTGCGCGGTGCTCTCCGGCGGCAATATCGATCCCCTCCTGCTGACCAGGATCGTCAACCACGGCCTCAGCGCCGCAGGACGCTATCTCGCTGTGCGCGTGACGATCTCGGATCGACCCGGCGGATTGTCCGCATTGCTCACCGTGGTGGGCGGGACGGGTGCGAGTGTGGTGGACGTGGTGCACTCGCGCACCGGGACCTGGCTTGCCGTCGACGAAGTCGAAGTAGCTCTCACTCTGGAGACTCGCGGGCCCGACCACCGCGACGAGGTGCTCACCGCGCTCACCGACGCGGGATATACAGTGCGCGTTCAGGATTGATGCCACCACGAAGGGACTCGCGGAGCTTTCGACGCTTCGCAGAGCTTCCCACTGTGCACAGCTTCGCAGAGGTCGGACCGCATGCGAGGCGGGCCTCGAGTCTGCGAAGACGGCGTCGCGACCACCCTCGCGGGATCCCCATAGGCGGTGGTGCATCGGCTGAAACCGGTGGCCTGGACCGGGTCAGTGCGACCCGCCGAGTTCGAGGGCGAGCACGCCCAGGATCACCATCGCGATGCCGCCGACCTGCACCAGGGTGAGTCGTTCGTTCAGGAAGAGAACCCCGATGACGGCGATGGCGGCGACCCCCACCGCCGACCAGATGCCATACGCCACTCCGATGGGCATGCCCCGCTTCAGCGCCTGTGCAAGGAAGAAGAACGCCGCGCCATAACCGATGACCACCACGATGGACGGAACCAGCTTGGTGAATCCCTCGGAGAACTTCAACGAAACGGTCGCGGTCACCTCGGAGGCGATCGCCAGCGCGAGCAGCAGCAAGGTCATGGCGGCAGCCTAGTGCCGCTGACCGCGCGGCTGCCCGGCTGCTGAGGAATGCAGGATCACCCTGATTCGGAAGGAGCTCGACGATGGCGACGGACACTGAACCCGGAGATCGACCCGCTCATCCGGTGCGGGTGGCACGGGATCTCGCGACGTTGGGTACCCGCGTCGGCGACCTCGCCCGGGCGATCGCCGCCGCGATAGCACGGGTCGAGCAAATGGCAAGCAATGCGCCCGACCACGCCGTGCAGCTTCGCGAATGGTGCCGGGAGATGGACCGGCAGCTGGATGGGCTTTATCAGTACCGCAAACAGCTGCTGGCCCGCAGCAGGCACGTTCTCGCAGAGAAGCATGCTGCCGACGCGCCCGCAGTGACTCTTCCGCCATCGGCGACCAGCCAACCGTCGTCGACAAGCTATGACGCGGCGACGATGGCCGACAGCCTCGGCAATCCCCCCATCGTGCACCGCGCCTACCCGGGAATGCCGGATCAGCATGATTGGCTCGAAAATCTCCCGTCCAGCCTCCACGACGGTCGCGACGGATTCGAGTTACGGCTCGTCCGCGACCTCGCCGCAGTCGGCGTCCGCGCGTACACTCTCAGCCCGCTGAACAAGTTGAGGCCGTTGCCGCAGGCGATCCCGGTGTATCTCGACTGGCTCGAACATCTCGATGAACGAATCCCCGGCCCGGAAGGTCGCGGAGTTGCCGGGACTCGTGCACCCCACAAGCTGGCCATCCACACGGACCTGATCAGCAATCTCGACGACCGCTCCGGCCGGGGAAACGCCCATGCCATCCGACTACTCACCGAGCAGTTGCGGCGCAGCCCAGCGCTTGATCACTTCCAGCGCTACAGCGCAGCCCGCGCGTTGGCCACCGTCTCCGGACCTCGCGAATTCGATCTGATCGCCGGCCTCATCGCCGAACAACCCGAACCAAACGAGATCGTGGCCGGACTGCTCACCTATTTCGGACGCGGCAAAGACCCCCGCGCGCTGGCGATTGTCACGTCTTACCTGCATGATCCGCAGACCCGGAACTACGCGATCGAAGTCCTCGGCCGGATCAAGGCACCCGGTACGCGCCACCTGATCGAGCCGTTCCTCACCGACCCCAGCTCCTACACCCGCAAGCTCGCCACTCGCGTGATCAAGAAACTTCCCGAGGAGATCTGACGACGCCCAGCGGAGCACCGATGGCGACCGTTGCCATAGCTCACACGGCTGCGCGGCCTCGTGAGTCGGCGGACAATGGGAGGGTCCGTCGACCGAGGGATGTGATGACCCGTGGTGGAAGCGTTCCGGATCGGTCTGATCGTGTTCGTGGCCGTGCTGTTGGCGGCGGGTTTCGGGGTGTTGCTGCCGCTGCGCGTGCGCAGGAGGCGGGCTGCTGGTCAGACGTTCAGTGAGTGGGGTACACCGCACGGCTGGCGGTTCGAGATGGCGCCGCTGGTGCCGTGGACCGCGCGGCTGCCGGGGCGCAATCCGACTGGGCTCGGTGCGACGCTGACCGGGGAGCTCGGGGGCCACCAGGTCACCGTGGCCGACTACTCCTACCAGACCAGCGCCTGGAACGGCCAGATCGTCCACACGACCACCCACCGCTTCGTTGTCGTGGTGGTGCTGCTGGAACGGCCCTATCCGCCGGTGGCGGTCGTCGATGTCGCGGCGCTCTCCGAGCCCGGCAGCGCCCTGTTCAGCGACGTACCTGTCACCACCGGTCATCGCGATTTCGACCACCGTTTCCGCGTGACCGCAGTGGACACGAACTACGCCCGCCTGCTCGTCGGCCCCCAACTGATCGCCGCCCATCTGGAGGGCGTCGTCCCCCGCTGGAGTCTCGCGGGCCACGAGCTCCTCAGCTACCAAACCGGCCGCCTCGGCGACCCCGACGCCATCCCGGACCTCGCCGCACCCGTCCTCCACCTGGCCACCCTGATCGAACGCCGCGCCCACTGACGGCGGCGAGGCAGTCCGCGTCTGACCACCCAGCGGGACCATTCGTCCGAAGTCGCCTGTTCGAGTCCGGCCATCCACCGTCTGACTCGCAGCGCGGCGACCCGCCCGGGCAAAGCAGGGGCGGCATGCGATCCGCGCGCGACTTCGAATCCAGCCCTGTCGAGGCAGCGTCGGACAGCGGCGTTCATGGCGGCCGCGTCGGCCCCGGGTCCGTAGACGAGCGCCGCACTGTGTTCAGGGCAGCCCTCTGTTAGAACAGTTTGGTGGTGGGAGAAACATGGTTCGAGCAGCGGTCCTTCGGCGTTCGCTGCGAGTGGGGTGTGGCGGGGGCGCTCGCGCTGACGCCGGGCAGCGCGTGTGTGGTGGTCGTCGACGTGCTGTCGTTCACGACGTCGGTCAGCGTCGCGGTCGACGCCGGTACTCGCGTCTTTCCGTTCCCTTGGCGCGACGATCGCGCGACGGACTTCGCCGAAGCCCAGGACGCGGTGCTCGCCGTCGGCCGCCGCGTCGTCACCGAGCAGCGGCCCTGGTCGCTGTCGCCCGCGGCGCTGCGCCGCGCCCCGACGGTGCCTCGACTCGTCCTTCCGTCTTTCAACGGTTCGGCCATTTCCGCTGCCGTCACCGGGATTCCAGTGCTTGCCGCATCGCTGCGCAACGCGACCGCCGTCGCCCGATGGATCCGCCGACAGGGTTGGGGCACAGCGGATCGGCCCGTCGCCGTGATCGCAGCGGGCGAGCAATGGCCCGGACGCGACGCGTTGCGTCCGAGCATCGAAGATCTGCTGGGCGCCGGAGCGGTCGTCTCCGCGTTGGCGAGCGCGGGCGCGGGGCCGTTGTCGCCCGAATCGACCATCGCCAGAACGGCTTTCGAATCGACCGGCGATATCGGCGCCACCTTGGCGGACTGCTCGTCCGGTCGCGAACTCCGCGATGGTGGCTTCGCCGAAGACGTCGCCATCGCCGGTGAGGTCGACGTCAGCGACTCCGTCCCGCTCCGCACCGACGGCGCATTCGCCCCCGCCGAGTGACCCGGCTACGGCGCAAAACCTCGAGCTGGCCGACGACGGGCTGGTGACGCGATTGCACGGGGCGTCGTCACACCGACACGACCTTTTCGTGAGGACACACCGGGTGTCGTGCACACCAGGGGAACCAGCAGGCGGCCTACCCCGTCCAACTCCGAGACAGAACAATCCCTGCTCGAGAGGAGTCCCCGTGGCGATCATCGCCGGGCACGAGTCGCGCTCCGACCGTCCCCCACCCCGTTATCCTGGGCACATGAGTATCCAGGACGCCGACGTGAGCCTTGCGGAGTTCGAGGTACTGGAGCGTGCGTCGTCGGAGGAGGTATCGGTCGAACTGATCAACGGAAGGATCTACGTGGTACCCGTTCCCGACGGCGAGCGCGACGAGTTCGCCGCGACGATTCGCAACCAGATCCTGAGTTCGACCGGGCTCGAGTTCTTTCACGAGCGTGGCCTGCGTATCCCCGCATACCGCGAGGGCCGCTCGCGAGTCGACGGAGCGGTCGCGCCACGGGGCTATTTCCGGGCCGAGCCATCGTGGGCCGATGCGTCCGGCGTCCTGCTGATCGTCGAGATCACGTCCGGCCGCGACCGCGATGCCGAGGTCGATCGCGTCGAGAAGCGCGACGCCTACGCACAGGCGGCAATTCCGGTGTACCTCCTGGTCGACCGCCATCACGGCGAAGTGACCGTCTTCTGGGCACCCGATCACGGCCAGTACACTCAACAGGCAACCGCCAAATTCGGTGCGCCGCTACACCTTCCGGCACCATTCGACTTCGAACTCGACACGGCCGAATTCCTCTGAACAGCGACGGTGGCGGGCCGCTCACGACGCCCGCCGCTGGCCCCGCTTCCGACACGGGCCGACGCTCGGTTCAGCCATGTGCCGACGGGGGACGAACCGTCCGACTGAAGTAGACGTCAGCGAGGCCGTCCCGCTCCGCACCGACAGCGCATTCGCCCGCGCCGACTGACCCGGCGGCCGGTCGGACGGCATGCCGATCGGCCGCCGGTCGAAACGCTCAGTGCAACCAGGTGCGGGCGGCCGCGGCCGCGGCGCGGACCTCGTCGAGCTGGAGGGCGACCTGGGTGCCCGCGGTGCCGCCGCGGGCATTGCGGGAGGCGATGGAGCCCTGGACGGTGAGAACCTCGCGGACCTGAGGGGTGAGGGCCGGGTCGATGGCGGCGAATTCCTCGTCGGTGAGTTCGTCGAGGCCGACGCCGCGGTTCTCGGCGGCGCGGACGCACGCACCCGCGGCCTCGTGCGCAACGCGGAACGGGACACCTTGGCGCACAAGCCATTCGGCGATGTCGGTGGCGAGGGTGAAACCGGCGGGGGCGAGTTCGGCCATCCGGTCGGTGTGGAAGGTGAGGGTGGAGACCAGGCCGGCGATGGCGGGCAGCAGCAGCTCGAGCTGGGCGACCGAATCGAACAGCGGTTCCTTGTCCTCTTGCAGGTCACGGTTGTAGGCCAGCGGCTGGGCCTTGAGGGTGGCGAGCAGACCGGTGAGGTTGCCGATCAGACGACCCGCCTTACCCCTGGTGAGCTCGGAGACGTCCGGGTTCTTCTTCTGCGGCATGATCGAGGATCCGGTGGACCAGGCGTCGGCGAGCGTGATGTAGCCGAATTCCGGTGTGCTCCAGATGATCACCTCTTCGGCCATCCGGCTCAGGTCGACGCCGATCATGGCGAGCACGAAGGCCGCCTCGGCGGCGAAATCCCGCGCGGAGGTGGCGTCGATCGAATTGGCCGCGGCCGCATCGAAATTCAATTCGGCGGCGATCGCCTCGGGATCCAAGCCGAGCGAGGAACCCGCCAGCGCACCGGAGCCGTACGGCGATACCGCTGCCCTGCGGTCGAAATCGCGAAGCCGGTCGATGTCGCGCAGCAGCGGGTGCGCGTGCGCGAGCAGGTGGTGCGCGAGCAGCACGGGCTGGGCGGCTTGCAGATGGGTCTTGCCCGGCATCACCGCGTCGGGGTGGGCGGCGGCTTGGGCGACCAGCGCGTCGACCACGTCGAGCACGCCCGCCGCGATCCGGCGCACGCCGTCGCGCAGCCACATCCGGAACAGGGTCGCCACCTGGTCGTTGCGCGAGCGTCCCGCGCGCAGCCGGCCGCCGAGTTCGGCGCCGACGCGCTCGATCAGCCCGCGCTCGAGCGCGCCGTGCACGTCTTCGTCGGATTCCGCGGGACCGAAGGCGCCGGACGCGACGTCGGCGGCCAGCTGATCCAGACCGGTCAGCATCCCGGCGAGATCGGTCTCCGACAGCAGCCCCGCCTTGTGCAGCACCCGGGCGTGCGCCTTGGACGCGCGGATGTCGTAGGGAGCCAGCGCCCAGTCGAAGTGGGTCGACTTGCTCAGCGCCGCCATCGCCTCCGCGGGTCCGGACGCGAAACGTCCGCCCCAGAGGGCACCGGTGTTCGTGCTGCCGCTCTGCGTCATCGTGTGCTGTCTCCTCGGTGGGGTCGGTCGGGCGGTGCGGATCTCGAACACGTCGGCCCCTACGGTAGCCGGGGCCGACACCGCCGCGATGGGTGCGGGCCGCCGGACCGGGCGGGACGACAGACCCGCTCGCCCGCGGTGTGTGAAACGTCCATCAGACGCGGCTGCGCGCCCGTGTTCACGACGAACGAGGGCCGACGCGTCGGCGTCGACCCTCGTTGCCGGGATGCTCGCTTACTTCTGGTTCAGGTCGCGGCGCGCGGCGACCTTCGAGGACAGGCCGTGGATCTGCACGAAGCCCTTGGCCAGCGACTGGTCGAAGGTGTCGCCCTCGTCGTAGGTGGCCAGGTTGAAGTCGTAGAGCGACTGCTCGGACCGGCGGCCGTTGACCACCGCGTTGCCGCCGTGCAGAACCATCCGGATCTCGCCGGAGACGTGCTGCTGGGTGTCCTGGACGAAGGCGTCCAGCGCGCGCTTGAGCGGGGAGAACCACAGGCCGTCGTAGGCCAGCTCGCCCCAGCGCTGCTCGACCTGGCGCTTGTAGCGGCCCAGCTCGCGCTCGATGGTCACGTTCTCCAGCGCCTGGTGCGCGGTGATCAGCGCGAGGGCGCCGGGCGCCTCGTAGATCTCGCGGCTCTTGATGCCGACGAGACGGTCCTCGACCATGTCCAGGCGGCCGACGCCCTGGCGGCCCGCGCGGTGGTTCAGCTCGACGATCGCCTGGAGCACGCTGACCGGGCGGCCGTCGATCGCGACCGGCACACCCTTGTCGAAGGTGACGATCAGTTCGTCCGGCGCCTCGAAGTTGACGGTCGGGTCGGCGGTGTAGTCGTAGACGTCCTTGGTCGGCGCGTTCCACAGGTCCTCGAGGAAGCCGGTCTCGACGGCGCGGCCCCACACGTTCTGGTCGATGGAGAACGGCGACTTCTTGGTGACGTTGATCGGGAGGCTGTTCTCCTCGGCGAAGGCGATGGCCTTCTCGCGGGTCCACGCGTAGTCGCGGACCGGGGCGATCACGTTCAGGTCGGGCGCGAGCGCGCCGATGCCGACCTCGAAGCGCACCTGATCGTTGCCCTTGCCGGTGCAGCCGTGCGCGACGGTGGTGGCGCCGTGGAACTTGGCGGCCTCCACCAGGTGCTTGACGATGAGCGGGCGGCTGATCGCGGAGACGAGCGGGTACTGGCCCATGTACAGGGCATTGGCCTGAATGGTGGGCAGGCAGTACTCGTCGGCGAACTCGTCGCGGGCGTCGACCACGATCGCCTCGACGGCGCCGCAGTCCAGCGCGCGCTGGCGCACCACGTTCATGTCCTCGCCGCCCTGGCCCAGGTCGATGGCGACGGCCACGACCTCGGCGCCGGTCTCCTTGCCGATCCAGCTGATCGCGACGGAGGTGTCAAGCCCACCGGAGTAGGCGAGTACGACGCGCTCGGACATGTCTGTGTGCTCCTCGGTTTCGTGCGGGTGTGTCTCGGGGCGCCGCGTCGGCGGCCCCCGGCCGGTCGCGCCGGCGCGCAGGTCAGGCGGCCCGCGCCCTTCTACAAATGATTATGCATGACGATGCAATCCCATTCAGAACCGGGGTGCCCGCGCCCTCACCGCAGGCATTCCCCGCCGTCGGGGACGCATTCCGTGTCACTCTGGAGGACGGTACCCAGCCGACCGGGCCGAAGGACAGACGACATGCTCCAGCTCATCGCGCAGGAATTCTCCACCCTCGGCAACGACGTGCTCGACATCGGTCGTGCCGTCGTCGACCTCGTCCAGGACATCATCGACATCACCACACCGAACCAGGGTCCCGGCACCGGAGGCGGGCAGTATCCCTTCGCCTGACGGGCGGCGGAATTCCGCATCCCACCAGGGGTGACGCGCAGGTGATCGCCTCGCCCGCCGCGGGTGATGCGCGCGGCCACTCGGCTGAGGCAGTGTCGCGGGAGGCGCAGTCGGCCGAGGAAGGAGCCGATCCATTGCGGCGGCGAACCAGGAAGACAACGCGCACACCGATCCGGCCCCGGCCGCCGATCCGCTTTCGAGCTGGCGCGACGGCCACGTCAAACAGGCCATCCTGGATTTCGTCGGTCGGGTGACCGCCGGGCCCGACGCTGTTCCGGCCGAGGATCGGGTCGCCGTCTTCGACAACGACGGCACGCTGTGGTGCGAGAAGCCGATGCCCATCCAGCTCGACTTCATCCTGCGCCGCTTGGTCGCCATGGCCGAGCAGGACCCGGAGTTGCGCTGTCGTCAGCCGTGGCAGGCCGCGGGGGAAGGGCTCCACGCGGGTCGTGACAGCGCGGAGGCCGTCACGGACGACTACCCCGGAACCTTCCCGTGGAAGTTCACCGGCGGCACCCTGCACCGGGTGGCCGTTGACATCAGCGGCGAACCCTACGTCGACCTCGAACGCGAAGCCGTCGCCATGCTGTCCCGCGAGTGACAGCGGGAGACCGGTGCCCGTCCAGATCGTCTCGACACGCCGCCTGCACGCCGAGCTCGCCCCGCTGGTGTTCGTCGCCGCCGGGGCGGGCCTGGGCTTGGCGGTGCCGGGCATCGACCGCGAACCACAGATCCCGCTAACTCCTACTCACCCATCCCATGGGTCAATTAGCGGCACGCCCATCGGGCCGAAGTCTTTGACGTTTCGCGTGACGACCGTCATGCCGTGCTCGCTGGCCGTCGCGGCAATCATGGCGTCGCGTTCGGGGCGAGGGTCCGGCACGTGCAGCTGCGCGGCGCGGCGCGCGGTTGCCAGGTCCAGGTCGAGAATCCGGCCCGCGAATGCGTCGAGCACCTTGTCCTCCAGCCACATTCGCAGCCGCTTTCCCTGGGTCGAGTCACGTCGTTCGACCCGGCCGATGCCGACCTCGATTTCCATCACAGTGATGACGCTCAAATACAGCTCCGATGGCCTTCGCCCCGCGACCCAGGCCCGAACCGACTGATCCGCCACCTGCGACGATTTCCGCAGCTCACTGATGACGTTCGTGTCGAGCAGGAATGTCACAGCGTCGGCGCCTTCAGCTCGATACGCAGCGGAGCCGGATCGAAGTCGATATCGTCGTCCTCCATGCTCAACCGAGTCACCAGGTCCTGACTGTCCGCCCGCAACCTCCGATACTCCTCGATCGAGAGCAGCACGAAGGCATCTTCGCCGCGGTCGGTGATCACGACAGGACCATGGGACGCAGCGCGCTTGGCCGCACTGACGTCGCGGTTGAACTCACGAGCACTCATCGTGGTCATCGACACCATCCCTAGGTAGGTACATACCTACATTAGGGGATATCCCTTCGATACACCAGATCGTCATCCGCGGGACAGCGCTACCCGATCGAGCGGAGCGGAAGCGGCACCTCGGTAGCGCTGTGCCTGATCCGAACGCAGCGCGCCGGGAGATCAGCGGGGCGGGTGGCTACCCGAGCGAACTTCTTCGACGGTGCGGCCGATCATCTCGTGCACCGTCGCCGTCATGCGTTCGCGAGTGGTGGGTTTGGCGATGACCATGCGTGTGCCGAAAGTGACGTAGCGGCCGTCACCGTCGAAGTCCGTGATCTGGAAGTCCTTGCGGCCCTTGATGTGCCGGTTGTCGGCGCTGCCCCAGGGGTAGACGCCGACGTGGATGGTCGCGCGGACGGGGCGAGCGAAGAACTTCTCGAACTCCTCGCGCGGTGTCGGCCGCCACGCGTCGCGCACCGCGGGAGGCGGGCCCTCCAGTTCTTCGACCGGGATCGTCATCGGTTCGCGCTGTCCCGCAGGGTATTCCGGCAGCACATCGACGATCGCGCGAGCCACTCGGGCGGCGGGCAGGAACGTCAGCGTCACGTCGCCGTACCCGTCGCCGCTGTGTTCCTGCACGGCCAGCGCGCCGTGCTCGTCGTGCACGCCGGCGTGGGCGCGCAACTCACGGTCCCGCCGGACGCCGAGGTACCCCGCCAGCTCGATGCGCGCCTCGGGCGCGAACAGCACGTGCACCGCCCGCACCAGGTCGTCGTCGAGCTGCGGCCGCACCGCCAGCGCGGCCGCCTGCCGCAACCGCAGGCTGTCCGAGCGGTACTGGGTGGTGAACTGGTGGCGCAACGGATAGGGCAGCACGTCGCGGCCCGTGGATTCCCACAGCGTCCGGAATTCGAGCGCGGTGAACCGCCACTGTCGCACGGTATTCATGATCTCGCCCCATTCGGCCGCGTCGTCCGTGACTGTGCGGCCTGTCGAAAAACGCTCGTGCACAGGCGAACAGCGCTTCGTCTCACTCCCCGATCACCGGGGGCACCACCTTGGGCAGGTCCTTCAGCCCGGTCAGTTCCTCACCGTGTTCCCTGCTGATCAGGTAGTCGGGGATGCCCTTGCTCGACTCCTCCTCGGAGCGCCCGCCGCGCGCGCCGGGCGCTCCGAGACCGCCCAAACCACTCATCGCCGCGCGAGTCGCCGGACTCGCCGCCGAAGCCGGAGCGCCGGTGGTGGCCGTGAGCGGCACCCCGCGGATGGAGCCGCCGGGCGAGGGCACCCCGGGCGTGCCGCCCGGACCTGGCGGACCCGGGGTTCCCGGCCCCGGCCCGGGGCGATCGGGCAAGCCGGTCGGGTTCGTCGTGGGGGTGGACGCCGGAGTAGTCGACGCCGGATTCGTGGACGCCGGATCGGTCGAGGTCGGATCGGTTCCGCTCGGGTTTGTTTGATCCGAGTTGTCCGGGTCGTCGGTGGGGGTGTCCGGGTCCGGTTCCGGTTGGGTGCCGCCGCCCGGGCCGGGGCCGCCGGGGCCTGGTCCAGGGCCGCCCGGGCCGGGACCGGGACCGGTTGGCGGCGGATTATCACCGGGTTGCACCGGGTTGTACGGCTGCGGAAGGACCGGCACATTCGTGTCCGATTCCCGGATGACCGGAGCGAACACCGTCGTCAGCACCCGCAGCGCCTCGGCCTTCGCGGTGTCCTGCGCTTCGGAGTTGCTGCGCCAGCCGCGACCCGCGATCCACGAACGCGCGTTGTCCGTGAAGGACCGGTCGTCCGGTGCGTGTGGAACCAGCAGCTTCGTCGGTTCCAAACCTGTTTTGAGTTCGGCGAGTTTGTTGCTGGTGAGGATCGCCGCGTTGGGCAGCTGCGCGCCGTGGGTGGCGTAGTCGCGCACCCCCGCGACGGCGGCGTCGCTCGACGCGCCCTGCCACACTCCGTCCTCGGTCAGCCGGGTGATAGCGGCCGTGAAGGTGTTGAGCGAATCGCGAGCGCGATCGCCGACTGCCTTCCAGGCGGTGATCAGATCGCCGACGGCCGTCAGATTGATCGCGTCGACCTTGGTGCGCAGTGTGGCGACATCGTCCTTCTCGAACTCGTCCTGTTTCAGCACTTCCTGCGGGTGGAACGCGCCCTCGAAACCGGCATCGTCGGCTTTGCCACGGACATCCTCACGCTGCCGGTTGAATTGCCCCTGAATATCTCCCGGCCTGATCCCCGGTTCCCGCTCTTCGCCAGCGATCCAATCGGTCAGACCTTCCAGCATGGCGGAGCCCATATCCCCTGCGCTCCAACTGAACATGCCGCCGTTCATGCCCGTCACTGTGGGTCCCCCACGGAATCGATGATCGCGGTGATCGTCGCCGAATTCGTGTAGTCCTGGTTTTTGAGGCGCGCGATGGACATGGCCATGATGTCGCGCATGTCCGTAACTACTTCAACATCTTTCGTAATGATCGAATCGATCGAATTGTCAGTACCCGTGGCCTGCTTGCGGAACTTCCCGGCCAGCATGTCCGCCATGTCGAATCTACCGAAACCAGAGACGTTCTCACAGCGCCGGGCAAGCTTACGCAGCTCATTGAGGTCGTTGAGACGCTGTGTGCAGGCAGCTATCACATTAAGTGCCGCGGCCTCGTCATCGAGGTATAGCTCCCCGGCTCGAGCTTGCTCGGAAAAGCGCTGCCACAGCGACGCGGTTTCCTCCGCCATCGACTTACCCCCCGTTCATTTCGGTAAAACTGGAACGATCGACTCCCCAGCCCGATACAGAACCGCGCACGGATCCTCCGGGTTGTCTTCCGAAACATTGCCAAGGATCTGCAATTGCAGGACACCGCCCTGCGAAGTAGGGAACACGACATCACAGTCCAGATGCTTGGAAGCTCCCGCTACCCTGAACTGTCGGCCCTGTCGCCCAGCAACGGTGACATCTTGGAAATCGACGTTACCGGGCTTCTTTTCGAACTCCGCCACGGTCCGCCACGTCGAGTAGACCGTAATCGAGTACTTCTTCGCGTTCCAACTACAGATCTCCCACCCATGCTGATGCACCCCCGCGATCCCGCTCTCCTCCGTCGCCGGATCGACCCCAGCCGACCGCAACACATCATCGGGAATTCCGGTGCACGGGTTGAACAACGGCGCCTCCGCGGCGCTGGTACTGGTCGACGGTGACCCCTCGGTCGTCCCACCACAAGCAGCCACAACAGAGACGATCGCCGCCGCGACAACGACTCCCGCGATCCTGCGCGCCATGCCCTCCCCTTCGATCGCCGACTTCGACACCCGACTCTATCAGCCCACCAGCCCCAACCCCGACGGCCCGAACCCACCTCCGCGGTTCCGCGGCAAGGCGGGCGACCCGAACCACGGGCTGGTCGCTACGGTTGTTCCAATACGTCGAATGGAATGGTCGCCTCGACTGGATCGTCGAGGAGCAATACGCGTCGATGGACTGTGTGGGCAGCGTAGCGGCGACCGGACCAGTCGAGAAAGTATTCCTCGATCTCTTCGATGCGTTCTTCCTTCTGGTCCCGCCGGACGATCAGGTAGCGGGGAATGCCTGCTGTTGCGTACTGAATTCGCTTGTCGTTGATATCGGCATCAATGGTCGACTCGGAGGTGACCTCGACCACCAGCAGGATGTGCTCGCGCACGGTGTTGACGTCGTACGGTTCGCAGTCCCGGATACAGATGTCGGGGTAGCGAATGTTCAACCGCCGATCCGCCGTTGCGGATTCCGCGTCGGCGAATCGTGCGGCAACGTCGGAGTCCACCAGCATGCACGGCCCGCCGCCGCGCCGGGCCGCTTCCAGGATCCCTGCCAGCCGCCGGACCACCCGGCTGTGCACCGGGCTCCGAGCTACCAGCCGGACCACGCGCCCGTCGACGATCTCGATGTCACCGAGCTCGGCAGTCGCCCCTTCGGCGAACTCCTCGGCCGTCACACGCACGTCGAGAGCGCTCACACCGGACATCATTGCAGTTCGAATCGGACCCGACCACGGACTTGCCTTTCGCGGTGGTCCCGCCTGTGCTGATTGGCGTCCGCTTGCGAATCGGACCGAACCGCAACGGTCCTCGTGCGCGAGTGAATCTTGCAGCGCCCCGCAGGCGCGACAGGATCGCCTGGGTGAACTCAATACCTTCGGCGGCCATCAGCGCGGCGGGCTCGGACTGGCTGCCGCCCCGAATGCGCGAAGGGTAGCTCGATGATGCGCGACGCCGACCAGCGCGGGTACGGGCGACGCGGGGCTTGGCGGGTGCGATTGTGTTCGCGCACGACCACACCCGCGCCCGCTCAGGTTCGCGAACTCATGCATGTGGAACCTGCTGTCGGCTGAATCGTGATCGCTCGACAGGTTTCCTGTAGGATCAGCGCCCGAAGGGGGTGCAGTCCAATGTTCCGCTATAGCAATACGTTCACATGCTGCCGCAGCGATCGAACAGCGATCATTCGAGCCGATGCGGATGCTGCCCGGGCGCTCCGGACCAGGCATGGATGATTTCACCGTTGACCTCTCGAGTCTCGCGGGATTCGATTTAGACCTGCAGGATCTCGGAACGACCTTCTCGTCGAACGCCTCGCGTTTGCTGTCAGGTGTGCACCTGCCTGCAGGGTCGACTGGACTAATGGCTGATCTCGCGCCGTCGTTCGACAAATTTCAGAGTGTGGTGTCCGCAGCACAGCAGGCTGATTGGAGCGCAATCGGCGCTCTGTGCGCGAATCTCGCGACGGCGGCTACCAAGTACCAAGCGACCGACGACACCTTCGCGACCGCGATATCGGCGACGTCGACGAACCTCTTAGGGGAATCAGGTACGGCAGGTACGGCAGGTGGGCGTGAAGGCGTCAGCCGATTCGGCGCTCTGCAGCTTCCCAGCTTGCCCGAGGTTCCAGAGAACCAGTACATGATTCTGCAGGTGGTCAGTGCGAGTGTCGACCTAATCTCCAATTATGACGATCGACTCAGCGAAGCGGTCGGTGTCAGGCCGACATCTGCCTATCTTTCCCCGTTGGTAGCCGACTGGGAGGCTCTGCAAGCGATCGGCAAGCGGATCGACCTTCTCGGCATCAATGACTACGTCACCTCGGAGAATCTCGGCAACGGAATCAGATGGCTGCAAAGCAAGTGGTCTGGGGACGCGTCGCAGGCATTCAGCGCAAGCGTGACCACCCTGGGCCAGTCGATGGCTGGGCGAAGCACCGACCTCGAGATCGTGGCCAAGATCGTCCAGAACGCAGGCGAATGTCTCGAGCGGCTGGTCTACAATCAGGCGATAGGCCTGACTGCGGGAATTCTGCAGCCGATGACCTATTTTGGAATCACCTTCCCTCTCGGCATATGGGCGCCGTATATGAACCAGCCGATCAGAGAAACGATCAGGTCGGAAATCGCAGCGGCAGTCGAGGCACTGAAAAGATCGGCCGAGTCGAGGCAAAATGCCGTAGTGGCGATTGTCGAAAAGATCTCCCGAACCTTGGAATACTCACCTGGGCGGACGGCTCCGGCATTCAACGTAAGTGAATTCGAAATACCAAACAGGGTGGTCGTCGATGTGGGTTCCGTTAGATACGGCTTCGGTGACAATATCTGGTGGGAAGAGAGTATCGACTCTGCTATTCGACTAGCCACTTCCGATTAGTCTTTGCATCCTTCCGCAGGATCACGGTATCGCAATTGAAAACGAAAGAGGCAATGACAACGATCATCAGAGGGCTCTGATGGCTCCCGAGATCCCGGGACGGCCACCGTTTCCGCCCGCGGATGAGGGGCAAGGCCCACACGGTTCCCAACCATGGTATAGCAGATACGACGACTATAAGTTCCTGGATACAGTGATCATTGCGTCGGCTGGTGCGGACGCTGCGGGCCTGCCCAATGCTGGTCGTCATCTGAAACACTATCTCGGGAACACAGGTAAAGATCTTACCCTCGACCCGGATACGATTATGAATGACGACCCTGGACTGAAGCGGCGCGTCGACACTATAATTACCACACTCGTACGGAGCATCGCCGCGAGATCGGTAATAACTGGCGGCGACCGCGTGACTGCATCGTTCCAGTCGGGTTGGGAAGACTACACATTCACGAATAGAGATTGGTATCTCGCGATAGGTTCGATCGAAGCGTGCGCCTGTGGGGCTCTCACGGTCTATGAGCTGAATGCAGAACACGCAGAGCCTCGTATTACACTCGATTATCAAGTCCACCTATATGATCGCTACAATTGGGATGGAACGAAGAAGACGGAGATTGCTGGCGCGGAATGGTCTGATCGCGAGCTCGGCGCATTGCATACGGCTGGATTGGCGAAGGAATTCGATATGTACGGATCATCGACGATCAAGCACTACGAGGGGCCCCTACCTGCGAGTGGCTCAATCGACTTGCCTGCTGGGCCCGGGCACACTCCACCGCGATGACATGCTCACAGACCCGGATCCGGGAGGTATTCCGATGACAGCCTCGTGGTGGGCGCTTCGCGTTCTGGTCGTCGGCGTGATTGCTGCGGTATCGCTGGCCGGAACTGGATGCGGAAGCATCATCGATCGTGCGGCGGCGCCAGATGTCGAGACCTCGACCAGTCCAGAACTGGTACAAGAGGCACTCGAATTCGGTGGTTGGGTGATTCCCGCTGGCGGGAAGATTCTCTTGGTCGAAAGGCGGATCGTCCGCAACAGAAAGTATCTGATCGCCCTGCAGACGTCCCCCACCGATCTCGACTGGATGTTGGAGAAGTCCGGATTCGAAGCCTCTTTCGAAAAGGCGTATCCGCCTTTTCTCGCGGAGACGATTGCAGGGCCCGACCTAATGTCGTCGCCGAATGTTCGGTCAGCCCGGGATACGCTCGTTTCGTCGCCAGGAAAAGGTACGATCCGTCAAGTCGCGGTAGATGATCGTAGTCAGGATATTCGAATAGTCCACCTCGAGTTCCGCAGAGTATGACAGGCTTCGCCGAGTTGTCGGGCGAAACCACCAAGCCACCGCTGAGATCCTCCTTTTCAGTGGAGATGGTTTCGCATCCGGTCACTTCAGTCGCGGTGGCATGCCGCATCTCGGGGGGCGGATTCATCTTCGCATAGATCATCAGACCGATGAAAACCACTGGCAGGAGTATGACAACAGCAAGTGCGCTGTATGCGGTGAACCGCCCTAGCTTTCGCCTCCATCGCGTTACCGGCATGTGTAGGCTCCGTTTAGCAATTCGGAGGTTTTCGCGCACGAGCCCTCGTTCATCGCGAGGTATTCATACGGACCTAACCCTCCCCGCACGCGAATTTCGCAACCAGCACCAGCTTTTCGCCGCGGGATACTTCGTCGCGTTGGGTGTCCGACAGTCCGTCGGCTGTGCGTAGGGCGACTCCGCCGGCCACGCGATTGACGCTGATGTGACAACCGTCCGCGTATTTACCGTAAACAAGCCAGTGGACGCCCGGCGGACCAGGCCTGTCCATGTCGTCGAGTCTCGTACCAGGGGAGACTATGCGGTCCTGTGGTCGGTCGATCATGGGCCCGATGAAGACCTTCGAAACGACCAGGCGGTCGAGATTGGCCTTAGTGGTCGAGACGGCTTCGTATCCGGTCACTTCGGTCGCGGTGGCATGCCGCATCGCCGGGGGCGGGTCCAGCTTCGCACGTATCGTGCCCCAGATAAACAGGCCAATCAAGGCTGCGGGCACGATTACGACGACGGCAAGGATGCTGAATCCGGTGAACCGCCCGAGCTTACGCCTCCATTGGACTATCGACATGTGTAGGCTCCGTCTATCAGTTCGGAAGCTTTGACGTAAAAAAGCACAACGCCGCCCTCATCTGCCTGGCCCGGCGCCGCTGCGACGTCCTCTACGCCATGCTCAAAACCAAACAGCCCTACCAAAATCCGCTGGCCCCAGCATCGACGTGATGCCACGATCACGTGACATCACGTCATGACGACCTACGCTGAGAGGACGACGCCGCATGACCACGGATCTCCGCATCCGTTTCGCTGTCGACGATGAGGTGCTCTCGCGCCTCCACACCGACGCATTCGGCGGTGACCACGAGCCGAGCCCTTGGACAGCGCGCCTGGAACGGCACAGCAGGTCATGGGTCGGTGCGTTCGTCGGCGACCAGCTTGTCGGGTTCGTGCACGCGGTCTGGGATGGAGGTCGGCATGCGTTCCTCCTCGACACCATGGTCGCCCCCGACTTCCAGCATCAGCGCATCGGAACCAGCCTGGTCACGACACTCGTCAGCGACCTACGCGAACTCGGTATCGAGTGGCTCCACGTCGACTACGAACCACACCTCAACAGCTTCTACCGCGACAACTGCGGGTTCCGAACCACCAACGCCGGCCTACGACGACTGAACTGACACCGAACGCCACCACGGCACAACCAACCACGACCGATCCAGCTTGACCAACACCATAGGGACACCCCCCCAATTCGCCCTGCGCCCAAGCAGATTGAGATCCGCGCCCTCGACTCTACCAGGAGTTGCCATCGGAAGATCTGCTTGTGAGCTGGGCCCCGATACGGGACCCTGCGATCGCACAGCCATCCGATGTCAACCGAGGGCGATTCACTCGTCGTAGTGATAACGGCAGGAGATGATGACAACGACATCGTCATCAGCTCGGTACACCAGGCGGTGCTCCTTGGTAGCCCGACGAGACCACCACCCGGACAGGTTCTGTCGCAACGGCTCCGGCTTGCCTATTCCTTCGGCATTGCCGTTGCGGCGAATGTCCTCGATCAACCGGTTCACTTTTTTCGGAGTGGCCCGGTCCTCGGACTGCCAGTGGAGGTAATCCTCCCACCCGTTGGCGTCGAACAGAACCTTGCGGCTCATGCCTCGACACTTCCGTCATCGGTCAGGGGGCGCGGTTCGACCAGACCGCGCTCCACGTTGTCAATGGACTCCATCAGACGACGAGCATTCGCCCGACTACCCAGCAAGTAGGCCGTCTCTTTCAGGGCCTCGTATTCGCGCAGACTGATGACGACAGCAGGCTCTTTGTCACCACTGCGGGTGATGACGACCTCGTCGTTGTCCTCGGTGGCCGCATCGAGCACTGCCGCGAAGTTGGCCCGCGCCTCGGTGGCGTGCATAGCGCGCATGATGACCTCCACTCTGCGGCTCTGCCTACAAGCAGGCCCCACCACGTACTCAATTCGGTACAGACTTTGCCGTCTTCCATAGTTCGAACGGGTGCACTACTACTACGACGATGATCACGCCGCGGGGCCGATCAGCCGAGCCTGTCCAGGTCGACGAGGTCGGCGTTGCCGTGCTTGCGCAACTCCGACTCGGCGGTGCTGGTGCGCCGAAACGGATCCCCCTCCCCGGTGGTGAGCAGCCCTCGCAAGCTGCCGGTGACATAAGCACCCCAGGCGTTGGAACATACCTCGTAGCATTCGCCCGTCGGCACCAAACCCACATGGGTGAAACGCAGTTCGGTGCCCTCGGGGGTTTCGGTGATGTCGAAGACGACGTCGGTGTTCTCCCACTCGGTGGTGTCGGCGACGAACGCGAGCCACGAGTCGGTGACATGCCAGACCAAGCGGCGGCCAGGCACGGATTCGGTGGTCGTCATTGTGCAGCGATGGATGCCGGGTACCTCGAAAAGGTAGCTGTCGCCGACGGTTCCGGTGCTGCCCTCGATGGTCTCCGACCACCAGGCCCACACATCGTTGATGGCGGCGAACACCTCCGCGGGCGTCTTGTCGACGGCTATGGTGACGGTGAAATCGTTGTCGCTCATTGTCTTTCCTTCCCGCTCAGCCGTCCAGATGCCGGCGGAGCGCGTCCAGCGGGCCGTCCCAATCGCGTGCCAGGGCGGCCAGGAATTGTTGTGCCACCTGCATCGGTGCGGAGTCGAGGCGATAGCGCACGCGGCGCCGTTCACCGGGTTCGGCGATCACCAGACCCGCATCAGCCAGCAGGGCAAGGTGTTTCGCGATCGCCTGACGGGTGATGGGCAGACGATCGGCGAGGTCGGTCGCGGTGGCCGGTCCGTGCGCGGCGAGCGCGGCCAGCACCGACCGCCTGCTCGGATCGGCCAGCGCGACGAAGACCCGTTCGGCGGTGGCCTCCAGTTCAGGCCGCATCGAGGTACTCGACGAGCTCACCCAGCTCGCTCTTCCAACCATCGACGTTGCCCTCGAACGCCACCTTGTGCGCGTCGTCGGGCAGCTGCGCGAACCCGGACTCCACGACGGTGAGGCGGGTGCCGTCGCCGTGTGGTTCGAGGGTGAACTCCACGTAGGTGCGCCGCGGGTCGTCGTCGGGCAGCCCGTGGATCGGCCAGGTGTAGCCGAACACCGTTGGCTCCTCGACCCGCTCCACCCGCATGTGCGCCGCCGCGCCCTCGGTCCAGGTCATCCGCACGTCCCCACCCGGCCGCAGGTCGATCTCGGCGGTGTCGCCGAACCAGCTCGCCAGCCCCTCGGCGGTGGTGAGGGCCGCCCACACCTTCGCGGGCGGGTGGGTGAGCTCGATGGTCCGGGCGATCTGATCAGGGAATCCCATAGCGCCTCCTATATAGCAACCAACTGGTTGCATCAGACTATAGCAACCGGGTGGTTGCATCAAGGGGCGAAATTCCTACTGCGGTTCGCAGCATCTATCCAGCATTGGCAGGCGCCCGCCGAGCCGACCCGCCCGATCGAGAAGCTGCGCGCGGAGACCGTGCCGACATCGGGATGAAGTCGTCCCCCTCGGGCCGATCCGACAGGGAATCGAGGACGAATCGCAGAACTCGGGATCAGCAGGCGTCGCTGTGTGCCGGACTACCGCACTGCCCGATCACGCCGAGCAAACCGCGGCGCACGGGGTAGTGCGGCGGGGCGCTGCACTTCGGCTCGGCGGTGCTAGATTTCTGCGAATGTGCTTCAGGGCAAGGCTAATCGGGGGTATCGGCCTTGCGGTCGTCATCGGGATTTCCGTCGGCGGCTGCGCTTCCCCGAGGCAGACGAACTCCCTCGAGACCATCTCGACAACTATGAGGCGGGAGGCGACCACTTCGCGGTCACGATCGACCCCGAACGCCACGTCGTCTACGTCGCCAACCGCTACCACCGGACCGTGACGGCCATCGATACCGGAACGAGCGCCCTCGTCGCCACGATTCCGGTCGGCGACAACCCCCTGGCGTTGGCGGTCGACCCGAACACCCACCACCTCTGGGTCGTCAACGGGAACGACGTCACCGTCGTCGATACCGGCACCTACACCGTGACCGACACGATCACGGTCACCGACGACCCGCAGGGCATCGCCATCGTCCCTGGGACTCGCACGGCCTACGTGACCGATCTCGCGGCGCACTCCGTCACGCTCATCGACACCGAAAAGCGTTCCCTGTCAGGGACTGTCTCGCTGGGGCGTGACGTATCCGCGGCGATTGCGGTCGATCCGGCAGAGCACACCGTCTACGTCACCAATATGACGGACAGCGTCACCATGATCGACACCGAGAGCCGCCAGGTCACCGCGTCGCGCCGCGTGCGCCGGTCCGGAAGTTCCTCCATGGGTGGTATCGCCGTCGACCCGACGACCCATCATGTGTACATCCCGTTCGCCGAGCCCCGCCCGACCATCGAAGTTCTCGCGCCCGAGTAAGCGAAAACCGCAGCCACTCAGGCGAGTTGTTCGATGCGGGTGGCGAGTTCGGCGCCGGTCAAAGGTTCGCGGGCGATGACGGCGATGGTGTCGTCGCCCGCGATGGTGCCGACGATGTACGGGAGGGCGGCGCGGTCCAAGGCGCTGGCGAGGTAGTGGGCGGCGCCGGGTGGGGTGCGTAGGACGGCGATGTTGCCGCTGGCGTCGGTGGAGACGAGCAGGTCGCCGAGGAGTTTGGAGAGGCGGTCGGTGCCGCCGGTGACGCCGCGGACGGGGCTGCCGTCCTCGGGGACGACGTAGACGCCCGCGCCGCCGTCGGCCGCGCGGAGTTTCACCGCACCCAGTTCGTCGAGGTCGCGTGAGAGGGTCGCCTGGGTGGCCTCGATGCCTTCGGCGGCCAGCAGCGCGGCCAGTTCGGTCTGGCTGCGCACCGCGTGCGCGGAGAGCAGTTCGATGATGCGCGACTGTCTGCCCGCGCGGGTGCGGGCGATCGCGGGGCCCTTGCCGGGCACCGTCGCATCGATGCTCATGCCTGCGCCTCGCTGCCGCTCGGCTCCGGCATGCGCGATGCGCGCTGGCACATGATTCGCTCACTCCATTCGCTCATGCCGCCACTTCGCCGACGCTCGGTTCGGGCGTGCGAGGCGCGCTGACAGGTCGTTCGCTCGCTCATCGTCGCCTCCCCCCGCACCCCGGCGGTGCGTCGCCCGGTCACGCCGCACCGCCGCGTCTGCCCAGCAACCACACCAGCAGCGCCTTCTGCGCGTGCAGCCGGTTCTCTGCCTCGTCCCAGACCACGCTGTGCGGTCCGTCGAGCACCTCGTCGGTGATCTCCTCGCCGCGATGCGCCGGAAGGCAGTGCAGCACAACGGCATCGGGTTCGGCGTTGGCCAGCAGGGCGGCGTCGAGCCGGAACGGGCGGAACGGGCCGACCCGATCGAGCCCGTCGTTCTCTTGACCCATGGAGGTCCAGGTGTCGGTGACCAGCGCGTCGGCGCCCGCGGCGGCGGCCACCGGGTCGTCGGTCACGGTGATCGTCGCGCCGGTCTCGGCGGCCCGCTTGCGCGCGGCCTCGAGGATCCACGGCAGCGGCTCGAAACCCGTTGGCGCGGCGATGGTCACGTTCAACCCCGCGGTGACGCCGCCGAGCAGCAGCGAGTGCGACATGTTGTTCGCGCCGTCACCGAAGTAGGTGAGGTTGCGCCCGGTCAGGTCGCCCTTGCGTTCGCGCAGGGTGAGCAGGTCGGCGAGCACCTGGCACGGGTGGAACTCGTTGGACAACGCGTTCACCACCGGAACCGTTGCCGCCGAAGCCATTTCGTCCAAGCGGACCTGCTCGAAGGTGCGCCAGACGATGGCGTCGACATAGCGGGAGAGCACCCGCCCGGTGTCGGCGAGAGTTTCCTCGCGCCCCAGCTGGGTGTCGCGGCCGTCGACCACCACCGCGTGCCCGCCGAGCTGGGCGATGCCCATCTCGAAGGAGAATCGGGTGCGGGTGGAGTTCTTCTCGAAGATCACGCCGACCCCGCGCGGCCCCTCCAGCGGGCGCTGCGCGAAGGGGTTCTTCTTGAGCGCCGCTGCCAGCGTGAGGATTTCGGCTTGTTCGGCGGGCGAGACGTCGTCGTCGCGCAGGAAATGCCGCAGCTCGCTCATTACGGGGTCTCCTTCGCGTCCGCCGCCGCGCCGTCCAGGATCAGCGGCAGGTCGGCGACGAAATTGTCGGACTGGGTCTCGGTGAGCACCAAGGGCGGCGCCAGCCGGATGACATTGGGCTTCGGCGCGTTCACCAAGTAGCCCGCCTCCCTGGCCCGCGCCTCGACCTGCGCCGAAACATCTTGGGTCAGTACGATTCCCAGCAGCAGACCCGCACCGCGCACGTGATCGACCAGCGGGTGCTGGAGCAGTTCGATGCCGTCGCTGAGCCGCTTGCCGACCGATTCGACGTGGGCGAGCAGATCGGTCTCGTCGATGGTGCGCAGCACCGCGAGCGCGGCCGCGGCGCACACCGGGTTGCCGCCGAAGGTGGTGCCGTGCAGGCCCGGCGTGAGCAGCTCGGCCGCCCGGCCGTTGGCCAGCACCGCGCCGATCGGCATACCGCCGCCGAGGCCCTTGGCCAGCGTGATCACGTCGGGCACGATGCCGACGGCCTGATGCGCGTAGAACTTTCCGGTGCGGCCGATGCCGGTCTGCACCTCGTCGAGCACCAGCAGCGCGCCGTGTCGCGCGGTGATCTCGCGCGCCTTGACCAGGTAGTCGATCGGCGGGACCACCACGCCGCTCTCCCCCATCATGGGTTCGAGGAACACCGCGGCGGTCTCGTCGTCGACCGCCGCCTCCAGCGCGGCCGCGTCGCCGTAGGGCACGTGCACCACGCCGGGCGGCATCGGCTCGAACGGCGCCCGCTTGGACGGCTGGCCGGTGAGCGCCAGCGCGCCCATGGTGCGGCCGTGGAACGCCTCCTCACAGGCGACGATCTTGGTCCGCCCGGTCAGCCGCGCGATCTTGAACGCGGCCTCGTTGGCCTCGGTGCCGGAGTTGCAGAAGAACGCCTTGCCCTCACCGTCGCCGAAATGCGCGAGCAGCCGCTCGGCCAGTTCGATGACCGGTTCGCTGGCATACAGATTCGAGACGTGACCGAGGGTGCCCAGCTGCTGGGTGACCGCGGCGAGGATCGCCGGGTGGGCGTGGCCGAGGCTGTTGACCGCGATACCGCCGAGGAAATCGACGTAGCGCTTGCCGTCCGCGTCGTAGACCACCGCGCCCGCGCCGCGCACCAGCGCGACCTTCGGCGTGCCGTAGTTGTTCATCAACGCGGCGGACCACCGCTGCTGCAATTCGTCGACAGTACTCATGATTTCGTTCCGTTCGGTGCGCCGGTCCCGGCCGGGGCGGGCGTCACCATCGTTCCGATTCCTTCTCCGGTGAACAGCTCGAGCAGGACCGAGTGCGGGACCCGTCCGTCGATGACGTGCGCGGTCGGCACCCCGCCGAGCACGGCGCGCAGGCAGGCTTCCATCTTGGGCACCATGCCCGCGTCGAGGCTCGGCAGCAAGGCGGCCAGCTCGACGGCGTCGATGCGGCTGGTCAGCGAGGAGCGGTCGGGCCAGTCGGTGTAGAGGCCCTCCACGTCGGTCAGCACGACCAGTTTCTCGGCGCCGATGCCCTCGGCGAGCGCGGCGGCGGCGGTGTCGGCGTTGATGTTGTGCACCACGCCGTCCGCGTCCGGCGCGATGGTGGAGACCACCGGGATGCGCACGGCGCCGATCAGGTCGAGCACCGCGTCCGGGTTGACCTCGGTGACGTCGCCGACCAGGCCGATGTCGGTCGCCTCGCCGTCCACGTCGACGGTGCGCCGGGTCGCGGTGAACAGTTTGGCGTCCTCACCGGAGATGCCGACCGCGTAAGGCCCGTGCGCGTTGATCAGCCCGACCAGCTCGCGACCGACCTGACCGAACAGCACCATCCGCACCACGTCCATCACCTCGGGCGTGGTGACGCGGAAGCCGCCGCGGAATTCCCCTTGCAGGCCGAGCTTTTTCAGCATGGCGCTGATCTGCGGGCCACCACCGTGCACCACCACCGGGTGCACGCCGACGGTGCGCAGGAACGCCATATCGGCGGCGAAGGCCCGCTTGAGCTCGTCATCGATCATGGCGTTGCCGCCGTACTTCACCACGACGATCTTGTCGCGGAACTTCTGCAGCCAGGGCAGTGCGTCGGCGAGGACGTGCGCCTTGTCCAGTGCCGAGAGTTCGTGGATCGCGGAACCGGTCATGAGCTGTAGGCCGAATTCTCTTCGACGTAACCGTGCGAGAGGTCGGTGGTGCGGACCATGGCCGTGCCGTCGCCGACGTTGAGCTCGATCAGCACCGCGATGTCCGCGCCGGACAGGTCGACCTGGCGGGCGCCGGGCGCTCCGACGCTGTCGACGCAGACCGGATTGCCGTTGAACGACACCGAGATTCGGTTCGGGTCGAGGGTGATCGGCGCGATGCCGACGGCGGCGAGCACCCGGCCCCAGTTCGGGTCGGAGCCGAACAGCGCGGTCTTGACCAGGCTGTCGCGGGCCACCGCGCGCGCCGCGATCAGCGCCTGTTCCTCGTCGACCGCACCGGTGACGGTGATCGTCACCCGCTTGGTGACGCCCTCGGCGTCGGCCATCAGCTGGGCGGCCAGGTCGTCACAGACCGCGAGCACCGCGGCGTCGAGTTCGTCCTGCGCCGGGCTGACCTCACTGGCGCCGTTGGCGAGCAGCAGCACGGTGTCGTTGGTGGAGCAGGAACCGTCCACGTCGAGCCGATCGAAGGTGAGCCGGGTGGCGTTGCGCAGCGCCTTGTCGAGCTGTTCGGCGCTCACCGCGGCGTCGGTGGTCAGCACGACGAGCATGGTGGCCAGCGAGGGGGCGAGCATGCCCGCGCCCTTGGCCATGCCGCCCACGTTCCACTTGTCGCGGTGATGGAAGGCGGCCTCCTTGGGCACGGTGTCGGTGGTCATGATGGCGTAGGCCGCGTCCGCGCCGCCGGACATGCCGCCGCCCATCTCGTGCACGATCTCGGTGATCCCGGGAAGCACCTTGTCCATCGGCAGCCGGTCGCCGATCAAACCCGTTGAGCAGACGGCGATCTCACCGGCGCCGGTCTCGGTGCCCCAGTTGCTCAGCGCCTCGGCGAGCTTCTCGGCGGTCTGGTGGGTGTCCTGGAAGCCGCCGGGACCGGTGCAGGCGTTGGCGCCACCGGAATTGAGGATCACGGCGCGCAACCGGCCGGACTTCAGCACCTGCTGCGACCACAGCACCGGAGCGGCCTTGACCTGATTGCGGGTGAACACACCCGCGGCGGCGTATTCCGGGCCCTCGTTGAACACCAGCGCCAGGTCCGGTTTACCGCTGGCCTTGATGCCCGCCGCGATGCCCGCGGCGCGGTAGCCGAGCGGCGCTGTCACGCCCTGGGTGCGGACCAGCTTGCCGTTCGCGCTCTCAGCGGTTGTCGTCACGGTGCCACTCCTACGGTGGAAAGTCCTTCGGTCTCATCGAATCCGACGGCCAGGTTCATGGATTGGACTGCGGCGCCCGCGGTGCCCTTGGTCAGGTTGTCGATCGCGCCGATCACCACGAGCAGTCCGGCGTCGGCGTCCACCGCGACCTGCAGCGTGACGGCGTTGGAGCCGAGCACCGAACCGGTCTGCGGCAGCACGCCTTCCGGCAGCAGGTGCACGAAAGGCTCGTCGGCGTAGGCCTTTTCGTAGACGGCGCGGGCCTGCGCGGCGTCCACCGCGGTCGGCGCGGTGCAGGTGGCCAGGATGCCGCGCGGCATCGGGGCGAGCACGGGCGTGAACGACACCGCGACGTCGACGCCGCCCGCGGCCTTCAGGTTCTGCGCGATCTCCGGGGTGTGCCGGTGCGCGCCCGCGATGTTGTAGGCGCGGGCCGAGCCCATCACCTCAGAACCGAGCAGGCCGACGTCGGGCTTGCGGCCCGCGCCCGAGGTGCCGCTCACCGCGACCACTGTCACCTGCGGTTCGATGATTCCCGCGGCGACGGCGGGCGCTAGGGCCAGGCTGGCGACCGTCGGGTAGCAGCCGGGCACCGCGATCCGGGTCGCGCCGCGCAGCGCGTCCCGCCCGCCGGGCAGCTCGGGCAGACCGTAGGGCCAGCTGCCCGCGTGCGGGCTGCGGTAGTACTTCTCCCAGGCGTCGGCGTCGCGCAGCCGGTAATCCGCGCCGCAGTCGATGATCACGGTGGACTCGGGCAACGCCTGCGCGATGGCGGCGGACTGACCGTGCGGCAGGCCGAGGAAGACCACGTCGTGGCCTGCCAGCTCCTCGGCGGTGGTCGGAGCGAGCACTCGGTCGGCCAGCGGCAGCAGATGCGGCTGGTGCTCGCCGAGGGTGGTTCCGGCGTTCGAACCCGCGGTCAGCGCCCCGACCTCGAGGCGCCCGGCTCGGTAGCGTGGATGGCCGAGCAGCAGGCGCAGCACCTCGCCGCCCGCGTACCCGCTCGCACCGGCAACAGCAACCCGCAACGGGGGCGCATCCGAATCAGCCATGAAATGATTATGCACGATTATGCAATCCCATTCATGGACGGGGTGCGACGAGCGTTCGAACTCGCGATGCCGAGTTCCCCGCGGACGGGTTCGGCGGCGGGCAGACCGACACCCTCGCCACCGCGATGGACAGCACGAACGTCACCCACGGCACGTGGTTACCCACCGCGGGCGGAAATATCGATCCGATTCCGGAAACCCAGAAGATCGCCGAGCACGCCGGAGCCGATGGCCTTCCGCTCGGACTCGACCCATCGATGGCCGCTGGTGCGGTTGCGAGACGCCACCCGGTTGCTCGACCCGGGCGCGGTCGAGACCACGATACCGGCGGCCATCGGGTGGCAGCCCGATCAGCGGCTGGCCGCGGGCCGGATTCGCGGCCCTCCCTCGGGTATGAGGTGCGCCCGACGAGGCGTCGACACCGGCTACGCGAGGCGTCGACGACCTGTCGGCCATTTCCGGCGTGTCAGTTACTTGTGCGGCTGCGCATGGCGTCGATGGCCGCGGCGATTCCCTTCTTGTCGTAGCTGTTCGTGTGCAGGGTGGCTCCGTGGGCGTGACGGATGATGCCGTCGGGGTCGATGAGGACGGTGCCGGACTGCTGCATCGAACCGAGGACTTTGCGGGTCAGGCCGACCGACTCGTGCGGAGTTCCCGCCGAGCCGCAAAGGACCTGGAACGGGATGCCGTGGTCGGCCTTCCACGTCGCGCCCGCATCGCGACCCTCGGGCACCACGATGAGGACGCGGACGTCGGCGGCGGCGAATTCGTCCCGGCGCGCGACGAGATCTCGCACATGCCGGTTGCAGATCGGGCAGGACGTCGACCGCATGAAATACAGCAGTGCGCTGTGTGCGCCGCGGAGGTCGGACAGACGCCAAGCCTGCCCGGCGGTGTCTTCGAGCGTCAGTTCCGGCGCGGGGGATCCGGAGGTGAGCATGGTGGGATTCCCTTCAGAGGTCATGGATGGCGGCTGAGGCTGTGCCGGATCGCGGCGCGGGCGCGGTGCAGCTGCGATTTCATCGCCGCGACGCTCAGGCCGAGCGAGTCCGCCGTCGTCCGTCCGGGGTAACCGAGCACATCGCGCATGATCAGAACCCTGCGCTGGAGGTCCGGCAACGCGGCGATCGCCTGGGCGAGCTCGTCGGCGTCGAGCCTGCGCAGGACTTCGTCCTCGGCGGAGACGACGACGTCGGTGGCGGCGACCTCGGACCGCGGAACGCGGTATCGCGCGCGGCGCAGGCATTCGTTGCGAACGATGCGGAACATCCACGAGGCGAGGGCCGTCGTGGCGCGCAGCGTCCCGATCTTGCGATACAGGGTGATCAGTGCCTCTTGCGCGGCCTCTTCGGCGTCGTCGGAGGACGCGCACAAGTGGTGCGCGAAGCGCCGCACGTGCGGATGGGCCCCGTACACGATCGCGGAGATCGCTTCCCGGTCGCCGCGCTTGGCCGCTGCCACCAGCTGTTCACCGGCCCACCCGCGTTCCACTCCGGCCACCTCCCCGGCCGTCCGACGCGGTGGCCGGGCATTGCGCTGTTCTTCGTCTCGGTTCGATCGTCACAACCATAAGAGCGTGCCCACCCAAGAAAGGATTCGAACGCCGGGTCGGCGTGCGAGGGATACCGTCGGCGCTATGGACAAGGTGACGACATTCCACGATCTGCACCACCGCGAGGTGCCGCTGGTGCTGCCGAACGCCTGGGACTTCGGTTCGGCCGCCGTCCTGGCCGCCGAAGGGTTCCCGGCGATCGGCACGACCAGCCTCGGCGTCGCGGCCGCCGCGGGCGTACCCGACGGGACGGGCGTCACCAGAGACGAGACCCTGGCGCTGGCGCGGCGGCTCGCGCGGCTCGCCGTGCCGGTGACGGTGGACATCGAGGGCGGCTTCAGCGACGAACCGGGCGAGGTCGCGGAGTTCGTCGGCGAGCTCGACGCGCTCGGCATCGCGGGCGTCAACATCGAGGACGGGCGGGCGGACACCGAGCTGGCCGACCCCGAGCATCAGGCCGCGCTGATCGCGGCGATCAAGGAGCGCACGCCCACGATGTTCGTCAACGCGCGGGTCGACACGCACTGGCTCGGCATCGATCCCGAATCCACCCTGGCGCGCGCCGACCGCTACGCGCGGGCGGGCGCCGACGGGCTCTTCGTCCCCGGGCTCACCGAGCCGGACGCCATCCGGCGGGTGGTCGAGTCCGTGCCGCTTCCCGTCAACGTCCTCTACTCCGTCGGCGGCCCCACGGTCGCCGAGCTGGCGGAGCTCGGCGTGCGGCGGATCAGCACCGGCTCCCTGCTCTACCGGGCCGCGCTGGCGGCGGCCGTGGATGTGGCGTCCGCGGTGCGCGCCGGGCGACCGGTCGCGGCGGGCATTCCCAGCTATCGCGATATTCAGGCGAATTCGCTGCCGTGAGGTATCGATCGAGATATACCGACCGGCCGAGGAACCTCGCGCCGCACCACCGACAACCCACCGTGACGCCGACGACCGATCGCGCCCAAATCGTCAGTAACGCAACGACATTCGGGACGCGGAAGCACTGCCCGCTCGCGAAATACCCTTCACCTCACGCGATTCGGGTGGATCCGATTCACCGAATACGTGGGATCGCGGACATTGGTCGCCTATCACACGGCGATCACGCCGACCGGCAACGACGGCAAGCGCGATTTTCTTATGCGCGGGTATACAAAATTGTGACCCACGCCCCCTTCGGAAATCGCGACGCCGGAGAAGCGATGCGTTCGGGGTCACACAGGGATCTACCTGGCATTTTGTGGCGACCGAGCCGCGCGATCGCGACCCCGATACGAGCCCGAAACCTCGCAAATCGTTGCACAGAACGAGACCGTTACCACATTTATTCAGTGATCCGAGCCACATTTTCGTTTAGAAATCACACCGTCGCGATTCCGCATTTCGCGGGCCTCAACTGCGCGGATGCCGAGATGTACGACCGAGCGTTCTGGTAACTCTGGCGTTATTGCCACGTGATCCGCCGAGATTTGTTCGTTATCGTCGGTGACGGCCCGATCGAACGCGACGGGCTCGAGCTCGAACCGCCGAACACCGGCAACCCTGTCCCGCGGTTCGAGAACCCCCGACATCCACTGGGGACAGGGACTCGACCGATCTTTGGTCGAGCCGGCGGGCGCAGCAAGGAATACCACATGTCTCAGACCCGTAACTTCAGCACCCGTGCCGCCGCCACCGTTGCCACCCTCGGCGCCCTCGTTGCCGTCCCGTTCGGTCTGGCCACGGCCACCGCTTCCGCCTCCGGCCACAACTGGGACGCTGTCGCCCAGTGCGAGAGCGGCGGCAACTGGTCCACCGACACCGGTAACGGCTTCTCCGGTGGCCTGCAGTTCACGGACAGCACCTGGGCCGCCAACGGTGGCACCGGCGATCCGTCGAACGCGAGCCGCGAGGAGCAGATCCGCGTCGCCGAGAACGTGCTCGACACCCAGGGTGCGGGCGCCTGGCCGGTCTGCGGCGCCTACCTCTGAGCGTAGCGCCGCTCGCTGAGCGACCTTCCGACGACCCTGTCACCCGCGGGTGACAGGGTCGTCGCGTTATTTGCGCACCACGCGCTCGCCCTCGCCCGGCTTCCAGATCGTGATGGCGAGCTGATCGTCGGCGACCTCCACACACGAGGCCCCCGTCAGGTCGGCGACATAGAAGTGGTCGAACTCCTGGCCGCGGATATCGAAGCCGCTTTCGTCGAACAGATCCTGCGCGAACCGCGCGTGCAGTTCGCGGTCCGGCAGGTCGGTGACGGCGCCGAACAGTTTCGCGTCGCCGTCGCCGACCATAGTGTCGACGGTCGCGGTGTGCAGGCAGAACCTCGGGTCGCGGCCGAGATCCTTGAACTTCGTCGTGCCCGGCATGCCGACGATGACCAGCATGCCCTCGAAGATCCTCGGCTCTACCGGGCTGATCCGCGGCGAACCGTCGGCGCGGAGCGTGGCCAGCATGCACAGGTTGCCGGTCGCCTTGTGGCGGCGGCGGAAGACGGTCGAGATCTTCGGCGCTTCTTCGGTGAACTCCGTCCAGAAAGTCATGGCGGGGACGCTACGCCCAAAACCTGACAGAGCGCGTCAAGGTTTCTCGCTAATCTTCGGGACATGCGAGCGAGTCGACTGGTGCAGCTGCTGTTGCTGCTGCAGACCAGGGGGCGGATCTCCGCGCCCGAGCTGGCGGCCGAACTGGAGGTGTCCGTCCGCACGGTGTACCGCGACGTCGAGGCGCTCTCCGCGGCGGGCGTCCCCGTGTACAGCGAGCCGGGTCGCGGCGGCGGCGTCCGGCTGGTCGACGGCTACCGGACCAGGCTGACCGGCCTCACCTCGGAGGAAGCCGACGCGGTGCTGCTGGCCGGTCTGCCCGACGCCGCGGCCGACCTCGGGCTCGGCACCGTGCTGGCCACCGCGCAGCTGAAGGTCCTCGCGGCGCTGCCGCCGGAACTACGCGGCCGGGCGACCCGGATCGCCGACCGGGTGCACATCGACGCGCCCGGCTGGTTCCACCGCCCCGAGGAGACGCCGACCCTGGCCGTCATCGCCGACGCACTCTGGCACGACCGCAGACTGGACGTCCGCTACGGACGCAAGGACCATGAGGTGCGGCGGCTGCTCGACCCGCTCGGGCTGGTGTCGAAGGCGGGCACCTGGTATCTCGTGGCACGCCACGGCAGCGACATCCGCTCCTATCGGGTGAGCCGGATCCTCGATGCCGCACCGACCGGCGAGTTCTTCGACCGGCCGGACGACTTCGAGCTCGCCGCGCACTGGGCGGCGGCGCAGCACGACTTCGCGCGGTCGATGCTCCGGGTCCGGGCGCGCTGCCGGATCGACGCGAAACACGTGCGCCTGCTCCGGCTCGGCTTCGAACCCGCCGCGGTCGCCGAGGCGCTGGCCTCGATGGGCGAACCGGACGCGGACGGCTGGGTGCTCGTCACCCTGGCGGCGGAATCGTATCCGGTACTCGCGCACGGGATTCTGCCGCTCGGCGAGTACGCCGAGATCCTCGATCCGCCGGAACTGCGGGCGCAGCTCGCGCGGACCGCGGCGGCGATGGCGCGGAGATATGGGGCCGCCCCACTCAGCCCAGAGCCGACCGACCCGGCGCCACCCAAGGCAGCGCGGTCCGACGCGAGACCAGGTGAGCCGGCGCCGTTCGACGCCAGCCCGACCTGACGCCAGCGTGCCCGCAACTCTCGAAGAGAGAGCTGCGGACACTTCTCGGATGCACGGCCACGGAGACAGCACAGCGCGGTCCGCGGCAGGGACATCGACACGGTGCCGGATCGAGGCGGCGCCGACAGACCCGGCACCAGCCGACCAAGCGCCGCCCCGACCAAGCGCCGCACGACCCAGCACCATCCGCCGCGGTACCACATGACGCAGCGGCATCCGACGGAGCGACGACCGACGCGGCGCCAAGTCACCCAGCGGCACCACCAAGCGCCGACCGACGCGGCGTCGTCCGACTCGAGCCGAGCTGACACGAGCGTGCCCGCAGGCTTCGGACGCCTGCGGGCACGCGGGTTCGGGTCAGCGCAGGGTGCGGAAGAAGGCGCGGACGTCCTCGGTCAGCAGGTCCGGGGCTTCCATGGCGGCGAAGTGGCCGCCGCGGTCGAATTCGGTCCAGCGGACGAGGTTGTGCTCCTCCTCGGCGATCTTGCGGATGGACAGGTCGCCAGGGAAGATCGCCGCGGCCGTCGGGACGCCGGAGTTCTTCGCCCCGCCGCCCCACGCCTCACCCTCGCCGTAGAGCCGGATCGAGGAGGCGAAGGTGCCGGTGAACCAGTACAGGCTGACGTTGGTGAGCAAGGCGTCGCGGTCGACCGCGTCCTCGGGCAGCTCGATGGCCGGGTTGGTCCAGCGCTGGAACATGTCCACGATCCAGGACAGCATGCCCGCGGGCGAATCGTGCATACCGATGGCGAGGGTCTGCGGGCGTCCCGCCTGGACCATGGCGTAGCCGAAGCGGGTGAAGCTCTCCTCGCCGGTCAGCTTCTCGAGCTTCGCCTGGTCCTCGGGGCTGTACCCGGAGGACCCGCCACCCCACGAGTTGCCGCCCGGCGACTGGCCGCCGCCCTCGCCCGTCTCCCAGGACTGCGCGCCGCTCTCCGCCCCCGAGGACTCATCGCCGCCCGCGCTCGTCGCACCGGCCCACGACTGGTCGCCGTCCGCGCCCCAGGACTCACCGTCTTCACCGCCCCACGAATCCGCGCCCCACGAGGGGATCGTGATCGGCCCGTTGACGTGGATGCCGACGACGTGGTCGGTCGCGATGCGTCCCAGTTCGGTCGAGACGAAGTACCCGGCGTCACCGCCCTGCGCGCCGTAGCGGTCGTAGCCGAGGCGCGCCATCAGCTTCGCGACCACCTGTGCGTAGTGCTCGGTGGATCCTTCGCCCACCTTCGGCCCGACGCTGGAGAAGGCGAAACCGGGCAGCGACGGGACGACCAGGTGGAACGCGTCGGCCGGGTCGCCACCGTGCGCGCGCGGATCGCTGAGCGGACCGAGGACATCGAGGAATTCGACGAATGTGGCGGGCCAGCCGTGACTGAGCACCAGCGGAAGCGCGTCCGGCTCGGGCGAGCGCACATGCAGGAAGTGCACCTGCTCACCGTCGATCTCGGTGACGAACTGCGGCAGCTCGTTGAGCCTCGCCTCCGCGGCGCGCCAGTCGTAACCGGTGCGCCAGTACTCGGCCAGCGACTTCAGGTAGGACACCGGCATGCCCTTGTCCCAGCCGACTCCAGGCAGCTCGTCGGGCCAGAGGGTGTCGGCGAGGCGGGCGTGCAGTCGGTCGATCTGCGCCTGCGGGATCTCGATGCGGAAGGGGCGAATGTCTTGTTCGGTCGTCATGCGAACGACGGTAGAAGCGCCTTAGGACAGTTCCGTTCCTAAGGATCTGGCATTCTCGACACCATGTTGGAGACCTCGGCGCGCCTGCTGAAACTGCTCGCGCTGCTCCAGACGCACCGCGACTGGACCGGCGCGGAACTCGCCGAGCGGCTCGCCGTCACCGGCCGGACGATCCGCCGTGACGTGGACCGGCTGCGCGAACTCGGCTATCCGGTGCACGCCACCCGGGGCACGGCGGGCTACCGGCTGGGCGCGGGCGCCGCGCTGCCGCCGCTGCTGCTCGACGACGAGGAGGCCATCGCCGTCGCGGTCGGGTTGCGCGGCGCGTCCGACGGCACGGTCGCGGGCATCGAGGAGGCCGCGCTGCGGGCGCTGACCAAGCTGGAGCAGGTGCTGCCGCCGCGGCTGCGCCACCGCGTGCGCACCTTGCGCGCGGCCACGGTCCGGGTCGGCGCGCCCGCGGCGACGGTGGAGCCGGACACCCTGATGGCGATCGCCGACGCCTGTCAGCGCCGGGAGCGCCTGCGCTTCGACTACCGGGCGCACGACGGGGCGACGGCGACGCGGGACGTGGAGCCCCACAGTCTCGTGCACTTCAGTCGCCACTGGTATCTGGTCGCCTGGGACGTGGCGCGCGCCGACTGGCGCACCTTCCGGGTGGATCGGCTGACCCCGCGGGTCCCCACCGGCCCGCGCTTCACACCGCGTGAGATACCGGAAGGCGATGCGGCGGCCTATCTTTCGATGCGATTGTCGTCGCGCGCCTGGCCCTTCCGCGCGACCGTGCTGCTGCACGCTTCGGCCGAGGTCGCCGGTCCGCAAGTCTGGCCGGGCATGGGCGTCGTCGAGGCCGTGGACGAGCAGAACTGCCGCATGCACATCGGCGCGGACACCCCGGAAGCGCTGACCTGGATGATCACCTCCGTCGACCTCGACTTCACGTTGCTCGATGGCCCGCCCGAGTTGGTCGCCGCCCTGCGCGCCCAGGCGGCGCGATGCACGGCAGCGCTGCGTGACTTTCCCGACTGATAACGAGCGCTGCGCTGCCTACTGCGGACGTCTCGACGCGGGGCAGTCAGAAGAAGGTGTGGACCAGGTCGATCACGCGAGGGTGTTCGGCGTCCGCGTCGTCGACGACCGGGATCAACCGCCATTTGTCGAATGCCGTGCACGGGTGGGAAAGACCGAGCCGGACCACCGAGCCGACGGGCAGATCCTCGGCCGCGGCGCCGGGCAGGCGAACGAAGGCGTGCTGATCGTTGAGTGCGTCCACCGTCGCGCCGGGCGGCAGCGGAGACCCCGAAACGAGTTGCGGGACAGGAAGTCCCAGGTCGTAGGGCAGGTCGCGCTTGCCCGCGTCGAGCAACGCGAGCTCCGGCTCCGGCCGGGAGAGGGTGCGGGCCCAGCCGTGCATCGCCGCGCGCAGCGGCCGGTCCGTCCGATCGGCCGTGAGCGGGGAGATGCCCGCGTAGAAGCCGTCGTCGTGGATCAGGTAGGCGCCCGAACGCAACACCACCGTAGTCGGAACCCCTTGCGCGCCCTGCTCGTCCGCGAGACCGGCCAAATGCTCGACGACCAGGTCTTGATAGGCGCTGCCGCCCGCGGTGACGATCGCGCGGCCGGGATAGCGGCCGCCGTCCGCGAATTCGCGGTGCAACCGGGCGAGTTCGTCGAGATAGCCGTCGACCGCGGCGAGGCCGTCCGCGCCACGGTCGTGGGCAAGCGCGGCCTCGTAGCCGCCGACACCGGCCAGCGTCAGGCGGCGCGAACGCCGGACCGCGTCGGCGATCGCGTGCGCGTCCTCGACTCGGCGGACTCCCGTGCGTCCGTGTGGGCCACCGAGCTCGACGACGACCTCGATGCGGACATCGGGCGCGTCCGCCAGGGCCTCGTCCATCAGCGCGACGGCGGCGACGTCGTCCACCCAGCAATAGAACTCGAACTCGGCGTCGCGTGCCAATTCCGTTGCCACCCAGCGCAACCCGACCGGATCGAGCAGGGCATTGGCCAGCACGATCCGCGACACGCCGAACGCGCGGGCCAGCTGCACCTGCCAGACGGTGGCCAGCGTGATGCCCCAGCAACCGGCGGCCAGCTGCTCGGACCACAGCTGCGGCGCCATGGTCGTCTTGCCGTGCGGAGCCAGGCGCACGCCCGCCGCGCGAGCCCAGTCACCCATGGTCGCCAGGTTGGCCGTCATCGCGGCACGGTCCAGGGTCAGCATCGGCGTCTCGAACTCGTCCAGGGACGGCTCGGTCGCCAGGAACTCGTGGACGGTGCGCCCCCACGCCTGCGGCGGCAGCCCCTTGTACTCGGGACCCAGCACCCGATCGTGGAGTGCGGCAACGGCTTTCCCATCGATCGCCACGGTGCTCCTTTCCGCGGACCCGCACCTCGAGCGTACCGCCGTAGGCGGTAAGCGGTCCCGGGACCGGCACCGCACCCCAGCCGTGACGCAGTAGGCAGGCCCAGCCAATCAAAACACCGCTCAGCGCGTCGTAGCGACCAACACAACACGCCGGGTCAAAAATGATCGGCATGTTGCCGACAATCCGGGAGTGGCTCGACGATCCTGACCCCAGCGGAGGTGAGGCTGGAACGACGGATCCGTGCCGCCTCGCGCGGCAGGACCCTGACCCCGCAGGAACGAGAGACCCTCGAGCGAATCCGCCCGCCGCAGGAGTATCCGGTCACGTTGGCGATCGCCCCCTATGAGGGTTCCATAGCGATGCTGCCGGTCGCGCAGCTCTACGCGCGCGATGTGCCCGATCTGCACACGCCTGAAGGCGCAGACCTGCTCCAGGTCTTGTGGTGCCCCTTCGACCACTCGACGGGCATGCCCAAGACCGCGCTGTTCTGGCGGCCGGCCGCCACAGTCACCGACATCCTCACCACGCCCCCCGAACCGCCCGCGGTGCAGTTCGACGGCTACCTGCCCGAGCCGTGCCTGCTCAACCCTGAGCAGGTCACCGAATACCCCGACCACAGGGAGCTGAGCAAGGAACTCCGGGAGCAGATCGGAGACTGGAGCGTGTGGCAGGCAGCCGAGACGGGCGTGGACAGCGCCTACGCGTCGTACCCGCTGGAGTTCTACGCCAACGAGTTGTCCGTCGCACCCGGCTGGAGAGTCGGCGGCTGGCCTGGCTGGGGAGCCGCCGACCCCAGCCCCCTGCTCTGCCCTACCTGCAACAGCGACATGCATGCCCTGCTGACCATCGCCACGTCCGAAGCCGGCAGCAGAGACAGCAGCTGGCTCCCACTCGAGGAATCGGCGCGTGAACCCTCCATCGGCTTCAAGCCCACTGCAGTCGAAATGGGTAGCGGCTACGACCAGCATCTCTACGTCTGCCAGACGGCGCCGGAGCACGCCCACACCGAGCTGATGGCCTAGCCGTTGGGTCGGGTCGGGTCCGAGGAGCGAACAACGGACACATGCGTGCGCTCATCGGCTACGGCCGCGTCTCCACCAAGGATCAGAACCTCGACCGCCAGATCTACGCGCTCACCGCGGCGGGATGCCAGAAGATCTACACCGACAAGAAGAGCGGCAAGGATGCCGAACGCGCGGAACTCCTGAAGTGCCTGGAGTACATGCGCCCCGGCGACACCCTCGTAGTGCTGTCGCTGGACCGGCTCGGCCGTTCCCTCCAAGACCTGATCTCGATCGTGGCCGGACTGCGCAAGCGTGTATCGGATTCCGGTCCCTGCGCGAGGCCCTCATCCGCGAGAAAAGTCACGCGAGCAGTTACCGCAGACCGGTTTCTCGTTCTGCCTGGGTTTCAGGTGTCCAGCATCCCTACAGGTCTATTCATAGGGCTTACGCATAGCTGCTGTGTGGCGTGGTCTAGGCTGCGGTCTGCTCGACGGATCTGTCCCACCGCCTGCCGACACCGAAAGGCACACATAGTGGTTCGTGGAAGACTTTTCGCTTCGATACTCGCGTTGACCGTCGCTGTACTGGTCAATGTGGCCGGACCGGCCAGCGCAACGACCAGCATATGGATCGGGAGAGCGTTCACAGACGCACACGGCGACTACAGCTGGTGGGTCGTCGCCGAGATCACCTACGTCTGCGAACCCGGCCAGGCCAACGCCCTGTGGGTCAAGGTCGAGTCCGAACGGTTCAAAAGCCCGGAAGGCCAACCCGTCCGTATGAAAGACGAGGCTCTGGGTCAGGTGACCTGTGACGGCGAATCTCGGCAGACGAAGGTCAGGGTGCCATTGGGCTACGACTACGGCGAGGGCCCGAATCTCGCAGATGCTCACGACGGCGACGGCAATGAACTCGTGACGTATTACTACGATGACCGTGCGGTCGAGATCACCGCCGCGTTCGCCTACCTGCCGCCTGACGCCGAGGACATGAGCCAGGTCGAGATCCATAAGGACACCACCGAGCACCGGACCCTGACTTTGACTGGGGAGTAGTCCTCGGCCCGCCCCGGTCCGCACCGGACCGGACCGCAGCGTGCGATCCTGGAACGTGAGAACCGGCCAGCTACCGCTGGCCGGTTCTCGTGGTGTTCGAGAGCCTCAGGCGTTGAGCTTCCAGAACCAGGGTGCGTCTTCGTGCCAGAGTGCGTCGAGCGGTCGCCCGCTGTCCACCAGGATGTCGTCGCCCCGGCGGCTCACGTCACCCGACCCCTGGCTGCACACCCGCAACCACATCGCCATGTCCGCCCTCGCCGTGCGCCAGCGTGACCGCCGCGAAGCCCTCGGACAGATCGTGCGCATCATCGTCGCCGCACCCGGCACCCTGGCCGGGATCGCCCCCGAAGGCAACATCGGCTCGCGCCGCCGTCGACCTGCGCCAAACCATGCCCACCCCACCCGACCTCGGGGCGCTGCCGCACCCGGCAGCGGCATAACCCCACCGATCCACGCTTGCCCCGGATAACGGGCTTTATCCAGGGCAAAGAGATTGCCCGGGTAAAAGTCTGCCGAACGCGCAGTATGCGGAGCATGATCGCGCGCTCCGCCGACTGTGCTGACCGATTCGGACAGCACGACCAGCGGCGTTGCAGGGCGTTCGGCGTGATCGATGCGCTGCTTCGTCGGTGGTGCGAGGTCGCAATGGCTCAGTCTGCCTGCAGGACGAAAAACAGGAAACCCAAGAAACTTTCGCCGATGACTTCACGGAACACCTCCGGAAACACATCGCGGGCCGCAGGCACAGGCGGCGGCTCACTGATGACACTGATGCGAAAACCCGACGCGGTGAAAGCATCGGTCATCGCGTGCAGCGGCCGGTCCCAGAAATGCAACCGGGCGGACTGCCCGCCCAAGGTCCACTCTTCGGTCCGCTCGCGGGTCTGGAAATAGTCGGTCTTCTTCCCAGCCGAGCGTTCGGTGACCCAGATGGCGAAAGGATGCTCGACCGAGACGATGAGCCGACCGCCGGGCTTCAGGACGCGTCGCAACTCGGTCAGTGTCGGTCCCCAGTCCTGCAGGTAGTGCAGCACCAGGGATGCGACGACGTCGTCGAACGCGTCGTCGGGAAACGGGAGTGGGTTCGCGAGGTCGGCGATTCGCAGGTCCGCGTCGGTGCCCAGTCGGCGTCGAGCCACCTCCAGCATTCCGGCACTCGCGTCGATGCCGGTCACCATGGCACCCCGATCGCGCAGTTCAGCGAATAAGGCACCTGATCCGCATCCGGCGTCGAGGATCCGCCGACCGCTCACGTCCCCGGCGAGCTCCAGCACCGCGGGCCGCTCGTAGTAAGCGTTCAGCAGGCTGGTCTCGTTCTCTGCGGTATACCCCTCGGCAATGCTGTCGTAGTTGTACGCCTGGGCGGGATCGGCAGGAAGCGCGGTGCCTTCCGGAACGGGAGTCATGCGGCCCATCCTGGCACGCCCGCACGCGCAGGCGCTGTAATGCCTTGTCAGGCAACCATTCTGACTACTCGACCATCGTCCACTATCGGGGATGTCGATCCGTACCGGGCTGAGGGCCCGAGTGACGACCCGCAGGTCATCATCGACTGACATTCTCATGCGGTTTGCTGCTGACACGTAGCGCCGTTTCCCCAGCTCGCGCCACTGACATTCTCATGCGGCCTCGCAACCCCGCTGGTTCGGTCGGCCCGGGAGCACCCACATGGCGATTCCGGACTATTGCGTCGGACGAAAATCGGTAGGCTGCCGGTGCGCGCGCGATCGACCGCGCGCGAGCGCACCTTTCACCCCGCCGTCGCGCGCGGTCGGCGACCGGCGCCCGCGCGAGCGATCGACGTTCCCGCGCGCTCGACCGATCGCGATCGGTGGCACAGAATCCGCACCATCCGGACCTGGGCCGCACCTTCGGCGGGCGCACGAGGAGGCGCCGGTCGAGGTCGGCGCTCCTGCTACGCCGCGAAACAGGCTTTCGCCGTAGTCCTTTCGCGGGCCGTCTACCCCGAATTGCGCAGCGCGGTGGCCAGGCCGTTCATCGTCAGCAGGATTCCGCGTTTGACCAACTCCGAGTCGTCGCCCGCGCGCAGTCTGCGCAACAGCTCCACCTGCATCTGGTTGAGCGGCTCCAGGTACGGGAAGCGGTTGTGGATGGACTCCGCCAGCGACGGGTTGTCCGCCAGCAGTTGCTCGTGGCCGGTGATGGCGGCGTGCATGCGCAGGGTCCTGGCGTGCTCCTCGCGGATCATCCCGAAGATGTGCTCGCGCAACGCCGCGTCGTCGACCAATTCCGCGTAGCGCGCGGCGATGTCGAGATCGCTCTTGGCCATCACCTGCGCCAGGTTGGACAGCACCGTGCGGAAGAACGGCCAGCGTCGGTACAGATCCGACAGTGTCGCAAGCCGTTCCGGATCGCCGCCGACCCACTCCTCCAGCGCGGCCCCGGTGCCGTACCAGCCGGGCAGCATCACCCTGGCCTGGCTCCAGGACATCACCCAGGGGATGGCGCGCAGGTCGGCCACCGAGCTGGTGGGTTTGCGGGAGGCGGGCCTGCTGCCGATGTTCAGGTCGCCGACCTCCGAGACCGGCGTCGACTGCCGGAAGTACTCGACGAATCCGGGCGTCTCGTGCACCAGCCGCGCGTACGCGGCACGCGCCCGCGCCGCGAGATCGTCCATCAGCTCGTAGGACGGCTCGGCGTCGGCTCCGAGTCCCTCGACGTCCAGCAGCGTCGACTCCAGGGTGCCCGCGATGAGCGACTCCAGATTGCGATGGGCCGCACCGGGTTCGGCGTACTTGGCGGCGATCACCTCGCCCTGCTCGGTGAGCCGCAGCGATCCGTGCACCGCGCCCGCGGGCTGGGCGAGAATGGCGTCGTAGCTGCGGCCGCCGCCGCGGCCGACCGTGCCGCCGCGACCGTGGAAGAGCCGCAACCGAATTCCCGCCTTGCGGGCGACGTCCACCAGGTCCAGCTCCGCGCGGTACAGCGCCCAGTTCGCGGCCAGATACCCGCCGTCCTTGTTGGAATCGGAGTAGCCGAGCATGACCTCCTGTCGCATTCCCTTGGCGGCCACCAGCTCTCGGTACACCGGCACCTCGAGGGCCGCGGCGAGCGTGTCCGCGCCCGCCCGCAGGTCCTCGATGGTCTCGAACAGCGGGACGATGTTCACCGAGCAGTGCGGCGGGCCGTCCGGCTCGCCGGGATCGAGCAGGCCGCCCTCCTTCAGCAGTAGCGCCGCCTCCAGCATGTCGCTGACCGAGGTGCACATGCTGATGATGTAGTTCGGCACGGCCTCCGCGCCGAAGGTGTCGACCACGTCCTTGGCGGCCCGCACGATGGCGACCTCGCCCGCGGCCAGGTCGCTCAGTCGGGCGTGCGGGCCGAGCAGCGGCCGCCGGGTGCGCAGTTCGGCGGCGAGCAGGTCGACCCGTTCGTGCTCCGGCAAGCTCGGGTAGTCGGCGTGCACGCCCGCCCAGGCGAGCAGTTCGGCGACGACCTGTTCGTGCACCTCCGAGTTCTGCCGCATGTCCAGGCCTTGGAGGTGGAAGCCGAAGGTCTCGACGGCGTGGCGCAGGGCCGCGAGCCGGTCGTCGGCGAGCAGCCCGTCGCCGGTGGCCCGCATCGAGGCATCGATGGCGTCCAGGTCGTCCAGCAGAGCGCGCGGTGTGGGGTACGGCGCGGCGTCGGCGTCCGTGATCCCGTCGGCGGGCGGCGCACCGAGCGCGGCGGTCGCCGTGACCGTCAGGCGGGCCCGAATGGCGTGCAGCGCACGGCGATACGGTTCGTCGGCGTGCGGGGCCGGATCCGGATAACCCGCCTCGGCGAGCGCGGCCACCTCCGGTGTCACCTGGACCAGGCGCGCGGACTGCGCCAGCGTCTTCTCCAGTTCGACCAGGTCGCGCAGGTAGCGGCCGAACGCCACCGCCGAGGCCTGCGCGGCCGCGTGCCGGACGACGTCCGCGGTGACGTAGGGATTGCCGTCCCGGTCGCCGCCGATCCAGGAGCCGGGCCGCAGGATCGGGCGGGTCAGCAGGTCGGCGCCGGGCCAGCGGGAGCGCAGCGCGGCGCGCACCTCGGCGTTGATCGCGGGGATCACGTCGAGCAGGGTCAGCTCGTAGTAGCGCAGACCGACGGCGATTTCGTCCTGAATTCGCAAGCGCGCCAACCGGATCAGGGCCGTGCGCCACAGCGAGAGCACCTGACGGCGGATGCGCAGCTCCAGGTCGGCGCGCTCCGGTTCGGTCTCGGCGTAGCGCTGGCGGCGGCGCATCAGCTCGGTGATCTTGGTCTGGCTGTCGAAGACGGTGCGGCGGCGGGTCTCGGTGGGGTGCGCGGTGATCACCGGCGAGACCAGCGCGTCGGTGAGCAGGTCGGCGACCTCCGCGCCGTTCAGCGCGGCGGCGTCCAGCTTGCGGTAGGTGGCGGCCAGCGAGGAGTCCTGCGGCGGTTCCCCCGCGCCGGTGTGCACGGCGCGGCGGCGATCGCGCTGGATGTCCTCGGCCAGGTTGGCCAGCAGCACGAAATAGGTGAAGGCGCGGATCAGCGGTAGCGCTACGGCGATGTCGACGCCGTGCAGCATCTCCGCGACGGCGCTGCGCCCGACCTCCTCGCGCCGCACCCGGAACGCCTCGATACGGACCCGCTCGATCAGGTCGAAGACCTCGGGGCCCTCGTGATCACGGATGGTGTCGCCGAGCACGCCACCCAGGAACCGGATGTCGTCGCGCAGCGGCCGGGTCGCGTCCTGTTCGGTCTCGATCCGCGGTTCGGTCATGAAATCGACCCTACTGCCGGGAACGGCCGGACCGCCGTACGAGCACGCGCGAATCACACTCACCCGCACGGCCCCCCATGGCGTCCGAAGAGGCGAGACACAGCGAGATCGCGCCGGTAGCGTAGACGGCACGACGGTGCCGAACCGAGGGATTCACATGGCCGACCAGCCCCAGAGCGACACTCCCGCCCGGCTCAGCTTCACCGGCCGGTTCACCCACTTCGGCTCCACCAGGATGAACGCGATCAGCAGGCTTCAAGGCCGCCTGCACAGCAGGCTCTACGCCAGATTCGGCGGCACCCGGTTCGGCAAGTGGCTGGGGCGGCCGGTCTTCCAGCTGACCGTGCCGGGACGCAAAACCGGCCAACCGCGATCCGTCGTGCTGATGTACGTCCCGGACGGCGACGATCTGCTGGTCAGCGGCTCGTTCGGCGGCCATCCGAAGCCGCCGAGCTGGTGGCGCAATCTGGTTGCGGCGGGAGGCGGCGAGGCGCGCGTCGGTCACGAGTCCTGGCCGGTGACCGCGCGGGTGGTCACCGACGAGGACGAGTACGCGGCGCGCTGGCGGGTGCTGGTGGCCCACGTTCCGGATTTCGCCACCTACCAGGCGCTGAGTTCGCGACGGATGCCGATCGCGGTGCTCAGCCGCACCGAGTGACCGGGCGCTACCGCTCGCGCTGTGCCCGAGCAGTGGCGGTGACCGGATGGGGTGTCCCGGCCTTTGTGGGCGCGGCGCTGGAAGGCAGTGGCCGCGTCCGTCCGCCCAGGCGATCGGCAATCCGATTCACCGACCGCCGGGTCCGTGGACCGGTTATAGAGTGCGGATCACTCGTGCAGGGTTGCCCGCGGCGAAGACCGCGTCCGGGAGGTCGCGGGTCACCACGCTGCCCGCGCCGACCACCGTGTTCGCGCCGACCGTGACGCCGGGGCAGACGATGACGCCGCCGCCGAACCACACGTTGTCGCCGATCGCGATCGGGGCCGCCGACTCCCAGCGCTGCCGCCGCGCCTCGTGGTCGGTCATCGGATGCAGGGCGGTGAGCAGCTGACAGCGCGGGCCGATGGAGACGTCGTCGCCGATGGTGATGGGCGCGCAGTCGAGCAGGATGGCGTCGTAGTTGAGGAAGCTGTTGGCGCCGATCTCGATGAGATAGCCGTAGTCGCACTGGAACCGGGGCATGATCCAGGACCCCTCCCCCAGCTTGCCGAGCAACTCGCGCAGCACCTGCTCGCGCCGCGCGGTCTCGTCCGGGGCGGTCCTGTTGAACTCGTCGCACAGCGACTGCGCACGCCGCCGCTCCGCGACCAGCTCCGGATCGCTGTCCTTGTGCAACTCCCCGCGCAGCATCCGCTGCTTGTGCTCGCCCACGCGGACCACGCTAGCCGAGCAGCGCGCGCGGCCGTCTCAGCCGACCTCGCGCGCCTTAAGACTCGGCGTCGAGAGGCGGTGCACCAATACCTGCTCCAGCAGTCCGACAAGCACCTCCTTGACCGAATCGCGCTGGCGCGCATCGCATTCCAGGATCGGAATCCAGTCGTCGAGCCCCAGTGCCTCGCGCACCTCGTCGAGCTCGAAGCGCGGGCCGCGCTCGAATCGGTTCACCACCACGACGAACGGGGTGTGGTGCTCCTCGAAGTAGTCCAGCACCGGATAGCAGTCCTCGACGCGGTCGGTGTCCACCACGATCACCGCGCCGAGGGCGCCGTCCACCAGGTCGTCCCAGAGGAAGACGAAGCGGTCCTGGCCCGGCGTGCCGAACAGGTACAGGATGAGCGAGCTGTCCAGCGTGATGCGTCCGAAGTCGAGTGCGACGGTGGTCTGTGTCTTGTCCGCGTGGCCGGGATCGTCGATGCCTACCGCCACCTCGGTCATGGCGGCCTCGGTGACCAACGGCTCGATCTCGGAGATAGCCCCGATGAAGGTGGTCTTCCCGACGCCGAAACCGCCGCTGACGACGATCTTCACCGACGAAGGCATGGCCGGGTCGGCGGGAGGAACCCGCAAGTCAGAGTGCCCGTACAAGATCCCTGATCCTCTCGATGGCTGCGGTGGAGAGTTCCGGGGCATCGCGGACGGCGACCTGGCCTGCGGTCACGAGATCGCTGACGATCACCTTCGCGACGCCCACCGGCACCCGCAGCGCGGTGCCGATCTCGGCGATGGAATGCGGATGCTGACACAGCACCACCACGGTGCGCTGTTCGAAGCGCAGCGGTGCCGAGAGCGCGGCGGGCGGCGCCTGCACCAGGGTTTCGATGCGCAAACCGTCCAGCAGCGGGGTGGTGCGCCCCGCGGTGACGACGAACGGACGCACGAAAGCGTCCGCGTCGGAGGTCGGTTCGGCCGGACGGGTGGGTGCGGGACGGTTCGGATCGAACCACCCGAAGGACTGGGTCACCGGGATCATCCGCGGGTCCGGCAGCCGCGGCCGGTCTGGATCTCTCATCTGCGCAACGTCTCTCGCAGCTGGGAGATCAGGGCCGGATCGAGCAGGGCGCCCGCGCGTTCGGCGAGCACCGCCATCTCGTAGCCGACCAGTCCGACGTCGCAGCCGCCCTCGGCGATCACGCCGAGGCAGCTGCCGTCGCCGAGCGCGGAGACCAGCAGAAAACCGCGCTTCATCTCGATCATGATCAATTTCAGGCCGTCGAATTCGTAACTGCGCGAGGCGCTCTTGGCCAGGCTGGCCAGACCTGACACCATGGCGGCCAGCCGGTCTGCCCCGGTGCGGTCCAAGCCCTCCGACATCGCGATGAGCAGGCCGTCGGAGGAGACCGCGACGGTGTCGCGGACACCGTCGGTGTTGCGGACGAAATTGCCGAGCAGCCAGTTGAAAGTGTGCGGGTCGGCGGTCTGTTGCAGGTGTGTGGTCACGGGCTCCCCTTCACGGTGGTCATTGCTCTACGGTGGTCTGGGCCAGATTTGCTGTGCGCGTGGCGTTGTCGGCCGGGTTCGCGGCGGGAACGCCGCGCTGATGTCCGGTGCGGAACGCCGACAACATGCCGCGCACCTCTTCCGGCGATCGCTCGACGGCCGGGGCGGCGGGCGGGCGGGGCGCGGACGGGCGCTGCGCCGCGATCGTTTCGGCGGAGCGAGTGCGCTTGGTGCGCTTGACGAGTCCGTTGCGGGTGCGCTGCACCGCGGGTGGCGCATCGCCGGGGGCGGCGCGGAACCACGGGGATTCGCCGACGTCGGCGGCGTGCGTGGACCTGGCAGCAGTACCGGATTCTCGGCCGTTCCTCGGGGACGTGCCGCGGGCATGGTGATCGCCACTCGACCCCGACTCACCTCCCGCGGCTGCGGCGTGACGTGCGTGCGACCCGAGGGACGGACCCGAACGGAACTCGCCTGCCGCGTCGATGGTTTCGATCGACGCCAGCGGTGTGTGCGATGCGGGTGTCGCAGCTCGGCGTCCGTCGTCGGTCCCGCCGACGCCGTGCACGCGGAATTCCAGTGTCGTACGCGACGACTCGGTGGGTGCGCCGGACGCGGCCTGTCGCGGGCCGGAAGCCGGATGAACACCCGATGCCGCGTGCGCGTCGGCCGAACCGAATTTGCCTGTGGCGCTGTCGGATTCGACAGTTGGCCCGATCGCATCCCGTTCCGGCCGAGAAGCACTGTCCCGTGCGAACGCCGCGCCGTCGCGGCTGCCGCTGTCCGGCGTCGCGTGCTTATTCCGCTGTCCGCCGAGAAGTTCCGTGGGCAACAGCAGGCGGGCCACGATGCCACTGACGGGCGCGACCGTCAGTTCGACGTCGATGCCGAGCCTTCGGGCCAGCCTGCCCACCACGTAGTGGCCGAGGTAGCGCGTCGGGGCGACCAGGAAGTCGCGGTCGCCGCGCAGGCGGGCATTGGCCTCGGCCAGCTGGTCGGGGGGCAGGCCGACGCCGTGGTCGACGACCGCGAGCAGGTAGCCGCCGGGCAGTTTCCTGCCGTAGATCTCGACCTCCAGATCCGGTGGGGAGAAGGCGAGTCCGTTCTCGATCAGCTCGGCGAGCATGTGTGCCAGCTCGCTGACGATCGCGCCCGTGATGGAGACGTCGTCGATGCGGCGCAGCACGACCCGGCGGTAGTCGTCGACCTCGGACAAGCCCGCGCGGATCACGTCGGTGAGCGCGATCGGTTCGGCCCAGCGCCGCGGGCTGCCCTCGCCGACCAGCACCAGCAGGCTCTCGGCGTTGCGGCGCATGCGGGTGGCGAGATGATCGAGTTCGAACAGATTCGACAGCGCCTTCGGATCGAGCTCCTCGCGCTCGAATTCGCTGATCAACCCGAGCTGACGGCGCACCAGATTCTGGTTGCGGCGGGCCAGGTTCGCCATCGACTCCGTGCTGTTGCGGCGCAGCAGCGCCTGTTCCGAGGAGAGGTCGTAGGCGGTGGCCTGCACCCGGTCCAAAGCGGCGGCGACGGCGGCGATCTCGGCCGCGGCGCCGGGCGGCGTCCGCACCGGCTGCGGACGCGGCGGCTGGGTGTCCCCACCGGCGTGCCAGGCGGCGATCACCTCGGGCAGCCGCCGCCCCGCCACGTCGTCGGCCTCGGCGGCGAGCGCGGCCAGCGGACGGACGATGGCGCGCACGCCCGCCACCACCAGGGCGATCTCGATCGCGATCGCGAGCAGCGCGGCGATGAGGAACCCGGCCAAGGTCAGCGCCGCTCCCTGACGCAGGTCGTTCGCGCGCTGCCGCACCGCGTCGCCGACCGCTTGCTGCACGGCGCGCTGCTCATCGATGACGGCCGTCATCTGCGCCCACCAGCCGCTCGGATCCACCGGCCGGACCAACGGGCCCGCACTGGAATCAATGGCGACGCGCTCGGATTCGGCCGCCCGCGTCGCGTCCTCGCCGCGCATCGCGGTGTCGAGCAGATCGCGCTGCGCGACGGTGGCGTCGCGCGCGAATGCCGCGAGCCCTGCCGATTTGGCGGCCCGGATGTCGAGGAACTGGACGTATTCGCCGGGCTCGAAACCGTCTGCGGCGAACACCCCGTTGAGGAAGCCGCGCTCGCGCGCCGTCTGCTCCTTCGCCTCGCCGAGCGAGTACAGCGCGAGCAGACCGTGCCGCACCTCGGCGTCGCGGGCCTGGTCGAGGCCGAGTCGCGGACGGTTCAGCGCGTCGATGGCGTCGGTGTAGAACTGGAACGCGGCCGCCCGGCCGATCCGGCCCGCGTCGACCTGGGCGCGGACAGCGGGCAACCCGGCGAGCTGGCCGACCGCAGCCCGGATCTCGCCGGAACCCGCTGCCGCGCCGGATAATTCGGCTTCGAGCGCGCGCAGCGCGCGGTCGGTCGCCGCGCGCTGGTCCGTTACGGCCTGCCGCAGCCGGACGTCACCGCCGAGCAGGCCATTGCTCAGACCGCGCTCACGCTGCGCCTCGTGCAGCAGGTCCTGCACCACCAAGGTGAGCGAGACCGCGGCCACCGTGTCGCCGCTGCGCTGGTACGACTGGATTTCCCTGGCGAGGGTGATGCCGAGCAGCGCGAGCACCAGGGTCAGTGAGACGGCCAGAATTCTCGCCAATCGGCCCCGAATGGTGCGTGGCCGAACTATTCTTCCGACACCGGCCGGTTCCGGGGTGGCGGCCGAAGCCGTCACCGCGCCGCTTGCCTGCGGCCTCGAACGCACACGCACCACCCCGCTCCTCGCGAACTGCGACCGCGACGGTTCGAGATCGAACCCGCGGAATCAGGAGCAAGCTGTCACAGGCCGCAGGCGGTGTCAACGCGAAAATCGGGCAAATCGGACATGAGCAGTCATTCTAAACACGCTGGTAATCCAGTATTTTCGCGGTTTCGATCCGCTCACACCGCACCGCACGCGACGGTGACCGGGGCGCGGGTGAAGCGCACCACATCAGCGGCTTCGAATGTCATACCGACAGTGTCGAATACCGAGCCATCGCCTTCGAATACCCGCGACGGCACCTTCGAAACCGCGCGGGCGTCATCGAAAACCGCACCGACGCTGTCGAACACCGCTTCAGCGGCTCAGAACACGTCGCCGAGTCCTCAGCCGCGCGCGTCGGCCAGAATCCCCAACACCGCGTCCGAGGTGTAGAACGGTGCGAGCCGCTCGCGAATCAACTTGGCCAGCACGCCGTTTCGCTTCGCGCCCTCGATCACCGCAGGACCGTAGCGCAGGATCTCGGTGGCGATGTCGTCGCCGGAAAGGCCCAGCTCCGGCAGCATGGCGGCGAGCGTGTAGTCGCCGTACTTGGCGTAGAACACCTCGACGCACTCCGCGACGAGCAGGCCGAAGTACTCCTTCTCGCGGGTGGTCACGGCGACCTCGTAGCAGAGCAGCACGAGTTCGTTGAGATCCTTCTGGGTCAGGTACTCGCGCAAGCCGCTGACCGGCTCGTCGGCGTGGAGATCCCAGAACTCCATGGCGGCCGAGTGCACGGGTGCGTCGCGCAGCATCTCGCGGATCGCGTTGTTGGTGCGCTTCAGCGCGAACATCGCGCCCTTGCCCGCGAGATCACCGACGAACGTGCCGTCGGCGGCCTTCTTGGCGCGGTTGGCGGCCGACTGCCCCAGCGACATCAGCGAGGAGACGCCCGGGATCTTCTCGGCGCGCTCCCGGTTGGCCTGCATGAAGTCGTTGATCAGCTTGTCGACGAACTTCGAGGCCACGGTGGCGACCAGCGGGCTCTCGGTGAGCCGGTCCAGGATGCGCTCCTGGGCTTGGTGCATGCCGAGGATCTTCTCCAGCAACGCCTCGACCGGTTCCCGCTCGACCACCTCGCCGAGGGTGTAGTCGTGGTTGGCGGCGATGTTGTCGTAGATCGAGTCCGCGAACACCCCGACCATGTCGGCCAGCACGGGACTGCCGCCGATCAGGTCGACGACCGTCGCGACCGTCTGCTTCGCCTGGTCGAGCTCCACGACTTCACGGAACAGGAGCGTGTCGGCGACACCGAGCACCGCCTCGACATCGCGGGCGACGACCTCGGCGAAACGGTCGCCGGTCACCTCGGCAAGCAGGAAATCCACCTGGGCATCCAGCAGCCGTTCGGCGATCTCACGCGGCTCGCTCATCGAAAATTCCACCCATTCGTTCTCGGTCCGGCACGGTCGGACCAGCGCGGGTCAGCCCGCGTCGTTGTCGCGCAGCGATTTCCGTATCTGGTCCAGACGTTCCCGCGCGGCCTTCTCGCGCGCGGCGAATCGTTCGTCGGCGCTGCGGCCCGCCGGGGTCTGCCGGTCGAGCTCACCCATCCCCTGCGCAGTGCCGAAGCGCTGCTCGACCTTATCGCGAACCGACTCGAAAGTAGGCACCCCGGACGGCGAATATCCGCCGGTCTCGGATGGTGCGGTGATACCGGTCGGTTGAACCGGTACCGCCGGTACCGGGAAACCGCCTCCGACCTGCCCGGATGCCGAGGCGTCCGCGACGCCGCCATGCACGGAAGCGTCGGACGTGGCAGGACTCACATCGGATCCGGAGGCCGCATCAGTCGCTCCGATCAGCTCGTCCAGCGCCGCGCGCACGGCCCAGAACGTCGAGCGCCCCTCCACCGCGGCGCGCAAGGTCGCCGCCAGTTCCGCGTCCGGCAGGGCGGTGAGCCGCGCGAGGATTTCTCTCGTATCACTCATAACGCCAGGCTACGCACCGGAACAGACCACCCGCCCCGTTCTAATCGGCGAGGATCTCCGTCGCCCAGGCACGCAAGGTGGCGGGCCATTCGGCGCCGAGCAGCGCGATGAGATCGTTGTGCCCGCCGCCCGGCACCACCACGAGCCGCTTCGGTTCGGGCGCGGCGGCGTACAACCGCTCGGCATTGCGCAGCGGTAGCAGTTCGTCTTGGTCGCCGTGCATGATCAGCACCGGCGCGGTGAGCCCGGTGATCCGCCGCAGGTTCGGATAGGCGTCGGGGATCAACGGGCGGGGCAGGAACGGGTAGATCGACCCGGCCGCGTCGCGGATGCCGGTGAAGGTCGACATCAGCACCAACCCGGCGGGCGGGTGCGCCTCGGACAGCTCGAGCAGCACACCACCGCCCAGCGACTTGCCCAGGTACAGCACCCGATTCGGGTCCACCTCCGGCCGGGCGAGCAGCGCGGTGCGCGCCGCACGCGCGTCGAGGTAGGTGCCGTGCTCGCTGGGTCGTCCGGTGCTGCGGCCGTAGCCGCGGTAGTCGAAGGCGAGCACGTCGAAGCCCGCGGCGACCAGCAGCGCGAAGATCGCGACCCGGTCGCCGAGATTGCCCGCGTTGCCGTGCGCGAAGAGGACGTGCCCGATCGGCCGCGGCGCGGGCAGCCACCAGGCGTGCAGGGTCTCGCCGTCGTCGGTGCGCAGCGACAGGTCGGTGTAGTCGAGGCCGACCGCGGCAGGCGTCTGGAGGACCTGCCGCTCCGGCAGGTAGGTCAGCGCGTTGAGGATCCGAGCCGCGGGGTGTCGCATGCAGACGTTCTTACCCCGCCGAGCCGTGGTGAGTCGTCCCGACCCGCCCGACGGCGACACGACCGTCCTGTGTCCGTATCGGTCTTCGGATGTGCGGGACTACGGCGGCGACAGCCCGCGCCCCGGCTGGCCGACGGTGTCGCTGATACCTCGCGCCGACTCGGCCGCCGGGGTCAGTCGACGACCACGTCGACGCCGCGCCAGAACGCCACCCGGTCGCGCACCATCTCGGCGTCCGGCTTGGGTGCCGGATAGAACCAGGCGGCGTCGGGGTTGCGCTCGCCGTCGACGGTCACCGTGTAGTAGGACGCGGTGCCCTTCCACGGGCAGATCGTGTGATGCTCGCTGGGCTCGAAGTATTCGCGGCGCACGGCGTCCGCGGGGAAATAGTGATTGCCCTCCACCACCACGGTGTCGTCGCTCTCGGCGAGCACCGTCTCGCGCCATACCGCTCGTACGGTCATCGGAACTCCCGATCGTCGGAGGAAAGTTGCCACTCGCCACGCTACTACCGGATGGCAGACCCCCGCCGCTCGGAAACGACGAGACCCGTACGGCTTTGTGGCCGTACGGGTCTCGCTACGGACCATGCCTACCCGCGCAGGACCGCGCCCACCGCCTCGGCGGCCGACGCGACCGCGGCGTCGCGGGCGGCGCTCGCCTCGTCCTCGGTCAGCGTGCGATCCGCGGCGCGGAAGCGCAGGGCGTAGGTGAGGGACTTGCGACCCTCGCCCGCTTGCGCGCCCTCGTACACGTCGAACAGGGCGATGTCCTCCAGCAGCTCGCCGCCGCCGGTGCGCAGCGCGGCCTCGACCGAGCCCGCGGGCACCGACTTCTCGACGCTCACCGACACGTCCTGCAGCACCGCCGGGAACGGCGACACCACCGGAACCGGACGGGACTCGCGCAGCGGCAGCGCGTCCAGGTTCAGCTCGAGCGCGCAGGTCCGCGGCGGCAGGCCGGAGCGTTCCAGCACGGCCGGGTGCAGCTCACCGGCGTGGCCGACGACCTCGCCGTCCACCACCAGCTCAGCGCAGCGGCCGGGATGCCAGGGCAGGTGCGCGCCCGCGCGACGCTCGATGGTCACGCCCGCCGCGTCCGCGATGGCGTCGGCCAGAGCGAACGCGTCGGCGGCCTCGGCTTGCCGTCCCGGACCCCACGGTCCGCGCGGCTCGCGGCGGCCGGTCAGCACGGCGCCGACGTGCACCGGCTGGGCGGGCAGCGAGTCGATCAGCTCGGCGATCTGCTCGTCGGTCGGACGACGATCCACCGCGAGCGCCTCGACGGCCCTGGTGTTCGGACCCGGCAGCACCACCTGCGCGATGCCGTAGATCGTCAGGTCGCGGGCGCCGCGGGAGATATTGCGCGCGGCGACCTCGAACAGACCGGGCAGCAGCGTGGTGGCCAGTTCGGCGCGCTCCACGTCGAGCGGGTTGAGCACCCGGGTGGTGGTGCGGCGCGGGTCGTCGGCGTCCAGGCCCCAGGTGTCGAACACGCCCGAGGGCAGGAACATCGGCGGCGGCACCTCGACGCCACCGGCGAAGGCCAGCGCCCGGCTGACCGCGCGGCGACGGCGCTGCGCGGCGGTGAGTCCGCGCCCGGCCGGGGCGGTCGGCAGCACCGACGGGATCTGCTCCAGACCCTCGAGCCGGAGCACCTCTTCCACCAGGTCGGCGGGCTGGGCCAGGTCGGGCCGCCAGCTCGGCGGGGTGACCACGAGCTGACCGTGCCCGGTCTCCTCGTTCACCGACACCTCGACGGTGCAGCCGATCTGGGCGAGGCGGCGCGCGGACGTGCCGGTCGGGTAGGTGACGCCCGCGACGCGGTCGGCCAGGTCGATGTCGATGCGGATCGGCTCCGCGGGCGGCGTCGGGACTCGCACATCGGTGAGTGCCGACTCGATGGTGCCGCCCGCGATCTCGGCGAGCAGCGTGGCGGCCCGGTCCAGCGCGACGACGTTGATCTCCGGGTCGACCACGCGCTCGTAGCGCTTGCCCGCCTCGGACACCAGCTTGTGCCTGCGCGCCGTGCGGTAGACGAGCAGCGAGTTCCAGGTGGCCGCTTCGAGCACCACGTCGGTGGTCTGCGGACCGACCTCGGTGCTCGCGCCGCCCATGACGCCGGCCAGCGAGACCACACCGGAATCGTCGGCGATCACCACGTCCTCGGCGTCGAGCACGCGCTCCACCTCGTCGAGGGTGCGCAGCGACTCGCCCTTGTGCGCGGTGCGGACCACCAGGCCGCCGGTGAGCTCGGCGGCGTCGAACGCGTGCAGCGGCTGCCCCAGCTCGAGCATGACGTAGTTGGTCACGTCGACCGCGGGGGAGATCGGGCGCACGCCCGACAGCAGCAGCCGTCGCTGCAGCCACCACGGGCTGACCGCGTTCGGGTCGATGCCGGTGACCCGGCGCACCGCGAACCGGGTGCACTTCGAGGACGGCTCCAGCTTCACCGGCCAGGCGTCGGCCTCGTCGTCGGGCAGCGTGCGCACCGCCGGGTCGGCGTACTCGAGATCGAAGCCGCAGGCCAGCTCGCGAGCCAGGCCGCGCGCCGAGAAGCAGTAGCCGCGGTCGGGGGTGATGTTCAGCTCGATGACGGTGTCGTTCAGGCCGAGCAGCTCGTTGGCGTCCGTGCCCGGCTCGGCGGTGCCCGGCTCCAGCACCAGGATGCCGGAGTGGTCCTTGCCGATGCCCAGCTCGGCGACCGAGCAGATCATGCCGTGGGAGACGTGGCCGTAGGTCTTGCGCGAGGCGATCTTGAAGCCACCGGGCAGCTCGCCGCCGGGCAGGACCACCACGACGAGATCACCGACGGCGAAATTCCGTGCGCCGCAGACGATCTCTTGCAGCTCGGGGTTACCGACGTCGACCTTGCAGAAGCGGATCGGCTTCTTGAACTCGGTCAGCTCGGTGATCTCGGCGACACGGCCGACGACCAGCGGCTTGTCGATGTCACCGGTCACCCGCTGGAGCTTGTCGACCTCTTCGACTTCCAGACCCACGCGGACGAACCCGGCATCCAGCTCCTCCGGCGTCACCGACCACTCGGGCGTGGTGCGCTGGATGATCTCGGTCAGCCAGGACTGCGCTACTCGCACTTGAGGTTTCGCTCTCTCGATCGAAGGGAGTTCGGGAATCGGGCCGGTTCTACGACCGGATGCCGAAGGGCAGGGTGAACCGCACGTCGCCCTCGACGATGTCGCGCATGTCCGGGATGCCGTTGCGGAACTGCAGGGTGCGCTCCAGGCCCATGCCGAACGCGAACCCGCTGTACACCTCGGGATCGATCCCGCTGGCGATCAGCACCTTCGGGTTCACCATGCCGCAGCCGCCCCACTCGACCCAGCCCGCGCCGCCCTTCTTGTCCGGGAACCAGACGTCCACCTCGGCGGACGGCTCGGTGAACGGGAAGTAGTTCGGGCGCATCCTCGTGCGCGTCTCCGGGCCGAACAGGGCGCGGGCGAACGCGTCCAGGGTGCCGCGCAGATGCGCCATGGTCAGGCCCTTGTCCACCGCGAGGCCTTCGACCTGGGAGAACACCGGCGTGTGGGTGGCGTCCAGCTCGTCGGTGCGGAAGGTACGGCCCGGGCACACCACGTAGATCGGCAGGTCGCGCTCGAGCATCGAACGCACCTGCACCGGGGAGGTGTGGGTGCGCAGCACCTGGCGCGAACCCTCCGGCGCGATATGGAAGGTGTCCTGCATGGTGCGAGCCGGGTGGTCGGGCAGGAAGTTGAGCGCGTCGAAGTTGAAGTGCTCGGTCTCCACCTCGGGACCCTCGGCGACCTCCCAGCCCATCGCGACGAACACGTCGGCGATCTGCTCGGAGATGACCGTGATCGGATGGCGGGCACCGTCCGGGAGACGGCGGGCGGGCAGGGTGACGTCGATGGTCTCGGCCACCAGCACGGCCGCGTCGCGCTCGGCGAGCAGCACCGCGCGGCGCGACTCGAACGCCTCGGAAACCCGCGCCCGCGCCACGTTCACCCGCTTGCCCGCGTCGGCCTTCTCCGACTTGGGCAGACCGCCGAGCGCGCGCTGCGCGAGGGCGAGCGGCGCCTTGCCGCCGAGATGCTCGGTCTTGGCCACCGCGAGAGCGTCCAGGTCGGCGGCCGCCGCGAACGCCTTCTCGGCCTCGGCCGCCGCCGCGGCCAGCGCCTCCTCGGTCAGCGCGGTGACTTGCCCCTCGGCGTTCTGCTCGACTCCCGTGTTGTCGTCGGCCACGATCGTTCGTCTCTCCCCTGGGGATCGGTTCGCGGGTCCGGCTTATTGCCTACCCACATTGCTGCTGGTGGAATCCTATTGGATCGGCTGTGCCCGAATCACGCGGATTACCCGCTACCGGCCCGGCGACTGTGCTAGAGCCGCCGATCGGATCCGTGGCAGCGGGCATCCGCGCAGGTATCCGCCTCGCTCGGCGCGAGCGATGGCAGTGGAGACGTGACCGCCCGTCTCCTCGCCACGACCTGCTATCCGACCGGTCACCAGAGCGGTTCGTACACCGCCTCGCCGTCCAGATCGGGGGCGACCGGCAGGAAATCCGGAACCGTCCGCACGGCGCTGGCCCGCATCTTGGCGACCGCCTCTTCGACGCCGGGCGCGGCGATGCCGAGCCGGTCGAGCAGTTCCGCGCGCACCTCGAGGAACTCCGGCCGGTCGACGGCGAACTCCTCCTCCAGCTCGGCCACCGGACGGCCCGCGCCGAGATCGCGCCAGTACGGGTAGGTCGCGATCAAGGTGACCGCCTCGACCAGATCGGCGGCGAGTAGGACCGCGCCGCCCTCGGAGTCGGCGTACAGCACCGGGCGCTCCGTGCCCGGCGCGCCACACAGGAAGAACGTGCCGCCCGCACCGTCACCGGCGATCGGCGTGAGCGGCGTTCCGTTCGGCAGCCGCAGGTCCTCGACAGGCTGGCGGCGCCTGATATCGAAATCGCTCGGCCAGGCCAGCAGCCCGGCCAGTTCGGGATCGCCCTCGATCCGGCGCAGCAGTTCGTCCCCGGCGCTCATGATCGAACCCTAGAACGCCTCGGCGTGTCGCACACGAGAACCGCCGAAGGCGCGCCTACCGGTAGCGGACTCGGGAATTCGCGTACAGGCAGATGGCGGCGGCGGTCGCGAGGTTGAGGCTCTCGGCGCGGCCGCGGATGGGGATGCGGATCCGGTGGTCGGCGCGGGCGGTGACGGCGGGCGCGAGGCCGTGCGCCTCGTTGCCGAACAGCCAGGCGACGCGGCCGGTGAACAGTTCGTCGGCGTCGTCGAGGTCGACCTCGCCGTCGGCGGCGGTGGCCAGGATCGTGATCCCGGCGGCGGTCAGGGCGTCCAGCGTTTCGGCGACATCACGGTGCCGGGCGATCGGGACGTGGAACAGACTGCCCGCGCTGGCGCGCACGCACTTGCCGTTGTGCGGGTCGACGGCGTCACCGGCCAGCACGACCGCGTCGGCGCCGACCGAATCCACCACCCGGATGAGCGTGCCCGCGTTGCCCGGCTCGGCGATCTCGACCGGCACCGCCAGCATGCGCGGCTCGGCGGCGAGCACCTCGTCGAGCCGGACGTCGACCAGATCGCACACGGCGACCAGGCCGGGCGCCGTCACGGTCTCCCCCAGATGCTCGGCCGCGCGCTCGCTCACCAACGTGGCCCGGACCCCGTCGGCGACCGCGCCCGCGATCAGCGCGTGGTCGCGTTCGGCCGCCGTCGGCGAATAGAACAGCTCACGCACCCGGCCGGTCTCCAGTGCCGCGGTGACCGAGTTCGCGCCCTCGGCGAGGAACAGCCCGGTCTTGCGGCGCTGTGGCGCGCGGTGCAGCTTGACAGCGGAAACGACCCGCGGATTGCGCTCGGAGAGCGCGTCCGCGGGTCGTTCCGAAAGGTGTCCCTTGGTCAACAGGGTCGGCCGGATCAGGCGGCCGGGGCGTTGACGTCCTGCGGGAGGGCGGCCTTGGCGACAGCGACCAGACCTGCGAAGGCCTCGGCGTCGGAGACGGCGAGCTCGGCCAGGATCTTGCGGTCCACCTCGACACCGGCGGCCTTCAGGCCCTGGATGAACCGGTTGTAGGTGATGTCGTTGATGCGCGCCGCGGCGTTGATGCGGGCGATCCACAGCTTGCGGAAGTCACCCTTGCGCGCCCGGCGGTCCCGGTAGGCGTAGGTGAGCGAGTGCAGCTGCTGTTCCTTGGCCTTGCGGTAAAGCCGCGAGCGCTGGCCCCGGTAGCCCTTGGAGGCCTCGAGGATGGAACGGCGCTTCTTCTGAGCGTTGACGGCCCTCTTGACGCGTGCCACTGGTCAGTCCTTGATCGAATAGGGGGCGCGTGCGGCGCCCGGGAGGTTGGTCAGGGGTGGCGTCCGGAATCTCCGGTCGCGGTGCTGCCCGAAGGGGATCAGATACCCAGCAGCTTCTTCACGCGACGGACGTCGGCAGCCGCGACGACCTCCGTGCCGTCCAGACGACGAGTCCGGCGGGTGGGCTTGTGCTCGAACAGGTGGCGACGGTTCGCCTGCTGGCGCAGCAGCTTGCCTTTACCGGACACCTTGAATCGCTTCGAGGCGCCGCTGTGGCTCTTCATCTTCGGCATGGATTCCTCTATCTGGTCGTCCCGGCGGTCGTCACCCGACCGCCGGTGTCTGTTCGTATAACTGCGGGCGTGGCCTACTCGGCCTGCTCCGCGGCCGGGGTCTCACCGGCGGGCGCGGCGCTCGCGGCAGGCCGTCCGGCCGATTCCTGCTGCGCCTTCACGCGGGTCTTCGCTCCCTTGTGGGGTGCGAGGACCATGGTCATGTTCCGGCCGTCCTGCTTGGCCGAGGTCTCCACGAAACCCAGGTCCGCGACGTCGGAGGCCAGCCGTTGCAGCAACCGGAACCCGAGTTCGGGCCGGGACTGCTCGCGACCCCGGAACATGATCGTCACCTTGACCTTGGACCCGGCTTCGAGGAAGCGAACGACATTGCGCTTCTTGGTCTCGTAGTCGTGGTCGTCGATCTTGGGCCGGAGCTTCTGCTCCTTGATCACGGTCTGCTGCTGGTTCTTCCGAGACTCCCGCGCCTTCTGCGCCGTCTCGTACTTGAACTTGCCGTAGTCCATGATCTTGCAAACCGGCGGACGGGCATCCGGAGCCACCTCGACCAGGTCGAGATCGGCCTCGAGGGCGACGCGTAGCGCATCTTCAACACGCACGATCCCAACCTGCTCGCCGCCAGGTCCGATGAGTCGAACCTCGGGAACGCGGATGCGATCGTTGATGCGGGTCTCAGTGCTGATGGGGCCTCCTAGGTCAAGCGGTGTCGTCAGACGACCGCAGGCAATAACTGCAACCCCTTGTTCAACACAAAAGCCCCGGTGCGGTATTTCACCGCAACGGGGCCCGAGTCGACCGATCACCGATGCCAGGCATCGACTCTTGCGCGCGAGAAGGCTCTCCGCGCAAGAAACCCACCACTTCGGGCGGGTGACCGGACCGTTTGACCTATACGATTGCTCGTCGGCAACGGTGGGAGTCGGGCTCCACTTATCAGCCCCGGGTCGTGCGGCACCTGGCAACACGGTTCGGGGCGGTCGTCAGCGGAAAGTCTAGCATTGCCGTCCGCTATCGCCGAATCGGCTCGAAAACGCGTTGCGCGGCCCCCAGCGGCGGTGCCACGCTCCCCCGGTGCCCGTCTCCTTCACCGACTTGCTGCGCTGGCAGTTCGACCTGACTTGGTCGCTGGCGAGCTACCACTTCGACGCCCTGACACCCGATGACTTGCGGTGGGAACCCGGCCCGCTCGTCTGGACCGTACACCGCGGCGCGGACGGCAATTGGCGACCGGACTGGGCCGATACCGAACCCGACCCGATCCCCGTGCCCACCATCGCCTGGCTCACCTGGCACATCGACTGGTGGTGGAGCAGCGCGCTGGCCCACCTCGAGGGCCGCGTCCCGCCGCCGCGCGAGCAGGTGTACTGGGCGGGCGACGCGGCGCGGGCGCGGCTCGACGAACTCCGCGCCGCATGGTCCGCGGCGCTGGACGCCGCGGATCCGAACGCGCCCGCCGCGTATCCGTGGCCCGCCGACGCCGGGCTCACTGTGACGCACCTCGCTGCCTGGGTGAACGCCGAGCTGATGAAGAACGTCGCGGAGCTCGGCCAGCTCCGACTGCTCCGGGCGGCCTCGCTAGCCTGAGGGCATGACTGACGACCTCGACTCCGTGCGCGAATTGGCCGACATCCCCGCCGTCGAGGTGATCAGCCGCGCCGCCGTGATGCTGATGAGTTCGGCCGCGGAGAAGCTCGGACTCGCCGATCCGGACCCGGAAAGCAGCCCGCACCGCGATCTGGACGAGGCCCGCCGCGTCATCACGGCGCTCGCCGGCCTGGTCACCGCCTCGGTCGAATACCTCGGGCCGCACGCCGGACCGATCCGCGAAGGCCTGCAGTCCCTGCAGCGGGCATTCCGCGAGGCCTCCGCCCACCCGGACGAGCCGGGCAAGGGCCCGGGCGAGAAGTACACCGGCCCGGTCTACTGAGCCGGTTTTCCCGTCCCGTCCGCCGCGACCGCCCACGCGGGCGGCGGTCGATGCGGCATGCTGGCAGCATGGCGACACCGATCTTGCTCGTTCCCGGATTCTGGCTCGGCGCGTGGGCGTGGGACGAGGTGGCCGAAGACCTGCGCGGGCGCGGTTTCGACGTGCGGGCGCTGACGCTGCCCGGGCTCGACCCCGACGACGACGACCGGCTCGCGGCCACCATCGAGGAGCAGGCGGGGGCCATCCTGGCGGCCATCGACCCCGCGGATTCCGCTGTGCTGGTGTCGCATTCGGGCGGCGCCGCGCCGGGTTACCTGGCCACCGATGTCGCGCCGGAGCGTTTTCAGCACGCGGTGTACGTCGACTGCGCGCCGGTGCCGGACGGTTTCGTGCTCAACGATTCGCTCGGCGCGGCGCGCGAGTTCCCGCTACCGAGCTGGGAGCAGTTGGCGGAAGAGGGTGACAGCCTCGTCGGGCTGAACCCGGAGCAACTAGCCCGCTTCCGGGAGCGCGCGGTGTCGGAACCTGCGAGCATCGCGGGCGCGCCACTGCGGCTGAGCGATTCGCCCGCGCGCCTCGCGGTGCCGACGACGGTGGTGTGCACCAGCATCACCGCGGAGCTGGTGCGGCAGCTGAGCACGAGCGGCGAGGCGCCGGTGTTCAGCGAGATCGCGCGATTCGACGCGACGCTGATCGACCTGCCGACCGGACACTGGCCCATGTGGTCGAAGCCGATGGAGCTGGCGCAGATCATCGCCACGGCCGCGTCGGAGTCGGCGAAGAACTGAGGGCCGCGCGGCCGAGACGGGGCGGGCCGACACGACCGGCCCCGCCCGGCGCGTTCACTGCCCCGGGGTGACCGAGATCGACGAGCCGGTGGCGATCATGTTGGCGAGGGCCTGGAGAAGGCTGGTCAGACCGGCGCTTCCGCTGTCCATGGGGATTCCTTTCGCTGTGCGGCGCGCTCAGGCGCCCGGGTTGTAGTTGATGGACGATCCACTGCTCAGGAACGTGAGGATCTGCGCGACGAGCGCGGCGATGTCGACGCCTTCCATGGGCGTATTCCTTTCTCTCCCACCGGTTCTCGGGCGCGCAAGCGCCACGAATCGGTGCACTCACCGTGACTGTCCCGGACGCGCCCGGACACGGTGAGCCGATCTTACACACGGCTGTTTCACTTTTTCCGGCGTTTTCGGGACCCAATGCGCGGGGCACTCCCGCGCGCGCATCGGGTGCGCCGCCCATTGCGCAACGACGTTCGAACCACCCGTGCGCGTTGCCCGGCCCGCTGGCCCGACCCGGTCGAACTACCCACCGTCGACCAACTCGCCGAAACGACGAGTGGCCGCGTCCTGGAGACGCGGCCACTCGATCGACGCAGCTTTGTCGATCAGCTCTGTTGTTCGATCAACGCAGCGCGGCGGCCTTCCTTGCCAGCCGCTTCGCCGCCGCGGTCTCCGACGGCGCCTTCTTGGCCGCCGCCTTCTCGGCCGGAGCCTTCGCCGCCTTGGTCGGCTTCGAAGCCGTCGGCTCCGCCGGAACCGCCTTGGCCGCCGCCTTCTTCACGGCCTTCTTCGCCGGGGCACGCTTGGCCGGAGCCGTCGCGGCGGGCTGAGCGAGCACCTCCTTCAGGAACTGGCCCGTGTAGCTGTTCGGCACGTCCGCGACGTCCTCCGGAACGCCCTCGGCCACCACGGTGCCGCCGCCGGAGCCGCCCTCGGGACCCATGTCGACCACCCAGTCGGAGGTCTTGATGACGTCCAGGTTGTGCTCGATGACGATGACGGTGTTGCCCTTGTCGACCAGACCGTTGATGACGGCGAGCAGCTTGCGGATGTCCTCGAAGTGCAGACCGGTGGTCGGCTCGTCGAGGATGTAGACCGTGCGGCCGGTGGAACGCTTCTGCAACTCCGCCGCCAGCTTCACGCGCTGCGCCTCGCCGCCGGACAGCGTCGGCGCGCTCTGGCCGAGGCGCACGTAGCCGAGGCCGACGTCCACCAGGGTCTTGAGGTAGCGGTGGATCGAGGTGACCGGCTCGAAGAACTCGGCGGCCTCCTCGATGGACATGTCCAGCACCTCGGCGATGGTCTTGCCCTTGTAGTGCACCTCGAGGGTTTCCCGGTTGTAGCGCGCGCCGTGGCAGACCTCGCACGGCACGTACACGTCCGGCAGGAAGTTCATCTCGATCTTCAGCGTGCCGTCGCCGGAGCACGCCTCGCAGCGGCCGCCCTTGACGTTGAACGAGAACCGGCCGGGCTGGTAGCCGCGCACCTTCGCCTCGGTGGTCGCCGCGAACAGGGTCCTGATCTTGTCGAACACGCCGGTGTAGGTGGCCGGGTTGGAGCGCGGCGTCCGGCCGATCGGGGACTGATCGACCTGCACCAGCTTGTCCAGGTGATCCAGGCCGTTGACCCTGGTGTGCCTGCCCGGCACCTGGCGAGCGCCGTTGAGCTTGTTCGCCAGCACGGTGGCCAGGATGTCGTTGACCAGCGTCGACTTGCCCGAGCCCGAGACGCCGGTCACCGAGGTGAGCACGCCGAGCGGGAAGGAGACGTCGATGCCCTTCAGGTTGTGCTCGGTGGCGCCGACCACGGTGAGCTTGCGCTTCTTGTCCACCGGTCGGCGCACCATCGGCACCTCGATGCGCTCGCGGCCCGAAAGGTACGCGCCGGTCAGCGAATTCGGGTCGGTGAGCAGTTCCTGGTACGGGCCGCTGTGCACCACTCGGCCGCCGTGCTCGCCCGCCAGCGGGCCGATGTCGACCACCCAGTCCGAGGCGCGGATGGTGTCTTCGTCGTGTTCGACCACGATCAGCGTGTTGCCGAGATTCTTGAGCCGCGTGAGGGTTTCGATGAGTCGCCGGTTGTCGCGCTGGTGCAGGCCGATGGACGGCTCGTCCAGCACGTACAGCACGCCGACCAGGCCGGAGCCGATCTGGGTGGCCAGCCGGATGCGCTGCGCCTCACCGCCGGACAGGGTCGCGGCGGCACGGGACAGCGTCAGGTACTCCAGGCCGACGTCGAGCAAGAAGCCCAGGCGCGCCTGAACCTCCTTGAGCACCTGCCCGGCGATCGCGGCCTCGCGCTCCCCCAGCGTCAGCGAGTTGAGGAACTTCGAGCAGTCGCCGATCGACAGGTCGCTGACGTCGGCGATGGACTTGCGCTCCTCGGCCGCGGCGATGGTGACGGCCAGGATCTCCGGGCGCAGCCGCGCGCCGTTGCAGACGGGGCACGGGATATCGCGCATGTACCCCTCGTAGTGCTCCTTCATCTGCTCGGAGTCGGTGTTCTCCATGCGCCGCTGGAGGAACGGCATGACGCCCTCGAAGTCGGCGTAGTAGGAGCGCTTGCGTCCGTAGCGGTTGGTGTAGGAGACGTGCACCTGGTCGGCGCTGCCCTCGAGCACGGCCTTGCGCGCCTTGACCGGCAGCTCCCGCCACGGGGTGTCCATGGAGAAGCCGATGGCCTCGGCGAGGCCCGACAGCAGCCGGGTGAAGTACTCCGCGGTCTGCCCGCGCGACCACGGCGCGATGGCGCCCGCGGCGAGGCTGAGCTCGGGATCGGGAACCACCAGGTCCGGGTCGACCTCCTTGCGGATGCCGAGGCCGGTGCAGTCCGGGCAGGCGCCGTAGGGCGAGTTGAACGAGAACGACCTCGGCTCGAGATCCTCGATGTCGAGCGGGTGGCCGTTGGGGCAGGCGAGACGCTCGGAGAAGCGGCGCTCCCGGTCGTGGGCGTGCTCGTCGCGGTCGACGAAGTCCAGCACCACGATGCCGTCGGCAAGGCGCAGCGCGGTCTCGATGGAATCGGTCAGGCGCTGCTTGGAGGTCGGCTTGACGGTGAGCCGGTCCACGACGACCTCGACGTCGTGCTTCTCCTGCTTCTTCAGCTTCGGCGGATCGGTGAGCGGATACACCACGCCGTCGACCCGCACCCGGGAGTAGCCCTGGGTGTTGAGCTGGTCGAACAGGTCGACGAACTCGCCCTTGCGTGTCCGCACCACCGGCGCGAGCACCTGGAACTTGGTGCCCTCCTCCATGGCGAGCACCTGATCGACGATCTGCTGCGGGGTCTGCTTGGCGATCAGCTCGCCGCAGACCGGGCAGTGCGGAGTGCCCGCGCGTGCGTAGAGCAGACGCAGGTAGTCGTAGACCTCGGTGATGGTGCCCACGGTCGAGCGCGGGTTGCGGTTGGTGGACTTCTGATCGATGGACACCGCGGGCGACAGACCCTCGATGAAGTCGACATCGGGCTTGTCCATCTGCCCGAGGAACTGCCTGGCGTAGGCCGACAGCGATTCGACGTACCGGCGCTGGCCCTCGGCGAAGATGGTGTCGAAGGCGAGGCTGGACTTGCCGGAGCCGGACAATCCGGTGAACACGATCAGGCTGTCGCGGGGCAGATCGAGGTCGACCCCCTTCAGGTTGTGCTCCCGGGCTCCGCGCACGGTGAGGCGTTCCGCCACCAGGTGTGTCCCTTCTCGATCGTGTGTTGACGTGCAGACATACCCCCGTTGGCCACTCTAGGCCGGGGCACCGACAAGTTTCGTCCGAGCGGCCGCCGAGCTGCTCGGACACCGCACGCGCGGGGCCGTCAGCCCGCCCGTCGCGTGCCCTCCGACCGCCCGATGACCTGCCATCCGTGCGCGTCCACCGTGACGGTCAACACCTCCGGCCCGATCCGCAGCCCGCTGATCCGCAGTGGCAGATACCGCTCGGGCACGGCGGGCGCCACCTCCGCCGCGCCCGCACCCGGCTCCAGCCGGACCAGGCTGCGCAGGAACAGCAGCGGCGCGGCCGCGGCCCAGGCCTGCGGCGAGCACGAGGTCGGGTACGGCACCGGCGCGTCGAACTCGGCGCGGTCGAAACCGCAGAACAGTTCGGGCAGCCGGTAGCCGAACCGGACCGAGGCGTCGAGCACCGCGTCGATCACCCGGGTGGCGTGCTCGGTGAGTCCGTAGCGCATCAGCCCGGCCGCGCAGACCGCGTTGTCGTGCGGCCACACCGATCCGTTGTGGTAACTGACGGGGTTGTAGGCGCCCATGTCGCTGGACAGGGTTCGGATGCCCCAGCCGGTGAACATGTCGGGGGCGAGCAACCGGTCCGCGACCAGCGCCGCCTTGTCCTCGTCCACGATACCGGTCCACAGGCAGTGGCCGATGTTCGAGGTCAGCGCGTCGATCGGCCGTTTGTCCCGGTCCAGTCCGACGGCGTACCAGCCGCGTTCGGGCAGCCAGAACTTCGCGTTGAACTCGGCCTTGAGCCGGGCGGCCGCGGCGCGCAGCCGGGCGGCGGTGTCTCGGTCGCCGAGGTCGGCGGCCAGCTCGGCCCTCGCCAGGTACGCCGCGTAGACATAGCCCTGTACCTCCGCGAGCGCGATGGGCGGTTCGGGCAGCGTTCCGTCGGCGAAGTTGATCCCGTCCCAGGAGTCCTTCCAGCCCTGGTTGTCCAGACCGTGGTCGGCTTCCCGCCGGTATTCGACGAAACCGTCCCCGTCGGCGTCGCCGTAGCGCTGGATCCACTCGATGGCGCGGTCGGCGTGCGGCAGCAGTTCGTCGCGGGTGGCGGCGTCGAGTCCCCAGCGGTGCAGCTCGCCGAGCACCATGACGAAAAGCGGTGTGGCGTCGACTGTTCCGTAGTACACCCGGTCCCCGCCGAGCAGTTTCGTCGCGGCCCGGCCGAAGCGGATCTCGTGCGGGATACGGCCGGGTTGTTCCTCGGTCGCAGTGTGCTCGCGGACGCCCTGGAGACCGGCCAGGCTCTGCAAGGTGCCGATGGCCAGCCTGCGATCCACCGGCAGCACCATCCACGAGGTGAGCAGCGAGTCCCGTCCGAACAACGCCATGAACCACGGCGCGCCCGCCGCGACCACCGCGCGCTCGGGACTGGCGGGATCGAAGATGCGCAGGGCGCCGAGATCGGCGACGGCGCGGCGCAGCACGGCGGCCAGCGTCGGGTCGCCGGTCCGCACCCGCGGCGAGTTCTCGTACCAGGCGCGCAGCCGCCGGGCGGGCGCGCTGTGCGCGATCGAGCTGCCGCACATGTGCCGGGGCGTGACCGCTGCCGAGCCGAGCAACGGCTGATACTGGACGCACGTCGACCAGGACCCGCGCGCGGGCAGCCGGACCGACCAGCGCAGCCGTCTGCCGTCGAACGTCGCGTCCACTGCCCGAACCGCCACCGCGACGCCGAGCGCGGGCGCCGCGATTTCGAGACCGCCGTCGTCCACCCGGTCCTCGGTGTCGGGGCCCGCGCCGACGCGACCTTCCTTGACCTCGAACAGATCCGCGAAATCGGCGTCCACCTCGAGCACGATCGCGCAGTCGATGGGCTCGCCGGAGAGGTTGCGCACGGTGAGGTCCTCGCGCATGCCGTCGCCGACGTGCCGTCCGACGATCACCAGCGCGGTGCTGTCGGCGCGGCCCGGCGGCGGCGCGGTGCGCGCGAGCAGCGTGGCGCTGTAGGGGTCGGCGTACTGCACGCTCAACGGTTGCGGCGCTTGGCCGTCCACGGTCAAGCGCCAGCGCGAGAGCACCCTGGTGTCGCGGACGAACAGGCCCTGCGCCCGGCGCGGCTCGATACCGCCGCCGGATTCGCTGAGGCAGAACGTGGATCCCTCGACGAGCGTGACCGCGCCCGCCGTCCCGTGTTGCGCGGGTCCGCTGCCCCACGGGTCCATGACGTCACCCGTCCTTGCGCCGGGGATCGGCCGGAGCGCTCGGGGCGTTCCGCGGTGTCGCTGAATCGGTCATCGTTCGACAACTTCCACGCGTGCGGTCCAGAAATCCAGCATACTCGGAACATCAATACGCCCAGGGCAATTCGACCCGTTCCGTTCGCCAGATATTCGCTGGGACGGGATTCCCGAGATCGGCCCCGGGGCGGGATCCATGCGTAAGGAGGGGCCGCGGTGATCAAGGTGTTCCTGGTCGACGATCACGAGATCGTCCGGCGAGGGCTGACCGATCTGCTGGAGAGCGATCCCGAGCTCGCGGTGATCGGCGAGGCGGGCGATGTCGCGCAGGCCATGGCGGGCATCCGCGTGGCCCAGCCCGATGTCGCGGTGCTCGACGTGCGGCTGCCCGACGGCAACGGCATCGAACTGTGCCGCGATCTGCTCGCCGAAATCGACGGCCTGCGTTGCCTGATCCTCACCTCTTATACCGACGAGCACGCCATGCTGGACGCGATCCTCGCGGGCGCTTCGGGTTACGTGGTCAAGAACATCAAGGGCATGGAACTGGCCGAGGCCATCAAGGCCGTCGGCGCGGGCCGCTCGCTGCTGGACAACCGGGCGGCGACGGCGCTGAAGGCTCGGCTGCGCGACAGCGTCGAGGCCGACGGACCGCTGGCCGGACTCACCGAACAAGAGCGCAAGCTGCTCGCATTGCTCGGCGAGGGTCTGACGAACCGGCAGATCGCCGCGCGGATGTTTCTCGCCGAGAAGACGGTCAAGAACTACGTGTCGCGACTGCTGGCCAAACTGGGCATGGAGCGACGCACCCAAGCCGCGGTGCTGGCTTCGCGCCTGCGGGAGGGGTGAGCGGCTTCGCGCCATGTCCGAAGGAGCGGCGCTGCCCCTGCGGACGATGCTGCGGTTCAGTCCTTTTCGGCGGGCGCGACGATCGTCAGGTCACCGTCGTAGCGGCGGTAGAGCAGGTGACCGCGGCGGGTCTCCACGTCGGTGAAGAACAGGAACGGCAGGCCCGCCCCGCACAACCTGGTCGCCGCCTCGGACTCGCTGAGCAACGGGCTCGGCTCCGAATGCACCGTCATCGGTAGCGAATTCGCGCTCAGCAGCCGGATCCGCTCGAGCGGGGTGATCGTGGTCCACTGGCGGACGAGTCGCACGCCGAACGGGTCCGACCAGTGCACGATGGCGTCCTCACCGGTCTCGGCGTCGGTGAACAGGTACGCGTCGTAGTCCATCGCGTCCATCACCGCGGTCGCCTCGGCGGGCGTTCCGGTGAGCAGCGCGCACTCCTTGCGGCGGATGATCGGCCGCTCCTCGGTGACCTTGGCCAGCGGCGGCCGCGCCGGATCCGGCCACGCCCGAGACTGATTGGCGACCAGCCTGCTGAGCTGACGGTCCAACCGCTCGACGGCGAAGGTCACGGCGAACCCGCGCGGCCCGGTGACCTGCACCCGGGTCGGTGTGTCGGGCAGCCGCACGTTGGCCTGCACCACCGTCGGTTCGTCCGAATCCGGTGGGGCGGTGACGCGCACGCGCGCGGGCACGTCCAAGTGGTGGCGGCGCAGCACCCGTCCGATGGCGCGCACGGCACGCGTCACGTCGGCGGGCGGCACTGCGCCGCGGGTGGTGACCGCGAGCTCCGGATCCGCGGCGCTGGACCAATGTTCCGAGGAGTACAACGATTGCAACGAATTCATAGGACACCTCTACTCTCAATTCACCCAGTGCCGCTATCCCACCTCTGCAACGTCGCCGCGAACAGGGCCGAAAGTCCCCGATCCGCGAATTACACTGGCTGAAGCGCTGTTCACGCGCCCACCCGAACAGGAACCGACATGACCGAAGACAGCGGTAACGGCCTGTACTCGGTACGCGACACGCTCTCGCAACTGCGCCTGCGCGAATTGCTCAGCGAGGTGAAGGAGCGTGTCGAGCTGATCATCGACTCGCGCGACCGGATGGACGGTCTCGTCGAGGCGATGCTCACCGTCACCTCCGGCCTCGACCTGGACGACACGCTGCGCGCGATCGTCCGCACCGCGACCAGCCTGGTCGACGCACGATACGGCGCGCTCGCGGTGCGCGGGCACGACAGGCAGGTCGTCCAATTCATCGATGAGGGTATGGACGAGGTGGTCCGGCAACGCATCGGCCGGCTGCCCGCCGGACACGGAGTGCTCGGCGTGGTGTTCAATCGCCCGAAACCGCTACGGCTGGACGACCTCACCGAACATGTCGAGTCCGTGGGTTTCCCGCCGGGACATCCGCCCATGCACACCTTCCTGGGCGTGCCGGTGCGCATCCGCGACGAGGTGTTCGGCAGCCTCTACCTCACCGAAAAGGCGGGCGGGCAACGGTTCACCGAGGACGACGACGTGCTGGTGCAGGCGCTGGCCGCCGCGGCGGGCATCGCCGTCGACAACGCGCGCCTCTATGAATCGGCCCGCACCAGGCAGGCCTGGATCGAGGCCACTCGCGATATCGCCACCGAATTCCTCGCGGGCACCGAATCCGAGCGTGTCCTCGCGCACGTGGTGGATCACGCGCGCACGCTGACCGGTTCGGACCGCTGCTTCCTCGCCGGACTCGACGAGCACGGAACAACAGACGAGATAGACGAACTCGTGCTCACCCAGTGGTCGGGCCCCGGCGCCGGGCACGAGGGCTGGCTCGCCTCGACCGAGGGCACGGCGCTGGGCGAGGCGTTCACCCGACGCACGCCGCTGCGCTTCGACGACGCGGCGCGCATCGATCTCGGTGTGCCGCTGGCCGACGTGGGGCCCGCGCTGATCCTGCCGCTGTGCACGCCGGACGCCACGCTCGGCGTGCTCGTCGCGGTGCGCCCGGTCGGATCCGCGCCCTACGCCGACGAACTCGTCGAACTCACCGCCGCGTTCACCGACCAGGCCGCGCTGGCCATGCAGCTTGCCGATACCCAGCGGCGGATGCGCGAGCTCGACATCCTCGCCGACCGCGACCGCATCGCCCGCGACCTGCACGATCACGTGATCCAGCGACTGTTCGCGATCGGCCTCACTTTGCAGGGGTCGCTGCCGAAGGCGGTGATTCCCGAAGTGCGCCAACGGTTGTCGACCTCGATCAACGAGTTGCAGGAGGTCGTCCAGGAGATCCGCACGTCGATCTTCGATCTGCACAGCGACGGGCACAGCGCGGGATTGCAGCAGCGCATCGAGCGCGCGGTGCGCCAGCAGACGGCCGACACCACACTCAAGGCCACCGTCCAGGTGACCGGTCCGCTCTCCGTGCTGGAGGCCGAACTCGCCGACCACGCCGAGGCGGTGGTGCGCGAGGCGGTGAGCAACGCGGTGCGGCACTCGGGCGCCGACATGATCGCGGTGGAGATCAGCGTGGCCGACGATCTGACGATCGTGGTCACCGACAACGGGTGGGGCGTGCCGAATCACGTCATCCGCAGCGGGCTGCGGAATCTGGAGCAGCGGGCCGAGAAGTCCGACGGCAGCTTCACGGTGAGTCCGGCGGGCAAGTCCGGCGACGGGTCGAGTCTGCCGGGGACGCGACTACGTTGGTCGGTGCCGCTGCCCGCGGATTGACGCCCGGCCCGAGCAGCGACTCACCGGCGTCGACGGCCGACGTAGCAGCGCGGCGGCAGCACCGACTTCGACCGTCCCGCAACAGCTCTGCGCCGAGCGGCCTCAGACTCCCGGCGGCCCGAGCACCAGCATCGAATTGTGCCCGCCCATACCCAGCGACGACTTCAGGGTGAGACCGCCCTCGAACGGCGTCGGTCCGTCCAGCAGCCGTGGGTGCGCCGGGGCCACGATCGGCGGAGCGGGCAGCACCCCGCGCTCGTAGGCCATGGCCGCGACGGCCACTTCCACACCCGCCGCGGCGCCCTGACTGTGCCCGGTGAGCGGTTTGAGCCCGTACACGTGCGGGCGATCGTCGAACACCCGCGCGAGGAGATCGCGCTCGGCGAGTTCGCACTGCCGCGTCCCGGTTCCGTGCGCGTTGAAATACGCGATATCGCCCGCTGTCACCCCGGCTTGGGCAAGCGCGCGGTGGGCGCACTCGATGATCTGCGCGTGCTCCGGCTCCACCGACACCACGTGGTAGCCGTCGTTGGTCATCCCGCCGCCGAGCACCGCCGCGTAGGGCCGCTCGACCTCGCGGGTCAGCACGAACGCCACCGACGCCTCGGCGAAACCGAAGCCGCGGCTGCCCTCTTGGAACGGGCGGCACGCCTCGAGCGGTTCGGCGTCGGTGATCGCGGCGCCGAGGCGGACGAAATGCTCTGCCATGTCCGGCGTCGCGGACATGTCGGTGGCCACGCAGAGCACGTCGTCGGCGATGCCGCTGTCGAGCCAGAGTTTCGCGGTGATCAGCGCGACGTTGGCCGAACTGCACGCCGCCGACACGTTCATCGAGGGACCGCGGAAGCCGAACTCCTGCATCAGCACCGAGATCGGGGTGGACGGCAGCAGCCGCAGGTAGTCGCGGGAGCGGCGATGGCCCTCGTCGACCTGGTAGAAGTCGCGCCAGTTCACCACGTCGCCGAGCACGATCGCGTGCAGCAGGCCCACCGTGCGCCCCGGCCGCCAGCCGCGTTCGCGGGCGTCGGCGACCGCCTCCCGGGCGGATTCGTGCATGGCGCGGCCGTAGCGGCTGGTGCTCACCGCCTGGTCGCCGCCGTCGGGTACCAGGGTGACCCAGGCGTGCTCGTCGCGGCCCGGCCCGTACCCGGGTTGTAGCTGTGCCGCGGATTTACCGCTGAGCAGTCCCTGCCACAGGGACTCACGCCCCCATCCGTATCCGGTCACCGCACCGACCCCGGCGATGGACATATGATCTTGGTACCGCACTCTGTGTTCCGGATTGACGCCCGGCATGGCAACGCTCCTTCGCCGGATCCCCGGGCCGGACAACTCTCGGTCGGCTCTGTTCTCGAGGAACCGGAGTCTGTAATGATCACCGGTAGGGCACGACGAGGTGCCCGAACCGTGATCGAAGCAAGTGCGTCGACGCTGTGACCGCGCGCGCGTCGACACCAGAATAATCCCATGTTCCAATGGCCATAGGTCGGTCGACGATCGGGGGTTTGCGAGTGGGTGAGGAGACGACGGGCGGCGTCGTCGACGCCGAACAACTGGCGCAGCGCTACCGGTCATTGATCGAGCACACGCCGGACGGTATCTGCGTGCACGAGAACGGCATCATCGTCTACGTCAACCAGGCCACCGTCCGGCTGCTCGCCGCGCACAGCGCCGACGAGATCGTCGGCCAGCCGCTCACCCGTTTCGTCCACCCCGACTCGATCCCGGCCATGCGCGAACGCATCGAACTGCTCACCAGCAAGGGCACCGCCTCGGTGCCCACCGAGATGCTGTTGCTGCGCACCACCGGCGAGACGGTGCCGGTCGAGACGGTCTCGGTGCTCACGCCCTGGCACGATCACTTCGCCTACCAGGTGGTCATCCACGATCTGACCGCGCAACGCGCCGCCGAGGACGCCCAGCGCCGCGCCGAACAGCACTTCACCACCGTGGTCTCCCAGCTGGAGGAGGGCGTGGTCGTCATCGATCGTGGCGGGCGCATCGAGTCGGCGAACCCCGCGGCGCACCGCATCTTCGGCGGCGACGAGCGCCACGGCGACATCGTCGGGCGCACCATCGACGAGCTGCCGATGGTGCTGCTCGACGCCAACGCCCAGCCGCTGCCGCCGAGCAGGCATCCGATGGCGCGCACCCTGGCCACCGGCGAGACGATCACCGGCTACATCTTCGGGGTCGACCGCAGGGACGGGCAGCGGCGCTGGCTCTCGGGCAGCAGCAGGCTGCTCAACCCCGGCGACCCGGACTCCCCCGCGGTCTCCTCTTTCGCCGACATCACCGAATTCCGCGCCAGCCGACGGCAATTGGAGTACCAGGCGACGCACGACTCGCTGACCGGCCTTGCCAACCGCTCGCTGATCCTGTCGCAGCTGGCCAACGCGCTGGCCACCAGCGAGGACCTGCCGTACTCGACGGTGCTGTTCATCGACCTGGACGGATTCAAGGCGATCAACGACACCCTCGGCCACGCCATCGGCGACACCGTGCTGCAGATCGTCGCGCAACGGCTGCAGCGCGCGCTGCGCGCCGACGACCTGGTCGGGCGGCTCGGCGGCGACGAGTTCCTCGTGCTGCTCTCCGGCCGCGCCCGGCGGGTCGACCTGAACGTGCTCGTCGACCGGTTGCGCTCCACCATGTCCGAGCCGATCATCGCGCGCGGGCACCGTATCGCGGTGGACGCCTCGGTCGGCGTCACCGAACTCACCCCCGGCGACCGCCGCACCCCCGAGGCCGTGTTGCACGACGCCGATCTCGCCATGTACCAGGCCAAGCCGCCCGGCCAGCGCGACAGCGGTGTCGGCAAGGGCCGCACCAACAACACGCACGCGTCCTGAAAGTCACCGCATGATCGTCGAACACGCCCTGCTGCCGGTCCGGCCGGAACTGACCGCCGCCTTCGAAGCTGCCTTCGCCGAGGCGCGGCCGCTCATCGCGAGCATGCCCGGCTTTCGCTCGCTGACGCTCTCGCACTGCGTCGAGGCGCCGGGCACCTACCTGCTGCTGGTGGAGTGGGAGCGGCTGAGCGACCACGTGGACGGATTCCGGCGGTCGCCGGAGTACCAGCAGTGGAAGGCGCTGCTGCACCACTTCTACGAACCGTTTCCGGTGGTCCAGCACTTCGAGCCGGTGCGCACCGAGCCGATTTCGGCGCCCCCACCTGCGGTTACGGCGAGTGCGCCGAACGCGCAGTAGACTCGACAACTCTGTTTTCCGACGTGCGCGCGGGATCGACGCGCGCGTTCGCCCCTTCGCGGTGACAAGGAGTCCAGTTTGCCCGACCGCCTCGCCCACGACCGTGCCGTCACCGACGGCGCGGTCGAGCGGCCCCGCGAAATCGACAAAGAGCAGGCGTACCTATCGGTGCTCTACGAGCGGCTCGACGGGATGCGCGCGTACGCCAAGAACAGGCTGCGCACCGTGCTACTGGAGACCGGAGGCACCCCGCAGGCGCGCAGCGAGCGCGAGTCGTTCACCCAGCTGTACTCCGAGGATCTGGCCAAGTACGACGCCGCCGAGCACGGCCTGTGTTTCGGCCGCATCGACCTCAACGGTGACGAGCCGCGCTACATCGGGCGCCTCGGCATCCTCGACGAGAAGGACGACTACGCCACCCTCCTGCTGGACTGGCGCGCGCCGCTGGCCCGCCCGTTCTACCTGGCCACCACCGCGACGCCGGACGGCGTGACCCGGCGCCGGCACATCCGCACCCGCAACCGGCGGGTCACCGCGGTCAACGACGAATACCTGGACCTCGCTGCCGCCGAGCAGGCGGGCACGGTCGATTCCGACGGCGGCGTCGGCAGCGAGAGCGCGCTGCTGGCTGCGCTCAACGCGGCCCGGACGGGCCACATGAACGACATCGTCGAGACCATCCAGAGCGAGCAGGACGCGATCATCCGCTCCGAACACAAGAGCGTGCTCGTGGTCCAGGGCGGACCGGGGACCGGCAAGACCGCGGTGGCGCTGCACCGCGCGGCCTACCTGCTCTACACCTATCGCCAGCAGCTGGCCAAGAGCGGCGTGCTGATCATCGGACCGAACGCGACCTTCCTCGACTACATCGGCCAGGTGCTGCCCTCGCTCGGTGAGACCGGCGTGCTGCTGTCCACCATCGGCGATCTCTACCCCGGTGTGAAGGCGACCCGCGAGGATTCGCTGCGCGCCGGTCAGATCAAGGGCGCGCTGAGCATTCTCGAAGTGCTCAAGCAAGCCGTCCGCGACCGGCAGGAGGTTCCCGCCGAACCGATCCGGCTGAGCTTCGACGGCTATCCGGTGACGCTGGACAAGAAGATCGCGACCAAAGCGCGCGGCCGGGCCCGGTCCTCGCGCCGCCCGCACAACCTGGCCCGGCCGATCTTCGCGAGTTCGGTGATCGACGCGCTCACCGATCAGCTGGCCCAGACCATGGGCGCCGATCTCTCCGGCGGCCCGAGCTTGCTCAGCCGCACCGATCTGGCCGAGATCCGCGACGAGATGAAGTCCGATCCCGGCGTGCAGGCGGCCATCGCGCGGCTCTGGCCGATCCTGTCGCCGCAGGACGTGCTCGCCGATCTCCTGGCCGACCCGGCGCGGCTGGACCGCGCGGCGGCGAGCCTGAGTCCGGAGGACCGCGCGGAACTGGTTCGCCCCGACGACGGCGAGTTCAGCGCCGCCGACGCGCCCCTGCTCGACGAACTCGCCGAGTTGCTCGGCGTGGACGACACCGAGGAGCGGGAGCGGGCCCGCCGCCGCTGGCGCGCGCAGCTGGCCGAGGCGCAGGACGCGCTGGACATCCTCACCGGCTCGGCGCCGCAGGATCTCGAGGACGAACTCGACCCCGAGATCCTGATGGCTTACGACCTGATCGACGCGAGCCAGCTGGCCGAGCGCCAGGACGTGCGCGCCAGGCAGACCACCGCTGAACGCGCCGCGGGCGACCGCACCTGGACCTACGGGCACGTCATCGTGGACGAGGCGCAGGAGCTCTCGGAGATGGCGTGGCGAATGGTGATGCGGCGCATCCCGAACCGCTGGGTCACCGTGGTCGGCGACGTGGCGCAGACCGGCGACCCGGCGGGCGCCTCGTCCTGGCAGCGGATGCTGGAACCCTATGTGGCGCAACGCTGGAAGCGCACCGAGCTGACGGTGAACTACCGCACCCCCGCCGAGATCATGGCGGTCGCCGCCGAGGTGCTCGCGGTGATCGACCCGGAGGCCACAGCGCCGCGTTCGGTCCGTGAGACCGGCAATCCGCCGCGGGCGCACCGGGTCGACGCGGCCGAATTGTCCAGCGCGCTAGGCCGTTTGGTGGCCGCCGAGCAGGGGCCGGGCACCACCGCGGTGATCGCGCCGCACCCGCTGGTCGCCGAGCTGGCCGATCTGGCCGGGGAGTCGGTGCGGGTGTTGACGGTGCACGACGTCAAGGGCCTGGAGTTCGACGCGGTGTTCCTGGTGGAGCCCGCGCGCATTCTCGCGGAATCGCCGCGCGGGATGAACGACCTGTACGTGGCGCTGACCCGCGCCACCCAGCGGCTCACGGTGGTGCACAGCGAGGATCTGCCGGAGGTTCTGTCGGCGCTGGATTCCGAGTAGCCGCCGAACGCGCGAAAGCTCCGCATCGCACCCGAACGGGCGATACGGAGCTTTCGCGGGAAGCTGTCAGCGAACGGTGTGCACGATCAGGACGTCCGTGCGGGACTTGCGCGCCACGTCGGACGGCACCGAGCCGAGCAGGCGGCCCGCCAGCGTGTTCAGGCCGCGGTTACCGACGACCAGCAGGTCCGCCTGGGTCTCCTTGATCAGGTTGAGCAGCGACTCCACCGGCTCACCGACGATGGCGCGCTCGACGATCTCCTTGGCGCCCGCGGCCGTCGCCTTGTCCCTGGCGGTGCGCAGGATCTCGTTGGTCGGGGCGGAACCGCGCACCTGGTAGGCCTCGTCCTTGAGCACGTCCGCCGCGGCGGCGACGTCACGATCGTCGGTCGGATAGTAGGCGCAGGCCACGATCAGGGTGGAGCCGGCATCGCCAGCCAGTGCCGCAGCCTTCTCGACGGCCTTGTACGACGACTCCGATCCATCGGTACCGACGACAATGGTCCGGTAGGCGGTCATTTCTCCTCCAACTGTGCGGGTCGGGTGCCGACGTCCAGCGTCCCGGCAGAGTCGGGCACCAGCGCGGCGACTGCGCTCGACCATAGCCGCTATCCGGGCGGAAACAGCAGAAATCGCAACACATCACACTCGCCCATGCCCGGCTTTTCGCTCCGGCGTTCGAGCACCGAATGCGGTGGAGCCTTGGCGACCTGCGTGGATTCAATTTCTCGCGGATAATCCTGTGATTCTTCACAACCGCCATGAACGTTCTTGCGCGCCTGGGATATTCATCACAGGATACCGTCGCGCGGCGTGCGTCACACCGCCGCGCGGCGCCTCGGCGCCTACCCCGCCGAGCTCTTGACCAGTCGTGTTGAGTCTCGCCGCGGCGGCTCGCCCGCACATCGTCGCCTCCGCGACCCTCCGAATATTCGCTTATCGGCGGGATTCACCGGCCGTCGCGCCGACCAAATCGGACGCCGTGCGCAGCGAATGCCGCGCGTACTCCAGCGGCGCCATTCCGATCTCCGCGGTGAACTCACGAGAGAAATGCGCCTGATCGAAATAGCCGAGTTCGACAGCGAGCGCGGCCAAATCCCCGACCCAGCCCTTGGCGAGCAGATCCGCGCCATCCTGCAGCCGATAGCGGCGAAGCACCCATTTCGGGCCCGCGCCGACGTAGCGGCGGAACATCCGCTGCAGGGTGCGCACCGGCACCCCGAACCGCTCGGTGATCTGGTCCACCCTGGTGAGCGCGCGGTCGTGCTCCATCGCGTGGACGATCCGCGTCACCAACTGAAAGGTGGGGTCCTGATCACCGGCGCGCGGCGCGAGGAAATCCTCGATCAGCACGCGGCGGTCTTCGTCGGATTCGGCGGCCAGCACCCGTTCGGCAAGCCCCTCGGCGTCCGGGAACACCTCGGTGAGCGGCAGCGAACGATCACGGAGGGAACCGACGTCCATGCCGGTGAAAGCGCCGAACCCGCCCGCGCGGAACCGCGCGCCGAAGGTCAGCCCGCGGCCGGTCAGCTCCCGGGTGTACTTCGCGGTGCACACTCCGTTCACGAAGCCGCCGATACGGTGCGCGGAGTGTTCGAAGGTGACGTTCACGCACGGGAACGACAGCACCTCCGCGACATACGGTGAGCGATCGCGCAGATCCCAGTGCACGACCCAGTACCAGTCGACGAACTCGCCGACCCGCGGGCCCGGCGCGAGCCGAGTCAGGCTGCGATGCCGAGATTGCTCCCCGGGGTGCAGGATTCCCTTCTCGCTGTCCATCGGAGTCCGTTCGTCAGCGACCATCGCGCGCCTCCCCCGGAGGTTGTCGCTTTCTTACAAGAGCGGGCGCGCCGGCCCTGACAGAGTCGAAGTCATGACGACATCGGTGAACCCCATCCCCTCCGGCTACCACTCGATCACCTGTTTTCTCGCGGTCGCCGACGCGAACAAGGCCATCGAGTTCTACTCCGCGGTCTTCGGCGCCAAGGTGATCAGCCGCAACGACCTGCCCGACGGGCAGCCCGCGCACGCCGAACTCCAGATCGGCGACTCGACGCTGCAACTCGGTATGCCCATGCCCGCCAACGGTGTTCAGGCCCCGAACGGCGAGTGGGTGCACACCTCGATCGTGCACTACTGCCCCGACGTCGACGCCGTCGTCCAGCGCGCGATCGAACACGGCGCGCGCAGCGCCGAGGAGCCGCAGACCTTCGTCAGCGGCGACCGCTTCGGCGTCGTGATCGATCCGTTCGGCCACCGATGGGCGGTGATGACCCGCGTCGAGGACGTCCCGCACGAGGAGGCCCAGCGCCGCGTCCAGGAGTGGATGGCATCGCAGAGCTGACGCCGCGACGGACGCCATCGCGACTCAGCTCAGTCCGGCGGCGTCCATGCCGCGCAGTTCCTTCTTCAGGTCGGCGATCTCGTCGCGCAGCCTGCCCGCCAGCTCGAACTGCAACTCGCGGGCCGCGTTCATCATCTGCGCGGTGAGTTCCTTGACCAGGTCGGCGAGTTCGGCGCGCGGCATCGATTTGATGTCGCGTCCCTCGTAGACGCCCGCGCTCACCGCGCGACCGGGTTCGCCCTGGGCGCGGCGGCCGCGGCTCACGTTGCGACCCGAGCCGCCGACCTCGACCTCGTTCTCGTCGGCCTCCCGGTACACCTGGTCCAGGATGTCGGCGATCTTCTTGCGCAACGGCTGCGGGTCGATGCCCATCTGCTCGTTGTAGGCCACCTGCTTGGCCCTGCGCCGCTCGGTCTCCTCGATCGCGTGGCGCATGGAGTCGGTGACTTTGTCGGCGTACATGTGCACTTCACCGGAGACGTTGCGAGCCGCGCGGCCGATGGTCTGGATGAGGCTGGTGCTGCTGCGCAGGAAGCCCTCCTTGTCGGCGTCCAGGATCGCGACGAGGGAGACCTCCGGCAGGTCGAGGCCCTCGCGCAGCAGGTTGATGCCGACGAGCACGTCGTACTCGCCGAGGCGCAGCTGGCGCAGCAACTCGACGCGGCGCAGCGTGTCGATCTCCGAGTGCAGATAGCGCACCCGGACACCGAGCCCGAGCAGGTAATCGGTGAGGTCCTCGGCCATCTTCTTGGTGAGCGTGGTGACCAGCACCCGCTCGTCCCGGTCGGTGCGCTGCCGGATCTCGTGCAGCAGGTCGTCGATCTGGCCCTTGGTCGGCTTCACCACCACCTGCGGGTCGACCAGGCCGGTCGGGCGGATGACCTGCTCGACCACCTCGCCGCCCGCCTGCCCCAGCTCGTACGGGCCCGGCGTCGCGGACAGGTACACCGTCTGCCCGATGCGATCGGCGAACTCCTCCCAGGTGAGCGGGCGGTTGTCGATCGCGGACGGCAGCCGGAAGCCGTACTCGACCAGATTCCGCTTGCGCGACATGTCGCCCTCGTACATGCCGCCGATCTGCGGCACGGTGACATGCGACTCGTCGATGACGAGCAGGAAGTCCTCGGGAAAGTAGTCGAGCAGCGTCGCGGGCGCCGACCCGGCCGCGCGGCCGTCGATGTGGCGCGAGTAGTTCTCGATGCCGGAGCAGAACCCGACCTGCCGGATCATCTCCAAGTCGTATCGGGTGCGCATGCGCAGGCGCTGGGCCTCCAGCAGCTTGCCCTGGCGCTCGAACTCGGCGAGACGCTCCTCGAGTTCCTGTTCGATGTCGCGGGTCGCGCGCTCCATCCGGTCCGGGCCCGCCACGTAGTGGGTCGCCGGGAAGATGCGCAGCGTGTCCACCTTGCGCACCACGTCGCCGGTCAGCGGGTGCAGATAGTAGAGCGCCTCGATCTCGTCGCCGAAGAACTCGATGCGCACCGCGAGTTCCTCGTAGGACGGGATGATCTCGACGGTGTCGCCGCGGACGCGGAACGACCCGCGGGTGAAGGACAGGTCGTTGCGGGTGTACTGCACGTCGACCAGCAACCGCAGCAGCGCGTCCCTGTCGACCTCGGTGCCGACCTCGAGCTGCACCGAGCGGTCCAGGTAGGACTGCGGCGTGCCGAGGCCGTAGATGCAGGACACCGAGGCGACCACCACCACGTCGCGGCGGGACAGCAGGCTCGAGGTCGCCGAGTGGCGCAGCCGCTCCACGTCGTCGTTGATCGAGCTGTCCTTCTCGATGTAGGTGTCGGTCTGGGCGATGTACGCCTCGGGTTGGTAGTAGTCGTAGTACGAGACGAAGTACTCGACCGCGTTGTGCGGAAGCATCTCGCGCAACTCGTTGGCCAGCTGGGCGGCGAGCGTCTTGTTCGGCGCCATCACCAGGGTCGGGCGCTGCAACTTCTCGATGAGCCATGCCGTGGTGGCCGACTTACCGGTACCGGTGGCGCCGAGCAGGACGACGTCGCGCTCGCCAGCCTTGATCCTGCGCTCCAACTCCGCGATGGCCGCGGGCTGATCACCCGCGGGCTGGTGCTCGCTGACCACCTGGAACTGCCCCTCGGTGCGCTCGATGGCGCCGACGGGACGGAACTCCGAATGCGCGAGCGGGGTCGCGCCCTCGGCGGGAATCTCGGTAGCGAAAGCCATGACAACCAGCGTAGGCGCAGGCACCGACAGATTTCGCGGCTCGGTGACCCGGCGCACGCGCGGGCCCTGTCAGTGGGGCCGAACTCCCCTCCTGCTCGGCCCCACTCCCGGCGGAGCGGAAACCGAACGGAACACTCGTGCCTGGGCCGCGGTCCAGGATATCGACAGCAGTTATCGGTTGGCAAATCCTGTAATTTCAATTTTCAATTACCCCTCGCCACCTGCTCCGACCGCGATCGCGCGGCGAACCCGCGGCACCGACAACGCGCATCGCGCGCAGGACTCGACGGAACGGCCGCGACGGTAGATTCTGACTGCATGACACAGGCACCAGCAGTGAACGTGCACCGACCCAAGGTCGAGTACTTCGATGTCGCGAGCCTGACCAACACGGACCCCAAGGGGTTCGTGCGGCCGGTCGAGAGCTACCGCGTCGAACCGTGGGGCCTGTACATGGCGCGCACCGCCGACCATCCGCAGTTCCACTACATGGAGTCCTGGCTGCTACCCGAACTCGGCCTGCGCGTAACGGTTTTCCACTACAACCCGGCGCACCGGCGCGATCAGGACTACTACCTCGACCTCGGCGAGTTCACCAGGATCGAGCCGAAGAAGTGGCGGTCGGTCGATCACTACCTCGACATCGTGGTGCGCTCCGAGCGCGAGACGATCCTGCTCGACGTGGACGAACTGCTCGCCGCGCACGCCGCGGGTCTGATCAGCGCCGCCGAAGCGGAGGCGGCCATCCAGCACGCCACCGCCGCGATCGACGGCATCGCCGCGCACGGCCACTCCCTCGACAACTGGCTCGCCACCCGCGACATCGAGTTGACCTGGCTCTGACCATTCACCCGTGAACGCCGATCGCCCGGCCGGACAGGTTCCCGCCGGGCGATCGCTTTCACCGCACTCGATGGCCTCGGTCGCTGAACCGCGCCGGTTTGCGACGGGCTTGCTCACCCGCTCCCGAGGCCACGCGCCCACGAAGAACGATGCCGTTGAGGAGAAATGCCGGAAATTCTGGGACGGCCGTTCGGTCGGCTGTCAAGATCATCCAGAAGAATGGCGGCCGCGCCGGAACCGGTTACCTCGCGGTAGCGATATCGGCGGGCATCCCGATATGACGGCCGCCACTTCCCCTGCACGCACCAGAAGCACAGCATCCGGCTTTCCGAAGAATTTCCGGTGAAGTAGTCCGAAATGGTGGATTCGCGCCGTCGACGGTCAGCCGAGCACCCGTCGATAGGCCGCGTCGAACCACGGTTCCTTGACGGCGTAGTACGCCTCCGACGCGGCGTCGTCGGCGAGCCCGGCCGCCTTGGCCTCCGCCTCGCGCTTCACCGCGAGGTACTCCTCGCGGGCCGTCGCGTCCGTGCGCAGCCAGTCGCGGAACGCCAGCGCGAACCGCTGCCCCGGCGACCCGTCCACCCGGATGTGCACGTTGGCGAGGCGGCCCGGGTCGGCGTTGCCGTGCAGCCGCTTGACCCAGCGGGCGGTGTCGGTCCCGTCCGGGTCGCCCTCGGTCGGCTTCGGGTTGTCCTGCGTGACATGCGCTTTCACCGGGAACCCGGCCGCGCCGAGCGCGTCGCGCAGTCCGTCGGCCGCCGCCAGATCCGCCACGGTGACCTGCAGATCCAGCACGTCTTTCGCGGGCAGGCCCGGCACCGCCGTGGACCCGATGTGATCGATGCGGGAGGCCGCAGCGCCGCAGGCCACCCACAGTCGCGCGATCAGCCGCTGCGCCTGCGCGGCCCATTCCGGGTCGTGCGGCGCCAGCCGCAGTTCCCGTCGCGTCGCGGGCGTCCCGGTGCGCAGATTGCGCTCGAACGGCACCAGCCGCTCCTCCCACAGCCGGTGCACCACGGCCTCGACCGCGCCCGCCGGGCCGCTGTTGTCCAGCAGGACGTCGGCCACCGCGCGCCGCTGTTCGTCGGTCGCCTGCGCCGAAATTCGGGCCCGCGCATCGGCTTCCGTGACGCCTCGGAATTCCGCGAGACGACGAATTCGAGTTTCCGCGTCGACGTCGACGATCAACACCAGATTCATCAATGGCGCCAACCCATTTTCCACCAACAGCGGAATATCTTGGACGACAATGGCGTCCGCCGGGGCCGCCGAAATCAATTCCGCGGTGCGCTTTCCGACCAGCGGGTGGGTAATGGAATTCAAGGTTGCGCGAGCCGCGTCGTCGGCGAACGCGACGGCCGCGAGCGCGGGGCGGTCCAAACCGCCGTCCGCTGCGAGGATGCCGGGGCCGAACGCCTCGACCAAGGCCGCGAGCCCCTCGGTGCCCGGCGCGACGACCTCCCTGGCGATGAGGTCGGAATCGATGATCACCCCGCCACACTCGGCGAGGATCCGCGCCACCGTCGACTTGCCAGCTCCCATGCCTCCGGTGAGGCCGATCCGCAACATTCGTTCAGTTTCGCATCCACCGCCCCCACCGGGACGACCGCCCGGCGGGTGCACACCGCGCGAACACGCGGATTACCCACTCACTTCCTGAATTTCACGCTCGGCAACGCCAATTGCCCGTTCCGTGACGCGGCCGAGACCGATTCGCAACATTTACGCCGGGGCCGTGGCGCGGCCCGACAACTTTCCGACACGCCGGGGCAATTACTTCCGCAAAATACTGTGTTCCACACTTTCGTTCCGCTAATCTTCGCCGTGGCGATCCAGGCCAGTACCAGCAAAGCAAAGGAAATCCATTGGGCACCAGAATCAACCAGACGGGTCGCCACCGCCTGGGTATGGCGGGCGGGGTGCATTGCCTCGAGATCCCCGCCGTCGCGGCCGCGCTCGCCGAGCACCGCCGCTCTTGGTTCACCGCATTGATCAGTCCGGCGCGCCACAGCTTCGCGGCCATGCGAAAACGCTCCACCGTGGCCGCGACCTACTGGGTACCGGCGACCGCCAGCTGAGCTCGTTCCACGACAATGGCCCAGCCGCTCGGCTGGGCCATTCGCGTGCACCGAGCCGGGCTCAGAGCTCGGCGCCCTCCACGACGGCGGTGAACTCGCGCACCTCGGCGCGGAAGCGGGCGAGGCCCTCCCGGTCGAGGCCGGTGGCGCCGGCGATCTTCCGCGGAACCTCCCTGGCCCGTTCGCGCAGCGCCACCCCGGCCTCGGTCGGCCGCACCAGCACCGAGCGCTCGTCCTCCGCCGAACGCACCCTGCTGATCAGCCCGGTGGTCTCCAGCCGCTTCAACAACGGCGACAGGGTCCCCGAGTCGAGGTCGAGCGCCTCGCCCAGTTCTTTCACCGTCACGGTTTCGCGCTCCCACAGCACCAACATCACCAGGTACTGCGGATAGGTCAGCCCGAGGTCGTCCAACATCGGCCGGTAGAGCCGCGTGAGCGCCCGCGAGGCGGCGTACAGCGCGAAGCACACCTGGTTGTCGAGCTGGAGCTCGCTCGTCTGTGTCATGGTCACCACCTCTTTCTCGAAGGTAGTAGCCGATTGAGTGGCCCGCAATTCACCCGGCGCGATCCGGCGTTGGCGAAAGTGCGATCTTCGCATTGCGACCTGGGCGTTCGCTGGCTGCCGCCGCCTCGGCCGCGTGATCGAGCGGGTGCACCGCCGCGATGGTCAGCCGCAGTTCGCCGCCGGCGGCGAGCTCGACCAGTTCGCGCAGCACCCTGGTGCGCTCGGCGGCGCCGATCTCCTGGGCCCGCTGGGCGCCCCAGAAGCCTTTCACCACAGCCTGTTTGAAGATGAGGGTGCCGGGCGAGATGGTCCACGGCTGACCGGACAGCGCGCCGAAAGAGATCAGCTCACCGTTCGGCGCGAGCAACTCGAGCAGGTCGGCACCCGCCGGACCACCTACCTGATCCACGGCGCGCACGATCGGCGCACCGCCGGTGGCCGCGGCGGCCTGGGCGAGCCAGCCGTCGGTCTCGGTGTCGACGACCGGTTCGTAGCCGAGTTCGCGCAGCGCGCGCACCGACGCCTGGCCGCGCACCAGATTCAGCACGCGTACGCCGCGGCGACGCGCCAGCAGATTCAGCAGTCGCCCCACCGCGCCGTTCGCGGCGTTGATCACCACCCAGTCGCCCTCTCGGACGCGCAGGTCGTTCAGCAGCACCGCGGCGCTGAAGGGCATCGCGAGCAACTGGGCGGCCGTCTCGTCGTCGATCGAGTCGGGCACCGGCAGTGCCTGCGCCGCCTTGGCGACGAAGTACTCGGCCCACACCGCCGTGGCGCCGGAGACCGCCACCCGCTGACCCACGGACCGGTCGGTCACGCCCTCGCCCACCGCGTCGATCCGCCCGACGCCTTCGGTGCCGGGGATCGCGGGCAACGGCGGCCGGTAGCCGTAGACGCCGCGGATGATCGCGAGGTCGTGGTTGTGGATCGGCGCGAGATCCAGCGCGATCCGCACCTCGCCGGGACCCGGCTCGGGCAGCGGCCGATCCGCCGTGGCCAGCACATCCTTCGGCTCCCCGAATTCTTCGATGACAACGGCTCGCACGTCCGCCTCCTTCGCTAGTGGTTCGCGATACCGGATCCAGGGTAGACCACAATTAAATTGCGCCCAATGCAATAGCCGAGTGGATCGTGTCACCCTGAGGGCCGCGGTACCCGGTCGGAGTCGGTCCACACCCTCGTCACTCGAAGCGACCAGGTGACGAGGCGGGCACAGAGTCAGTCCACCGGCGAATCTCCCGACGCCCGGCGCGCCGACCACGCGTCGATCACACCGTTCAGCTGGGCGACCACCGTCGCCAGCCCCGACAGATCGCCGCCGATCTGATACGAGCGCAGCTCGGCGGGCGCGGGCAGTTTCGCGACGATTTCGGGCAGGTTGGCGACCAGGGTGGCCTGGATGTTGGCGTCGTTCTGCGCGTTGGCGGTGGCGACGCGTTCCCGCTCGCGCTGCACGACCAGCAGCTCGCCCTCGTGTTCGGCGCGCTGCCGCGCCGTCGTCAGCGCCAGCTCGCCGTCCACTTCCATGCGGCGTAGCTCTTGGCGCAGGCGCAGGTTCTCGAGCTGCTCGGCGTGCTGTTCGCGTTCCAGCCGCACGGCGTGCAGCGCGGTCTGCTGCGCGAGTTCGGCGACCGCGCGCTGGTCGTCGTGTTCGCGGGTGGTGCGCCGCATCCGTTCCGCGGTCTCGCGGTCGAAGCGCGCCGCCTCGTTGCGGTCGCGCAGCTGCGCGAGTTCGCGCTCGTTCTCGATGCGCCGTTCCTCGCCCGCCCGCTGCGCGGCCGCCTCCCTGGCCGAAATCGCCTCCTGCGCGGCGAGTTCCGCCAGGCGAGCGACCTGATTCTGTTCGGTGCGGTAGGGCTTCTGCAGGTTCTCCCACAGCGTCGAGGAACTGACCACCGCCTCCTTGATCTGCACGGTGACGATCCGCAGTCCGAGTCCGCGATCACCGCCGCCGGTCTGCGCGTCCCCGCTGCCTTCGGCGACCGCGCGCAACCGGGCGGTGAGCTCTTCGATGATGGGCTGCTTGTCGCTGAGGACGTCGCGCACGCCCATAGTGGACACCTTGTCCTTGATGGCGGCCTCGGCTTGCTCGCGCAACTGAATGTTGACCAGCCGCATGGGATCCTCGGCGTCGGAGAAGTCGAGCTTGCGGTACGCGGTGCCGAAATCCTCGATGATCCACTGCACGTAGCCCTGCACCAGCACGCCCTGTAGTTCCCGGCAGATGCAGTAGGCGTTGATCAGGATGGTCTGCATCGCGCCCGGCACCACGAGATAGGAGTCGGTGGCCGGGTTGTAGCGGAACGACACACCCAGCCCGATGTGCAGCGGTTCGGCGCGCCCGCGCCTGGTGTGCACGACGAACGCGTTGGGCGGCACCAGCACCGTGCGCCACCGCCAGACGCCGGTGACCCGGACCTCGACCGGTCCCGCGCCCTGCCCCTGGGCGCCGTGTCCCTGAGCGCCCAGGCCGACTCGGTCGGCCCGTTTCGCCAGCGCGCCGCGCGGCAGCATCGGAGCGCCAGGCGCTTGCGGCGCGGGCGCTCCCACGGCAGCGGGCTTGCGCGTGCGCAGATCGGTTTCCAGCGCCGCCTGCTGCGCGACGACCTGATCGAGATAGGTGTTCTTGCCCGGATTGCTCCCCATGGCCCGGCACACTACCGGCGAATCCGCCTGCTCCCAACAGTTTTCGTGCGGCGCACGACGCGGAACTCACCTTGCCGCGGACAGCTTGCTCACCGCGAACATGACGTCCGTCACAGCTGGTAGTCACTTGCAGAAAACGGGAACCCCAACCTAGGCTGACCGAGAAACCTGATAGTGACTATCAGGTACCTGACAGGAGGGGCCATGTCGCTACCGACCCTGACCAAGGAGCCCGGCCAACGACCCGTCCCGCCGCCGCGGCTGCGCGCGCTCGGACGCTGGGGCGCAGCCATGGCCCGGCACCGCCGAATCGTCCTCGCCGTCTGGCTGCTGCTCGTGGTGCTCGGCGGCGCCGCCTATCCGCTGCTGCACGATCGGCTCGGCGCGCCCGACTACACGGTGCCGGGTTCGGCGTCCAGCGAAGTGGATCGCCTTGCGGCACAACACTTCGCGCAGTTCGGCGCGGAACAGGACCTGCTCGTCTTCCACTCGGAGCGGTTCACCGCCGACGCTCCCGAATTCCGTGCCGCGGTCGACCGCGCGCTCGTCGCCGCGCGCGAGACCGCGGGCGTCACCGGCGCGCTCGGACCGTTCCAGGGCAACGCCGCCGCGCAGATCTCCGCCGACCGGCACACCGCCCTCGGCATCGTCGGCCTGCAGGGCGACATGTCCGAGCGGGTCGCGGTCGCCAGCCGGTTGCAGTCGGCCGTCACCGCGATCTCCGACGCCGACATCCGCGTGGCGATCACCGGTTACGGCCCGGCCCAAGCCGATCTGATGGAGATCGAGACCGCCGACATGCAGCGCGCCGAGACCATCGGACTGCCCGTCGCGGCCGCCGTGCTCGTCCTCGCGCTCGGCGCGCTGGCCGCCGCGACGCTGCCGATCACGGTGACCGCCGCGGGCATCGCCGCGGCGGTGGGCGCGCTGTTCGGCCTGACCACCTTCCTGACCTTCGACTCGCTGGTGCTCTCGGTCGCGACCATGATCGCCACCGGCACCGCGATCGACTACGCCATGTTCATCGTCAGCCGGTTCAACGAGGAACTGACCAGGCGCGGGGTCCGCGACCGCTCGGCGCGCGCGGAGATCGACCGCGCGGTCGCCGTCGCGCTCGACACCACCGGACGGACGGTGCTCGCCTCCGGTCTCATCGTGCTGATCTCGCTCTGTTCGCTGGCCGTGGTCGGCCTGCCGATGCTCGACGGCGTCGCGATCGGCGTGGTGACGGCCGTGCTGGCCACGTTGTCGGCGGCCGTCACGCTGCTGCCCGCGCTGCTGGCGACGCTCGGACCCGCCGTGAACCGGGGAGCGCTACCCGCGCGGTTGCGTCCCGCGGAGACCCGCTCGACGACGGCGTCGACTGCCTGGGCGCGCTGGGCGCACACCGTCATGCGCAGACCGGTGGTGTTCGGCCTGCTCGGCGTAGCCGTCTTGGCGGTGGCGGCCGCGCCGATCACCGGCATTCGCTACGGCATCGACATGGGTCTCGATTCGCTCGGCGACCGCCCGAGCAGCCAGGCGACCCGGCTGGTGCGAGACAACTTCGGCCCCGGACTGCTCGCCCCGGTCTCGGTGCTCGCGACCGGACCCGACGACGGGCCGCTGCTGAGTGCGGCGCAATCGCAAGTGCACGAGTTCGCCGACGAACTGTCCCGCGATCCGCGCGTGGCCACGGTGCTGCCCCAGCAATCGGAGGGACGGATCATGGTCACGGTGGTGCCGCGGGAGTCCTTCGACTCCACCGCCGTCGCCGAACTCACCGACGACATCCGTTCCCGCGCCGTGGAAGTCGAGGGCGCGCAGTTGCGCGTCGGCGGCACGCCCGCGACCTTCGCCGAAGTGTCCGAACGGATCACCGCCCGCTTCCCGTGGGTGATCGCCCTGGTGCTGACGGTCTCGCTGGCCTTCCTGATCTTGGCGTTCCGCAGTATCGTGCTCGCGGTCAAGGCCATTCTGCTGAACCTGCTGGCCACCGGCGCGGCGCTCGGCATCACGGTGGCCGTATTCCAGTACGGCGTCGGTGAATCCGTGCTCGGCTTCCAGGGCACCGGGTTTCTCCAGGTGTATCTGCCGATGCTGGTGTTCGCGGTGCTCTTCGGTCTCTCGATGGACTACGAGGTCTTCCTGATCCGGCGGATGAAGGAGGCGTGGGACCGCGGCAACGACAACGCCGCCGCGGTCGCCGAGGGATTGCAGCGCACCGCACGTCCGATCACCGCCGCCGCGGCCATCATGGTCGCCGTGTTCGCCAGCTTCGTGACCGCGGACGTGCTGGAGATCAAGCAGATCGGATTCGCGCTCGCGGTCGCCATCACCATCGACGCGCTCGTCGTGCGCCTGATCCTGGTGCCCGCGTTCATGCGGCTGTTCGGCCGCTGGAACTGGTGGCTGCCGCGGTGGCCGAGCAAGGTGGAAGCCGCCACCGTCAGCGAACGATCAGTTCCAGCGCATCGATGATGGATTCCACCGCCGCGGTGTAGACCACGCTCAGCGGCTCGGCGAAATCCTGTCCGGCCCAGTGATCCAGCGCCGCCACGCCGCCCCAGATGGCGGTGGAGGCGGCCATCCGGACCTTCAGGTCGTTGGGGTCGCGCCCGCAGCGTTCGGCGAACAGCTGACGGAACTGTTCCTCCAGTTCACGCATCTGCCTGGTCTGGCCGTCCCTGACCTCGGGGAAGGCGCGCACGTAGCGCAGCCTGCGCGCGATGCGGTGTTCGGAGTCCGCGGTGATCAGGGTCGCGATCATCACCGGCACCAGCGGACGCGCCACCGCGAGAAGCGCTGCGGGATCGAGGGTTTCGCCGTCGCCTGCGGTGCGCAGCACCTCCAGCAGCTGCGGATCCGCCTCGTCGTAGAGGACCAGCATCTCCTTGGTGCCGAAGTAGCGGTAGATCGAACTGGGTGAGACGCCCGCTTCGGCCGCCACCCGCTCGACGGTCACCTCGCGATATCCGTACGCGTCGAACAGATCCAGCGCGACCCGCTGAATCCGGCTCATCGACTCGACCTTCCTGCGCTCCCAGAGGGTGGCGGGAAACCTGCGGTGCGTCGCCGTCACAGCCCCACCGCCCGCACCAGATCGAGCATCTCGATGTGGAAAAGCTTTGCGGGATCCTGCGATTGGGGGCGCAGGTGACCGTACACCTCGAGCGCGATCGGGCCGTGCATGCGGCCCCACATGCGCAGCGCCAGCGCCAGCGCGGCCGGGGGCAGATCGGGAAAGTCGGCGCGCACGTGCTCGACAAGTGCCGGGTCGAAATCCGACCACGTCGAGTCGCCGAGAGATTGGGTCGCGGCGGCGCGCGGCCAGGCGGCCGCGGCCAGTCCGACGAGCCCGTCGCAGGCACGCAGCTCCGCCGCGCGCGCCGGGCCCTCCGGCGGCGGCTGATATCCGGACACCGGGTCGCCGTAGATCAACCGGAACCCTTCCGGATTCGAGACGGCCCAGTCCCGCACGGCCTCGCCCCAGGCGATGATGCGGCCGCCGGGGTCGTCCTCGGGAACGGCGTCCCTCGCGGCCTCCAGCCGGTCCACGAGTCCGGTGTAGACGTCGGAGATGAGGGTGGTGATCAGCTCGTCGCGGGTGGCGAAGTAGCCGTACAGCGCGCCCGCGGTCATGCCCATCTCACGCGCGATGGCGCGCAGCGAGATCGCGTCCGGACCGCCCTCGGCGAGGAGGCGCCGGGCGATGGCCTTGATCTCCTCCGTCGCTTCCGCGCGCAAACGTTCCCTGCGACTCTGCACCTCGACCACGGTTGACACTCTACAGCGTGCGACTACTATCACCCGTGTCGTTACTGAACGGCGTGTAGTAAACGAACAGTGTTTAGAGGATGGGCATCGTGAAGATCGGAATTTTTGGCGCGAGCGGCGTCATCGGCGGGCGAGTGGTCGAGGAGGCGCGCATGCGCGGACACGACGTGACTGCCTTCGCGCGCGACTCGGCGCGCTTCCCCGCCGACCCGGGCGAGGTGCGCTGGCGAGTGGCGGACTGGCTGGACACCGACAGCATCGGCGCGGCCATCGCGGGCCTGGACGTGGTGATCAGCGCGGTGAATGCCGGGCACGGCATCGCCGAAACCATCGCCAACGCGAGCGCCTTCGTCACCGGCGCGCACGCCATGGTGGGCGCGCTGGAGCGGCACCCGGACATCCGGCTCATCGCCGTCGGCGGCGCGGGCAGCCTGGAGGTCGCGCCGGGACGCCAACTCGTCGACACCGGAACGGAATTCACGCGCATCCTCACCGAGGACCTCGGCGTGCCCGCCGAATACCGCGACGTCGTGCTGGCGCTGCGGGACGCGCTGAACGTCTACCGTCTCTCCAACCGCAACTGGACCTACCTGTCCCCGTCGTCGGGCTTGGTCGAGTCCGGCGCCCGCACCGGCCGCTACCGCGTCGGCGGCGACCAGCTCCTGATCGCCGACACCGACATCTCCGCCGAGGACGTGGCGGTCGCCCTCCTCGACGAAGCCGAGAACCCCCGCTTCCCCCAGCGCCGCTTCACCGTCGCCGCCGCCTGACCCACCCCACTTCAATCCCCGAGCGATGCGCTCGGGGAACCACTCCCGCAGCAGATCGGCCGCGGTCTTCCCGCCGCGGCCGAACCCCTCCCCCTCGTAATCGGCCTCGACCGCGCTTACCCCGAACAGGGCGAAGGCCCCGGTCCGTGCGGACCGGGGCCTTCGCGTGTGCTCTACCCGAATCAGGCGTTGCCGGAGAGCTTCTCCCGCAGAGCCGCCAGCTGGGCGTCGCTGGCCAGCGAACCGCCGGCGGGCTCGGCCTGGCTGGAGGAGGACTGCGCACCGCTCTCGGAGGAGTAGTTCGACGCGCCGCCGCCGTTCGCGGCCTCGGCCGCGGCGTCGGCCGCCATCTTCTCCATCTGCGCGGTGTGCATCTTGTGGCGACGCTCCGCCTCGGCGTAGCGGCCTTCCCACTCCTCGCGCTGCTTGTCGAAGCCCTCGAGCCATTCGTTGGTCTCGGGGTCGAAGCCCTCGGGGAAGATGTAGTTGCCCTGCTCGTCGTAGCTGTCGGCCATGCCGTACTTCGACGGGTCGAACTCGGCGTGGTAGTCCTCGTTCGCCTGCTTCAGCGACAGCGAGATCCGGCGACGCTCCAGGTCGATGTCGATGACCTTGACCATCGCGTCGTCGCCGACCGCCACGACCTGGTCCGGCACCTCGACGTGGCGCTCGGCCAGCTCGGAGATGTGCACCAGGCCCTCGATGCCCTCTTCGACGCGCACGAACGCACCGAACGGAACCAGCTTGGTGACCTTGCCCGGCACGATCTGGCCGATCGCGTGGGTGCGGGCGAACTGACGCCACGGGTCTTCCTGGGTCGCTTTGAGCGACAGCGAGACGCGCTCGCGGTCCAGGTCGACGTCGAGAACCTCGACGGTGACCTCGTTGCCGACCTCGACGACCTCGGACGGGTGGTCGATGTGCTTCCAGGACAGCTCGGAGACGTGCACCAGACCGTCCACGCCGCCAAGGTCGACGAAGGCGCCGAAGTTGACGATCGAGGAGACCACACCCTTGCGGACCTGGCCCTTCTGCAGCTGGTGCAGGAACTCGGAGCGCACCTCGGACTGTGTCTGCTCCAGCCAAGCGCGGCGGGACAGGACCACGTTGTTGCGGTTCTTGTCCAGCTCGATGATCTTGGCCTCGATCTCCTTGCCGACGTACGGCTGGAGGTCGCGGACGCGACGCATCTCGACGAGCGAGGCGGGCAGGAAGCCGCGCAGGCCGATGTCGAGGATCAGGCCGCCCTTGACGACCTCGATGACGGTGCCCTTGACGGCCTCGTCCTTCTCCTTGAGCTCCTCGATGGTGCCCCACGCACGCTCGTACTGCGCCCGCTTCTTCGACAGGATCAGGCGGCCTTCCTTGTCCTCCTTGGTGAGAACGAGGGCCTCGACCTCATCGCCCACGGAAACGACCTCGTTCGGGTCGACATCGTGCTTGATGGAGAGTTCGCGGGAGGGGATGACGCCTTCGGTCTTGTAACCGATGTCGAGCAGAACCTCGTCGCGGTCGACCTTGACGATGGTTCCTTCGACGATGTCGCCGTCGTTGAAGTACTTGATCGTGGCGTCGATGGCGGCGAGGAAGTCCTCGGCGGAGCCGATGTCGTTGACGGCTACCTGCGGCGAGGTGACGGTGGTGGGCATGTGTCGGTTTGCTCCGGACGGATTGTGGTCGGTTGCGGACATTGGAACTTTCGGTACGCTGCGAAATCACCGCGACGATGCGACGACGGACACAGAGGAACGTACCGCACTCATCCACTTGTGAAACTCAGCACGGGCGCTCTGTTATTTCAGTGCGCTGATACGTCGGTAGATCGTTACTTCGGTACAGTCACACGTCTGTACAACAGACACTCGCGCGGTTCAGCGTACGCGACCTTGGTCCGCACGGGCAAACCGGTCTGCACGCCACGCCGGAGCGCTTCCGGCGCGCCGCGATCGTTAAGCTCACGCGCGTGTCGGAAGATCGCCATGCCCAAGCGAACGCGCTGCTCGGAACCACCGGAACCGCACGAACCAAACTGAGTTCGGCCGACAGCGAACGCGCGAGCAGGCGCTGGTGGGACGCCGACGCCGACCAGTATCACCAGACGCACGCCGATTTCCTCGGCGTCGACTCCCCCGGCGGCGAGTTCGTGTGGTGCCCCGAGGGGCTGCACGAGGGCGATATGCACTTCCTCGGCGAGGATCTGGCGGGCAAGCGCGTCCTGGAGATCGGCTGCGGCTCGGCGCCGTGCGCGCGCTGGCTGGCCGGACAGGGCGCGCTGCCGGTCGGTCTCGATCTGTCGATGGGCATGCTGGAGCGCGGGCTGGCCGCGATGGCGCGCGGCGGTCCGCGGGTTCCGCTGGTGCAGGCGGGGGCCGAGGCGCTGCCGTTCGCGGACGAGTCCTTCGACCTGGCCTGCTCGGCGTTCGGCGCGGTGCCGTTCGTCGCCGATTCCGCGCTGCTGATGCGCGAGGTGGCCAGGGTGCTGCGGCCCGGCGGGCGCTGGGTGTTCTCGGTGAACCACCCGATGCGCTGGATCTTCCCCGACGATCCCGGCCCGGCCGGTCTCACCGCGTCCATTCCCTATTTCGATCGCACCCCTTATGTAGAGGTCGACGCCGACGGCGCGGCGACCTACGTCGAGCACCACCGCACCATCGGTGATCGGGTCCGCGAGATCGTCGCCGCGGGATTGGCGCTGCGCGACATCGTCGAACCGGACTGGCCGGAATGGCTGGACCGGGAATGGGGTCAGTGGAGCCCGCTGCGCGGCGAGCTCTTCCCCGGCACGGCCATCTTCGTCACGGAGAAACCCGGACCCTGACGGCGCGGATCCCCGGTCGACACGCCGCCTCGACGGAACCATCCTCTTTCCCGCGGCTCGCCTTCCTATCCTCGCAGCCATGTCCAAGAGCCTTCGCGACCACACCTACGACGCCGCCGTGCGGCTTCTGTCCCCGCTCGAACAGCTGGTGGCTCGTACGTCCCTAGTCAGCACGGAGCCGTTCCTGGACCCCCGTGAGTTCTCCTGGACGGGCCCGATGGAGGAGAACTGGCAGACCATCCGACCCGAGATGGACAGTGTGCTGGTCCACTGCGACGACCTGCCCGCTTTTCACGAGAGCTCCTTCGATGTGGCCGCGACCTCCGACGAGCGCAGACGCACCTTCTTCTTCTGCGGCTACGGCGTCCGATCGGAGGCCAACCGGGCCCGCTGCCCCGAGACCGCGGCGCTGCTCGATCAGGTGCCGGGGCTCGTCACCGCGATGTTCTCCATCCTGCGGCCAGGCGAGCGCGTCCTGCCGCGCCGCGGGCTGTGGAACGGGGTGCTTCGCTACCACTTGGGCTTGCGCATCGCCGATCCGCGGCGGTGCGGCATCCAAGTCGGCGGGCTGACGCGGCATTGGCACGAGGGCGAGAGCCTGCTGTTCGACGACTCCTACCGGCACCGCGCATGGAACGACTCCGCGAGCGCCCGCGTGGTGCTGTCCCTCGACGTGCTGCGTCCCTGCCGCTTCCCAGGCTCGTGGGTCAACCACGCGTTCGTAGGCGCGGCGTCGCGGTCACCGTTCCCGGACTCCGGGCGCAAGCACCGCGCATGGGAACGCGGCTTGTCCGCCGAGGTCGGCAACCCGAACTGAGGTTCCGGCTCGCCGACACGCCCCGGAGCCAGGGGATTTCGCCCTAGACTTGGCCGGTGCCCAGTGCGCGGGATCTCCTCGATCGCGTCGAGCGCCACAGCCGGGCCGAGCAGACGGCGAAGCGGCTGCGCGAAGTGGTGCTCGCCGATCTCCGCGCGGCCGTCTCCTTCGACGGGCACGTCTTCATGCTCACCGATCCGGCCACCAGGGTGGGGACGTCGCCGCTGGCCGACCTGCTCGGTCTGCCCTGGGCACGGCTGCCGGAGTTGATCCGGCTGCGGTACCTGACCGAGTTCACCCGCTGGAGCGATCTACTCGATCGGAGCACGGCGGCGACGTCCTTGCGCACCGCCACCGGCGGCGATCCCGCGCGCTCGCGGGTCTGGCGCGAGGTGCTGCGCGATCTCGGGGTTTTCGACACCGCCACAGTGGTCTTCGGCGACCGCTACGGATGCTGGGGCTTCCTCGAACTGCTGCGCAAGACCCCACGCGCCTTCGACCCCAGCCAGCTCACCACCTTGGCCGCGCTGGCGGCACCGATCACCCGAGGGCTGCGCGCCGCGCTCGGCCGCACCTTTGTCGCGGAGGCGGGCGGACTCGTCCCTGCCGAACCCGCGGCCGTCGCGCTCGGGCCCGACCTGCGGATGCGTGGCCAGACTCCGGCCGCCGCGGCAGCGCTGCTGCGGCTCAATCCACCGCAGGAGGCCATGCCGCCGATCCCGAACGCGGTCTACAACGCGGGCGCCGCGCTGCTGGCCGCCGAGCACGGCACACCCGTCGGCCCGTCGCGGTCGCGCGTCCATCTGGGCGGTGCCCGCTGGCTGACGGTGCGGGCGGACCGGCTCGGCGCCGAGGACATCACGGTCTCGATGGCGCCGAGCACCCCCGCCGAGCGCCTGGATCTGTTCGGGCGGGCGCACGCGCTCACTCCCCGCGAGAACGAGGTGCTCGCCCTGCTCGCCACCGACCGCGAATCCCCCCGTCCCGCAAGCGTTTCGGGACTGCCCGAGCACGCGATCAACGATCACGTGAAGGCGATACTGGCCAAGTGCGGTGTGCACACGCGGCAGGGGCTGTTGTCGCGGGCGCTCGGCATCTCCTAGGAAGCGAGCATGCGTGGCGGGCAGTCTCGGTCCACCGTGCCGGGGGGCGATGAGGCTTCGGCGCGGCTGCTCGCGCTACCGTACGACGAACGAACCAGGCTGCTGGAAACCCTCGAAACCTGGTTCGGCGCGGGCGGTTCCGCCGCGGCTACTTGCGAGCGGCGGAACCGCCCGCGAACTTGGTCCGGTATCGCTTGCGGCGGATCGAAGAACTCACCGGCCGGCCTCTCGCGGATCCGGCGGCCGTTCGCGACCTCGGCGCAGCGCTCGAAGCGCTGCCGATGCTCACCTCCCGCACGCGCGCCCGAGACGCCGCCGAGTAACGCGCCGCGAGCCGAAACGCGAACGGCCGGTCGGGCAGTCGCGGCCATCGGATCAGCCTCGAGCGGCGCCGAGTTCGGCGACCAGCGCGGTGCGCGCCGCCGTGACGTGGTCGGCGAGCTCGCCTCCGCTGCGCAGCCAGATCTCGAAGCCCGCGAAGAAGCAGGACATGCCGACCTTGGCCCACAGCAGCGGGCGCACGTCGGCGGCCGAGTCGACGCCCATCTGATGGGCGAGGTGGGCGGTGAGCAGGGCTTCGATGGCGCTGCGCTTGGCTAGGTCGCGGGCTTGCAGCGCGGGATTGGCGGCGATCAGCGCGTCGCGGGTGCGCAACTCGTCGAGCCGGTCCGCGAAGTGCGCCACCATCGGTCCGATGACGGCGGCCAACGTCGTCTCCGGATCCTCGCCCACGGGGCGCTCGGCGAGCAGCCGGGCTAGTTCGGCGCGGTACTCGTCGTCCTCGGCGAAGAGCAGCTCGTCCTTGCCGCTGTAGTACCGGTGCAGAGTCCGGGTGCCCACCTCGGCCGCGGCGGCGATGTCGGCGATGGTCACCGCGTCGAACCCACGCTCGGCGAACAGCCGCAGCGCCGCGTCGGCGATCGCGCGCCGGGTGCGTTCCTTCTTCCGATCACGCAACGACATGGAAGCATTGTCACGCATGGCGGAAAGTGGCACACTGTGCCATATGACAACGAGCGACAGAACCGTGGTGATCACCGGCGGCACCAGCGGACTCGGCCGCGAATGCGCCAGGGCGCTGGCCGCCGACCCGCACTGGACCGTGGTGGTGACCGGCCGAGACCCGGCGCGCGCCGCGCGGGAGGCGGCCGAGCTCGGAGCCCGCGGCATGGCCTTGGATCTGGGCTCGCTGGCGTCGGTGCGCGAGTTCGCGGACGAACTGCGCGCGGCCGAACTTCCTCCGCTGCGCGGATTGGTCTGCAACGCCGGGCTGCAATTCACCCGCCGCACCTACACCGCCGACGGCGTGGAGGCCACCTTCGGCGTCAATCACCTCGGCCACCTCGCGCTGGTGCACGCGCTGCGCGACGATCTGGTCGCGCCCGCGCGGATCGTCTTGGTGACCTCGGGAACACACGACCCGCGCCGGTTCACCGGCATGCCGCATCCGCTGACCGCCTCGGCGCGCGAACTCGCCCACCCGCCCGCCGCGACCGAAGCCGCGCATCGCGACGGCCGCCGCCGCTACAGCACCTCGAAGCTGGCCAACTTGCAGACCGCCTACGAGCTGGCGCGCAGGCTCGGCAATCAGGGCGTCACGGTGAACGCCTTCGACCCCGGATTGATGCCGGGCACCGGATTGGCCAGGGACGCAAGCCGGTTCGCGCGAACGCTGTGGGACACAGTGGCCAAGGCCCTCGTGCTGTTGCCCGGCGTCCACACACCCACCCGCTCCGGCGCCGATCTCGCCCGGTTGATGACCGACCCGGCGCTGGCCGCCACCACCGGCCGCCATTTCGTCGGGCGCGCCGAGCGTCCGTCCTCCGCGGCCTCCTACGATCGCGAAGCGCAGCGGGCGCTCTACGACGACAGCGTGACTCTGATCGCGGAGCTCGCTCGCTGACCGACCCGCGAAACGCCGGAGCAGCGCCTCCCGACGGGGAAGGCGCTACGTCCGTTCGGTTTTCGGCGTCCAACTAGTCGTCCGTGGCGTTTCCGGTTCCCTTGGACTTCGGTTTGCGGCCCGCCTGTTCGAGCGCAAGGCGCAGGGCGTATTCGATCTGTGCGTTGATGCTGCGCAGGTCGTCGGCCGCCCATTTGGCCAAGGCTTCATGGACGGCCGGGTCGAGGCGCAGCAACAGTTTCTTGCGTTCGACCATGGGCCCGGCTCAGCTGTAGAGCGATCCGGCGTTGACCACGGGCTGGGTCGCGCGATCGCCGCACAGCACCACGAGCAGGTTGGACACCATCGCGGCCCGGCGTTCCTCGTCGAGCTCGACGACGCCCTGCGCGGTGAGGCGATCCAGTGCCAGACTCACCATCCCGACCGCTCCCTCCACGATGTGCGTGCGCGCGGCCACCACCTGCGCGGCCTGCTGGCGAACCAGCATGGCCTGAGCGATCTCCGGCGCGTAGGCGAGGTGGGTGATCCTGGCCTCGAGCACCTCGATGCCCGCCATCTCGGTGCGGTCCCGCAGTTCGACGGTCAGTTCCTCGGCCACCTCGGCGCCGTCGCGCAGGCTGGTGCGTTCGGCGTCGTGCGCGTCGTAGGGGTGCGTGGTGGCCAGGTGCCGGACCGCGGCCTCGGACTGGGTCTCCACGTACTCCTCGTAGTCGTCGACGGCGAACGCGGCCTTGAAGCTGTCCACCACGCGGTAGACGACCACCGCCGCGATCTCCACCGGATTGCCGTCGGCGTCGTTGACCTTCAGCTTCTGCGTCTCGAAGTTGCGCACCCGCAGCGAGATGATCTTGTGGTCGGTCAGCGGCACCACCGAGAAGAAGCCGGGCTCGCTCACCGAGCCGATGTAGCGGCCGAAGAACTGCACCACTTTCGCCTCGTTCGGGTTGACGATCACCAACCCGGTGGCGAGCAGTGCGAGCACCACCACGACCACGGTGGCCGCGATCGCCGCGATCAGCGCCGGTGTGTTCCCGTCCTTGACCGCCGCGACGTACCCCAAAGCGGCCGCGCCGCCGAAGAGAAGGGTCAGCACCAACCAGGCCGACAGCACCAGAAAGCCGTTGACGTGGAATGCGGGCCTGAGCTTCATGACATCCTCCCGGTATCAAAGTGATATCACCAAGATAGCACGCGGCCGCCGAGCGGCCAATGGGCGATCAGCCGCCGAGCGGCCAATCGCCGCCGGGCGCACCGGTTGCTCAGAGCGCGGGCCGGATGTTGCGGTTGAACCGGAACATGTTGCGCGGGTCGTACTTCGCCTTCAGCGCCGCGAGCCGCGCGTAGGTGTCCGGCGCGTAGCCCGCCCGGGTCTGCGCGTCGTCGGCGCCGTCGCCCGCGCCGTAGAGGAAGGCCAGGCTGTGGCCGATCGTCCACGGCGCGAGCACCTTTCGGATCGCACCGTGCTCGTCGGGCACGGCGGCGCCCGCGTCGGGCGCGGGCATGGTGATCACCCGGACCACGTACGCGGCCTCGCGCCGGTCGACGGCGACACTCGCGGAGCCCGGCTCGGCCAGCGCGCCGCCGAGGTGACGGATGTCGACCACCGCATCGATCGCACCGCCGGGACCGGTCGCGGCGGTCAGCGCGGCCAGCGCTTCCTCGGGGAGTTCGCCGAGCACGGCGTTGGTCGCGGCGTAGGCGTGCGGATGATCCGGATCGCTGTGGATGGTGTGCGATTCGGTGTAGGGCAGCTCGCGCAGATCGTCGCGCAGTCGCGCCCCGACCGCCCGCAGCGGCGCGACCAGGCGCTCTCCCTCGGCGGCCGGTCCGTCGAACGCGATCCGGATCGAGGCGACGTAGCGGCCGCGCAGCGACTCGGGCACCTGCGGGATATCGGGGTAGGTCAGCGTGGCGACGGTCGAGGTCAGCTGGTCGGGCACCGTCGCGGTCCACTGCCGCCAGGTTTCCAGTGCGGCCGCGGCCAGGGGCGTGTCGAACACCAGCTGCCCGCCGTAGACCGTCCGCACCGGAACCAGGTCGATCTCCAGCGCCGTGACCACGCCGAAATTGCCGCCGCTGCCCAGCACCGCGCCGAACAGTTCGTCACCGGGGCGCAGCGTGCGCATCCGGCCGTCCGCGGTGACCAGTTCGATCATTCGCACGTGGTCGGCGGCGTAGCCGAATTCCCTGGCCAGCAAGCCGACTCCGCCGCCGAGCGTGTAGCCGACCACGCCGACCGACGGCGAGGAACCGTTCAGCGGGGCGAGCCCGAACTCCGCCGCCGCCTCGACCAGCGCGCCGGCCCGCACGCCCGCGGCGACCCGCGCGGTCTTCGCCTCGGGATCGATGCGGAGACCGGTCATCCGCGCGGTAGTGATCAGCACCCCGCCCTCGGCGGCCACCGACAGCCCGTGCCCGGTCGCCTGCACGGCGACCGGAAGCTGCTGGCGCGCCGCGTATTCCACCGCGGCCCGGACGTCCTCGGCATGCGCCGCTGCCACCACGAGCGCGGGCCGGTGGGTGTAGGCGGTCTGGAATCCGGCGACCTCCGCCTGGTAACCGGGCTCGCCCGGCCGGAACACCTGGCCGGTGAAGAGGGGGAAATCGGTGGTCTGCGTCGCGTTGTCTGTCATGGCTTCGACGATGCTCGTCCGCGAACGAGAAGTACAACAGATGGTTTCTATCGTTTCTAGAATCGACAGTTATGGAACTGCGCCACCTGCGCTACTTCGTCGCCGTCGCCGAGGAAGCCAACTTCACCCGCGCCGCCGCGCGCCTGCACCTGGCTCAGCCCGGCCTGAGCGCCCAGATCCGGCAATTCGAGCGGGAACTCGGGCAGCCGCTGCTGGACCGCGGCGGGCGCACGGTGACGCTCACCGAAGTCGGCGCGGCCGTATTGCCGCACGCCAAGGCGGCTTTGGCCGCGGCGCAGCGCATCGCCGACACGGTGGACGAGTTCACCGGCCTGTTGCGCGGTCATGTGCGGGTCGGACTCATCTCCGGCGCCGCCCCCGAGGAATTCGATGTCGCGGCGGTGCTCGCCGATTTCCATCACGACCACCCTCGGGTCGCCATCAGCCTCACCGAGGACACCTCCGAGCGCATGCTCGCCGCGCTCGGCCGCGGTGAACTGGACATCGCCCTGGTCGGCCTGAGCGGCGCGGATCTCGGCCCCGGGCTCGGCAAGCAGGTCGTGCTGGACACCGCGGTGGTCGCCGCCGTCGCCGCCGACGACCGCGACCACGGCGCGACCATCCCGCTCGCCGCGCTGCGCGACCAGCCGGTGATCTGCCTGCCCGCGGGCACCGGCGTGCGCGGCGTGTTCGAACGTGCCTGCGCCGCGGCCGGATTCGAGCCGCACGTGGCGTTCGAAGCGGCCGCGCCGCCCCTGCTGCTACGACTGGCCGCGCGCGGACTCGGCGTGGCGGTGGTGCCCGCGCTCACCGCGGCGGAGGCCGCCGCGCACGGGGTGCGGACGCTGCCGATCGTCGAGCCGGAGCTGCGCGGACGACTCGCCCTCGTCTGGCGCACCGACCATCCCGCCGCGCCCGCCACCAAAGTTCTCCTTGGTCAACTTCGCATCGCGCTCGGCGATAGTCCCGGCACCCGCCGACAACCGCGTCCGGAAAATTCGGAGAATACTGGCGAGTAATTTCCACTGAGCCGATCGCCACCTACCCGAGTGGCGAACTCGCCGATCATCCGGCACCATCGACGGCACTGCCCGCTCCAGTCGACGCTTCCATTGACACTGGTCAACGCACTTGTCAGGGCAAGTTGAATCTCTAATTGCACGAATTACCCGTCAGCGGAAAACGAACCCGAAATTCGCGTCGAATGCGCTGATAGCCCCCTGGACACAAAGTGATTCAAAGGGGCATCATATTCCTTATCCGGTGCCGTTCGTCGGGGGAACGTCAAAGGAAATCGGCAAGGATGATTGGAGTCCAATGTTTATCAAGAAATTGGTGGCAACCGCGTTCATGGCCATCGCGGCTACCGGTATAGCCACCGCTACCGGACACGGGGAGGCAGGTCTGGCGGACGTCAGCTTCAGCGGCACGGACGGCGCTGTCGGCTACACGACGACACTGGCGGCCGATCACTCGAGCGCCTCGGTGAATCTCGCTTCCGGCAAGTTCGCCATCACGCCCGACGCGGTCACAGTTCTAGCCGATGACGGCGCGGTCGTCGGCTCCATCCCGACGACGTTCGGGCAGTTCGCCGTCTCACCCGTGGTCAACGCCGCAGGCACCCAGCTGTCGCTGACACCGATCGGCGGACCGACGACCGAGGCGGTCAACTCGCAAGACCTGCCCGGCGTGCAGCAGGCCTGGGGACCGATCTCGATCGCAGTCGGCGCAGCCATCGGCTGCGCGGTCGGCGTCGCGATCGGCATCTGGTTCTTCCTGGTCGGAGCCATCCCCGGATGCGCCATCGGCGCAGCGGTCGGCGCCACCCTCGGCTTCTTCTCACCGTTCCCGTGACAGGTAGCCGAGCGGAATAACCGATGACAACGACAAGCGGGCCGGGCGTGACGCCCGGCCCACTGCTGTCGGCACCCGATGGAACCGCGAATGAACACCCCGCGGTGGAACCGCGAAAAAGGACTCAGAGCAACCGCGACAGGAACGCCTTGGTCCGTTCGTGTTTCGGATCGCTGAGCACCTCGCGCGGCGCTCCCGCTTCCACCACCACGCCGCCGTCCATGAACACCAGCTGGTCGGCAACCTCCCGGGCGAAGCCCATCTCGTGCGTCACCACCACCATGGTCATGCCGCTCTCGGCCAGTTCGCGCATCACCTGCAGCACCTCGCCGACCAGCTCCGGATCCAGCGCCGAGGTCGGCTCGTCGAACAGCATCAGCTTCGGATCCATGGCCAGCGCCCTGGCGATCGCCACCCGCTGCTGCTGACCGCCGGACAGCTGGGCCGGATAGGCATTGGCCTTGTCGCCCATGCCCACCCGATCGAGCAGCTCGTGGGCGCGGGCCACGGCGTCGGCCTTGCGCACCTTCTTCACCTGCGTCGGCGCCTCGATGATGTTTTCCAGCGCCGTCCGGTGCGGGAACAGGTTGAAGTGCTGGAACACCATGCCGATGTCGCGGCGCTGTTTGGCCGCCTCGCGCGGGTGCAGTTCGTAGAGCTTGTCGCCCTTCTGCCGGTAGCCGACGAGCTCGCCGTCCACGTACAGCCTGCCCGCGTTCACCTGCTCGAGGTGGTTGATGCAGCGCAGGAAGGTGGACTTACCGGAACCGGACGGTCCGATCAGACACAGCACCTCACCGCGCGCCACCTCCAACGAGATGCCCTTGAGCACCTGCAGCGCGCCGAAGTTCTTGCAGACCCGGTCGGCGACGATCATCCGCGGGGCCGAGTCCTTGTCCATGGAGACCGTCATTTCGCCTTCACCACACTCTGCGCGTCGGCCAGTTCCTGCAACTGCTTGGCGGTCAGCTGCCGGGACGCGCCGCGCGAGTAGTACCGCTCCAGATAGAACTGGCCGACCATCAGCACGCTGGTGATGGCCAGATACCAGGTCGCGGTGACCAGCAGCAGCGGAATCGGCTGGAAGTTCACGCCGTAGATGTCGCGGGCCCGCCCGAACAGGTCGGTGCTGAGCGGGATCGCGGTCACCAGCGAGGTGGTCTTCAGCATGCCGATGAGCTCGTTGCCGGTCGGGGGGATGATCACCCGCATGGCCTGCGGCAGCACGGTGCGCCGCATGGTCTGGGTCCAGGACATGCCCAGCGCGACCGACGCCTCACGCTGACCCTCGCCAACGGAATTGATGCCCGCGCGGACGATCTCGGCCATGTAGGCGGCCTCGTTGAGACCGAGTCCGATCACCGCGAAGGTGAACGCGGCCTGCAACTCCTGCACGTCGAGTTCGAAGAACTGCGGCCCGAACGGCACGCCGAGATGGATCTGCTGATACAGCGAGGGCACCAGGCCCCAGAACACCAGCTGCACGAAGATCGGTGTGCCGCGGAAGATCCAGAGATACACCCAGGCCGTGGAGCGCAGCACCGGATTCGGCGACAGGCGCATCACCGCGAGCACCGTGCCGAGGACGATCGCGATGGCCATCGCCAGCACGGTCAGCTCGAGGGTGACGACCGCGCCCGCGACGATGCGACTGTCGAACAGGTACTTCCAGTAGGTGCCCCACTGGTAGGCGTCATTGGTGGCGGCGCCGTAGACGAACAGTCCGAGCAGCACCAGGATGACGGCGGCGGCGATCCAGCGCCCCGGCCTGCGCAGCGGAACCGCTTTGATCGGTTCGGGTTCGGACGGCGCCGGGACGCCGCCGGGCCCGGGATCACCGGGCACGACGGTGGTGTCGGTGTCGGACATCCGTCAGCTCACGGCCCCGTTGATCACCGACTCGGTGATCGCGCCGTCCTGCACGCCCCAGTTCTCGGTGATCTGCTTGTACTGGCCGCTCTTGATCAGGTGGTTGACCGCGGCCTGCAGGACCTTGGCCAGCGGCGAGCCCTTCGGCACCGCCCAGCCGTAGGGGGCGGAGTCGAACACCGGGCCGGCGGTCTCGATCTTGCCGTTGCTCTGCTTGATGGCGTACGCGGTCACCGGGGAGTCGGCCGACATCGCGTCGACCTGGCCGAGCACCAGCGCGTTGGTCGCGGCGCTCTGCTCGTCGAACGGCTTGATATCGATGGCGGGCTTGCCCTCGGCGACGCACTTGGCGCTCTTGGCGGGCACCTCGTCGGTGTGCTCGACGGTGGTGGCCTGCACCGCGACCTTCTTGCCGCAGGCGTTGTTCGGGTCGATCGGCTTACCGGTCTGCTGGGCCCACTGGATGCCCGCGCTGAAGTAGGTGGTGAAGTCGACCTGCTGCTCGCGTTCCTTCGAGTCGGTGATCGAGGACATGCCGACGTCGTAGGTACCGGCCTGGATCGCCGGAATGATCTTCTCGAAGGCCGACTCCACGTACTCCGCCTCGATACCCAGCACCGAGGTGACGGCGTCCATCAGGTCGACGTCGAAGCCGACGATCTTGCCGCTGGCGTCCTTGTACTCGTTGGGCTGGTAGGGCACGTTCACGCCGATGACCAGCTTGCCGGACTGCTTGATCTTGTCGGGCAGTTGATCGGCGATTTCGGTGACCTTGTCCACCTGCACCTTGGAGACCGCCGGTCCGGTGTCTTCGGTGTTGGTGGTACAGCCCGCGAGCACGAGTGCGGCGCCGGTGAGCGCGCACATCGCCCGCAGGGCCCGCCTGCCAGGCTTGGATCGATCAGACACAGCAGCCCTCCACATTTCGGTTACGAGAAACCCGGGTGTTACCACCCGTTTGGCAATCTAAGCGACCGAGACGTTTCGTGCTGGACAGTAATGGAATTCCACATCGGGTCGTTGCGGACTCCACCCGGTACCGGCTGCCGGTGCGCCGACCGGACACCATACTCCGGAGCCTCACAAACGGCCCGTGTGGGTAGCCACATAATTGCCCGTCCGGCGAAAGACTTATGTGCTGGTGGCTTCCGCGCGTCACATCGGCACGCGGCCGGGTATCGAAACCTTGGTTCAGGAATCGAGTTCGACCGCGAAGGCCGCGGGGCCGCCCGTGGTGGCGGGAACGGAGGCGTCGACCGGGGCGGACCCGGTCGTCGTCGGCGCGGTGGACGGATCGGCGCCCGGAGCCACCCGCACCAGGTTCGCCGCCGCGGTCTTGAACAGGGGCTGTTTGGACGAGGGGTCCCAGTCGGTGGGGGTGAGTTCGTTCGCGGCCCGGTCGTGGGCGCCGTCCCCGTGATCCCAGTAGCCGTAGTGGAACGGCAGGAACAACACGCCGGGGCGGATGCGGCCGATGCGGGCGCGGGCCCGCACCGATCCACGTCGCGTCGTCACCGCCACCAGGTCGCCCTCGCCGATCCCCGCGCGTTCGGCGTCGGTGCGCGAGATCTCGACCCAGACCTCCGGCGCTGCCGCCTCCAGCTGCGGTGCGCGGGCGGTCTTCGTCCTGGTGTGGAAGTGGTACAACGTTCGTCCGGTGACCAGCGCGAACGGATGGTCCTCGGTGGGCGTCTCGCGCGCGTGCACGTAGTCGGCCGATTTGATGATCGCCTTGCCGTCCGGGTTCAGCGCCCGGTACTCGGCGGGCTCCACGGGCTTCCCGGAGAGCAGGTCCTTGCCATAGGACTCGCACTCGTCGGGCGCGCTCCAGAACCGCCCGTCGGTATAGAGCCGCTCGGTGCCGTCCGGATGCGTGCTGTCGCAGGGCCATTGGATGCCCGAGCCCGCCCGCAACCTCGCGTACGTCAGGCCGCTGTAGTCGCACGGACGTCCGGCCGTGCACGCCTTCCACGCCTCGAACGCCGACTCCGGATCGTGCCAGTGGATCAGCGGGCCGCCGTCCCGGTCGCGAAAGTCCATGCGGCGGGCGTAGTCCAGGAAGATGTCGAGATCGGACTTCGCCTCTCCCGGCGGGTCGACGGCCCGCTCCGAGAGGTGCACGGTGCGGTCGGCGTTGGTGAACGCGCCGGTCTTCTCGCCCCACGCCGCGGCGGGCAGCACCACATCGGCCATCGCCGCGGTCTCGGTCGGGAAGATGTCCTGCACCACGAGAAACAGGTCCTCGCGCGCGAGGACCGACCGGACGCGCGCCAGCTCCGGCAGGGACACCGCCGGGTTGGTGGCGCTCACCCACAGCATCCGGATATCGCCCTGCTCGGCGTACCGGATCATCCGCATGACGTGGGTCGGCGGTCCGGAGTGCGGGATCCGATCCGGATCGACCCGCCACCGCTCGGCCAGCTCGGCGACGTGCGCGTCGTTGGCCCAGTTGCGAAAGCCCGCCATGTCACCGTCGGCGCCGCATTCGCGGGTGTTCTGCGCCGTCGGCTGACCGTTCATCTGCAATACGCCGCAGCCGGGCCGCCCGAGCATCCCCCGGATCAGGTGGATGTTGTTGACCTGCACCGCCGCCGCGGTCGCCTGATGGGATTGGTAGAAACCCTGGAGCACCGTGGACAGCAGCCGCGGCGCGGTACCGAGCAGGCGGGCCGTTTCGCGGATGTGCCCGGCCGGAACACCACAGGTCCGTGCCGCCCGCTCCGGGAAGCATTCGCTCACCCGGGTGCGCAATTCGTCGAAGCCGACGGTGTGCTCGCGGATGTACTCGTGATCCACCCACCCGTTGGCGATGATCTCGTGTAGCAGGGCGTTCATCAGCGCGACGTTGGTGCCGGGCAGGGGCGCGAGGTGGACTGCGGCGTGCTCAGCGACCGGGGTGTAGCGCGGGTCGACGCACACGATCGCGGGCGGGTTCGGTCCGGCGAGCCGGTCGAGGATCCGCGCCCACAGCACCGTCTGCGTCTCGGCGACGTTGTGCCCGAACAGCGCGATGACGTCGGCGTGGTCGACGTCGGTGTACGAGCCGGGCTGGCCGTCGCAGCCGAAGGACTGCTTCAGCGCCTCCGCGGCCGTCGCCGTGCAGAGCCGGGTGTTCCCGTCGACGTGGTTGGTGCCGATGCCCGCGTGGGCGAGCACGCTCAGCGTGTAGTACTCCTCCAGGAACAGCTGGCCGGAGGTGTAGAAGCCGATCGCCGAGGGCCCGTGCCGCTCGAGCAGGCTCTCGCTGTGCCGCACGATGCGGTCCATGGCCGTGTCCCAATCGGTCTCGACCAGTTCGCCGTCGCGGCGGACGAGCGGGCGGGTCAGGCGATCGGGCGACGCATTGGCCTGCCAGGCGAACAGATCCTTCGGTCCGAGCCTGCCGCGGTTGACCCGGTCGACCGCACGGCCGCGCACCCCGACCATCCGGCCGTCCAAGACCGCGATGTCGAGCGCGTCGCCGTTGGAGCTCATGACCGAGGCGGACGGCACCCACCGCTGCACGGCCTCGGGTTCCACGCCGTCGGCCAGATACATGTCGACCCGTTCGGGCCACTGCTGTCCGGCGGCGTAGGCGAACCTTCGCCCCCAGGGGTCGGCGATTCGATCTCGGGTCTCCATACCGCGCGCGTACCCGCCGAGGGACGCGGCACGCCTGAACTGCGGCGACATCTCGCACGGTGGTTTGAACCGACCGCCGCGTGGTACTGCGGCCCACGTCCGACATCTCCGGTGGTGAGGAGTGGCCATGCGCGTCGTCGTGGTGGGTGCTACGGGCAATATCGGCACCTCGGTGGTCTCGGCGTTGGCGGCCGAACCGGTGGTGACCTCGATCGTGGGGGTGGCGCGTCGCGCGCCGTCGACCCTGCCGTCCGGGATGGAATTCGCCGGCGCCGATGTGCGCATGGACGATCTCGGCCGGGTCTTCCGCAACGCCGACGCCGTCGTGCAGCTGGCGTGGCTGTTCCAGCCGACGCACCGGCCGGAGGTCACCTGGCGCGCCAACGTCATCGGGACCCAGCGGGTGCTCGCCGCCGCGGTGGCCGAAGGCGTACCCGCCGTGGTCTGCGCCTCATCGATCGGCGCGTACTCCCCCGCGCGCGACGACGATCCGGTCGACGAGTCGTGGCCCACCGACGGCTGGCCACTCGCGGCGTACACGAGGGAGAAGGCCTACGTCGAGCGCGTGCTCGACGCGTTCGAAACCGAGCATCCCGAGACACGGGTGGTGCGCATGCGGCCGTCGTTCGTCTTCCAGCGCGCCTCGGCCAGCGAGCAGCGCCGCCTGTTCGCCGGGCCACTGCTGCCGCACCCGCTGGTCCGCCCGGGAACTCTTCCGATCCTTCCGGTGCCGCGCGGCTTGCGCATGCAGGCGCTGCACAGCCACGACGCGGGCCGCGCCTTCGCCCGCGCCGCCGTCACCGACGCCCGCGGCGCGTTCAACATCGCCGCGGACCCGGTGCTCGACCGTGCGCGCCTCGGCGAACTCTTCGACGCAAGGACCGTGGAAGTGCCGGCGAGCACGGTCCGCGCGGCCCTCTCGACAGCATGGCGGCTGCGCCTCGCGCCCACACCGCCCGGCCTCTTCGACGCGCTGCTGCGACTGCCGATCATGGACACCGGCCGCGCGCGGACCGAACTGGACTGGACACCGCGCCACACCGCCGTCGAAACGCTGCGCGAGGTGCTGGACGGGTTCCGCGCCAACGCGGGCGGCGACACTCCCCCGCTCGCGTCGGACGCGGGCGGACGGTTCCGCATCAAGGAATTCGCGTCGGGAGTGGGCGGTCGCGATCCGGTCGACGTGTGGGGCGTGCCCGCGCACTAGGATCAACGCCGTCTCGCGATCGCGCGACGTGGCAGGCGACCAGCGAGCCTCGATCTCGCAGGTTCATGCAATCAGGAACGTAGCGTCGTCACGAAAGCAGCGCACGCGATCCCCCGCCAGCAAATCGTCGTCAGCGATGCCCGGCCAACGTGGTGATCACCGGATCGGGCTCGGGCTCCTGGGCCAGGGCGAACGGCGTGAGCGGCAGGATGTCGTCGGTGTCGACCAGCGTCGCGATATGTTGCAGCACAACGCCTTCGCGCAGCGCCCACGGGCTCACCTCGAGGCGTTCGATGTTCAGCGCCGCCATCGTGGCTTCGGCGACCATGGCCCCCGCGAGGATCTGGCGGGCCCGCGGCTGGGAGACGCCGCGCAGCTGGGCGCGTTGGCGCGCGGAGAGCTTCGCGAGGCGGCGCGTGATCCGGCGGGCTTGGGCCTGGCGCAGCTCGCGGGTGGCGAACGGCGACACTCCTCTATGTGTTCGCGCAACAGGCCGACCTCGTGTAGATCGGGCGGATCGCCGCGCAGGTACGCGCGGGTCAGTCGTCCGGCGCCGAGCGGTAGCGAGAGCGCGAGCTCCGGTTCGTCGTCGCGGCCTAGGGCCAGTTCCATCGAGCCGCCGCCGATGTCGAGCACCAGCAGCGGCCCGGCCCGCCACCCGTACCACCGGCGCACTGCCAGATAGGTCAGTCGCGCTTCCTGGGCGCCGGTGAGAAACTGCGGGCGGATACCCGCGGCCCGCTCGACGCCGTCGAGCACCGACTCCCGGTTCGGCGCGTCCCGGATCGCGGCGGTGACGAACGCGTAGAAACTCTCGATCTCGTAGCGCCGCGCCGCCTGCAGGATGCGGGACACCGCGGTCGCGGTCCGCTCGATCCCGGCGTCGCCGATCTCCCCGTCCGCGTCGATGTCCTCCGCCAGCACCACCGGTTCCTTCAGCGCCCGGATGGGCAGCGGCGGCGCGCCGGGCGACGCGTCCACGACCAGAAATTGCGCCGAGTTCGACCCCAGATCCAGAACACCGAGCCTCACCCGGAGGCACTACCCGGTCCCCGCTCGTTTACACCGCTCCGACCGGCGCGCATGCGCCGACACAGGGCGCAGCCACCGCTCCCCACGGCGCGCGACACCCTCGACGACCAGCTCTCCCTCGGCCCGCTGTGGCGCGGCGGCAGCGAAACAACGCGGGCACGCCGGTGGGCGCCACGCACGAGCGCGGGTTGCCCGCGGTGGCGTCGCATGCGACGCGCCGGAGATGTCCGGTTTTCCCTCTACACTGGGCGCGTGCGTGTTCGACGGCTGATCGCCCTGTCCTTCGTGGCCCTGCTCGCCCCACTCGGCGCTGCCGCCTGCACCGTGGAGGGGCCCGGCACCAAGTCCGAGTGCAATGTCGGCGGGTGCACCGTGACCTTCACCCGCGGCGTGGACGCCAAAGCCAATATCCTCGGCATCGACGCGGAACTCGTCGCGGTGAACGGCAACACGGTCACCCTGAAGATCGGCGGCCAGCAGGTCGACGTCCCGGTCGGTGAGACCCAGCCCGCCGAAGGCATGAACGTCACGGTCCAAGAGGTGACCGACGAGAAGGTGGTCGTCAAGATCGCCTCGGGGCTGAACAGCGGCAACTGAGGCCGCCCGCCGGGTTCAGCGGCGGTGCACCCGCGCGCACACCTGCTCGGTGAACTCCGCCGTCGAGGCCTGACCACCCAGATCCGCGGTCGCGATGCCCGCCGCGAAGGTGGCGGCGACCGCCCGTTCGATGCGGTCGGCGGCGTCGCTCGCCGCGGCGTCCGCGTCGCGAGTTCCCAACCAGCGCAGCAACATCGCCGCGGACAGCTGTAGCGCCACCGGGTTGGCGCGGTTGTGTCCGGCCAGCGTCGGCGCGGCGCCGTGCACCGCCTGCGCCATCGCGCGGGTGGCCGAACAATTCAGCGAGGCGGCCATGCCGAGCGAACCGCTCAGCTCGCCCGCCAGATCGGACAGGATGTCGCCGAACAGATTCTCGGTGACCAGCACGTCGAAATCGCCCGCGGCGCGGACCAGATGCGCGGCCGTGGCGTCCACGTGCTCGTCGTCCACCTCGACGCCGGGGTAGGCGCGCGCCACCTCGTAGCAGACGTCGCGGAACAGTCCCATGGTCATCGGCAGCACGTTCGCCTTGTGCACGATGGTCACCCGCTTGCGGCGGGCCGAGGCCAGGCGGAAGGCCTCGTGCGCGATCAGCTCGCAGGCCCGCCGGGTCACCACGCCGACGGCCATGGCCATGTCGCGGGTCGGCTGGAACTCGCCCGACCCGGCGAACATATTGCGGTCGGCGTAGAACCCCTCGCTGTTCTCGCGCACGATCACCAGGTCGATATCCGGCGCCGCCGACCGCACACCGGGAAAGGCGCGGGCCGGGCGGATGTTGGCGAACAGGCCGAACTGCTTGCGGATCGCGCCGCCCGGCGCCACCGCGCCGCGATGCTCGGCCGGATAGGACGCGTTGTCGTGCGGTCCGAGGACCCACGCGTCGAGTTCCTCGAGCCCGCGCAGCGTGTGTTCCGGCAGCGCGGCGCCGAACTCCTCGATGGCGCGGTGACCCATCGGCAACTCCACCCACTCCACCGCGGGCGCGCCGGCCGCCGCCAGCGCCTCGTCCACGACCACCCTGGTCGCGCGCACCACCTCGGGACCGATCCCGTCGCCCTCGATCAATCCCAGTCGCACCGCTGTCCTCGCTAGCTTCACCGGGCAATCCTCTCGCCGACGCCTCGCCGCACCGGAACCGGCCCGCGGCACCGGCCGCGCGGCTACGTTGGAAAGATCATGGTGCAGTCGGTCGAATTGCTGGTGGACGACGCGGCCGAGGCGGAGATTCGGCGGCAGTGGGCGCTGCTCGCGGAGGCCGGACTGCCGAGTGTCACGGCGAAGGCGATCGAGACCCATCGCCCGCACATCACGATCGCCGTGGCCAGACAGATCTGGCCGCGCATCGACCACGCACTCGACCAGCTGATCTTCCGGCCATTCCCGGTACGGCTCGGCGGGGTGCTGGTGTTCGGGGCGCGGCACCCGATTCTCGTTCGGCTGGTGGTTCCCTCCGAGCAACTGCTCACGCTGCAAAGGCGGGTCTACGACGTCGTGTCGCCGTGTCCCGGCGCGCCCGCGAACCTGCGACCGGACGCGTGGACGCCGCATATCACGCTGGCCAGGCGGGTATCGGTCCGGCAGCTCGGCACTGCGGTACACGCCGTAGCCGCCGACCGTGATTTCCCCGCGACCATCGTGGGTATCCGGCGATGGGACGGCGACCAACGGCGGGAGTGGCCGGTGGCCCGTGGAAGATAAGAGACGAGCCCGGCGTTACAGCTGGCAACATTCGAACGAGAGGACGTCATGGCCACCCAGACGCTGACCCAGCAGAACTTCGATGAGGTAGTCACCGGAAACGACGTGGTACTCGTCGATTTCTGGGCCGAGTGGTGCGGTCCGTGCAAGAGCTTCGCGCCGACTTTCGAGGCCTCCTCGACCAAGCACCCGGACGTCGTCCACGGCAAGGTCGACACCGAATCCGAGCAGGGCCTCGCGGCCGCCGCGAACATCCGCTCCATTCCGACCATCATGGCGTTCCGCGAGGGTGTGCTGGTGTTCGCACAGCCGGGCGCGCTGCCCCCGGCCGCGCTCGAGGATCTGGTCACCCAGGTGAAGGCCCTCGACATGGACGAGGTCCGCAAGCAGCTCGCCGAGCAGCAGTCCGCTTCCGAATAGGCCGAGCCGACGGATCGGGCCGGGCACCCCCAGCGGGGCGCCCGGCCCGTCGTGCTTTCAGGAACCGAGTCGGTTGATACCGGAAATCATCGCGCGGACAATGGATTCGGCGCCGTCGTCGGCGACCGCCGCGCCCCACCCGCGCTTGCCGTCGAGTTCGCACCGGACGAAGGTCGCGGTGCCGCCCGCGGTGCGGCGCTGGTGGAACTGCAAGATCTCCACGGGGTAGCCCTCCTCGTAGAGAGCCGAGGTGAGGGCGGCGACCGGGCTGCCGGTGGTGGCCACCGTGCGCAGGTGGTCGGCGAACTCGAGCGTCGCGGTGCACTCCGCGTTGCGGTGACCGCCGGCGAATTCACTGAGCCGGACCGGACCGGTGTGCCCGCAGTAGCGGTCGTAGAACTCCGTCGGCGTCATCCCGGCGGCTTCCGCCCGCAGCCCCTTGGGCGCGGCGGCGATGAAAGTCTGCGTATCAAGAGTGAGCATGGTCATTGTGAGGTAGGTCTTCCCGAAGAATGTCGGCGGAGGGGACCAGCGTCAACACATCAATAGCCCGCAGCGAGGGGGCCGGTCCGAATCAGACCCCGCTACGGCGGGTTACTACGAGAAGTCGCGCGTGCGCCACCACCGCGGTAAGCGGAATTAGCGCAACGCGGTCGCGGTCTGCGACTCGGAGCGCTGCGCTGTGGCGGTCGGCGGGATTCGGCACGGCATCGAGGATAGGCACTGCGAAGCCCGATAGCAACCTTTTCGTACCCCCGTTTCCTCTACTCACGAGTATCATCACCGCAGCTCACACGGCACGCGGCGCGGGTACCTTTGTGGCATGGGTCTCGTCGCCATGACCATCCCCGGTCTCGCCATCCTGCTCGTCGCGCTCGCCTGCACCGAGGTCCTCTGGAATCGCCTCACCGGCAGCCGTCTGCTTCCCTGGACCAAACGCCGCACCGGCCACCCGCTTTCCGCCACCGGCTTCGAAGAGGTGACCGCGGTCTTCCAAGGCTCCAAGCACTACGAGTTCGAACAGCGCCAGACCACCCTCATGCACCGCGAGACCATGTCCGATGGCGCGCCGCCTCGCGACGAGGTGGATCTGAGCACCGGCGCGGCGCGATTGGTCCGCCGGTAGTCGTAGCGCGTCCTCGGCACGCCGGTCGCGCCCCGTGGGAACGTCCTTCAGCCACGCCTACAAGGGACGCTGGCACGCACCAAGTACGCACCGGCACAGCGTGATTCGTCGTGGAGAGCGGCCGCGGACAGTTCGAGATCCGCGGCCGCTCTCGCCCGGTAGGACTCACACCGCCGTGACGGGGATCGCGACCGGCGCCGGATCCGATGCGGCGGCGCGGTCCAGGCCGCGGCGATCGTAGAGGTGGGTGGCGAGGACGCCGAGGACGAGGCCGATGGCCAATCCGAGCACGGTCATCCAAAGGCCTTGGCCGAGACCGGCTTCGGCATGCGCATCGAAGAAGAGGATCGCGCGCACGGCCAGGTAGATCTGGTGCATGGGTTCGAAGGCGGCCAGATTCGAGATGTAGGACGGCGTGGCCTCCAGCGGGACGGTGGCGGCCGAGGAGGGCAGTCCGAGCACCACGAACAGGACCAGGTTCACCAGCAGGCCCGCGGTACCGAAGGCCGCGAGCACCGCGAGCGCGGTGACGCCGACGGCGATGATGGCCAGGGTGCCGTACAGCCACAGCAGCGGCCCGTTGCCGAGTGGGACGCCCACTACCGTTGCGACGCCGAGGAATACCGCCGACAGAATGGGCGCCGCGGTGGCGATGACGCCCCACTTGACCAGCAGGGTGCGCAGCCGTGAGACGCCGGTGGCGGGCGGATGCACGAACCAGGGGCCGAACTCGGTCGGCGTGAAGCCGAGCACCGAATCGACGAGCGTGTGAATGATCATGGCGCCGGTGAATCCGGCGAGCAGCAGGATCAGTGTGTAGAAGAACGCGACCAGACCCTGCCCGGCGCCGTCGTCCATTGGCCGGTAGGGAGCCGTGATCACCTGCACCGGATCGGAGAGCGAAAGCCTTGCCGCGCCGCTCATCTCGACGGGGGTTCCGTTCGCGAGCGCGGCGTTCACCTGGTCGGTGAGGTTCTTGCCGACGGCCTCGTTCACCCTGACCAGCGCGCGGTCGGCGATCCGCTGCATGATGCCGGTCGTGTAGGGCCCGACGCGGGGATTGGTCTGCACGGTGATGACCGGTCGCTCGATCTCGCCAGGTACCACCGCGCCAGCGCCGAGAATGGCGAGTCGCTTGGTGAAGTCCGAGGGGATGACGATGGCGCCGTACACCTCGGCGTTCTGCAACTGGTTGCGCGCCTCGGCGATGCCGACGACGCGCAGATCGACCGTCTCCGAGGGGATCTCGGCAACCAGTCCGTCGGTGACCTGGGCGCCGAAGTTCGCGGGCTTGCCGTCGATCGTGTCTCCGACGTCCTGGTTCACCAGCGCGACGGGAAAGTCGTGCAGGTTCGTCTCGGTATTGCTGGCGTAGCCGAGGTACATGGTGGCGAGCAACGCCGCGAACACCATCAACACGGCGATCGGGGCGGTGAAGGTCCGAACCGTCATACCGGAAAATGTAGGCAGTGCCTACAAAGTAGTCAACGACTACATGTTGTTATCCTGCATACACCATGTCGATCACCCGAGGCCGCGCCTATCACCACGGCGACCTGCGCGCCGAGCTGCTCCAGCGCGCCGAGGCCACGCTGCGGGAATCCGGTGTCGACGGCTTGTCCCTGCGACAGCTTGCCCGCGACGTCGGGGTCAGCCACGCGGCACCGACCCGGCATTTCAAGGACAAGCAGGCATTGCTCGACGCCCTCGCGGTGTCCGGATTCCAGCAGCTGGGCGCCGCGCTCGAGCGGACCGCGCCGAGCGACTCGTTCGGCGGACGCATCCGCGAGATGGCGCGAACCTACCTGCGCTTCGCGACGGAGAACTCGGCGCTGCTCGCGCTGATGTTCGCGCGCAGGCACAGCCCGGCCGCGGGCGACACGATGTCAGAGGCCGTCGACCGCGCCTTCGCGGCGCCGGTCGCACTGATCGCGGACGCGCAGGCGCGCGGGGAGGTCACCGCGGGCGAACCACGGCGCATCGCCCTTTCGGCTGTCGCCGCACTCCAGGGCCTGGCCACCTTCGTCAGTTCCGGCGTGATCGCCGGCGAAGCCGCCGAAGAGCTCCTGGACGAGATGACCACCCACATGATGGACGGCCTGCGCCCACGCCGGCAAACCTAGACCCGACCCTGGCATACCCCTCGCCCCGAGCCCCCGCGCGGGGCCCGTACGCGAATCCCGCCTTCCCACACATCCCGCACACGCCGCACAGAGGCAGCGCTGTTGTGAGGCGTACGCCAGATGTGTGGGGCCGGAAGCTCAGTGCGCGGCGGAATCCCAGCTTCGCCCCGTGCCGACCGACACGTCCAGCGGCACGGACAGGTCGATCGCGGCCGACATCTGTTCGCACGCGAGCTGTTCCAGTGTTTCCCGCTCGCCCTCGGCGACCTCGAAGACGAGTTCGTCGTGGATCTGCAGCAGCATCCGCGAGCGCAAGTCCGCCTCGCGAATCGCCTTGTGCACGTTGATCATCGCGACCTTGATGATGTCGGCGGCGGTGCCCTGGATGGGCGCGTTGAGCGCCATCCGCTCGGCGGCCTCGCGGCGCTGCCGGTTGCTGGAATCCAGGTCGGGCAGGTAGCGGCGGCGGCCGAACAGCGTCTCGGTGTAGCCGACCTTGCGCGCCTGCTCGACCACCTCGTACAGGTAGTCGCGGATGCGGCCGAAGCGGGAGAAGTAGATGTCCATCTGCTCCTTGGCCTCGGTGGTGCTGATCTTCAGCTGCGCCGAGAGGCCGTAGGAGCTCAGGCCGTAAGCCAGGCCGTACGACATCGCCTTGATCCGCCTGCGCAGTTCCGGGCTCACCTCGGAGATCGGGATGTCGAAGGCCTTGGACGCGACGAAGCTGTGCAGGTCCTCGCCGGAATTGAACGCCTCGATCAGGCCTTCGTCGCCGGACAGGTGCGCCATGATCCGCATCTCGATCTGGCTGTAGTCGGCGGTCATCAGTTCCGTGTACCCGGCGCCGACCACGAAGGTATCGCGGATCATGCGTCCGGTATCGGTACGGATGGGAATGTTCTGCAGGTTCGGCTCGGTCGAGGAGAGCCGTCCGGTGGCCGCGATCGTCTGGTTGAACGTGGTGTGGATGCGGCCGTCCTCGGCGACGGACTTCAGCAGGCCGTCCACCGTCACCTTGAGCCGGGTCGCGTCGCGGTGCGCGAGCAGGTGCTCGAGGAACGGGTGCTGGGTCTTCTCGAACAGCGATTCCAGCGCGTCGGCGTCGGTGGTGTAGCCGGTCTTGGTGCGCTTGGTCTTCGGCATGTCGAGCTCGTCGAACAGCACCACCTGCAGCTGCTTGGGCGAGCCGAGGTTGATCTGCTTGCCGATCACGCCGTAGGCCGCCTCGGCCGCCTCGCTCACTTTGTCGGCGAACTGGCGTTGCAGCGACTCCAACTGCGGGACGTCGACCGCGATGCCCGCGTCCTCCAGGGTGGACAGCACGCCGAGCAGCGGCAGTTCCATGTCGGTGAGCAGCGCGGTGGACTCGATCTGCTCGAGTTCCTCGTCCAGCGCGGCGGCCAGGTCGAGCACCGCGCGGGCGCGCAGCATCTCGGCCTGGGCCAGCTCCGCGTCGACGGTGTCCTCGTCGTCGAGCAGCGAGAGCTGGGGCGCCACGTCGGTCTCGGCGCGCAGCTCGCGGCGCAGGTAGCGCAGCGAGAGGTCGTCGAGATTGAAACTGCGCTGGCCGGGCCGGACCAGATAGGCCGCGAGCGCGGTGTCGCTGGTCAGCCCCGCGATGCGCCAGCCGCGGCCGCGCAGCGCGTGCCCAGCCGACTTGGCCTCGTGCAGCGCCTTGAACACCGCGGCGTCGGCGAGCCAGGCGCCGAGCGCCGCCTCGTCCTCCGGGGCGAGCACGGTGACGTCGATGTAGCCGCTCTCACCGTCGGCGGCCGCGATCGCGATCGCCTTCACGTCCCCGTTGCCCGGCGAGCCCGTGCCGACCACCGAGACACCATGGCGGACACCGGCTTTCGCGTGCGCGGCGAGCCACTCGGCGACCGCGCCGACGGCGAGCGCGCCCCCGGAGATCTCGAAACCGGACTCGGCCTCCGGCTCCGGCGGCGCCAGGGTCTCGAACAGCCGGTCGCGCAGCACGCGGAATTCGAGATCGTCGAAGAGCTGGTGGATCTGCTCGCGGTTCCACGGCGCCTGCGCCAACTGATCAGGGGTGTAGGGCAGCGGCACGTCCTTGACCATCTCGGTGAGCTGCCGGTTGAGCACCACGCTGCTGAGGTTGGCCCGCAGCGCGTCGCCGACCTTGCCCTTCACCTGGTCCACCTTCTCCACCAGGGTGGCCAGATCGCCGTACTCGCGGATCCACTTGGCGGCGGTCTTCTCCCCTACGCCGGGGATGCCGGGCAGGTTGTCGCTCGGGTCGCCGCGCAGCGCCGCGTAGTCCGGGTACTGGTTCGGGGTGAGGCCGTACTTGGCCATCACCTCGTCGGGCGTGAACCTGGTCAGGTCGCTGACGCCCTTACGCGGGTACAGCACCGTGACCTCGTCGTTGACCAGCTGGATCGAGTCGCGGTCGCCGGTGACGATCAGGATGCGGAAGCCCTCGGCCTGCGCCTGGGTGGTGATGGTCGCGATCACGTCGTCGGCCTCGAAACCGTCGATCGCCATCACCGGGATGCCGAGCGCGCCTAGCACGTCCTTGGTGAGCTCCACCTGGCCGCGGAACTCGTCCGGCGTCTGGCTGCGGTTGGCCTTGTACTCCGGGTACGCCTCGGTGCGGAAGGTCTTGCGCGACACGTCGAAGGCCGCCGCGACGTGGGTCGGCTTCTCGTCGCGCAGCAGGTTGATGAGCATCGCCGTGAACCCGTACACCGCGTTCGTGGTCTGTCCGGTGACCGTCTTGAAGTTCTCCGCGGGTAGCGCGAAGAAAGCGCGGTAGGCGAGCGAATGCCCGTCCAGCAACAGCAGTGTCGGCCGGTCGCCGGAAGCGGTGGCGGTCGCGGAAGCGGGACGCGAGGCAGTCGAAGGTGAGCTCACGCCCCAGAGTCTAGGGACCGGCACCGACAAGCCGATACGCCGATACCGGGACTCGCGCCGAACCGGCTCGGGCGGCGGCTCTACTCGACGTTCTCCTGGTCGGCGTACCAGGTGTTGCACTCCCAGGTGTCGCCCTTGTCGGAGCCCCACTTCCACCAGCCCCACACGTTGTGGTCCGCGCCGTGCAGGCGGGGTGCGCCGGGCCGGTCGGCCACGGCGCGCGCCCGGTCGGCGGCCTCGTCCCAGGTCCGCTGGTCGATGTCGCCGCGACTGTGGTTGATGCCGAAGAACATGCCCGCGAAACAACCGGCCTGCAGCTCGAGCCGTCTGCTCTGTTCCTGGCCCGCCGCGGTCTGCCAGCCCACTTGGGTGCGGCGCTCGGTGTAGGCGCGCAGCACTCCGACCACGTGCTGGATGTGGTGACCGTATTCCTGGGCGAGCAGCGCCAGTTGCGCGCCGCGGCGCGAATCGGCGGTGACGTCGCGCGCGGCGGCGTACGGGATGACGATCGTCTCGTCCGACTCGCAGTACGACGCGGGTCGTCCGTCCTGCGGGCAGGCGCTGCGCACCGCGTCGGCCGCGGCGGGCGCGTCCAGTCGAGGTGGCCGGAACGGCAGGCCGGCGCCGCGCAACGTCGGCTCCCACGCCGCGTTGAGACAGCCGAGCGCGGCGCGATAGAACACCCGCGCGGCCTCGGGTTCGTCGCGCCATTCGGGCAACTCGCAGTCGACCCGGCCCAACCCGATGTGCTGGGCGAACAGCGGATGGTCCCGCAGCGCGTACACCGGGCGGGCCGACGAGGCGTGCGGCGATCCGGCCAGCGGGAGCCCGGCCAGCGGCGCGGGCGCGATCGGCGGGGCGGCGTCGCGCGCGGGATCGGTCGCGTTGCCGACCGATCCGGCGAAGCCGGGTCCGGTCGCGGCCGTGAGTCCTCCGGTCCGGAGGGCGCCCGCGTCCGCGGGCGGCCCGCTCAGCGCGGCGATGCTCGCCGCCGCGCCCAGCGCCACCGCACCGCAGAGCAGCGCGATGAGGATTCGTCTTCGGACGTGGGTTGCCAACAGCCGGTTCATCGTCCCCCCTGACCGTGCTTCGTCAACGCACCTTCATGGAACCCGACGCGGCGTCCGCCCGCAACTCGGCCGTTCGAAGCGCGGACCTCACAGGGTGGCGACCAACTCCCTGAGCACCGGCAGGCTCACCGTGCCCGAGCCGAGCACGACATCGTGGAAAGCCTTGATGTCGAAGCGCTCCCCAAGCCGCTCGGTGGCCAGCGCTCGCTGCTTCCGAATCTCCAGCTGCCCCACCTTGTAGGACACCGCCTGGCCGGGAATCGCGATGTAGCGGTCGATCTCGACGGTGATCTCGGTCAGCCCGACCGGCGCATTGGCCACCATGAAGTCGATGGCCCGCTGCCTGCTCCACCCCTTCGCGTGGATGCCGGTGTCCACCACCAGGCGGCAGGAGCGCCAGGAATCGCCCGCGAGCATGCCGAGCCGGTCGAGATCGTCGGCGTACAAGCCCATCTCGTCGGCCAGCCGCTCGGTGTAGAGCGCCCAGCCCTCCACGAAGGCGGTGTTGGCGAAGGACTGGCGCTGGAAGCGCGGCAAGTGCTCGAGCTCGTTGGCGATGGTGAGTTGCAGGTGGTGGCCGGGGATCGCCTCGTGGAAGGCCACGGCCGCGGTCTCGAACCGGCCGCGGCCCTGCGGCTCGTACTGATTCACGAAATACGTTCCCGGACGGGAGCCGTCGGCGGCGGGCGGGAAGTAGTAGGCCGTCGGGGCGTCGGCGGCCAGGAAGTCCGGCACCGGCACGATGTCGCAGGTTTCCCGGGGCAACCTGCCGAACCAGTTCCCCATCTCGGCCGTCGCGGCGTCGAGGCAGCGTTTGGCGTCGACCATGATCTGCTCGCCGTCGCGATAACACAGCTCGGGATCGTCGCGCAGCTTGCCGAAGATCTCCGCGAGATCCGACGTGCCCCACAGCCGAGTGCCGATCCGCGCGTATTCCTCACGCAGCAAAGCCAACTCGGAAAGACCCAGCTCGTGGATCTCCTCCGCGCCCAGATCGGGCAGGGTGGTGTGGTGGCGCAGCAGGCTGCGGTAGATCTCGGCGCCGTCGTCGCCGAGCCAGCACAGACCGCTTCGCTCGTCGGGCCTGCCCGCGGGCAGCAGTTCGTCGGCGAGCGCGCCGCGGTACCGCTGGAACGCGGGACGGATCACGTCCGCCGCGACCCGCGCCAGCTCGGCGCGCCATTCGGCCTCGCCGTCCCAGTCCTGCGGTCCGGCGAAGGTGACGAACGGATCGGTCGACGGGTCCGAGGCCAGATACCCGTCGAGCTGGTTGAGCGAACGCTCGATGGTGATCCGAGCCGGGGCGCGGCCCGCGGCGAGACCGTCGCGGAAACGGTCCACCGCCGTGCTGAGCATGTCGCCGAGCTGTTCGTGCCGCCGCACCAGGGCCCGCGCGTGCTCGGGCCGCGGCGCGTTCATCTGCGGCGCCGCGGTGAGCAGCGCCGCGTGGACGCCGTCCATCTGATCGGAGGCCATTTCCAGCGGCCGCCAGGCCAAATGGTCCACCGCCGTGGCCAATTCCGCGCGCAGCAGGGCGCGGGTCACCCGATCGGCGGGCGAGAGACGGGCCGGGTCGAGCGCGTCGACCCGGCCGAGCAGATCGCGCGAGGACTCGAGCCGACGCTGTTCGGCGTCGAGCGAGAGATCCTCGATGCGATCGTCGAAGCGGTGGTCGCCGAGCAGGGTTGCCAGGCTCGGCGACGCCGCCAACGTCTCGTCCCAGTACCGGTCCGCCAGTTCGAGCAGCTCCTCGTCCATGCTGGCGAGGCTACTCTCACCCCACGCCGAGGTAGGCCGACTTCACCGCGGGATCGGTGAGCAGCTGGCTGCCGCTACCGGTCTTGGTGACGCCGCCGGTCTCCAGGATGTAGGCGCGGTCGCTGCGGGCCAGCGCCTGCTGGGCGTTCTGCTCGACGAGCAGCACCGTGGTGCCCTGCCGGTTGATCTCCCCGATGATGCGGAAGATCTGCTGGATCACCATGGGCGCCAAGCCCATCGACGGCTCGTCGAGCAGCAGCAGGCGCGGGCGCGCCATCAGCGAGCGGCCGATGGCGAGCATCTGCTGTTCGCCGCCGGAGAGTGTGCCGCCGACCTGTTTGCGCCGCTCCAGTAGCCGGGGGAACAGCTCGAACACCCAGTCCAACGTTCGCTGGTACTCGGCCTTCTGCGCGAAAGTCCGCCCGTAGCAGCCCATGTCGAGGTTTTCCTGCACCGTCATGCCGGGGAACACGCCCCGGCCTTCCGGCGCCTGGATCAACCCGCCGACGACCCGTTCGTGCGCCTTCATCGTGGTGATGTCGCGGCCCTCGAACTTGATCCGCCCGCGCGCCAGCGGCAGCAGCCCGGACAGCGCGCGCATGGTGGTGGTCTTGCCCGCGCCGTTCGCGCCGAGCAGGGTGACCAGCTCGCCCTCCGCGACCCGCAGCGAAACACCGTGCAATGCCTGGATTCTGCCGTAGTTGACGACCATGTCGTCGACCTCGAGCAGCGCGGGCGCGTCGCTGAAGTCGCGCGGCGCGGCGGAGTCCTTGTCCGGTCCCGGCTCCTTCCGAACACTCACCTGGGCGCCACCGGCCGGAGGGGTCGGCGGCTTCCCCGTCGATTCCCCCGCGCCGGAATCGGATTCGTCGCCCTCGGCGGACGAAGACGGGCCGGTTTCACCCCCGGTCGCCGAGGTTCCGGATTCACCTTCCGCCGCGGAAGACCTGGCATCGGATTCACCTTCGGATCCCGAAGACTCGGGATCCGATCCGGATTCGCTCGCAGACGCCGACCCGGATTCACCTTCGGTGGAAGCCCCTGCGGCAGAACCGCTTTCGACATCCGAATCCGGCACGCCGAGATACGCCGCGATGACCCCCGGATCCTCCCGAATCTCACGGGGCAGACCGTCGGCGATCTTACGGCCGAACTCCAGCACCACGATCCGATCGGTCACGCCCATGACAAGTCGCATGTCGTGCTCGATCAACAGCACGGTGAACCCGTCGTCGCGGATCTTGCGAATAAGGTCCATCAGCGCCGACTTCTCGCTGGGATTGAACCCGGCGGCGGGCTCGTCCAGGCACAGCAGTTTCGGCTCGGTGGCCAGGGCGCGCGCGATCTCCAAACGGCGCTGATCGCCGTAGGAGAGGTTGCGCGCCTTCTCCACCGCGCGCGGCGCGATGCCCACGAATTCGAGCAGCGCCATCCCGCGTTCGATGGCGTCGCGCTCCTCGCGCCGGTGCCGCGGACTGCGGAACACCGCGCCGGGCACCGAGGTCTTGTGCCTGGCGTCGGTGCCGACCACCACGTTCTCCAGCGCGGTCATCTCGCCGAAGAGCCGCACGTTCTGGAAGGTGCGGGCGATGCCGAGCCGGGTGATGGCGTTGCGCTTGGTCTTGGTCAGCGGCTTGCCGTCGAAATACACCAGCCCGGAGGCGGGCTTGTACACGCCGGTGATCGCATTGAAGCAGGTGGTCTTGCCCGCGCCGTTGGGACCGATGAGCCCGAGGATCTCGCCGCGGCGGATCTCGAAACTGACGTTGTCCAGCGCGGTGAGACCGCCGAACTTGACGGTGAGTCCCTCGGTCTTCAGCAGCGGGGCGCCGACCTCGGTCTCGATCTCCCGATGCGGGGCGACGACTTCGGCGACCGCTTCTTCGTCGCCGAATTCCGGAAGCACCGCGGTGACGTCGACCTCGCCCGCGCTCTTCTCCTCCGCGGGCGGTGCGGCGTAGCCCGCGGCCATGTCCTCGTTGTCGAACAGCGCGTCGCCCGCGCCGGGCCCGGTCATTTCCCCGCTCCGATCGGCTCGCCCACCGTGGGTCTGCGCACCGCTTGGTACACCTGCCTGCCGTAGGTGAGCAGCTTCTGCCGGGCCGGGAACAGACCCTGCGGCCGCAGAATCATCATCACCACCAACGCGATTCCGAAATACAGATACTTGAGGTCGCCGAGCGACTGGGCGCCGCCCTTGCGGAACAGCAGCACGCTGCCGAGCAGCAGCGCGGCCATGACGCCGGTGAACACCATGCCGGTGATCAATCCGCGGCGCGGCCAGATGCCGAATTCGCGGCCCTTGTACCGCCAGAGCACCAGCAGGCCGACGAACAGCACCACGTCGACGATCAGCAGCACGTAGCCGGTCGACTCGTTGTCCACCAGCTGCACCGAGGTCAGCCGCTTGGGCAGGTAGGCGATGATGAACGCGCCGAAGATGACACCGAGCTTGTTGCCCTGGCCGCCGATCACCACCGCGCAGAGGAACAGCATCGAGTTGATGATGTTGAACCCGGTCGGATTGATGAACTGCACCTGGCCCGCGTACATCGCGCCGGACAGACCACCCACCGCGGCGCCGATCAGGAACGCCCACAGCTTGAACTTGAAGGTCGGCACGCCCATGATCTCGGCGGCGTCCTCGTCCTCGCGGATGGCGACCCAGGCGCGGCCGACCCGGCTGCGTTCCAGGTTGCCGACGATCAGCAGCACGACGATCACCAGCACCATGCCGAGCCAGAACCAGTAGGTGCCGTAGCTGGCTCGGTCCAGCAGGTTGGCGCTGTCCGGATCGCCGGTGTTGCCCGCGGAGAACACGCCGTTCGGCTTCTCCTCCGATTCGCCCACGTGCGGGTACGCCACCCCTGACAGCCCGAGGCTGCCGTTGGTCAGCTCGTGCAGGTTGTCGGCGAGCAGTCGCACGATCTCGCCGAAGCCGAGCGTGACGATCGCGAGGTAGTCGCCGCGCAGTCGCAGCGTCGGCGAGCCGAGGATCAGACCCGAGAGCGCGGTCACCGCGACCGCGATCGGCAGACACGCCAGCCATGCCCACTCCGGGTCGAGCCAGCCGCCGTCGGTCTGGTTCCACGGACTGTTCGGGCTGGTGAGCAGGCCCACCGTGTAGGCGCCGATGGCGTAGAAGCCGACATAGCCGAGGTCGAGCAGACCCGCCTGTCCGACAACAACATTCAGGCCGATGGCGATCAGCGCGAACATAGCGACCTCGGCCATGACGAGGCCGAAGTTGTAGGCGGGGGTGTCCAGGATCGGGGGCGGAAAGAGCGGAAGCAGCGCGAGCGCGGCGATCGCGGGCACGCCGACGGCCCACTGGGCTGGGCGGGACAGGCCCTCCCACCAGGTGCGCAGCGCGTCGCCGACGCCCTGGCGCGGCGGGGTCTTGGTCGAGTCGATCATGCGCGGGCCCTCCCGAGACTTTCACCGAGGATGCCGGTCGGGCGGACCATCAGCACCACGACGAGCACGACGAAGGCGACCACGTCGCGCCATTCGATACCGAACAGGATCTGCCCGTACTGCTCCACGACCCCGAGGATCAGTCCGCCGAGCAGCGCGCCGCGCAGATTGCCGATGCCGCCGAGCACCGCGGCGCTGAACGCCTTGATGCCGAGGATGAAACCGCCGGAGTAGATGATCGCGGGCGGGATCTTGATCGCGTACAGCGTCGCCGCCGCACCCGCGAGCACACCGCCGATGAGGAAGGTCAGCATGATGACCCGCTCGCGCGAGACGCCCATGAGCGTCGCGGTGTCCGGGTCCTGCGCCACGGCGCGGATGCCGCGGCCGAATTTCGTTCTGTTGATCAGCATTTCGGTGGCGATCGCGAGGACCACCGCGGCGACCACGATGAGGATCGCGATATTCGTGACATCGGCGCCGCTGAAGCTGAACTGCACCGTCGGCTCGACGAGCTGGATCGGCTGCTGGGCATTGGTGCCGCCGAGATCGGGATTGATCTTCGGCAGGATGAAGTGCACGAACTCCTGGATCACGAACGACATGCCGATCGCGGTGATCAGGAAGGCCAGCGGTTTGGCCCCGCGTTTACGCAGCGGGCGATAGGCGACCCGCTCCAATCCGACCGCCGCGCCGCCGGAGACCAGCATGCCGACGATCATCGCCAAACCGATGTACACGACCGTCAGCAGCACGCCCTGGTTGTAGACATCGGGGCTGGCGGCGAAACCGAACAGCATCAGTCCGATCAACTGACCGAACATGCCCAACATGAATATTTCCGAATGGGCGAAATTGATGAGCCGAAGTACGCCGTAGACCAGGGTATAGCCCACCGCTACCAAGGCGTAGATGGAACCGTAGGTAACTCCGTCGACGGTCAGTCGCCAGAATTGATCGATCACTCCCTGATAGTCGAAGTCGATCGAGCCGTCGGCGAGGTATGCCACGCCGGCCAGTGCTGATGCTGTCATTCGAAAAACGCCTTCACCAATGCCCCTCATGAAACAGCACGTACGGGGGCGTCACGGGCACCCCCGTACGTGCTGGGTTCGCGGTACTTACTTGACCTCGTAGATCCAGATCTGCGCGTTGGCCAATTCGCCGTTCGGGCTCCACTTGTAGTTACGGGCCAGACCCGGTCCGTCGTAGGAGCGCACGAATGCGAGCAGATCGGGGCGGGTGACCTTACCGCCGTCGATGCCCTTGGCCAGGATCGTGGTCAGGTCGTAGGCCTCCACCGAGTACACGCCGGGCGCCTGCCCGTTGAGCGCCTCGTAATCCTTGGCGAACTTCTCCGGAGCCGGGCCACAGGGGCAGGTGAGGTTCGCGCCCTTGGCCGCGCTGCCCGCCTGCGAGATGAACTGCGGGTCGTTGACGCCGTCCGGGCCGACGAACACGGCCTTCACGCCACCGGACTTCAGCTGCTGCGCCAGCGGCGCGCCCTCGGCGTAGTAGCCGGAGAAGAAGACCGCGTCCGGCGCCGCCGCCGCGATCTTGGTGACGGTGGCCGAGAAGTCCTTGTCACCCTTCTTGATGCTGGCCGCGCACGCCGGATCGGCGGCGGCGCCCAAGCCCTCGGTGACGCTCTTGGCCAGGCCGACACCGTAATCGGTGTTGTCCTGCACCACGCACACCTTCTTGTAGTTCGCGGTGCCGACCAGGTACTTCGCCACCGAAGGGCCCTGCACGTCGTCGTTGGCCAGGCCGCGGAAGAAGGTGGTCCAGCCGTTCTGGGTCAGCGTCGCGTTGGTCGCCGAGGACGTCACCGCCACCAGGCCCGCGTCGCTCAGAATCTGGCCGGTCGCCTTGGTCTCGCCGGAGAACGCCGGACCGACCAGGCCGATGATCGACTTGTCGTTGACGATCTGCGGGATCACCTGGGTCGCCTTCTGCGGATCGCCCTCGGTGTCGAACTGCTTCAGCTCGATCTTGCAGCCCGGATTCGCCTTGTTGTGCTGATCGAGCGCCAGCTTCACACCGTTGACGATGTTGATGCCGAGCGCCGCGTCCGGGCCGGTCAGCGCGCCCGCCATGGCGACGGCGGTACCGGGAGCACAGGTGGCCTTGCCGTCACCCGCGGGATCGGCCGCCTTCGCGGGATCCGTCTTCGGCACTTCCTTGCCCGCGGTGTCCACCTGCATGACCGGCTGAATGGACAGGCCTCCCGTACCGGCACCGGTCGCGCCCGAGCCGCTGTCGGTGGATTTGTCGCTGCAACCGGTCAGTGCGAGCGCCGCGGCGGCACCGATGACCAACACACCCCGCGTCGAACGACTGCGCCATGTCGAACTAAGCACGTCTCACCTCTACGTCCTGTGCTCCCCCGGCAATCCGAGGAGGCCGACCACGTCAGCCCGGTCAGAACATAGCGTCGGTACGTTAGATCCGCATCACATTCGCATCATGCGGACGACATCGTGTCGAATTCTTTTTGGCGATCGCGTTTCCGGGGAGTAAATCTTTCCAGCCCAGACCGCCCCGAGGGGTGGCGCATCACTTCGGCGCCAGGTTCTCCAGCACCACCTCGGCGACCGCCTTCATCGTAGTCCGGCGATCCATCGCGGTCCGCTGAATCCACTTGAAAGCCTGCGGCTCGGACAGACCCTGCGTCTGCATCAGCACACCCTTGGCCCGCTCCACCAGCTTGCGCGTCTCCAGCCGATCGGCCAGATTCGCGACCTCGCCCTCCAGCGCGGTGATCTCGTGGAAGCGGCTCGCCGCCAACTCGATCGCGGGCACCAGATCCGACTTGGTGAACGGCTTCACCAGATACGCCATCGCACCGGCGTCGCGCGCCCGCTCGACTAGATCGCGCTGACTGAAGGCGGTCAGAATCACCACCGGCGCAACACGTTTCGACGCGATCTCGGCGGCGGCATCGATACCGTCGCGGCGCGGCATCTTCACATCCATGATCACCAGATCGGGCCGGTGCTCCACCGCGAGATCCACCGCCTGCTGGCCGTCGCCCGCCTCGCCGACCACCTGATAGCCCTCTTCGGTCAGCATCTCGACCAGATCCATCCGGATGAGCGCCTCGTCTTCGGCGACGACGACCCGCTTCGCCCCGGCGTCCTTCTTCGTGCCGGCGCCCCCTGCTGCAGTAGTGCTCATAGGTATGCCCCTCTGGTTCCGATGCCTGTCCCGACACACGCGAATGGGCCGAGACCCACACCAACCGGTCTCGCCCCACCCTGCACGCTGTCGAGTGATGTAGAGAGTACCTTTCAGTTCGGCTCACAACGCATATACCCTGCGCAAAGAGGAAACTGTGGCGTACACGGCAACCCGTTTCCGAAAAGCGCCCCCGACCCGCTATAGTTCAGACCCGGTGCGCCGGGTTGGCGGAACTGGCAGACGCGACGGTCTCAAAAACCGTTGTCCGAAAGGACGTGTGGGTTCGAGTCCCACACTCGGCACCAATGCTGGGGTTGCCCTGCTTGCGCGCTTCGCGGCTGCGCCGGGGCATTGGTGTTCGTGTTCATCTGGGGGTGCAACCCCCAGACCCCGCCCGGCGGGGCTTCGCCCCCCGGACCCCCTTCCAGTGGCTGGCTTTGGCTGCATCGCTCGCGCTGGTCCTTCGGCAGCGTTTCAGGACTGCATGGGAAGACTACGCGGCGATTCAGTGGCGAATCGCTTACCGGCAGTCTCGCTGCCTGCCGGATGACGGCTCGGCCTCCATCACCTCGTCGGCGGTGTCGGCGCGAACCTCGCCGCCGCGTGCGGCGAGCATCCGGATGAACCGACGTGGCGGCTCGCACGTACCTCGTAGGGTGGGGCGTAGGAGTGCGCGCCGTTGCGGAGGTTGCGGTATGCGGGTGAGCAGGATGACCGTGGATCTGTCCGGGTATCCGGATCTGGTCGTCGTCTACCTCGGGATGCGGGTGCGGCGGCCGCGGGGGATGCTGCGGCTGCTGGGGCTGGGGCCGAAGCTCTATCGGTCGCATCGGGACCGGCCGGACGGGCTGCTGCTGCACGAGGACGTCGTGTGGGGGTTGTTCCCGCCGCACTGGGGTGCGCGGCAGTACTGGCGCGATCTGGACAGCCTCGAGCGGTGGACGCGGTCGGAGCCGCACCGGGAATGGTGGGCGAGATTCCTGAAGGACTCGGGTGGGACGGGGTTCTGGCACGAGGCCTACTTCGCGCGCGGCGGCATCGACGCGATGTACGACGACATGGCGCCCGCGACGGGGATGGCTCGGTTCGCCCCGGTGGTCGCCTCCCGCGGGCCGATGTTCTCGACGCGCGGGCGAGTACACGGCGAAAAGGCGAAAGTCGCGCCGGTGATCGCCGAAAAGGCTTATTACCGAGATGAATACGAGTGAGTGAGCGCACAACGCCGCGATGACGGGTCGATGATTGAAGGTCGAATCGTCTGGGTAAGTACAGCGATAAGCCCGGCGCTCGATCGTGACGCGCATCGAGAATCCGCCTGAATACCCGGGTGAGCTTTGTGTACGGCACGCGACACCGAGATGAATATGTGTCTGCGCACCTGTGATTCGAACTCGCGCGCCTTCTGGTCGGCGACAGCCCGAATTACCGTATTCCCATGCACGTCCTGTTCGTCTGCAACGGCAATGTCTGCCGTTCGGTGATCGCCGAGCGGCTCACCCGCGCTCTCGCCGTCGAACACGACCTCGCCGGTCTCACCGCGGAAAGCGCGGGCACCCGCGCGCTGGTCGGATTCCCCATCGAACCGCTCACCGCGCAAACCATTTCCGGTCTCGGTGCGGATCCGGAGGGTTTCCGCGCGCGCAAACTCAAGCCGGAAATGATCGACCGCGCCGATCTCGTGCTCGCGATGACCGAACAAATCCGAGATCAAGCCGCCGACATGGCATTCGGCGCCGCCGCACGCACTTTCACGCTGCTGGAAGCGCACCGGATCGCCAAGGTCACCGGCGCGCGCACGGTCGCCGACCTGAATCTGGCCCGCAACGATCTGTCCTTGGTCGGCAGGGAGAACATCGCCGACCCGGTCGGTCTTTCCGAGGCCGCCTATTGCGAAGTCGGCGACCGCATCGCCGAAGCGCTTGTGCCGTTGATGCTGGCGCTGGCGCCGCACGCACAAACCCGGCCCGAAGACGACGACCGCACCGGACTAGTGCTGCAACCGGGCGCCGCGCCCGCGCCGCTCTCGGCTTTCCTGGCGGCGCATCGCATCCGGTGACGCGGCTCATCCCGTGACACAACGCAATCCGGTGGTTCAGCGCAATCCGCTGGCACCGGGCAACTCGATGACACAGCGCAACCCGGTGACGCAGCGCAATCCGGCCGGACTCGGCGTCCGGCAAACACCGCGAAATCGGAACGCGCGCCCGAAATCGCGCCCGGCTGTGTCGCGCGAGAGCACCGAGGCATTAAACTCCCGGCGGACAGCATCAGTCATTGGTGGTCCGACACACGACAGGAACCAGACATGCCGAGAATCTCGGATGTTTCGCTTCATGTTTATGTGACGCCAGAGATCCTCGAACAAGTCGTCGAGAGGGTTCGCGCGGTGGTGGACGACCACCTGCACGACCGCGACGTCTTCGCCTGGCGTTTCACATTGCCCGTCGAACCCGACAACCCCACGCACGTGGTGCTCGAAACCCAATGGCGCGGAAGCCATCCGGGCAGCGATCCGGACCCGCGCCGCACCTACGAGATCGCGCTCAGCCTGGTCGGCGCACCGCGCGATCTGACCGCCCCGAGCCTGGCCGCGCTGGAACGGCGGCTGATGATCGAAACATCCTGCGGCACCGCCGATCCCGATGTGCCGCGGACGATAAGCACGCAGCGCAGGGACAGCTTCGATTTCGAGACCGAGCGGGAAATCCTCTAGGCCCTGCCTCGAAGTCCGGCTAGCCTCCGAGACAGTGCCTAGCGCTTCCGGTCACCGACGCGACGGGAAGTGGCGGATCAGACCTTCCTGCACCGTGGTGGCCAGGAGCTCACCGCTGCGCGAGTAGAACCGGCCGGTGGCCAGGCCGCGCGAGCCCGCCGCGACCGGGGACTCGGTGGAGTACAGGGCCCAGTCGTCGAAGCGGAACGGGCGGTGGAACCAGATGGAGTGGTTCACGGTGGCCGCGACGATCCGGTCCAGTCCCCAGGACAGGCCGTGCGTGGTGATGATCGAGTCGAGCACCGTGGTGTCGGACGAATAACCGAGCGTGGCGACGTGGATCAGCGGATCGTCGGGCAGCGTGCCGTCGGCGCGCATCCAGACGCGGTTGTGGTTGAGCCGCTCCCCCGTGCCTTTCAGAATCCAGGCCGGGTCGTTGGTGTAGCGCATGTCGATCGGGTGCGGCGCGTTGACGAACATCTCCAGCTTGTCCTCCAAGCCTTCGAAGCTCTCCTCGACGCGCGGCAACTGCTCGGGATCCGGCACCTCGGGGTGGGGATGGGCGTGCTCCAGCCCCTTGCCCCAGTCCTGGAAGGCGGCCAGCATGACGAACAGCTCCTGATCGTCCTGCACCGCGGTGACCGTGCGGTTGGCGAAGGAGCGGCCGTCCCGGTGCCGGTCCACCCGGTACTCGATCGGCTGCTTCGGATCGCCGCCCCGCACGAAGTGCGCGTTCACGGCGTGCACGGGCCGGTCGCCCACGGTGCGACCGGCCGCCATGATCGCCTGGGCGACCAGCTGTCCGCCGAAGGTCCGGCTCCAGACCTTCTCCGGATGGTGACCGACGAAGACGTCGGTGTCCATCTGCTCGAGATCGAGCAGACCGAGCAACACATCCAGATCGGACCGCGTCGTCGGGTCTTGGGTGCCGACGTGGCCGCCTAGCGAAGCACTCACTCTAATGGTCCTCCTCACCGATACGGTGCACGTGGATCAGGTTGGTGGAACCGACAGTACCGGGCGGGGAGCCCGCCACGATGACCACCAGGTCACCCTTCTTGTATCGGTCCATCGACAGCAACGCCTGGTCCACCTGGTGGATCATCGCGTCGGTGGTCTTCACCGTCGGCACGATGAACGTCTCGGTGCCCCAGGTCAACGCGAGCTGGCTGCGCACCTCGGGCAGCGGGGTGAAGGCGAGCAGCGGCAGCGGGGTGTGCAGGCGGGCCAGGCGGCGCACGGTGTCGCCGGACTGGGTGAACGCCACCAGCGCCTTGGCGTTGAGCCGCTCGCCGATGTCGCGCGCGGCGTAGGAGATGACGCCGCGCTTGGTGCGCGGCACGTGGGTCAGCGGCGGCACCCGGGTGGAGGACTCTGCCTCGACCGCGTGCACGATTCGCGCCATGGTGCGCACCGTCTCGATCGGGTACGTGCCGACCGAGGTCTCACCGGAGAGCATGACCGCGTCCGCGCCGTCCAGCACCGCGTTGGCCACGTCCGAGGCCTCGGCGCGGGTCGGGCGCGAGTTCTCGATCATCGACTCCAGCATCTGGGTCGCGACGATGACCGGCTTGGCGTTCTCCCTGGCCATCTGGATGGCCTTCTTCTGTACCAGCGGCACCTGCTCCAGCGGCAGCTCGACGCCGAGGTCGCCACGCGCGACCATGATCGCGTCGAAGGCGAGCACGATCGCCTCGAGGTTGTCGATGGCCTCGGGCTTCTCCAGCTTGCCGATCACCGGGACGCGCCTGCCGACCCGGTCCATCACGTCGTGCACCAGCTCCACGTCGGAGGGCGAGCGCACGAACGAGAGCGCGATGAAGTCGACGCCGAGCTTCAGCGCGAATTCCAGGTCCTCGATGTCCTTCTCGGACAGCGCGGGCACCGAGACGTCCATGCCGGGCAGCGAGACGCCCTTGTTGTTGGAGACCGGTCCGCCCTCGGTCACCCGGCACACCACGTCGTTGCCGTCGACAGCGGTCACCGTCAGGCCGACCTTGCCGTCGTCGACGAGCAGGCGGTCGCCGGGCTTGGCGTCCTTGGCCAGCTCCTTGTAGGTGGTCGAGACGCGGCTGTGGCTACCGTCCACGTCGTCTACGGTGATGCGCACTTCCTCGCCGGTCGCCCACACCGTACGGCCCTCGGTGAACCGGCCGAGCCGGATCTTGGGGCCCTGTAGATCGGCGAGGATGCCGACCGCTCTGCCGACGTGGTCCGACGCCTGCCGCACCTTCTTGTAGTTCTCGGCGTGGTCCGCGTGCTCGCCGTGGCTGAAGTTCAGCCGCGCAACGTCCATCCCGCTCTCGACGAGTTCGCGGATACGGTCCTCGGTGGCAGTGGCCGGGCCGAGCGTGCACACAATCTTCGTCCGTCGCATCACGAGTAGAGCCTAGTCCTGCCGGGTGGCGTGGGCCCGTCGTGGCCTCGGTGAAGAATTGGTGAACTGGTCCTCACCTGGCGACGTGCCGGGACAGGCGGGTCTCCAGGCGAGTCTGACCGAAGCCGAGGATCAGGCAGATGACCCAGTAGTACAGCGCGGCCACCCCGTAGAGGGCGAAGAAGTCGAAGGTCGGCGCGGCCGCCAGCTGGGCGGTGCGCAGCAGTTCGGTGACCAGGATGGTCGAGGCCAGCGAGGTGTCCTTGACCAGCGAGATGAGCGTGTTCGACAGCGGCGGCACCGCGATGCGCGCGGCCTGCGGCAGGATGATCAGCCGCAGCATCATCGGATACGACATGCCGAGCGCCTGCGCCGCCTCCCACTGGCCGTGCGCGACCGACAGGATCGCGGCGCGCACCACCTCGGCCGCGTAGCCACCGACATTCAGGCTGAACGCGATCACCGCCGCCGGGAACGGATCGATGACGATGTCGAACTGCGGCAGCGCGTAGAACACGATGAACAGCTGCACCAGCAGCGGCGTGCCGCGGATGATCGAGATGTAGAAGCGCGCGGGCGCGGACAGCAGCCAGGTCGGCGACATCCGCGCCAGCGCGACGAACAGCGCGAGCGCCAAACCGATCACGAAGCTGATCGCGGTGAGCGGAATGGTCTTGGTGACGGTGGCCTCGAGCATCGGCCACAGGTTGCGCCAGATCAGCTCCCGGGTCGCGGCGTCCACTGGCGGTTATTCGCTGACGTCGACGCCGAAGTACTTCTCCGAGATCTGCGCCAGTCTGCCTTCGGCGCGCAGCTCGTCCAGCGCGCGGTTCACCTCGGCGATCAACGGGTCGCCCTTGCGGGCGGCGAAGCCCATGGTGCTGGTCTCGCCGGTCTGCGCGGCGATCTTCACCGACTTGTCGCCGGAGGTCTTGGTGTACTCGTTGAACACCAGGTTGTCGTTGACGGTGCAGTCGACGCGACCGTTCTTCAGCAGCTGGATGGCCTGCACCCAGCCCTCGACGGCCTCCACCTTCGCGCCGGCGCCCGCGGCGACGGCACTCCAGTTGCTGGTGGCGGACTGCGCGGAGGTCTTGCCCGCGAGATCGGCGAGCGAGGTGATGGCGTTGTTGTCGGCGCGGGTGACGATCACGCCCTCGGAGGTCGTGTACGGCTGGGAGAGCTCGTACTTGTTCTTGCGCTCCTCGGTGATCGAGACCTGGTTGGCGACCAGATCGAAGCGCTTGGACTCCATGCCCGCGAAGATCGCGTCCCACGGCGTCTGCACGAACTCGACCTTGCGGCCGAGTTTGTCGGCGACGGCGCGAACCACGTCGACGTCGTAGCCGGTGAGCGCGCCGTCGGAGCCCTGGTAGCTGAACGGCGAGTAGGTGCCCTCGGTGCCGACCTTCAGCACGTTCGGGTCGTCGCCGCTACCGCAGGCGGTGAGGCCGGTGGCGGCGACGATGGCGAGCATGGCGGCGGCGAACAGCTTGCGACGCACGAAATCCCTCTCTCCGGTGCGTGGACGGCCCCACACACGACACACAGATCCGGCCCAAGTTACGCCCGTCGCGGGCCGTTGCACAGTATTTCGATCAACGTGCGCGAAAGGTCGCGTCGCGGAAACACGAAGGGCGCCGCCTTGTCGGCGGCGCCCTTCGGCTGGCGATCAGTCCCGCAGGGGTCGCCCGTTGGCGTCGGGCACCTTGCCGGTGAGGATCATGATCCCGTCGATGAGCGCCCAGATTCCGCAACCACCGCAGGTGACGATCTGCAGGATGCCGATGGTCGTGTACCCCAGGTAGAAGCGACCGATACCCAGGGTGCCGACCAGCAGCTGCAGAATGCCCGCGATCATCTTCTGCTTGTCGGACAGCGGCACGCCGAACGCGTCACGGCCGTACGGCGCCTCCGGATCGGCCGGGTTGTAGCCCTGCGGCTGACCGTACGGCGCGGCAGGCGGGTAACCACCCGGCTGCTGGCCGAACTGCTGCTGACCGTACGGGTCGGCGGGCTGGCCGTACTGCTGGCCCGAAGCGTCCTTGTTCAGGTCCGGTCCCGTACCGGGCGGACCGTACTGCGGGCCGCCGAAGCCCTGGTTGTTCTGGTAAGGGTCGGTCACTCATGTCCTCCTCATCAAGTGGGCACCCATTGCTGGCCCCCGGTTCGACGATCGCCTCGACGGGCACGCCCGCGACGATCACCGGTCATTCTCGCCGGAATCGATCGATTTTGTCGCATCAGCGCCCATAGGGCACGGGGTCCGAGGAATTGGATTCCTCGGACCCCGTGTGGTTTATCGCGCCCTGTGGTGAATGTGTTGCCTACGCCCGCCGTCGATTTCGCGGTCGCGAGCTACTCGCCCTTGTCGGCGGTGAACTTCTCGCCCACTCCGGCAGCGGACTTCGCGTCCTCGATGGACTCGTCCGCTTCCGGGGAGGCACCCGTCTCCGCGACCGCGGCGGACTTCTCGGCCGCAGTGGACTTCTCGCCTCCGTGCGGCGACTTCGCCGAGTTCGCTGCCGTAGCCTCGGTGGACTTCTCCGCGCTCATAGTCGCCGACTCACCGCTGTCGGAGTTCTCCGACATCGCCTCGCCGGGATCATCCAACCGGCCCGATTCCGAGTCCGATTCGCCCGCGTCGTCTTTCGCGGACTCCTTGGTCAGCGCCACGCCGCCCCCGGCCGTCGCCGCCGATACGCCCGCGGCACGCAACGCGCCGATCTGCCACGGCCACGGTCGGTTCATCGCGCCGGGTTGCAATTGATCCGCGGTCTCGCGTCCCTTCGTGGCGAACACGAAATAGGCGATGGCCGCGAGGAAGACGAGCGCCGAGGTGAACGAGTTGACGCGGATGCCCGCGATCATGGTGGCCTCGTCGTCGCGCATCAGCTCCACGCAGAACCGGCCGAAGCTGTATCCCGCGACGTAGAGCGCGAACAGCCGACCATGGCCGATCCGCCAGCGCTTGTCGATCTGCACCAGCAGCACCACGATCAGCACGTTCCAGAGCAACTCGTAGAGGAACGTCGGGTGCACGATCTTCTCGACCACGTCGTTGGAGACACCGTTCATCGGGTCGGGATCGCCGTTGGCGTCGAACCTCGGGTAGATCTCCAGGCCCCAGGGCACGGTGGTCTCGCGGCCGTAGAGTTCCTGGTTGAACCAGTTGCCGAGGCGGCCGATGGCCTGGGCCAGCAGGATCGGCGGCGCGATGGCGTCGCCGAAAGCGGGCAACGGGATGCGGTACACCCGGCAGCCGATCCAGGCGCCGACGCCGCCGAGGAACACCGCGCCCCAGATGCCGAGCCCGCCCTGCCAGATGTAGAGCGCCTCGATCGGGTTGCCGCCCGCGCCGAAGTACTTCTGCCAGTCCGTGGCCACGTGGTAGAGGCGCCCGCCGACCAGGCCGAACGGCACCGCGAACATGGCGACGTCCAGCACCGTGCCCTGCTGACCGCCGCGCTCCTGCCAGCGCCGCTCGCCCCACCAGATGGCGACGACGATGCCGAGGATGATGCACAGGGCATAGGCCCGCAACGGGATCGGCCCGAGTTGCCACACGCCTTGCGGGGGGCTGGGGATATAGGCCAGCACATCGCTTCGTAACGTCACGGGGCCACCGTAGCCGAGGACCGGCGAAGCGCACGATCCGGCGGGCCTCCCGCCGCCTCTCGCCCCGGCCGTACGCGGGACTTCGACGGCCTCCACTCGGCACTACCGGCCGGGCGTGCCTCCGCGTTCGCCGCGGCCGTGCGCGCTCTGGACGGACTCCGCCCGAGGACAGGTCCTACGAGGCGACGGTCGCCGAGCGTACGCCGTCGGCGAGTTCGCGGGTCAGCGCGCGCACCGCGTCCAGCCCGCCGGCCGCCGCCGTGACCAGCGCCGAACCCACGATCACGCCGTCGGCGTAGCTGGCGATCTCGGCGGCCTGTGCGCCGTTGCGGACGCCGAGGCCGACGCCGATCGGGATGTCGGAGTGCGAGCGGACGCGAGCGCACAGTGCGGGCGCCGCGGAGGACACCACGTCGCGTGCGCCGGTGACGCCCATGGTCGAGGACGCGTAGATGAAACCGCGGCTCGCCTCGAGCGTCTTCACCAGTCGCTCCTCGGTGGAGGACGGCGCGACGAGGAAGATGCGGTCCAGATCGTGCGCGGCCGAGGCGACGAACCAGTCGTCGGCCTCTTCCGGGATGAGATTCGGCGTGATGAGGCCCGCGCCGCCCGCCGCGGCGAGATCGCGCGCGAAACGGTCGACGCCGTACTTGAGCACCGGGTTCCAGTAGGTCATCACCACGGCCTTGCCGCCCGCCTCGGCGATCGACTCGACCACCGTGAACACGTCGCGCACCCGCACACCGCCGCGCAGCGCCTGCTCGGCGGCGGCCTGGATGGTCGGGCCGTCCATCACCGGGTCGGAGTAGGCGACGCCGACTTCGATGATGTCGCAACCGGATTCGACCATCGCGCGGCAGACATCGATGGAACCGGCCAGGTCCGGGTAGCCCGCGGGCAGGTAGCCGATGAGAGCGGCCCGGTTCTCCGCGCGCGCCGCGGCGAAGGTGTTGGCGAGACGGGACTGCTGACTCACGACTCGGTCTCCTGCGGTGCGTCGAACAGCCCGAACCAGCGGGCCGCGGTGTCCATGTCCTTGTCGCCGCGGCCGGACAGGTTGACCAGGATGATCGCGCCGGGGCCGAGTTCCTCGCCGAGCTTCAGCGCGCCCGCCACGGCGTGCGCGGACTCGATCGCCGGGATGATGCCCTCGGCGCGGCTGAGCAGCAGCAGCGCGTCCATCGCCTCGGTGTCGGTGATGGGCAGGTACTCGGCGCGGCCGATGTCCTTGAGGTAGGCGTGCTCGGGGCCGACGCCCGGGTAGTCCAATCCCGCGGAGATGGAATGGGATTCGATGGTCTGACCGTCCTCGTCCTGCAGCAGGTACGAGTAGGCGCCCTGGAACGCGCCCGGCGTGCCGCCGGTGAAGGTCGCGGCGTGCCTGCCGGTGTCGACGCCGTCGCCCGCCGCCTCGTAGCCGATCAGCCGGACGGCCGGATCGTCGAGGAAGGCGTGGAAGATGCCGATCGCGTTGGAGCCGCCGCCGACGCACGCGGTCACCGCGTCGGGCAGCCTGCCGGTCAGGTCCTGCACCTGCTGGCGCGCCTCGAGGCCGACGATGCGCTGGAGGTCGCGCACCATGAGCGGGAACGGGTGCGGGCCCGCGGCCGTGCCGAAGCAGTAGTAGGTCTGTTCGGCGTTGGTGACCCAGTCGCGCAGCGCCTCGTTGATGGCGTCCTTGAGCGTCTGCGAGCCGGTGGTCACCGAGATGACCTCGGCGCCGAGCAGCCGCATCCGCGCCACGTTCAGCGCCTGGCGGGCGGTGTCGACCGCGCCCATGTAGATGACGCAGTCCAAGCCGAGCAGCGCGCACGCGGTGGCGGTGGCGACGCCGTGCTGGCCCGCGCCGGTCTCCGCGATGACACGGGTCTTGCCCATCCGCTTGGCCAGCAGCGCCTGGCCGAGCACGTTGTTGATCTTGTGCGAGCCGGTGTGGTTCAGGTCCTCGCGCTTGAGCAGGATGCGCGCACCGCCGGCGTGCTCGGCGAGCCGCTTGCACTCGAACACCGGCGAAGGACGTCCGGTGTAGTCGCGCTGCAGGCGGTCCAGTTCGTCCAGGAAGGTGTGGTCGGCGCGGCACTTCTCGTACTCGGCGGTGACCTCCTCGATCACCGCCATCAGCGCCTCGGGCACATGCCTGCCGCCGTAGACGCCGAAGTGGCCGCCGAGATCCGGTTCGTGCGAACTCGGATGGGCGACGCCCGCGCTGGCCTGGGGTAGTCCGTGCACCGCCATCACCGGCCCCGCCGGGCCGGCTTGGGGCAGGACGGGTGGGTGCCCGCGGTCACCAGCTCCGACACTGCCGCGCGCGGATCGCCGCTGGTCACCAGACCCTCGCCGACGAGCACGGCGTCCGCGCCCGCACCGGCATAGGCCAGCAGGTCGGCGGTGCCGCGGATGCCGGACTCGGCGATCCGGATGACCTCGGTGGGCAGCCCGGGAGCGATGCGTGCGAACACGTCGCGGTCCACCTCGAGCGTCTTGAGGTTGCGGGCGTTCACGCCGATCACCGACGCGCCCGCGGAGAGCGCGCGGTCGGCCTCTTCCTCGGTGTGCACCTCGACCAGCGCGGTCATGCCGAGCGATTCGGTGCGATCGATGAGCGAGGAGAGCACGTCCTGCTCGAGCGCCGCGACGATCAGCAGGATGACGTCGGCGCCGTGCGCGCGTGCCTCGTGGATCTGGTAGGGACCGACCACGAAATCCTTGCGCAGGATCGGGATGTTCACGGTGGCGCGCACCGCGTCCAGGTCGTCGAGCGAGCCGCCGAAACGGCGTCCCTCGGTGAGCACGCTGATGATGCGGGCGCCGCCGTCCTCGTAGGCCTTGGCCAGGCTCGCGGGATCCGGGATGTCGGCCAGCGGTCCCTTGGACGGGCTCGCCCGCTTGACCTCGGCGATGACGCCGATGCCGTCTTCCAGGAGTGCGGCGCGCGCGTCCAGCGGGGCGGGCGCGGCGGCGGCTGCGGCCTTGATGGCGGGGAAGTCCAAGAGGGCTTCCCGTGCGGCCACATCCGCGCGGACCCCGTCGAGAATCGAGTCGAGTACCGTCATCTGGCTCGAATCCTTTCTGGGGAGACGGACTTGCTGCCTGAGAATCCCCCCAGGCGCTGTCTCACCGATGCTGACAAAGAATAAATGGCCTTACCTCTTGTCTTGCCGCCGGGGTTCAGCTCCGCGGCCGACCTGCGGTCGCACCATGCGGGGAACCCACGGGACGTGGTCTGGGCGGTCACGTCAGCCCGCACCGCCGTCCGCCGCACGGTCGCGCGGGTTCGACGCGGCGGTGTCGGGCGAATCGGGCTCGTCTCCCTCGCGCGCAATCGGATTCACGTTTTCGCGCGATTCGGACACCGCGCGGTCGCCCGAATCCGGCATCGCGCCGGGCGTGTCGTCCGTCGGATCGGTGCCCGCGTCCAGCGCGTCCCACAGCACCCGCTCGGAGAGTTGCCCGGAGTCGTCCGCGGCGCGCCGCTTGGTCACCTCTTCGGTGGCGGCCTCGCGACGGACCACCGGACTCTCGTACTTGCCGGAGAGCCTGCCCGACTCCCTCGGCATCCTGGCGAGCAGGACACCGGCGGCGAATGCGGCGAACGCGGCGGCCAACGTGAGCACCGCGGGCAACGGGGCGGTGGTCACCTCGGTGACCGTAGCGCGGCCGGGCAACTCGGCCAGCGCGGCGGCGCGTTCCGACGTCGCGCCCTGTCCGGTGAGCAATGCGAAGGCGGGCACGGCGGTCACCGCGGCGACGAGCGCGACGAGCACACCGACCATCCGGCGCAGCCATCCCTTGGTGGCGAGCAGCGCGGCGATGGCCGCGAGCAGCACCAGTGCCAGCGGGGTGAGCGCCCCGAACCAGACGCTGCCGTTCAGCTCGTCGGTGCGCGGTTCGGTGAGCCCGTCCGAGGACGACACCGTCACCCAGGTCAGCCTCGACGAGCCCCACATCAGCGCCGCGGCGAGCGCGAGAAGCACGATGGCCCCGACCGGGTACCGACGTCCTTCGGCGCGTCCGGGGGGCGCGACCGCCTCGGCCGCGGACGACTCGTCGGGTTCGGCCGAGGCGCGCGGATGTCGGTCGGGTTCGTTGCTCATAGGGTTCCGCCGTCTCGGTTCGCCGCATCGGCATCGCCCGTGGGCGCGGCATCGGCTTCGGAGGCGGAACCCGCGGCGCCGTACGCGCGCACGGTCTCGGCGGCGGCGACGGCCTTCAGCACCGCCATCGCCTTGTTGCGCGATTCCACGTCCTCGTAGTCCGGGTCGGAGTCGGCGACCACGCCCGCGCCCGCCTGGACGTAGGCGACGCCGTCCTTGAGCAGGGCGGTGCGGATGGCGATCGCGGTGTCGGCGTCGCCCGCGAAGTCGAGGTAGCCCACGACACCGCCGTAGACGCCGCGCCGCGTCGGCTCGAGTTCCTCGATGAGTTCCATCGCGCGCACCTTCGGCGCACCCGAGAGCGTGCCCGCCGGGAAGCAGGCGCTCACCGCGTCCAACGCGACCTTGCCCGGCTTCAGCCGTCCCGACACCGTCGACACCAAGTGCATGACGTGGCTGTAGCGCTCGATATGCCGGTACTCGGTGACGCGCACCGTGCCCGGCTGGCAGACCCGCCCGAGATCGTTGCGCCCGAGATCGACGAGCATCAGGTGCTCGGCGTTCTCCTTCTCGTCGGCGAGCAGGCCCTTCTCCAGCAGCAGGTCGTCCTCCTCGGTGACGCCGCGCCAGCGAGTGCCCGCGATCGGGTGCGTGGTCGCCACGCCCTCCTTCACGGTCACCAGCGATTCCGGGCTGGAGCCGACGATGGAGAAGGCGGTGCCACCCTCGCCGTCGGGGACGTGGATCAGGTACATGTACGGACTCGGGTTGGAGGCCCGCAGCATCCGATACAGGTCGAGCGGCTCACCGTGGTAATCCATCTCGAACCGCTGGGAGAGCACGACCTGGAACGCCTCGCCCGCCTCGATCTCCTTGACCAACCTGCGCACGCCCGCGCCGAATTCGTCGGAGGTGCGCTGGCGGCGGTACTGCGGCTCGGGCTGGTCGAAGACCGAGACGGTGGACTGGGCGGGCGCGGCGAGCGCCTCGGTCATCCGGTCCAGCCGCGCGACCGCGTCGTCGTAGGCCTCGTCGACCCGGTCGGCGGTGCCGTTCCAGTTCACGGCGTTGGCGATCAGGGTGATGGCGCCCTCGTGGTGGTCGAAGGCGGCCAGGTCGGTGGCCAGCAGCAGCACCATCTCGGGCAGTCGCAGGTCGTCGGCGGCCAGGTTGGGCAGCCGCTCGATGCGGCGCACCGCGTCGTAGCCGAGGTAGCCGACCATGCCGCCGGTCAGCGGCGGCAGATCGGGCAGCCGCTCGGTGCGCAACAGTTGCAGCGTCTCGCGCAGCGCGAGCAGCGGGTCGCCGCCGGAGGGAGCGTCCACCGGGATGTTGCCGAGCCAGGCCGCTTCGCCGTCCACCACGGTCAGCGCCGACGGGCTGCCCGCGCCGATGAACGACCAGCGCGACCAGGACCGTCCGTTCTCGGCGGACTCGAACAGGAAGGTGCCCGCCCGATCGGCGGCCAGCTTGCGATAGGCCGACAGCGGAGTTTCGGAGTCCGCCAGCACCTTTCGGGTCACGGGGACCACCCGGTGTTCCGCGGCGAGCAGATGGAACTGTTCGCGGGTCGTGGTGGTGGGAGTGGACGCGCCAGGCATTCCTCCATCATCCCAGGGCGGACGCTCGGACTTCGTCCGGCCCGGTCCAAGGCCGCCATCGGCGCGTCGCCGGCGACTCGCGCACCCGTGAGCCGTGGGCGCGCGCGTCCCTACTCTCGCCGCGTCGGCTTCGAGCGACCCACCTCCCGGCCCGGCGATCGGCGGCCGAACGGACAGTACCGAGCGTCCAGTACGCCCGGTACTGTTCTGATCTATGCGCAAAGGCCAGCTCGCCCCACAGTTCGAGCTCCCCGATCAGTCCGGCACCGTCCGCTCCCTCGACGAATTGCTCACCGAGGGACCGCTGGTGCTGTTCTTCTACCCGGGCGCCAATACCCCGATCTGCACCGCGGAGGCATGCCACTTCCGTGATCTGTCCGCGGAATTCACCGCGCTCGGGGCGTCCTGCGTCGGCATCAGCACCGACGCCGTGGACACCCAGGCGGGCTTCGCCACCAAGCAAAGACTCGACTATCCCCTGCTATCCGACCGCGACGGCGCGGTGGCCGCGCAGTTCGGCGTCAAGCGCGGACTGCTCGGCAAACTCGCGCCGGTGAAGCGGCAGACTTTCGTCATCGACACCGACCGCACCGTGCTCGAAGTGATCACTGGAGAGTTGCGGGCCGACGCGCACGCCGACGAAGCGCTGGCCTTCCTGCGCGAGCGCGTCCGCTGAGCGTTTTTCCTCCTTCGCTCCGGCCGTGCGCGGCCGGAGCGGACACCGTCCGGTAGCGCCGACGAGGCGAAACGCCGACGCGCACCGCCGTCCGGAGACCGACCGGTCGGCCTACGCTGAACCCATGACTTCGAGCGAGGTTCGGCCGGACGGCAAATCCAGCGCGTCCGTCTGGCGCAATCGGATCATCGGCGGCGTGGTCCTGTTCGTGGCCCTCGTCGTCACCTACCTCATCCTGGCCGCCTTCATCCCGCGGTGGTGGGCCCAGCGGCTCGCCGAGATGGTGAACGGCAGTTTCGCCAAGGGCATCGGCTGGGGACTGCTCCTCGGCGGCATGTGCACCCTCGTCCCGCTGTTGTTGCTGCTGTTCGCGGTGCTGATGTGGCGCAAGCGGGCCGGCAAGTTCCTGGCGGGCGCGGCGGCGGTGCTGGCCGTCCTCGTGGCGATACCGAATCTGATGACACTGACCATCGTGCTCGGCGGCAACAACGCCGCCCACGCGGGCGAGCGCATCCTGGACGTCGACGCGCCCGCGTTCCGCGGCGCGTGTCTCGTCGGCGCGGTGCTCGCGGTGCTGTTCTTCCTCGGCGCTGTGTACCTCGCCACGCGCCGCGGAATGCGGCGCAGGAAGGCCGCGTCCGCGACCGCCCCCGCGCCGGACACGACCCCGACACACCACGACCACCTGTGAATGAACTCACGACATCGGTGATCTGTATGACCCTCGAGCGAAGTCGTGGCAAACTCGTCGACGCGAGTGACCGTGACTACGCTTCTCAATAATCGATAGGCTCCCTAACTACCCCCACGTCACTTGGCTCGAAAGAAGGCGCATAGTGACGAAGTGGCTGGATCCCGTGGAACAACGGGCTTGGCGCGCGGTCGTGGCGCTGATGACGCGGCTGCCGAGCGCCTTGGATACCCAATTGCAGCGCGAATCCGGAGTCACTCATTTCGAGTATTGGGTTCTGACGTTGCTTTCCGAGGAACCGGGACATCGGCTCCAAATGAGTGACCTTGCCCACAAAGCAAATGCCTCGCTATCGCGGCTGTCCCATGTGGTTTCCAAGCTGGAGCGATTGGGCTGGGCGCAACGCTCGTCGACGGTGGGTCGCCGCGGCGTCCAAGCGGTCCTCACCGACGACGGCTATCTCAAGGTCGTGGAGGCGGCGCCCGGCTATCTGGACGCGGTGCGGCGCTTGGTTTTCGACGGGTTGGACGCCACGCAGAAGGCGCAGCTCGCCGATCTCAGCGAGATCCTCGCGCAGCGGCTCACCGAGGTGATCGGTCAGCTCGCCTCGACCGACGGCGCCGCCCGAGGTGACCGGTCGACCGAGTGAACGCCTGATCCGTCAGCTGGGTTCGCCGAGCAGCACGTCCGAATCGAAGCAGGTGTGGGTGCCGGTGTGGCACGCCGCGCCCTCCTGGTCCACGACGAGCAGGACGGTGTCGCCGTCGCAGTCCAGCCGCACCTCGTGCACGTACTGGGTGTGACCGGAGGTCTCGCCCTTGACCCAGTACTGCTGGCGCGAGCGCGAATAGTACGTCGCCTTGCGCGATTCCAAGGTGCGAGCCAGGGCCTCGTCGTCCATCCAGGCGACCATCAGCACATCCCCGGTGCCGCGCTCCTGCGCGACGGCCGCGACGAGCCCCGCGTCGTTGCGCTTGAGGCGGGCGGCGATGGCGGGGTCCAATGTCATGTCACCGTTATAACAGGGCCGTCGCGGCGTCGGTCCGGCGCGTGCGGCGCAGCGCTGCGAGTACCTTGCGCCGCTGGTCCTCCGGCCACCAACACCCGAACGTCCTCGCCGGCTCGCGTCCGGCGGGACCGTGCACTCAGCGAACGACGATCTTCTCCGCGCGCATGGAGTCCTTGACCTGGCCGATGGTGAGGTCACCGAAGTGGAAGACGCTGGCGGCGAGGACGGCGTCCGCGCCAGCCTGCACCGCGGGGGCGAAGTGTTCGACGGCCCCGGCGCCACCGCTGGCGATGACCGGCACCGAGACGGCGGCCCGGACCGCGCGGATCATCGGCAGGTCGAAGCCGGTCTTCGTGCCGTCGGCGTCCATCGAGTTCAGCAGGATCTCGCCGACCCCGAGTTCGGCGCCGCGCACGGCCCATTCGACGGCGTCGATGCCGGTGCCGCGCTTGCCGCCATGCGTGGTGACCTCCCAGCCGGAGGTGGTGTCGGGCTGGCCGTCGGGCACGGTGCGGGCGTCGACGGAGAGCACGATGCACTGCGAACCGAATCGCTCCGACATCTCCCGCAGCACCTCGGGCCTGGCGATCGCGGCGGTGTTCACCGAGACCTTGTCCGCGCCCGCGCGCAGCAGCCGGTCCACGTCCTCGACGGTGCGCACGCCGCCGCCGACGGTGAGCGGGATGAAGATCTGCTCGGCGGTGCGGGTCACCACGTCGATCATGGTGCCTCGGTCGCCGGTGGAGGCGGTGACGTCGAGGAAGGTCAGTTCGTCGGCGCCCTGGGCGTCGTAGAGCGCGGCCAACTCGACGGGATCGCCCGCGTCGCGCAGGTTCTCGAAGTTGACGCCCTTGACCACCCGGCCCGCGTCCACGTCCAGACACGGGATCACGCGTACGGCCAACGTCATCGGCTCATCCTTCCTCGGCGGTCGACGGATCGGCGACCGTGCAGATCATCTCGAGCAGTTCTTCGTGCACCCCGGGCGCCGCCGCGAGCACGGAGCCGGAGGTGATGGTCCACGGCTCGCCCGCCAGGTCGGTCACCACGCCGCCCGCCGCGCGGACCAGCGCGACGCCCGCCGCGTTGTCCCACGGGTGATGGCCGAACACGATCGCGCCGCCGAGCACCCCGGCGGCGGTGAAGGCCAAGTCGATGCCGGTGGAGCCGTGCATGCGCACCCGGGAGGACAGCCTGCTGAGCGGACCGAGCAGATCGAAGCGGAAGCGGCCGGGGATGCGTCCGTCGGAATCGACGTTGAAGGCGCCGAATCCGATCATCGAGTCGGCCAGCTTCGCGGACGGCAGCGGCGCGAGCGGTTTGCCGTTGAGCAGCACCGGCCCGCCGCGCATCGCGGCGTAGCGCTGCCCGAGGATCGGCAGCCAGGTCAGTCCGAGCACCGGTTCGCCGTCGCGCACCAGCGCGAGCAGCATGCCGGAGAGCGGGTGACCGGAGGAGTAGTTGAAGGTGCCGTCGATCGGGTCGAGCACCCACGCGGTGCCGGCGGTGAGCTGCGGACCGCCGAATTCCTCGCCGTGCACCTCGATTCCGGTGCGCAGCGCCAGGCCCTCGGAGACGGTCCGTTCCAGCTCCAGGTCGAGTTCGGTGGCGAAGTCGTTGCGGCCCTTGGTGACCGCGCTCGGCGCGCCGAGCCCCTCGACGAAACGCCCACTGGCGTCGTCGAGGATCTCGCTCGCCACGGCGAGCAGTTCGGGAAGCTCCGCGATCAGGTTGGCAGCCATCGGTTTTCGGATCAGCGCACCGCGGCGAGCGCCTCGGGCAGGGTGAACCGGCCCGCGTACAGCGCCTTGCCGACGATCGCGCCTTCGACGCCGTCGGGCACCAGCCCGGCGATGGCGACCAGATCCTCGACGGTGGAGACGCCGCCGGAGGCGACCACCGGGGCGTCGGTCGCCGCGCACACGTCGCGGAGCAGGTCCAGGTTCGGGCCGGTCAGGGTGCCGTCCTTGGTGACGTCGGTGACCACGTAGCGCGAGCAGCCGTCGCGCTCCAGACGTTCGAGCACCTCCCACAGGTCGCCGCCGTCGCTGACCCAACCGCGGCCGCGCAGCCGGTGCTCGCCGTCGATGATGCGCACGTCGAGGCCGACGGCGATGCGCTCGCCGTGCCTGGCGACGGCGCTGGCGCACCACACCGGATCCTCCAGCGCGGCGGTGCCGAGGTTGACGCGGGCGCAGCCGGTGGCCAGCGCCGCCTCGAGGGATTCGTCGTCACGGATGCCGCCGGACAGCTCGACTCGCACGTCGAGTTCGCCGACCACCTCGGCGAGCAGTTCACGGTTGGAGCCGCGGCCGAACGCCGCGTCCAGGTCGACCAGGTGCACCCACTCGGCGCCCGCCTCCTGCCAGGCCAGTGCGGCGTCGCGGGGCGAGCCGTAGCTGGTCTCGCTGCCCGCCTCCCCCTGGACCAGGCGCACGGCTTCTCCATTGGCGACATCGACGGCAGGCAGCAGCACAAGACTCACTCCGAGCAGCATAGTCGGCCACTCCCCGCGCCCTACCTCCGGCCTGCGGAAACGCACCGGGTTCGGCGGCGGTCAAGATCGCGAGTGATCGTCCAGTATCCGGGTGAGCAGGCCGACCAGCTGGCGGCGCTCGGCGGCGGACAGCGCGGCGAGCAACTCGTCCTGCGCGATGTCGAGGCGCCCGTCCAGGTCGTCGAGATGGCGAGCGCCGGGGCGGGTCAGGGTGACGATGTTGCGGCGGCGATCACCGGGGTCGGGGCTGCGTTCCACGAAACCGCGGTCGGCCAGGTCGTTGAGCGCCGCGACGATGTCGCTGCGGTCGATGCGGGTGCGGCGGCCGAGATCGGCTTGGCTCGCTGGACCGAATTCGCGCAGCGTGGTGAGCAGGGCGTAGTGGTGTCGGCGCGATCCGGTGTCTTCCAGCGCCCGTTCCGTCGCCCGGTCGGCCACGATGGCGACCTGGTTGATCAGCCGGGTGGGCAGCGCGCGCAGCCTGCCCGCGACGCCATTGTGCGCGATCTCCATGGCACCAATCTAGCAACCCACTTGTTGGCGGGACCCACATTCGATATCGTTGGCCATGCCAACGTTGGAGTCGCCAACATTTGATACGAAAGGCCATCGACATGAAGAAGATCCGCCTCGTCCTCCCCCTCGCCCTGTTGCCGATCGCGGCGCTCGCCGCCTGCTCGTCCACCGCGACGGCCGCCGACGCCGAGCGGCGGGAAATCCGAGAATTGTTGGACCGCAGCCACATCACCGCACTCGTCGACCGCCTCGGCCACGCGCTGGACGAAGGCGCGTTCGAGGACTTCCGGCAGATCTACACCGCCGACGCCAGCGCCACCACGCCCGGCGGTACGGCGCAGGGGGTCGACGCGATGATCGCGCAGGCGGGACGAAGTCACTCCGCGGACAAGAAGGTTCAGCACTTCATCAGCAATGTGATCGTCGATCTGCGCGGCGACACTGCCGCCGTCCGCGCCAATCTGCTGGCCACCTTCGCACCGGTGGTCGAGGGCGCGCTCACCGAACCGAAGTACACCCTGGGTGAGATCTACAGTTTCGACGCCATGCGAACTGCGGAGGGATGGCGGCTTTCCCGGATACGAAGCACGCCGCAGTGGGCGATCGGTACGCGGTTCTAGCTCCGCAGCCCCGCGAAGCGCCCCACCGCAGGGTTGCCCGTCCTCGGGTCAGAGCGCCCGAAGTCGACGGTAGTCGAATGGTTGCGATTCGATCTTGAAAAGCCGCCATATGACTACCGTCGAATCCATTTCACTATCGACGGTAGTCAATCGAAGGTCAGCGCTTACGGCTCACAACGAGTCGATCCAGTTACGCAACAGATGAGCTCCCGCGTCGCCGGACTTCTCCGGGTGGAACTGCGTGGCGGACAAGGCACCGTTCTCCACCGCGGCGAGGAACGGCACCCCGTGCTCGGCCCAGGTGAGCTTCGGCGACGCGAAGTGCTCGCTCGGCGGAAGGTCCCAGGTCTGCGCGGCGTAGGAGTGGACGAAGTAGAACCGGGTATCGGCGTCCATGCCCTTGAACAGCACGCTGTCGGAAGGCGCCGACACGGTGTTCCACCCCATGTGCGGCAGCACCGGCGCGGACAACCGCTCCACCACGCCCGGCCATTCGGCGCACCCGTCGGTCTCCACGCCGAACTCCACGCCGCGCTCGAACAGGATCTGCATGCCGACGCAGATGCCGAGCACCGGACGCCCACCGGCCAGGCGCTGGCCGATGATGCGTTCGCCGCGCACCTCGCGCAGCCCCGCCATGCAAGCCGCGAACGCGCCGACGCCGGGCACCACGAGACCGTCTGCGGCCAGCGCGATCTGCGGGTCGGCGGTCACCTCGACGCGCGCACCAGCGCGCACCAGCGCCCGCTCCGCGGAGTGCAGGTTGCCGGAGCCGTAGTCCAGCAGGGCGACGGATTTCGTTGTCACAGCGTTCCCTTCGTCGACGGCACACCGCTCACCCGCGGGTCGAGCTCGACGGCGGCGCGCAGCGCCCGCGCCACGGCCTTGAACTCGGCCTCGGTGACGTGGTGCTGGTCGCGGCCGTAGAGCACCCGCACGTGCAGGGCGATCCGGGCGTTGAGCGCGATCGACTCGAAGACGTGGCGGTTGAGCACCGTGGAGTACGGCGCGCCCGGCTCGGAGCGCCCGCGCACCGGGCTGCCCGGGATCACCGCGTGCAGCAGGTGTTCCGGCTCGCCGGTGTGCACGCAGTACGGCCGACCCGACACGTCGACCGCCGCGTGCGCGAGGGTCTCGTCCATCGGGATGAAGGCGTCGCCGAAGCGGCGGATGCCGGACTTGTCACCCAGCGCCTTGCCGAGCGCCTGCCCGAACACGATGGCGGTGTCCTCCACCGTGTGGTGCGCCTCGATCTCGATGTCGCCCTCCGCGCGCACGGTCAGGTCGAAGCTGGCGTGCGCGCCGAGCGCGGTCAGCATGTGGTCGTAGAACGGGACGCCGGTGGAGATCTCGGTCTTGCCGGTGCCGTCCAGATCCAGTTCGACGACGATGCTGGATTCCTTGGTGATGCGCTCGACCCGCGCGGTCCTTGTCATCGGTGCTTCCTCCACGGGGTTCATCGGGGCGTGAGTTCGCTGCCTGCCAGCTCGCCGCTGACGCGCAGGAACTCGTCGTTCTCGGCGGCGAGGCCGATGGTCGCGCGCAGGTAGCCGGGGATGCCGACGTCGCGGATCAGCACGCCGCGGTCCAGGTATCGCTGCCAGGCCCGGCCCGCGTCGGCGAACCGGCCGAACAGCACGAAATTGGCGTCGCTGGGTACCACCTCGAAGCCCAGCTGGCCGAGCGCGGCCGCGACCCGGTCGCGCTGCGCCGCCAATTCCGCGACGCTGCCGAGAGTTTCGTCCGCGTGCCGCAGGGCCGCGCGCGCGGCGGCCTGGGTGACCACCGACAGGTGATAGGGCAGCCGCACCAGCAGCATCGCGTCGATCACCGCGGGCGCGGCGACGAGGTAGCCCAGGCGGCCGCCCGCGAACGCGAAGGCCTTGCTCATGGTGCGGCTCACCACCAGCTTCGCCGGGAATCGGTCGATCAGCGCGATCGCACTCGGCGCCGCCGAGAATTCGCCGTAGGCCTCGTCGACCACGACGATGCCGGGCGCCGCGTCGAGGATCCGCACCAGGTCGTCCTGCGGAATGCTGTGTCCGGTGGGGTTGTTCGGGCTGGTCACGAAGACCACGTCCGGCCTGCGTTCGGCGATGGCCGCCAGCGCGTAGTCGATGTCGAGGGAGAAATCGGCGTTGCGCTTGGCCTCGACCCACTCGGTGTCGATGCCCTCGGAGATGATCGGGTGCATCGAGTAGGAAGGCACGAAACCCAGTGCGCTGCGGCCCGGTCCGCCGAAGGCCTGGAGCAGCTGCTGCAGGATCTCGTTGGAACCGTTGGCCGCCCAGACGTTCGCCGTATCCACCGTGACGCCGGTCTGGCGGGTGAGGTAGTTCGCCAGGTCGGTGCGCAGCGCCACCGCGTCGCGATCCGGGTAGCGGTGCAGATCCGCGGCGGCGGCGCGGATGGACTCGGCCACGTCGTCGATGAGCGCGCGGCTCGGCGGGTGCGGGTTCTCGTTGGTGTTCAACTGCACCGGAACGGTCAATTGCGGTGCGCCATAAGGCTTCTTGCCGCGCAGGTTCTCGCGCAGCGGCAGATCGTCCAGGCCGATCGCGGACCCGGGCGCAGTGAGCTGACCGGTCATGACAGGGTCTCGAATCGCACCGTGACGGCCTGGCCGTGCGCCGGAAGATCCTCGGCGTTGGCCAGCGCGACCACGTGCCCGGCGACATCCTTCAGCGCCGCCTCGGTGTACTCGACGACGTGGATGCCGCGCAGGAAGGTCTGCACGCTGAGTCCGGACGAGTGCCGCGCGCAGCCCGCGGTGGGCAGCACGTGGTTCGAGCCCGCGCAGTAGTCGCCGAGGCTGACCGGCGCGTACGGGCCGACGAAGATCGCGCCCGCGCTGCGCACCCGGGCCGCGACCGCGGACGCGTCGGCGGTCTGGATCTCCAGGTGCTCGGCCGCGTAGGCGTCGACCACGCGCAGGCCCTGGTCGATGTCGTCGACGAGCACGGTGCCGGACTGCTTGCCGGTCAACGCCTCTCGCACCCGGTGCCCGTGCTTGACCACCGTCATCTGGGTGCTCAGCGCGGCGTCCACCGCGTCGGCGAGCTCGACGCTGTCGGTCACCAGCACGCTGGCCGCCAGCACGTCGTGCTCGGCCTGGCTGATCAGGTCGGCCGCGACGTGCGACGGATCGGCGGTGGCGTCGGCCAGGATGGCGATCTCGGTGGGACCCGCTTCGGCGTCGATGCCGACCAAGCCGCGGCACAGCCGCTTGGCCGCGGTGACGTAGATGTTGCCCGGGCCGGTGATCAGGTCGACCGGCTCGAGTTCCGCGCCGTCGGTGTCGACGCCGCCGTAGGTGAGCAGCGCGACGCCCTGCGCGCCGCCGACCGCCCACACCTCCTCGACGCCGAGCAGTTGCGCGGCGGCCAGGATGGTCGGGTGCGGGAGCCCGCCGAACTGGGCCTGCGGCGGCGAGGCGACCACCAGCGAACCGACGCCCGCGGTCTGCGCGGGCACCACGTTCATCACCACGCTGGACGGGTAGACGGCGTTGCCGCCGGGCACGTACAGCCCGACCCGCTCCACCGGCACCCACCGTTCGGTGACCGTGCCGCCGGGCACCACCTCGGTGGTGGTGTCGGTGCGGCGCTGATCGGCGTGCACCGCGCGAGCCCGCGCGATCGACTCCTCCAGCGCGGCGCGCACCGCGGGGTCCAGCTCGTCGAGCGCCTTGACCAGCTCGGACCGCGGGACGCGGACGGTCGCCGGAATCACACCGTCGAACCGCTCACCGAACTCCAGCGCCGCCGAGACACCATGGTCGCGGACCGCCTCCACCACCGGACGCACCTGATGCAGCACCGAGTCCACGTCGACTCCCCCGCGCGGCAGCGCGGAGCGCAGCTCGGCAGCGGAAGGAGTACGACCGCGCAAGTCGACGCGGGCGAGCTCGATGCGGGATGTCATGTCGGTGTCGATCCTTGTCTGGAGCTGGTCACAACAGGAAAGTTGCCGCTACCAGCCTAGTGGACGCCGCCGGACGCCAGTCCGCCGCTAGCCCGCGCACGGCCGGAGCGAAGGCGGAGATACACCGGTGGGATCGCCGAACGCGACGCTCACCCGCAGCGGCGGCGCAGCTCGGCGACTCCCTCACCTTCGAGATCGTCGAGCGCCGCCACGCGCCCGACCACCGCGAGAGTGAGCGCCTCCGCGGGCCCGCGTACCTCCGGCCCGCTGCCGTCGGCCCAGTCCAGGTCCGTGGCCACCAACCGCAAGCCCTTCCTGCGTTGCCCCGGCCGGACGAACGGGTCGGGATGTTCGACCAGGTAACGCAACCGTTCGGCCGGGATCGCACGGGTGCGGCCGAGCGGGCGGCGAATGTCCTGCTGGTGCACGAACAGGTCGGCAAGCACCAGGGCGGGACCGGACCGGGACAGCTTGCCCGCGGCGTTCTCGAACTTGTCCATCAGCTGGTCGGTCGACAGCGTCCGCGCCTTCCGGACGAGCCGATCGTTGACGCGGTCGATCGAGAGCCCGCACCGGATGACGATGCCCCCGTAGGTCAGCGGTGCGATCGTGTCGTACAGCAGATGCCCGACCACGTCCCGCACCGTCCACCCCGCGCACAGCGACGGCGTCTCCCATTCCTCCGCGCGCAGATCGCGCAGCAACGCGATGAGTTCGGCGCGTTCCTCCGCCAGCATCCCCCTGATCGTCATGCCGGAAGCCTACTCGGCCGCGAGCCTGCGGAGCTATAGGCAACCGCGCCAAGCCCTTTCAGGCGACCAGCCGTTTCACCCGATCGGCTCGGCCGAGATCCAGCCGAGCACCCGCACCGAAACCTCGCTGCGCGGCGAACGCGGCTGACGCGTTGCGACTCAGCGGGTTTCGCTGTCGATGAGCAGTCGCCCGCCGCTGTCCACGACACGCAGCACCAGCTGCTTGGACTCGCCCTCCACCGTCAGGTTGCCCAGTCGCATGTCCACCGAGCCGTCGGCGTTGTTGGAGCCGGTGGCCGCCTGGATGCTGGAGAACGTGTCGACGATGCGCGAGCCCCAGTAGTCGCGGAACGCCTGTTCACCGCCGTAGGCCTTCTGCGCCGCCGGGGTGAGCAGCGACCAGGACCCGCCGGGGTTGCTGTAGAAGTCGACGATCAGCTGACCGGCCGGTCCCCACTCGACGGTGCCCGCGCTCGGCGTGCGGCCCAGCGCCGGTGCCGTCGTGGTCGTCTTGCCGGAGGCCGTGGCGCTCGCCGACGGCGGAGTCGCCTGCGCCGCGGGAGAATTCGAGTCCGACTGGTTCAGGCTGCCGATCAGCAGCGCGGCGACGGCCACCACCGCGCCGACGACGCCGCCGATGAGCACCGCGCGGCGCTTGCCCGCCGAGGAGCCGGACGCCGGACGCGGCTGGGCCGCCGTCCTAGGATGCGCGGCCGTGTTCGGGTGGGCGGCGGCGCGCTGCGGCGGAGGCAGCGGACGGACATGCCGTTCGGTCGGCTGGTGGGTGGGCTGCGGCACGGGTGTGCGCAGCGCGCGCGTCGCCGCCTCCGAGGCCGACTGGCGCGCGAAAGTCTCACTGGCCGGGACGAATCCGACGGGCACCGGGTTGGCGCCGGAATCGGCGAAGGCGGCCAGCGTGTCGCGCGAGACGCGCATGCTCGGCCGTTCCTCCGGGTCCGGGTTCAGCAGCGCGAGCAGGAAATCGGTGGCAGGCCCCGCGTTACGCGGCTGGCTGACCTGACCGTTCGCCGCCGCGTAGAGCACCGCGAGCGGATTCGCGCTCGCGCCGTAGGGCGGTTCGCCCTCCAGCGCGTGAAAGAGTGTGGCGCCGAGCGAGAACACGTCGGCGGCGGGCGTCGGATCGGCGCCGCGGGCCACCTCGGGCGCGAGATAGGCGGCGGTGCCGCAGATCAGGCCGGTCTCGGTGAGCGTGACGTCGCCGGTGGCGCGGGAGATGCCGAAGTCGGTGATCTTGACCGTGCCGTGGTCGTCGAGCAGCACATTGCCCGGCTTCACGTCGCGGTGCACGATGCCCGCCTGGTGCGCGGCGATCAGCGCCGAGGCGACCTGCTCGCCGATGCGCGCGACCTGGGTCAGCGGCAGCGTGCCCTGTGCGGAGAGCACCGCGGCCAGGCTGCGCGACTTCAGGTACTCCATCACCAGGCACGGGTCGCCCTCGTGCTCGGTGATGTCGAACACCACGATCGCGTTGGGATGCTGGAAGCGCGCCGCGTTCCGGGCCTCGCGGGTCGCGCGCTGGCGCACGATGTCGCGTTCGGCCTCCGGCAGGCTCGCTTTTATGTGGATCTGCTTGATCGCCACGGAACGCCGGAGTCGCTCGTCGGTGGCACGCCAGACGACACCTGTGCCGCCGCTACCAATCCGCTCGACCAGGCGGTAATGCTCCGCGATCAACTGACCGGTATCGATGGCGCCTACTCCGAACCTTCTCGAAATCGTGACATCCCGCATATTGACCGCTGACGCGGCCCGCCGACGAGTGTAGCGGGCGCACCGAGCGCGGTCCGCGCCAGCCGGGATATATCCGCCGCCCAAATCACCCGAACGGCGGATGCCGAAGGTTACCGCGCCGCACGCAGCATCCGACCGGCGGCCTCCACCGCCGGACCCGAGCTGCCCGCGTCGCTGACGAACACCGCGAACGCCAGGTCACCGTCGATTCCGACGAACCAGCCGTGCGCGTGGGTGTCATCGATGTATTCCGCGGTGCCGGTCTTGCCGAGCAGGCCGGGGATGTCGCGCAACTGCGTCGCGGTGCCGCCGGTGACGGTCTCGCGCATCATGGTCTTCAGCTGGTCGTCGACGGTCCCGGACAGCGGCTCCGGCTGCCGGTCGGCCACGCCGGGTCTGCCCTGCACCACGGTCGGCGTCGGCACCGAGCCGCGCGCGATCGACGCGGCGACCAACGCCATGCCGAACGGCGAGGCTGTCACCTGTCCTTGACCGATGCTGGACTCGACGCGCTCGGCCGGGGTGTGGGCGGTGGGCACCTTGCCGGTGACCGTGGTCAAGCCGGGTGTGACGTAGTCGATGCCGAGTCCGAGCTGGGCGGCCGCCTTCGTCAGCCCGTCCGGCGGCAGCCGCACGCCGAGCATGCCCATGGTGGTGTTGCAGGAGCGGGCGAAGGCGGTGTGCAGCGGGACCTGGCCGAGATCGAAGTTGTCGTCGTTGGGGATTCGGCGGCCCTCGATGTCCGCGCTACCGGGGCAGGGCAACACCGTGTCGGGATTCACCTCACCCGCCTGGAGCGCGGCCGAGACGGTCACGGTCTTGAAGGTCGAGCCCGGCGGATACAGGCCGGTCAGCGCGATCGGGCCCTGCGCGTCCGCGGCGGCGTTCTGCGCCATGGCGAGCACGTTGCCGGTGGAGGGCTGTAGCGCGACGATCGCCGCGGGCTGGGCGATCGGCGCGAGCGCGTCCTCGGCGGAGCGCTGCAAACCGGTGCTCAACGTGGTGGCGATGTCGGCGGCCTGGCGCGGATCCTCGCCCGCGACGCGTTCGGTGCCGGTGGGCGTCTTGGCCCGCACCGCCCAGCCCGCCGCCTCGTCAGCGTTCTGCTGCCACAGCTCGGTGATGCCGGTCATGGTCGGTGAGGAGAGTGCCTTGTCGACGGTCAGCAGCCGGGTCTGCGGTGCGAGAGTGACGCCGGGCAGCGCGGCCAGCGCGTCGTTGATCGGGGCGATGTCGGCGGCGCGCAGCGTGATCGCAGTGACCGGCTTGCCCTGCGCGAGTTCCGTCTCCAGGGACTGCGCGGTGATGCCAGGAGCCAGCGGGGCGAGCAGGGCCGCGACGGCGCCGGTGTCCACGCCGGGCGCGAGGTTCACCAGGGTGACGATCTGTTCGGTCATGAGATCGCCGCCCGCGCCGTCGAGAACGCGAGCGGGCTTGGCGAAGGCGGGTCCGTAGGTCAACGGGCCAGCGGCCAGGCCGGGCGCGACGGTGGCGGGATCCCAGCGGATCTTCCATCCGTCGTTCTCGGTGGCCTCGCCCACGGTGGTGTAGCTCCACTCGTCCCGGCCGCCCTTGCCCAGCTGCCAGGTGGCGGCGAGGGTGAAACCGTTCCCGTCGGTCGAGTTCACCTCGAAGGTGACTTCCTTGCCGAGACCGTCGTAGAGCTGATTCAACGTGGCGGTCGCCTCGGCGGGGTCGTCGGTGAGCGCGGCCGCCGCGGCGATGTCGTCGCGGTTCAGCGCGTCGGCGAACTGACCGGCCACGGTGTCCGGCTGTTCGGGCCCGGAACCGCACGCGGCGAGGGCGAGCACGGGCGCTGCGGACAGAACCAGGATCTTCCGGTGGATGCGCACCCAGCCGACGGTAACCGAATCGTCCGTCGGCGCGGCGTACCCGCGCCGACGGTGTCGCGCTCAGCGGTCGAGCCAGGGCGCTGTGCTCAGCGTGGCGGCGTCGGCCGGATCGAGTTCGATGTCGAAGAACTCCTCCAGGATCTTGGGCAGTTCCCCCGGCTCCAGCGCACGGGTTTCGCTCGATCCGTCGGGGCGTTCGGTGACGAGGGTCAGGCCGTCGAGCACGTGGTGGACGTCGGGCAGGAAGCGTTGGACGAACGGGCGCGCGGTGAACGGCGAGCGCGCCGAGGTGGACACGAAGTGGTTGCCCACCTCGAAGTCGATGCGGTACTGCGGTTCGGTCGTGAAGGTGTAGCGGTCGATCCAGCCGTCGCGGCCGAACTGGTGCAGCACCCAGACGTCGGTGTCCAGCTCGCCGACAGTGCGTTCGAGGCGGAATCGCCACTGGCCCAAGGCGAACTCGCCGGGGCGTTCGACCAGCTCGTACGGCTCGAGCGGGCCGGAACCGAACCCGACGTCGCAGAGCCAGACGCGGTCGTCGTCCGCGGTCGTCACGCGCAGCAGGGCGTGCGTCGCCGGGCGCAATCCGCCGGAGCCCATCGTCACCCGGCCGCTGAGTCCGGTGACCCCGAATCCGAGGCGTTCCAGCGCGGCGGCGAAGAGTCCGACGTTCTCGTAGCAGTAGCCGCCGCGACGGCGGCGCACCAGCTTGTCCTGCAAGGTGGCCAGATCCAGCGGGATCGGGCGACCGAGCACCGGCTCCAGGTTCTCGAACGGAATGGAAGTGGTGTGCAGGTAGACGAGTTCGCGCAGCGTCGCGAGGGTGGGGGCACGTTCGCCGTCGAAGCCGATCCTGGCCAGATAGGCGTCCAGGTCCAACTCCGCGCCGTTCCAGTGATATGCGGCATCCGCCGGCTTGCTCATCTCACGCCTCTCTTCGTCGGTGTCGAACCGAACAACCGGCGCGTGGTGCTATGTGTTCCGCCGCGTTTCGGGCAAGCCCGCCGAGGCGCAGGCCGTCGTGCAGATCGGCATCATGATCGGCAATGCCGACGGGTCCTTCGACCAGGCCGAGGTCGCGGCGGCGCGCGAGGCTTGTCAGGCGCTGCGGCTGGACCCGAGCCAGTTCGGGCTCTGAGCGCCGCAACGAGTCGACGGTGGATGTCGGAGGCGGCGATTAGTATTCGCCTATGCGTTCGATAGATGCCGCCGAGCGGCGCGCGCGACTGGGAGTGCGGCACCGGCTGGCGGACGCGCACCGCACCGACGACATCGCGAATATCGCGAGGTCGCTGGTCGTTTTGCATGCCACCGATCCGGCCACGGTGTTCCTTTCCCTCGGCGCGCGCAGCCTCTACGCGACGCCCGCCGACGTGGAGCGCGCGCTGTACGACGAGCGGACGCTGCTGCGCATGCTCGCGATGCGCCGGACCATGTTCGTCGCGCCCGTCGAGCTGGTTCCGGTGCTCCAGGCCGCGTGCGCGAACGCGTTGGCGGACAAGCAACGCAAGACCTACGGACGTTTTCTCGAGCAGGCCGGTATCGGCGACGGCGATGTCGCGAGCTGGTGGGCCGAGGTCGAAGAGAAGACCCACCGCGCGTTGCTCGCTCGCGGCGCCGCCACCGGCGCGCAGCTCGGCAAGGACGTGCCGCGGCTGCGCACCCAGGTGAATACCGCACCGGACAAGGCGTATTCGAAGCCGACCAATATCACGACCTGGGTACTCGTCACCCTGGGCTGCGAGGGTCGCATCGTGCGCGGGCGGCCGAACGGCAGCTGGGCGAGCAGCCAGTACCTGTGGGCGCCGGTGGAATCGTGGCTGCCCGAGGGCGTCGCGGAACTGCCCGCCGAGGAGGCGCGCGCCGAACTGGTGCGGAAGTGGTTGGCCGCCTTCGGCCCGGCCCCGCTCAGCGACCTCAAATGGTGGACGGGCTGGTCACTGGCCGAGGTGCGCAAGGCGCTGGCCCGGTTGGAGGTGGCGGAGGTCGACTTGGACGGCACCCCCGGCCTCGTCCTCGCCGACGACGTCGAACCCGTTGCGCCGCCCGAGGATTGGGCCGCCCTCCTCCCGGCCCTCGATCCGACCCCGATGGGCTGGCAGTCCCGCGACTGGTACCTCGGCCCGCACGCCGCGTCCCTCTTCGACCGCAACGGCAACATCGGCCCCACCCTCTGGTGGAACGGCCGCATCGTCGGCGGCTGGGCGCAGCGCAAAGACGGCGAGATCGTCTGGCGCCTCCTGGAAGACGTCGGCTCCGAAGCGAAGTCGCGCATCGAAGCCGAAGCCGCCCGCACCGCGAAGTGGTTCGGCCCCGTTCGCACCATCCCTCGCTTCCGCACCCCGCTGGAACGCGAACTCACCGCCTGATACCCACCACTTCGCCGACCCCGGCGTCGCTGCTCGCGACCACACGTGCGGGCCGAACGTCTCCGCACCGCGACCAGCCGCACCTTCCCTCGCCTGGCGTCCCGAGCGTTCTCGGCCTCGCACACCTCGGCACGCCGTGCAAGATCCGATTGCCTGTAAAGCGCGCAAAGTCTGCGAAGCCACCAGCCCCACAGGGCACGCCGCATAGCAAGCGCTGGCACTGTTGCGCGCGGACGGCACTGGCAACTCCGAGCCGCTAGGAGCCGCGCCCGGATCCGACAAACAAGCACCGCGGCTCGACCCGGCACCCGCGTGTGGAGACGCATCGCCACCCAGCGTGCACCCGCCTCACCAGGCTTGCCGCCCTGCGAGGCGGGTGACGAGTATGTGCCGAACTCAGGGGGCGGCGGCTTCGTCGACCGCAGGTGTCGAGACCGGCTCTGCGCGCTTGCGGATGGATGCGGTCGTGGCCAAGGCCACGAGGAGCAGCCCCGCGCAGGCATAGGCGGTGAGCGCGAGACCGGAGGACATGGACTCGCGGGCGGCCTCGGCGATCGGGGCGGTGGCGGGGTCGGCGGCCAGCGCGGGGATGGCCGATCCGGCGCTGGCCGTGACCGCGTCGGTCAGGCTGTCGGCGGCGGGCGTGTCCACCAGACGGTCACGCAGGTCGCTGCCGAGCACGCTGAAGAAGAGCGTGGTGAGCACGGCGATGCCGAGCGCGGAGCCGAGTTCCCTCGCCGCGCTTTGGATGCCCGACCCTTGGCCAGCGCGTTCGCCGGGCACTTCGGCGAGCACCACGTTCGTCACTTGCGCGGTCGCGAAGCCGACGCCCACGCCGTAGACGAACAGCGCGAGGACGATGGCCCACCATCGCGTGTCCGTGGCCGCGACGAGCGCGAGCAAGGCCAGCCCCGCGGCCTCCAGCACCAGGCCGATGCGCACCTGCGCCATCGCCGACGCGGTCATCCCGAAACTGGCCCCGCTGGCGACGAAACTGCCGACCGCCAGCGCGGCGAGGGCGAGCCCGGTCTGGAAGGCCGTATAGCCGAGGGTGAACTGCATCCACAACGGCAGCACCGCGATGATCCCGAATTCACCGACGCCCACCACGAGCGTGACCACATTGCCGTTGCGGAACGAGACGATCCCGAACAGCCGGACGTCCAGCAGGGGTTCACCACCCGTCCGCACCAGCCTCCGCTGCCGCCGCCAGAAGAGCGCCAGCGTGCCCATCGCCACGAGGAACGCGACGAGCACCGGCGACGGCCCACCGCGCCAGGCCACCCCACCGACGACGAGCGGCTCGATCGTGCGCACCCACCCGTAGTGGCGCCCCTCGATCAACGCGAACGACAGCAGACCGAGGCCGAGCACCGACAGCGCCGCACCGCGCAGATCCGCACCTCCGCCGACCCGCGGCGCACGTCCGCGCCGGTCGTGCGCGGGACCGTCGACGGACTGCGCCAGTCCGTGCCGATCAGGCACGAACCGCAGCACCGCAGCCACTATGACGAGCACCAGCGGAATATTGATGCCGAACGCCCACCGCCACGAGAAGTCGGCCAGCCAGCCACCGAGCAGCGGACCAACCGCCGCCGCGGCGCCGATCGTCGAACCCCAGATCGCGAACGCCTTGGCGCGCGCCGGACCCGCGAAGCCCGCGTTCACCAAGGCCAGCGAGGTCGGCAGGATCAGCGCGCCGCCGACGCCCTGGAGGAAGCGCGCGGCGATGAGCGCGCCGCCGTTCGGCGCCGCGGCGGCCAGCAGGCTGGTAACGCCGAAGATCACCAGTCCGATCACGAAAAGCCTTCGCGCACCGTACAAGTCGGCGAGGCGACCGGTGACCAACAGCAGCGCCGCGAAGACGATGGCGTAGGACTCCTGGATCCATTGCGCCTCGATCGAGGTGATGCCCAGGTCGTCGATGATCGGGGCGACGATCACGTTGACGATCGTCAGGTCCACGACGATCAGCGCGACACCCAACGAGACTGCGATCAGCCCGAACCAGTGCCGGGCGGGAGGTGTATCGGTTTCGGTTGGCAATTTACCTCCATCATCAAGTTACTTTATGATGAAGGTATTCCGCGCCGGGGTAAGTTGTCAATTTGTGCGGGCGCGCTCGTGCCCATCGAGGGAAGGAGTGCCGGTGTCGAACGACCCTGCGGCGCAACGCGAACGACTCGCCGACGTCCTGCTGTCCTACGGCGCGAGCTTCGCCGAGCTCGGCCGCCGGTTCGCCGCGGAACTCGGCGTGCATTCCACCGACGCTTTCGCGCTGCGGGAGATCACCTCCGCGGAGACGCTCGGCACGCCGATCTCACCGGCATTGCTGAGCAAGCGCATCGCGCTGACCTCGGGCGCGATGAGTTCACTGCTCAACCGGCTGGAAGACGCCGGATACATCACCCGCACCCGCGAGCACACCGACCGGCGCGTGGTCACGCTGCGCACGAGCGGGCAGGTCAAGGAGCGGGCCGACGAATTCTTCCGCCCGTGCAACGAACGCCAGGACGCGATCCTCGCCGAGTACCCGCCCGAGATCCTGGATCAGTTCGAGACACTGCTGCGGCGACTGACCACGAGCTTGACGAGCTGACGCACGCCGATCCACCGACCGCAGGCTCGACAAGCCGACGCCCACGCCGATCCGCCGACCCCGCACCCGGCACCCCGCACCCCGCACCCCGCACCCCGCACCCGGCGAGCCGATACCCGCGCCGATCCGCCGACGGCGAGCAGACACCGCGCGGCGGTACGTTGAATGCCGTGGAGATTCGCCGGTTCACCGAGCCCGATCGCGACGAACTACGCGCTTTGGCCCGCCGCGCCGGTTCCGGAGCGCCGACCGAATCACTCTGGGGGCACGCGGAATCCGAGGCGGCGGTGTACCTCGACCCCTATCTGGACATCGAACCGCGCTCGCTGTTCGTCGCGGTGCGAGACGGCGCGCTGGTCGGCTATCTCGCGGGCTGCGTGGACAGCGCGGCGTTCCCCACCGAAGACGAGCGCATCGAAGCGGCGATTCGCCGGTACCGCTTGGTGTTCCGGCGTGGGCCCGCCGCGTTCTTCGTGCGCGCCGCACTCGACGCGTTGGGCGCGAAGCTGCGCCGCCGACCCACCGCGGGCGACTTCACCGACCCGCGCTGGCCCTCACACCTGCACATCAACGTGGCCGAGGAGGGCCGGGGCACCGGCGCGGCCGACGAACTGATCGAGCGCTTCCTCGAGCACGCCGCCGCGGCCGGATCCCCCGGCTGCCACCTGCAAACTCTCGTCGAGAACACCCGCGCCGTAAGGTTTTTCGAGCGGATGGGCTTCACCGAGCACGGTACGGCGCCGCTGGTCCCCGGCCTCCGCTATCAGGGCAAGCGGGTGTATCAGCGAACGATGGTCCGCGCCCTCTGATCAGCGCGGGCCGACCAGGGCCTAGCCGACCGGACGCGCGAGGTTCACTCCGGAGGCCCGCCGCCACGCTTGGAGAAGTGCGCCTTCTCCGCCCGCTCCATCAGCCGCATGAACTGATCCGTACGCAGGTGGACGAGTTCCTCGTGGTCCCCGGCCTCGAAATAGACGTCGGGCACTGTGGTGAGACTTTCGTCCATCAGCGTCTGCACGCCGTACGCGGTGCAGACGGCCGGGATCGCGCCGACCTCGCAGTCCTTGAAGACCGAGCGAAGTTCGGACTCCTTGGCGAGGACCAGATGCCGTCCGGTCTGCGCCCAGAGCTTCGACAGGCGCAGGTGATGGGTCGATGGCAGCACCGCGCCGACGTAGCCCTGATCGTCCTCGAGCATGATCGTCTTGGCGAGACGATCGGCGGGGATATTGGCCACCGACGCGGTATGGGCGCTGGTGTAGCTGTGCGGATGACGCACGACCTCGTATTCGACGCCCGCGTCGCGCAGGCATTCCTCCACCGTCGATGACATGGACATTGCGGACCTCCACTCGTTAGCTGGCGCGCCACCGCGTCCCGGTGACAATGGCAGTCGGATGAACCGCGTCAAGCTGTTCTACGAGTAAGTTTGCGCCTTTTGCCGACGAATGCCGACCCCCATTTGCGATCGGATTGCTGGCGAGCGCTCAGCGACGGTCGGCACGCGCCTCTCGGCGCGGCCGTACCCCGCTCACATATCCAAACCGAGGTCCAGCACCCGCACCGAGTGCGTCAACGCCCCCACCGCGAGGTAGTCGACGCCGGTGCGCGCGTAGTCCGCCGCCATCTCCAAGGTCAGCCCACCCGAGGACTCCAGCTTGGTCTCCGGCGCGACGGCATTGCGCCGCTGCACGGCCGCCTGGGTCTGCCAGAGCGGAAAGTTGTCCAGCAGCACCAGTTCCACGTTCTCGGCGAGCACGGCGTCGAGCTGCTCCAGGCTGTCGACCTCCACTTCGCAGGGCAGATCCGGCGCCAGTTCACGCACCGCGCGCAGCGCGTCGACCACCGAACCCGCCGCGACGACGTGGTTGTCCTTGATCAGCGCCGCGTCGCCCAGCCCCATCCGGTGGTTCACCCCGCCGCCGACCCGCACCGCGTACTTCTGCAGGCCGCGCAGGCCGGGCAGCGTCTTGCGGCTGTCGCGAATCGCGCACCTGGTGCCCTCGACCTCGTCGACCCACGCCGCGGTGGCGGTGGCGATGCCGGACAGGTGGCACATCAGATTGAGCATGGTGCGCTCGGCCGTCAGCAGCCCGCGCGTCGGCGCGACGACGCCGAGGACTACGTCACCCGCATGTACCCGGGTCCCGTCGGCCACCCGCTCGGTGATCTCGTATTCGCTCGCGCCGATCACCTCGTCGAGCACGAGCAGCCCCACGTCGATGCCCGCGACGGTGCCCGGCTGACGGGAGACCACCGAGGCCTTCACCGCCGCGTCGGCGGGCACGGTCGCCATCGTGGTGACGTCCGGTCCGTAGCGCAGATCCTCGTCCAGCGCGGTGCGGATGAGCGCGAGCACCTCGTCACGGTCCAGTGCGGCGTCCAGCGCCATCAGCGCACTCCTACTCTGTCGGCCCGCGACGGGCGCGGGCGAAAGTCGATATCGGGGTTCACGGAATCGCCAGGGTCAGCGCCGGGGCCTCGGGGTCGTCGGCCAGGCGGGAAGCCAGCGACTCCCCTTCCGGTGAGCCGCCGACCAGGAAGACGTCCGGTCGCCCGTCGGCGTCCAGGCGAATCGGAATGCTGTGCCGCAGCGCCTCGTTCGACTCCGGATGATCGGATCGCGTGTGACAGCCGCGGCTTTCGGTGCGGGCCGCCGCGGCGAGCAGCAGCACGCGGGCGGTGAGCGTCAGCGCGCCGTCCTCCAGTTCGGCGATTCGGCGAGCGGCCAGGTCCTCCGGCGCGGGCGGCACGACGACACTGTCACCGGCGAACCGGCTCGACATGCCGCGCAGCACAGCGCGTTCCAAGGTCGCCGTCGCGCTCGCGAGCCCGTCCCGGTCCCGCACCACGGCGGCGTGCGCGGTCATCGCCTGCTGTAGCGCCGCGCGCGGCGCCCGCGGCATGGTGCGTGGCCGCACGTCGGTGACCTCCGCGGGCGCGCCGAGGCGCTCCACGGCCGCCGCACCGACCCGTTCGCCGACGACCAGACCCTCGAGAAGACTGTTGGACGCCAACCGATTCGCGCCGTGCAACCCGGTCCGCGCCACTTCTCCCGCGGCGTACAGCCCGGGCACCCCGGTCCGGCCGTGCGCATCGGTGACAACGCCTCCGCACTGATAGTGCGCCGCGGGCGCGACGGGAATCAGACCAGCGCGCGGGTCGATCCCCGCGGCGAGGCAGGAGGCGGTGATCGTCGGAAAACGTTGCGCGAAACCATCGATCGAGCGCGCGTCGAGGAAGACGTGATCCGTGCCCAGCTCGCGCATCCGCTCGGCGATAGCCCTGGAGACCACGTCGCGCGGCGCGAGATCGCCGCGCGGATGCACCCCCGCGGTCACCGGATTGCCCTCGGCGTCGACGAGAGTCGCGCCCTCACCGCGCACCGCCTCGCTGATCAGCGGCCGCCGCCCCAGCCCGCCGGGCGTGTACAGCACGGTCGGGTGGAACTGCACGAATTCCAGATCCGCGACCGCCGCACCGGCCCACAGCGCGAGCGCGACGCCGTCGGCGGTCGCGCCGGCCGGATTCGTGCTCAGCGCGTAGAGCTGGCCGAGCCCGCCGGTGGCGAGCAGCACGGCCGGAGTGTGCACCACGCCGAAACCCTTGTCGGACACCGCGATCACACCCTGCACCCCGCCCGGGCCGGTGACCACCTCGCAGGCCGCCGCGCCGAACAGCACGGGCAGACCCGCCGCGTTGAGCGCGCGCTGCACCTCCGCGCCGGTCGCGTCGCCGCCCGCGTGGATGATGCGGCGGGTGCTGTGCCCGCCCTCCCTGGTGCGCGAGATCTGGCCGTCGCGACCGAGATCGAACACCGCGCCGAGGTCGGTCAGCGCCGCGACGGCCGCCTGCCCGCCCGCGACGATGGCGCGCACCGCGCTCGTCTCGCACAGCCCGGCGCCCGCCTCCACCGTGTCCCGTACGTGCGATTCGATCGAATCACCGTGCGGCGCTACGACGGCGATGCCGCCCTGTGCGTACTGGGTGGAGGTGTCGATCGGGCCGCCCTTGCTGAGCGCGAGGACCCGCAGCCCGCGCAGCGACGCGGTGCGGGCCGCCGTCAGTCCGGCGACGCCGCCGCCGACCACCACCAGGTCGGCCGAGGCCTCCCACTCGATTACCGGAGCATTCATCTCCGCCAGCCTCTCGTTCCGAGCTCGGACGCGAACATCGCCGCGCCCGCCGAGGTCATGCGGCGCCGCTACACGCCCGCCGCATGTCGTCGGCGTCGGCTCACTCGCCGCCGCCCGGATTGCCGATCGCGATCATCCGCTGCACCGAACTACGGCCGAGCGCCGCGGTTTCCAGATCCACGTGCACCTCGTCGGCGCCCTCCACCAGGCAGCGCAGCAGCGCGGCGGGGGTGATCATCTTCATGTACTTGCAGGAGGCGCGGTCGTTGACGGCCTGGAAGTCGATGCCGGGCGCGGCCTTGCGCAGCTGGTGCAGCATGCCGACCTCGGTGGCGACCAGAACCTGACTCGACTTGGCGGCCTTCGCGGCGTCGATCATGCCGCCGGTGGACAGGATGTGCACCCGGTCGGCCGGGAACGCGCCCTCGCCCGCCAGGTACAGCGCCGAGGTGGCGCAGCCGCACTCGGGGTGCACGAACAACTCGGCGTCCGGGTGGCTGCGCGCCTGCTCGGTGAGCTCGTCGCCGTTGATGCCCGCGTGCACGTGGCACTCGCCCGCCCAGATCTGCATGTTCTCCCGGCCGGTCACGCGCTTGACGTGCGCGCCGAGGAACTGGTCGGGCAGGAACAGCACCTCGCGGTCGGGGTCGATGGAGGCGACCACGTCCACGGCGTTGGAGGAGGTGCAGCAGATGTCGGTGAGCGCCTTCACCTCGGCGGTGGTGTTCACGTAGGACACCACGACCGCGTTCGGGTGCTCGGCCTTCCAGGCGCGCAGCTCGGCGGCGCTGATCGAGTCGGCCAGCGAGCAGCCCGCGCGCTGATCCGGGATCAGCACGGTCTTCTCCGGGCTGAGGATCTTCGCGGTCTCGGCCATGAAGTGCACGCCGCAGAAGACGATGGTGTCCTCGGGCGCCTCGGCCGCGATCCGCGACAGCGCCAGCGAGTCGCCGACGTGATCGGCCACGTCCTGGATCTCGGGCAGCTGGTAGTTGTGCGCGAGAATGGTCGCGTTGCGCTCCCGCGCCAGACGCTTGACCTCCTGCGCCCACTCGGGCGTCGCCGCGACACCCGTGTAGCCCGAGGGCCCGTCGAATACCTGCCCCATCAGCGGAGGCGCCAGTTTCGCACCCGTCGTCGCCATGATGGCTCCCTTCCTCGTGCGGCCGGCAACACCGCCGATTCGCACTCAACCAGGTTTTCGACTTACAATCGAAAACGTGGCCCATAGTAGCACCATCCACGAATCGCTCACCGCGGTGTTCCAGGTTCGCCGCTTCCCCACAAATAAAGGCGCAGGTCAGAGCGCTGCGAGCGGTGTCATGGGCCCGTGCCCGCCCGATCAGCGCACCGAGCTCGCGGTGTTGCTGTGGGAGCGCGCGCTCGACCCGCAGAAGGACACTTGGTCGCTGCCGGGCGGGCGATTGGGCGACGACGAGGATCTGGACGCCTCCGCGCGCCGCCAGCTGGCCGAGAAGGTCGACGTGCGCGAGCTGACGCATCTGGAGCAGCTCTCGGTCTTCAGCAATCCCGAGCGCGTGCCGGGCCCGCGCCGCATCGCGTCGGCCTATCTCGGCCTCGTCCCGCTGACCGCCGAACCGGAACTGCCCGCCGACACCGCGTGGCACCCGGTCTCGGCGCTGCCCGCGATGTCCTTCGATCACGGCACGGTCGTCGACCACGCCCGTACCCGGCTGGCCGCCAAGCTCTCCTACACCAACATCGCCTTCGCACTCGCCCCGTCCGCGTTCACCATGTCGACCCTGCGCGAAATCTACTGCGCGGCATTGGGTTACGACGTCGACACCACCAACCTCCAGCGCGTCCTCGCGCGCCGCAAGGTGATCACCCCCACCGGCGCCACCGCCGCCCCCGGCCGCGCGGGCGGCCGCCCCGCCGCCGTCTACCGCTTCAGCGACTCCGGCCTCCGCGTCACCGACGAATTCGCCGCCCTCCGCCCCCGAGCCGAGTGAGCTTTAATTCATCGCACTAATCTAAGTTAGAATCAATCTAAGTATGATTTCATCTATGTTTATCCGCTGGAGGATTAGTGGAGTTCACGGGAAGAGCCGCCGACCTCGACATTCTCGCTCGACAGCGCGAGCTCGTCACCGAGAAGGCCGGGGCCACACGCGGTCGAGCGGTCATCCTGACCGGCCGTCGGCGGGTCGGGAAGTCGAGGCTGGTCCAGGAGTTCTGCGATCGCTCGAAGCTCCCTTACGTCGTCTTCCAGGCCACCCGCGCGCGCAACCCGGTAGCCGAGCGCGCCGACTTCATCTCCACCGTCGCCCACTCCACACTCGGTGACGCGGAACTGGTATCCGGCCTGCAGGCCACCGACTGGAACCAAGCGCTGCGCGCCCTGGCCATTGCGATCCCCGACGACTCTCCCACCATCGCGGTGATCGACGAGGTGCCATGGCTGGTCGAGCAGGACGGCGAGTACGAGGGTGCGCTGCAGACCGTGTGGGACCGCCACCTGTCGGCCAAGCCCGTTCTCCTGATTCTGGTCGGCAGCGATATCTCGGTGATGGAGGCGTTGCAGTCCCGCGAGCGCCCGTTCTTCGGGCGAGCCGCCAAAATGACCGTCGAACCTCTCCATCTGGCCGACGTTCAGGCGATGACCGAACTCGACGCGGCCGGTGCCGTCGACGCTCTGCTGATCACCGGCGGCTTCCCAGAGATCGTTCAGTCGTGGCGGCCCGGCATGAGCAGGGTCGACTTCCTACGTGCTTCGACGGACAACCCGCTGTCACCGCTGCTCGTGGCAGGCGAACTGACGCTGCTCGGCGAATTTCCGGAAGCCTCGCGATCGCGCGCGGTGCTCGAGGCGGTCGGCAGCGGCGAGCGCACTTTCAGCACCATCGCGGCGCAGGCAGGCGGAGTGGGCGCACTGCCCGCCGGAACCTTGACGCCGCTGCTCACTACCTTGCGATCCAAACGAATCGTCGCGGCCGATATCCCGCTGTCGACCAAACCCGACAGCAAGAACAAGCGCTACCGCATCGCCGATTCGTACCTTCGATTCTGGCTTGCCTTCCTACAGCGCGGAATCCCTCTGATCGAACGAGGCCGCGGCGATCTCGCTCGCACGCGTATCGAACGATCCTGGACGGCCTGGCGTGGACGTGCCGTCGAACCACTGATTCGCGAATCGCTACTGCGCCTGCTGCCCGATGAGCGTTGGCCCGATGCCGAGGCGGTCGGTGGGTGGTGGAACCGGCAGAACAATCCGGAGATCGATCTCGTCGGCGCTGATCGTGAGCCGGTCGCCGGTGCGGTCCACTTCCTCGGATCGATCAAGTGGCTGGAGGATCGCCCGTTCGATCGCCACGACTACGACGCCCTCGCCCGGGCGATACTGTCGGTGCCTGGAGCCGACCCTCGCACCCCGCTCGTCGCGGTATCCCGCGCAGGTCTCGGAGCCGAACTCCCGTTGGCGATGCATTGGGGTCCCGAAGATCTCGTCGCCGCTTGGCGCTGAAGCGCCCCGAGCTGCCGACCATGAACCGGTCATCCAGCCGCGAACTTCGCTACGCCGAGGCGAATCACGCGTCGTGGGAACGGTTTCGGTGTTTCGGGGTGCGGCGGTACCGGCTGTTGCCGGGGATCGGCTGGGCGGCGTTGGAGCGGCGCAGTTCGTGGCGGCGGCGCCAAGCGGTGAGATCCGGGCGTTCCGAAGGGGTTCGGGACGTGTCGGGGTGTGGTGCGGTGTGCGGCTGGGCGTGCATGGTCGTCACCTCCTCCCCTGGGCTCGCCCGTTCGGTTGCCGGATCACGGTAACCACGGCGACGTTCGTGCTCCACCCATTTTTCGACCTTGTACTGCCGCAGCGGGCGGCGCATGGAGCGCGATCGCGAGCCCGCCGCAGCGAATCCGCGAATCGGGCGGCGCATGGAGCAGGATCGCGCGTGAGCTTGCCGCCCGCATGTGATGCACCGAAAAGCGTTCAGGCCGTTTTCATCTGCGGCCTGGGCGGCGGCGCGGGTGTGCGGGTGGCGAGCCGCCCACCGGCCCAGAACGCCAGCTCCACCAGCCAGAACAACCACAGGAACAGCGTCACCACGATCACCGGCAGCGCCAGGAACAGCACCGAGGGCACCGCGATCAGCAGGAATAGGACCCAGTCGCGCGGGCTCGCGCCGTCCAACCGGTTCGCCGAGCGCACCGCCGCCCACATCATCCAGCGCCGCGGCACCGAAATGCCGAATTCGCGCAGGCAGCGCCGGAAGAGTCCGTCGGCGTCGGCGCTGCTCACCTCCTGCGAGCGCAGCAGATAGTCGTGCAGGATGGCGGCGCGGGTGTAGGCGCCGTAGCGGGGAATGAGCCAGACCAGCGCGCGCGGCACCGAGGCGAAGTCCGTACGGAAGCCCGTGGGCACGGTGAATTCCTGAACGTCACCCCGATAGACGAGCGGCTCGGACAGCCGCCAGAACTTCGCGTCGATCTCCTCGACGACCGGACCGCCACCGATGAACGCCACGACCCGTTCCTCTCCGAATGCCATGCTTTCCACCATTTTACGTGGTAGAGGCACCAAAACAGCGCGGAGAGGCAACGGTTGGGTGACGTGTCAGCGAGCCGGGCGGGGCACCGAATCCGTCCCGCCCTCGGCGGCCGGATCGTAACCGCCGTAGGAGCTCCCGTACGGCGGGAACGCCCCCGCGGTGTCGAACCCGATCGGCGTGAACGGCTCGCTCGGGCGCGAACGACCGAATGCGCTGCCGTAGCCGGTGCCCAGATCCTCCGACGGATTGAGCGCCGCGAGGAACAACAGCACCAGCGAGGCCACCAGCGGCTGCACGACCAACGCGAGCGCCGTGCCGACTTGCGTTGGCAGCTCGATGATCTGGCCGACGGGCGGGTCGTCCGGACGCGGGTGCAGCAGCTCCGCGACCGTCTCCCCCACCAGCGCCATGAAATACGCGCCGATCAGCGAGCCGGACACCAGCCCGAGTTGCAGCAGCGGCCCGCGCACCGTGCGCAGCCGCCAGGCCGCCACGGCGGTGAGCAGTCCGGTCACCGCGCCCGCGCAGACGAACAGCGCGACGGCGTCGAACTGATGGGTGCTCTCGCCGGTCAGCGGCGCGCCGCGTCCCGGTTCGGTGACGAGCAGCTGTTCGGTCGGCGCCAGGAAGCCCCACAGCACGCCGACGAGCACGCTGAACACCGCGACGGCGGCCAAGACGAGCAGCGCGACGCCCGCCTCGGTCCGCACACCCCGCGCCCGCACGGCCGCCACTAGCGGTGTTCCAGACTCTTCGAGTCGATCACGCCGTGCCGCGAGCACTTGGCCCACCAGCCGTCGGGACTCACCTGCACGATCATCCGGCGCCCGCACTGCTCGCAGAACCGCGGCGGCTCGAGGCCGAGCGCGGCCGCGGCGGGCACCGCGTCGTCGAGACCCGGCACGATCCGTTTGCCGGTGAACGGGTTGTAGCGCTCGTCCATATCCATGACAGTACTCATGGCCCGGCCCTACAGCGTTTCGTTGAGCGCCTTGATCGGCATCTTCAACTCACCGAGCAGATCCAGGTCCGCTTCGGCGGGGCGACCGAGGGTGGTCAGGTAGTTGCCGACGATGACGGCGTTGATGCCGCCGAGGATGCCTTGCTTGGCGCCCAGATCACCGAGGGTGATCTCACGGCCGCCCGCGAAGCGGAGGATGGTGCGCGGCAGCGCGAGACGGAACGCGGCGACGGCGCGCAGCGCGTCGGCGGCGGGCAGCACCTCGAGGTCGCCGAACGGGGTGCCGGGGCGCGGGTTGAGGAAGTTCAGCGGCACCTCGTCGGGCTCCAATTCGGAGAGCTGCGCGGCGAATTCGGCGCGCTGCTCCAGGGTCTCGCCCATGCCGAGGATGCCGCCGCAGCACACCTCCATGCCCGCCTCGCGCACCATGCGCAGGGTGTCCCAGCGCTCCTCCCAGGTGTGCGTGGTGACGACCTGCGGGAAGTGCGACTTGGCGGTCTCCAGGTTGTGGTTGTAGCGGTGCACGCCCATGGCGGCCAGCTGGTCGACCTGCTCCTGGGTCAGCATGCCCAGCGAGCAGGCGACCTGGATGTCGACCTCGTTGCGGATCGCCTCGACGCCCGCGGCGACCTGCGCCATCAGCCGCTCGTCCGGTCCGCGCACCGCGGCGACGATGCAGAACTCGGTGGCGCCGGTCTTGGCGGTCTGCTTGGCGGCCTCGACCAGGCTCGGGATGTCGAGCCAGGCGGCGCGCACCGGCGACTGGAACAGACCGGACTGCGAGCAGAAGTGGCAGTCCTCGGGGCAGCCGCCGGTCTTGAGGCTGATGATGCCCTCGACCTCGACCTCCGGACCGCACCACTTCATGCGCACGTCGTGGGCCAGCGACAGCAGCTCCTCGAGCCGGTCGTCGCCGAGGCGCAGCACCGCGAGTGTCTGCTCCTGGGTCAGGCCTTTGCCACGCTCGAGCACCTGCTCGCGGGCGATCGAGAGAATATCGGTGTCAACGGGTGCCTGCGTCACTGGACGGATCCCTTCGGCTGAACTGCCTGTCGGCGACGACGCGCCTCGCGCCCGAGGTGGCCGTGCAACTTGAACGGTGTTCAGGCTAGGGTAGCGGTAGGAGTGAGTCAAAACACGACGGGGAGGAATTCGGGTGCAACTGCACAGGGCGGACGTGGTCGACGGCGCCATCGCCATTCTCGACCAGTACGGCCTCGCCGATCTGACGATGCGCAGGCTGGCGAGCTCGCTTCAGGTACAGCCCGGCGCGCTGTACTGGCATTTCCCCAACAAGCAGGCGCTGCTGGGCGCCGTCGCCGACCGCATACTCGCGCCGATGGAGGATCCGGTGACCGCCGACGAGTGGTCCGGCCAGATCTCCGAGCTCGCGCACCGGCTGCGCGACTGCCTGCTCGCCTACCGCGACGGCGCCGAACTGGTCTCGTCCACCTACGCCTCCCGACTGACCACGAGCAAGGGCCGCGAACGCCTCGCCAGCGCCGCCATTCGCGCGGGCATGCCGCGCCAGGAGGCCGAGCTGGCCGCGTTCACCCTGTTGTACTACGTGCTCGGTCAGACCGTCGACGAACAGTCCCGCATGCAGATGGATTCGGCGGGCGCGCTGCCCGAGGACGGCACTCCGATCGACGAAACCCCGGACGCGACGGCCCGTTTCGACTTCGGCCTGCAACTGTTCGTCGCGGGCGTTCGGCACCTGCTGGGCAGTCGCATCCGCTGAGCGGGGCAAGCGTCCGACGCCACCCGATCCGACCGAAGGCCACCGTCACCGGCCCACCACGAGGAAGGTCGCCCTCGGTCGGTGCACTGGGCGGGTGAATGAAGGTCGCTTCCAGTTGGTCTGACCGGATGAAGGTGACCTTCGGTCGGCTGTCGCGCCGACCATTCTGGACGCGGCACTGGTCGCCAGCGGTGTCGCACCCGCGGACGTCACTTCGTCCGCAGTCGACCTGCTACCCCGGGAAACCAGCGGTGCATCGCGACCGCGCCCGCCGCCGCGGAGAACGCCAGTGCGAGAGCCGCCGCGCCGAGCACGGCCACCGAGCTGATCACCCCGACTGCGATCGGCCCCGCGAACATGCCGACGTCGTGGGTGAGCCGCCACGCGCCGAGAAACTCCGCGCGACGCCCTTCCGGTGCGACATCCGCGCCGACGGTCATGATCAGGCCGTTGCTGATCCCGTTGGCCAGCCCGAGCAGCAACGCCGCGACCCCCATGGTGAGCGCGGTGTCCGTCCACGGCAGCACGGCGTAGCCCGCCGCGAAGCAGAGCATGGACGGCACCCCGGTGGCACGGCGGCCACGCCGGTCCAGCCACACACCGGCCGGGTACGACATCAGCACGTCCACCGCACCGGCGACGCCGAAGATGAGGCTGGTGGTCGCTGGACTGAGTCCGATGTGCGCCGCCCACAGCGGCAGCAGTGCCTGGCGGGAGGCGCGCGCCGCGCCGGTCAACAACGCCGCCGACCCCAAAGTCCCTAGCAGCCTGCGGTTTTCGACGACGACGGACCGTAGGGTGTGCGCGCCCGCGTCCTGTTCCCCGTCGACACCGCGGATGCCGACCATCGCCAGACCCGAGAGCACCGTCGTCGCGCACTGCAACCACAGCGCCCCGTTCGGTCCCATCCCGTGCACGAGCCCCGCCCCGAGGAACGGTCCGCAGAAGAACCCGAGCCGGTGCGCGCCCGCCAGCGTCGACAGCGCGCGCCCACGATCGGCGGACGGCACCACCGCCACGATGTAGGACTGACGGGCCAGCCCCCATACCGCGCCCGCGGCGCCGTTGAGCAGCATGCCCGCGGCCAGCACCACCAGATTCGGCGCGAAGATGGCGGCGAGTACGCCGAGCAGTCCGAGCAGCGAACCGAGACCGACCGCGCCGCGCTCACCGATCCGCGCGACGATGCGCCCGGCGGGCAGGTCGGTGAGCACCATTCCGAGCCCACCGAGCGCGACGATCACACCGGCCAGCCCGACCGACGCTCCGAGGTCCAGCGCACGCAACGCGTACATGGGCGCGGCCGCACCGAAGCCGGTGCCGTACAACGCCATGGGCACGAACACGGACCAGGTCAGGCTGCGCAGCCGCACCGGATCCGAGGCGAGCGAGGGCTTTTCGGCTAGTTCCCCGCTCACCGCCCCGACCGCCGAGCATCCACGCGGACACCGCATCGACACGCCACCACACCCAGCGTAACCCTCTGCCGCCCAATGGATTCGAAACGTGCCGAGACGGCACGACGCAGCCCGCCGGTGGTGACGCGGCGCAGCTCGTCACCGGCGCGGCGCAGCTCACCCGCCGACGAGTCGCGTGCCGCGCGACCGAAACGAATCCGCTTGCGCACCGGGGCTGTCGAGTGCGTCCACGATCCCGCGACAACCGCCGTCCCGACGGTCGGACGATGCTCGGAACAGTCGCTGTCCGCCCCGCTCACCGGGCGAGCGCCGGGCGACGGGCGAACCGGCTCTCCGGCCGCGCGAGACCGAAGTGGTCGCGCAACGTGGTTCCGCTGTATTCGGTGCGAAACAGCCCGCGCTCCTGCAGGATCGGCACCACGGTCGAGGTGAAGACCTCGAGTCCGCCGGGGTAGTACGGCGGCATCACGTTGAATCCGTCGGCGGCGCCATTGCGGAACCACTCCTCGATGGTGTCGGCGACCTGCTCGGGGGTTCCGGCGAAGACCCGGTGCCCGCGCGCGCCCGCCAACCTGTGCAGCAACCCGCGCAGCGTCGGACGGTCCCGCTGCACGATGCCCGCCACCACCTGAAGCCGCGATTGCCCGTTGTCGGTGACGTCGCCCGCGCCGTCGAACTCCTCGACCGGCACCAGCTCGTCCAGCGCCAGGTGCCGCAGGCTCTTGCCCGCGATGCTCTCCAGTTGGGCAAGGCCATATTCCGGCACGGTGAGCTCGTTGAACTCGCGCTCGAGCCGTTTGGCATCGGCCTCGGTGTCGCCGATGAACGGGCTGATTCCCGGCAGGATCTTCACCTGGTCGGGGTCGCGGCCGAATTCCCGTGCCTTGGCCTTGATGTCGGCGTAGAAGGCTTGGGCGTCGGTGAGCCGCTGGTGCGCGGTGAAGATGGCTTCGGCGTAGCGGCCCGCGAAGGACCGGCCGTCATTGGACGCGCCCGCCTGCACCAGCACCGGGTAGCCCTGCGGCGTACGCGCCGCGTTGAACGGTCCACGCACCTTGAGGTATTCGCCCTCGAAGTCGATGCGGTGGATCTTGTCCGGATCGGCGTAGACGCCCGCGGCCTGGTCGAGCAGGATCGCATCGTCCTCCCAGCTGTCCCACAGCGCTACCACGGCGTCGACGAATTCCCGTGCGCGGGCGTATCTTTCCGCGTGGCCGGGATGCCGGTCGAGGCCGAAGTTGGCCGCCGCCAGGTCTGTTCCGGTGGTGACGATGTTCCAGCCCGCGCGCCCGCCGGAGATGTGGTCGAGGCTGGAGAACAGCCTTGCCAGGTTGTAGGGCTCGTAGTAGGTGGTGGACGCGGTGGCGATGAGGCCGAGATGCGTTGTGGCCGCGGCGATCGCGGTCAGCAGCGTGATCGGCTCCAGGCCGGGCGCCGCGTTGTGCGCGACATTGGTGCGCAGGGCCGGTCCGTCGGCGAAGAACACCGCGTCGAGTTTCGCGGCCTCGGCGGTGCGGCCGATCTCCTGGTAGTAGGTGACGTCGTAGATCCGGTCGGGACGGCTCTGCGGGTGCCGCCAGGCCGCCTCGTGGTGGCCGGACGGGTAGATGAACGCGTTCAGGCTCAGCTGGCGCGGTCGCTCGGTCATGAGGCTTGCTTCTCTTCCTCGTGAAGATGGGAGGCGGCCGCGTCACCGGCCGCGCTGACAAGGGGGTCGACACCGAGCCCGGCGAGCAGCTGCTCGCGCGCCGCGATGAACTCCGGATCGCTGTGGCGGCGCGGACGTTCCAGCTCGATGCGCAGGTCGATGGCGATGCGGCCGGCGTCGAGGACGAGCACGCGGTCGGCGAGCAACACCGCCTCGTCGACATCGTGGGTGACCAGCAGCACCGCGGGCTTGTGCTTGGCGCACAGCTCCTGCAGCAGCGCGTGCATCCGAATCCGGGTCAGCGCGTCGAGCGCGCCGAACGGTTCGTCGGCAAGCAGCAGCTCGGGTTCGCGCACCAGCGAGCGGGCCAGCGCCACGCGCTGCTGTTCGCCGCCGGAAAGCTCCTTGGGCCAGGCCTTCTCGCGGCCACCGAGGCCGACCTCGGCGAGCGCCGCGCGGCCGCGATCCGCCGAACCCGCACCGCTGAGGCCCAGTGTCACGTTGTCGAGCACCCGCACCCACGGCAGCAACCGCGAGTCCTGGAACACCACGGCCCGTTCCGAGGGCACCGCGAGATCGCCGGAACCCGGCACGTCGTCGTCCAATTCGGCCAGCGCGCGCAGCAGGGTGCTCTTGCCAGAGCCGCTGCGACCGAGCAGCGCGACGAATTCGCCGCGAGCGATGTCGAGGTCGATGCCGCGCAACACCACCCGGTCACCGAAGCCGCGGCTGAGGTTTCGGGCACGGACCACGTTCAGTCCGCGAGTGTCTGGCGCCATGCCAGCGTCCTCCTTTCCAGTGCGCGCACGGCGATGTCGCCGAACAACCCGAGCAGGCCGTAGATCACCAGACCGACCACGATGACGTCGATCTGGCCGTAGGTACGCGCCTGCGTCATCAGGTAGCCGATGCCGCTGGTGGCATTGACCTGTTCGACCACGACCAGCGCCAGCCACGAGATGGTGACCGCGAGGCGAAGGCCGATGAAGAAACCGGGCAGCGAGCCGGGCAGTGCGATGCGGCGGATGAAGCCCCACCGTGAAAGCTGAACGGTCTCGGCGAGTTCCACGTATCGGGCGTCCACGCTGCGCAGGTGCGCGTGCGTGTTGATGTACACCGGCACCAGCACACTGGTGGTGATGACAATGAGCTTCATCTCCTCGCCGATGCCGAACCACACGATGAACAGCGGGATCAGCGCCAGCGTCGGAATCGCGCGCTTGATCTGAATCGGACCGTCCAGCACCGCCTCTCCGATGCGGCTCAGCCCCGCGGCCAGCGCGAGCACCACGCCGATGGCGACGCCGAGGCCCAAACCGAGACCGGCGCGCTGCACCGAGGTCAGCAGATTGGACTGCAAGCGACCGTCGGCGATGAGGTCCCCTGCCGTCTGCGCCACCGTCCACGGCGCGGGCAGCGTGTCCGGATCCAGTGTGCCCGTGGCGGATCCGATCACCCACGCCGCCACCAGCAGCGTCGGACCGAGGGCGATGCCGAACGGAATCGGCTTGCCGGGACCGAGCCTGCGCCGCGACACCTTGCCGCGCGCCTGGAGTTCGACGGGCGCTGTCGCCGCCCTGCCGAATCGGCCGAGTACGCCCGCTTCGAGTGTCGCCATCACCGCTCCTTCGGTTCGTGGGAAGCGCCGGATTCGGCGACCGCGCGCGTCACGACGGCGTCGTAGCGCAGGTGGAAACCGCTGCTGGCGCTGACTCTCTCGGGCAGTTCGCCCGCGGCGTCGATGGCGTCGATGGTGGACTGCTGCCGGTCGACGAGCCGCTGGTCCAGGTGCGGGAAGGTGTAGGTGCCCAGCGATTCCACGATGCGCCGCGCGTCCTCGGGGCTGACCTTCTGGTTGTCCACGTAGTACTTCTGCGCCCACTCCTCGCGATGGGTGTTCACCCACTGGTAGGCCCGGACATAAGCGCCGACCAGTGCGCCGACCGCGGCCGACTTGGCCGGATCCTGCGTCACCGCGCGCCGCGCGTACAGGTAGGCCAGTCCGCCGTAGATGCCCGCGGTCTCGGAGTCCGAGATCACCGACGTGCCGGGCGTGCGCAGCAGGCGGGTCACATTCGGCTCGATCAGCGGGGCGATGTCGACCTGGCCGGTGCGCACCGCGTCGAGGAACTCGGCCAGCTGCAACCGGACCAGCTGCACGTCGCCGATCTTCAGCCCGGCCTTGTCCAGCGCGCGCAACACCGCGGCCTGCTGTGCCGTGCCCTCGGCGTAGGCGATCTTCTTGCCCTTCAGATCGGCCAGCGTGGTCGCGGTGCGGCCGGGCGCGACCGCCAATTTCAATGCGGCGGGGCTCGTTTGCTGCGCGCCGACGATCGGCACGTCCTGACCCGCGACCAGCGCGTGGATCGGCGGCACGTCGCCGACCGGCGCCACGTCGGCCGCGCCCGCGCGGAACGCCTCCAGAATGGCGGGACCGCCGACGAAGTTGGCGAACTCCACCTGGAACGGCAGCTTGTCCAGTTCACCGGAGAAGCGCAGCACGCTCTGCAGGCGCTCCTGCTGATCGGCGACGATCAGCTTGGTGCCAGCGGGCACCTCGGTAGGCAGCGGCGAATTGGCGGTGTCGACGACCGGTGTGTCGTCCTTCGCGCAACCGGTCAGCCCGAGGGTCGCAGCGGTCGCCACGGCGAGCAAGGCGGCGGTGGTGCGGCCACGGAGGCCGGGTAAGAACGTACTCGGTCGAAACATGCTGGGTAGTCAAGCAGGACGAAACAGGCCCGAACACGGTTAACGGCAGCATGATTCGAACCGGTGTCAGACCGCGCGCCGCAGCGCTGTGCTCAATTCGCGCCACCGCGCTATCCGACCACCGCGACGCTGTGCCGTCCGACCACCGCCGCACTCTGCCGGCCCGGCTCCCGCGGGACTGTGCCAGCGCGCCACCGCGGTGCCTTACTCGACCCGGAGCCGCCGCGCTGCGACAGCCGCCGACCACCGCGCGGCGCTGTGCCAGCCCGCCACCGACGCGCTGGGTCAACCTAGTGCCGCGGCGCTGGATCAACCTGGCGCCGCAGCACTGGATCAACCCGCCACCGACGCGCTGGGTCAACCCGCCACCGACGCGCTGGGTCAACCCGCCACCGACGCGCTGGGTCAACCCGCCACCGACGCGCTGGGTCAACCTGGTGCCGCGGCGCTCGGTCAACCCGGCGCCGCAGCACCGGATCAACCCGGCGCCACCACTGGATCAACCCGGCGCCGCAGCACTACGCACCCCACGCACCTGATCCAGATACCGCTGTAAGAACGGCATGACCTGCTGGTCGATGACCTTGTTGTACTCCTGCGGCGCCTGCCTCGGGTTGGCGTGACCGGTGTTGCGTGGCAGCACGACGAGCAGGCTGCCGTCCACTCCGCCCGCGCGCTCGACCAGCACCTGGTGCGAGTACTCGACATCGACGACGCGGTCCCGCTCGGCGTCGCGCGGCCGGATGAACACGATGGCCGGGCGCGGTTTGCCGTCGACCGGACGGGACAGCGCGCGCAGATTGTCGATCGCGCCGCCACCGACGATGGCGAGGAACTGCGACTCGATGAGCCCGTTGCTCGCGGCGTTGCGCGACAAGACCTTCTCGGTCGCGACCTCGGCCAGCACGTCGCCCAGTTCGCCGAACCGGATCGTCGGCACCGGATCGGCGGCGCGAACGACGAACCGCTCCCGGCGCGCGTAGGTCTCCACGGCGAGTCGCAAGGCCCGGCTCTCGCGCGCCCCTGGCAACCAGCCCATCCAGCGCAGCATGTCCTCGCCGCGGCCGCGACTCTCCGGGCGCACCGCGTTCAGATCGACGGGGGTGCAGTCCAACAGCACGCCGGCCAGCCGCCGATCGCTGCCCAGATGGATGTGCTGCCCGACCTCCAGCGCGATGACCCCGCCCATGCTGTGCCCGACGAGCACGATGTTCCGCACGCCCGACATCTGCGCGGCGCGGACGACGAGCTCGGCGATCACCTTGCTGTCGATGCCCTGATTGTCGTATTTGATGGCCCAGACCACGCCCATCCGCCGCAGCGCGGGCAACGACGCCGCCGTGTCGGAGGCGTTCAGGCCGCCCAGTCCGACCAGATCGACGACCGCGGTGTCCCAGTTCTCCTCCCGCGCGGGCGTCGCGACGGGGAGCAGCGCGGGCTCGGTCAGCGCGAGTCTGGCGCGCTCGGGGGCGACATCGTGCACCCAGTACTGGATGAACACGGTGAGTACGAGTATCAGCAGTGCGGCGACCCGCAGCAGTGTCAACCTGGTGCGGCGCAACGTCGTCCACCGGTGCCCGAGGCGGGTCTCCCGGAGCCGAGCCTTCCGTCGCGCATCATCCCAGTCGGTGACGGTGGACGGGTGCCGATCGTCCAACGGCGACATCTCTTCACGGTATCGACGGATGCGAAGGGCTGCCACGTAGTCGCCGCCGAAGACCCGACCGCCAGGAAAAGCCGACTGACCGGTAGAATTCTAGCGTCATCCCCGGCGGGTGCGGGAATCCGGTGAGAATCCGGAACGGTCGCGCCACTGTGATCGCCAACACGGCGAAAGTCAGACCTCCCCTGCCGAGCCATCTCTGGAAGGGCCGCGACTTGCCTGTGGAGCACCGCCGATGATCCGTGTCCGGACATCGATCGCCATCCCGACGCTGTGCGCGCTGCTCACCGTCGCGATGATCATCGCCACCGGTTTCGGCGCCGAGACACTGCCCGTCTCCTCGGTGACCGAGGTCCTGCGCATGCGCCTCGTCGGCGGGACTCCCACCGACCTCGCGCTGGACACCATCGTGTGGCAGCTGCGCGTGCCGAGGACGCTGCTGGCGGCCGTGGTCGGCGCGGGACTGGCCTTGGCAGGCGCCGCGATGCAGACGCTCGTGCGCAACCCGCTGGCCGATCCATTCCTCCTCGGTGTGTCCTCCGGCGCGGGCGTCGGCGCCGCGGCGGTGATCACCTCCGGGCTGTTCGCCGGCGCGGGGGTGTGGGCGCTGTCCGGCGGCGCGCTGATCGGCGCATTGGCGGCGGCCGCGCTGGTCTTCCTGATCGCCGTCGCACAGGGCGGTCTGACACCGCTGCGCCTGGTACTCACCGGCACCGTCCTCGGTTCCGCGTTCGCCGCGCTCAGCAGCTATCTCGTGTTCCGCAGCTCGGATCCCGCTGCCGCGCAGTCGGTTCTGTTCTGGCTGCTCGGCAGCCTGGCGGGCGCGGACTGGACCACCCTCGGACTGCCCCTCGCCGTCGTACTGGCCTGCGGGGCCGCGCTGCTGGCCGCCGCGGGGTGGCTGGACGCGCTCACCCTCGGCGCCGACACCGCGGTGTCGGTGGGAGTTCCGGTGAAGCAGTTACGGATCGCGCTGTTCGTTCTGCTCGCCGTGCTCGTCGGCGTGCTCGTCGCGGTATCGGGCGGTATCGGGTTCGTCGGCTTGGTCGTGCCGCACGCCGCCCGCCTCCTCGTCGGCCCGCGCCACCGGGGTCTGCTGCCGGTCTGCGCGCTGTGCGGCGCGCTGTTCCTCGTCGTCGCCGACGCCGCGACCCGGATCCTGGTGCCGCCCACCGAAATCCCGGTCGGCGTGCTGACCGGCCTGATCGGCGCGCCCACGTTCCTGCTGCTCCTCGGTCGTCGGCGCTACCGGTTCGGTGACGCGTGAGCGCGGAGGGTAGATACGAGGTCGGCGAAGACCTCACGCCGCTGAGCACCGACGCGAACCGCGCCACCGTCGGCGAGCCGCAACCGCGCGGCGCAGGTCGGCCCGCCCCGCATCGAGACGGCGAACCGCGCCCTGCCACCGCCATAGCCGACGACCGAACTCAGTGCAGCACATCACCGATATCGGAGTCGACACCGGACGGCGGGCTGTCAGGCGAGACGATCGCGGCCCGGGTGCCGCCGTCCCCAGGCGGCGGGCATCACCCCGGCCGGGCTTTCCGCCTCGAGCCGGTCAGCCCGCACCTCACGGCGATAGCGGACCGCGATCGACTCGGTGCCTGGCGACGACTGTTTCGACGCCGAGCTCGTCCGGGGTCGACGGGCGAGATGGGCGACGCGACGGAGAACAGCAACGGATCGCCGTACGCGACGGCCCATTCACCGTCGCCTGATCCGGCACAGCGGACAACCGGCGGCAAAGACACGGCCACCGGTTCGCGGGCGGAGGCATGGGCGACGGCCCAATTCGACGCATCGGCAGGAAGCCCGCGCGTGACACCAGGAAGCGACGACTTGGACACCTCCGCGACAAGCCCGAACGTGGCAGCAGGTGCCGACAACTTGGACACCTCCGCGACAAGCCCGCGTATGGCACCAGGAGCCGACAACTTGGACACCTCCGCGACAAGCCCGCGCGTGACGGTAGGAAGCGACAACTTGGACGCCTCGACGACAAGCCCGCCTGTGGCAGCAGGAGCCGACACCGACGTGGACGCCACCGCACCGAGCCCGCACAGGAGAGCAGGAGCCGATATCGACGCCGCCGGGTTGACGTGCGCGGTCGGGCGGCGGGATGTCGTGGTGGACGCGTCGTTCACGATCCGGACCGGGGAAGTCGTGGGGATCGTCGGTCCCAATGGGAGCGGCAAGACGACATTGCTGCATGTGCTCGCGGGCGTGCGGCGGCCGACGGCGGGGCGAGTCCACGTGGGTGGTCGCGCGCTGCACGAGCTGTCGCCGCGCGAGCGTGCCAAGACCGTGGCGCTGGTCGCCCAAGACGAACGGCCGCCCGCCGATCTGCTCGCGGGCGAAGTGGTAGCGCTCGGGCGCACACCTTATCTACCGCCGTGGGGCGTCGGGTCACCGCGCGAGCGGCATGTGATCGAGGAGGCGCTGGCAGCGGTCGACCTGGCGGGCTTCGCCGAGCGGCCAGTGCACCGGCTCTCCGGAGGCGAACGGCAGCGGGTCCTGTTGGCGCGGGCGCTCGTACAGGACACGCCGGTGCTGATATTGGACGAGCCGACCAACCACCTGGACATCACCCATCGGCTGGAGCTGTTGGCCTTGGTCCGCACCCTGAACCGCACCGTGGTCATGGCCCTGCACGAGCTCGCTCTTGCCGACCGCTATTGCGACCGAATCCTGGTGCTGCACAACGGCCGCGCGCGTCCGCCGGAACCGCCCGAGACGGCGCTGCGGCCCGAGGTGGTCGCATCCGTCTTCGGTGTGCGCGCGACCCGCGTCGCGCATCCCGACACCGGCGAAACCCATCTGTTGATCACCCCGCGAGAGGCGACACCATGAAGAACACGTCCCGAATGCTGGCCGCGGCCACGCTCGCCGCCACCTTGGCGGCCTGTAGCAACCAGTCCCCCGCGGCGGGCGCGCTCACCGTCCGCAACTGCGACCGAGACGTCCAGTTCCCCGCGCCCGCGCAGCGGATGTTCGTCAACGACGGCAACCTCATCTCCATGGCGCTGGCACTCGGCGCCCAAGACCAGGTCGTAGCCGTCTCCAGTCTGCAGCGCGACGCCGACACACTGCGCCGCCACTACGGACCCATGGTCGACTCACTGAAATCCGTCGCCCCCGAATATCCCGCGCGCGAGACCGTCCTCGCCCAGCGCCCGGACGTCATGATCGCGGGCTGGAGCTACGGCTACGACGAGGCGAAGAACCTCACTCCCGACTCGTTGGGCAAGGACGGCGTCGCCGCGTACGTGCTCACCGAGAGCTGCCGCCAGCGCGAGGGCGAACGCCAGCGCGGAATCGTGGAACCGTGGACGGCGCTGCGCACCGATCTCACCAACCTGGGCGCGATCACCGGACGCGCCGACCGCGCCACCGAACTCACCGCAGACCTGGATGCCAGGCTCGCCGCCCTGCGTTCCGCACCGCAGCCCGAGCACAGGCCGACCGTCTTCCTGTTCGACAGCGCCAGCGACACGGTGTTCTCCAGCGGCAAATTCGGTGCGCCGCAGGCGATCCTGGACGCGGCGGGTGCGCGCAACATCCTCGACGACGTAGAGGACACCTGGACCAGAGTCTCCTGGGAGCGGCTGGCCGCGGCCGACCCGGACGCCATCATGTTCGTGGACTACCCGAAGCAGTCGTTCGAGCAGAAGGTCGAGATGCTGCGCGCCAAGCCCGGCATCAATCAGCTGCGCGCGGTGACCGAAGGTCGCTTCCTCAACCTGCCGTATGCGTTGTGGACGAGTGGGCCGCTCAATATCGACGCCGCCGAGCAGATCCGTAAGCAGTTGGAGCGGTGGAACATGCTGCCGCCCTCCGGAATCGAGCCCCGCGTGGACGACGCGGTGCGCTGACCGAAAGCACCGACTCGGTCGGTCCAGTGAACCGGCTCGCTCAGTCGAGCGAGCCGGTTTCCGCGAGCGTGGCGAGTTTGGCCAGCGCGAGGCGCCAGCCCAGTTCGTTGTCCTCCGGTTTCACCGCGCTGGGCAGGCCCTCGTGGATCGCCACCAGATCCGTGCCGCCGTCGGCCGCGTCGGAAAGGGTGACGGCGACGGTCATCTCGCCACCGGCGGCCGGGTCGTCGGTCTCGAATTCGAGAATCTCCACGACCTGTTCGCCAGGGATCAAGGTGACGAAACGCCCCTGATAGGTGTCCGATCGGTCGGTGGTCTTGCCGGTGTCGGTCGGGCCGTCGTAGGTGAGGGTGATGCGGAACCGGCCGCCCTCGCGCGGCTCGAATTCATGGACGTGGCTGGTCATTCCAGTGGGAACCCGCCACCGCGCCACCGCGTCGGCGTCCAGCAGCAAGTCGTAGACCGTCGACCGCGGTGCGCGAATATGCTTGCCGATCCTGGTGCTGGACATGTGCACCACGGTAGTCCGAGACTTCGGCGCGCAGGAGCCTTGCCGCGCAGGAGGTCTTCCGTGCCCTGAAAACGCCGAAAGCCCCCGACCGAAGTCGGGGGCTTTCGCGAATGATGTTCCGGCGGTGTCCTACTCTCCCACACCCTGTCGAGTGCAGTACCATCGGCGCAGGTGGCCTTAGCTTCCGGGTTCGGAATGGGACCGGGCGTTTCCCCACCGCTATAGCCGCCGTAACTCTATGAAACTATCCACACACCATGCACCCGAGCAGGAAGATCCTCGAGGGCTTGGCCCTCGAGCTCCCCGATCACGGTTCGACGGAATCGGTTAAACGATTCGATCGAATACCGGTGACACGGTGTCTGTGTGTTGTTTCAGATACCGCACAGTGGACGCGTAGCTTCTTTGTTGGTAAGTCCTCGGCCGATTAGTACCAGTCACCTCCACACGTTACCGTGCTTCCAGTTCTGGCCTATCAACCCCATGGTCTGTGGGGGGCCTTACCCCCTCGAGGGGGTGAGAAACCTCATCTTGGAACAGGCTTCCCGCTTAGATGCTTTCAGCGGTTATCCCTTCCGAACGTAGCTAACCAGCGGTGCCCTTGGCAGGACAACTGGCACACCAGAGGTTCGTCCGTCCCGGTCCTCTCGTACTAGGGACAGCCTTCCTCAAGTTTCTGACGCGCGCGGCGGATAGAGACCGAACT